>NZ_JBSFGE010000012.1:0-288092 GCF_053596435.1 Streptomyces sp. NPDC001700
CCTCCACGTACAGCACGTCGCCGCCCGCGCCCGTCACCGCGAGCCCGGTCGCGACCCCGGGGACGGAGGTGCGGCGCTCGGCGGGGTCCTGCGCGCGTCCGCGCCGACCGCGTCGGCCAGGGTCTCGTACGGCGAGGCAGCAAGCCGGGCGGCGAGACCGCGATGGATCTCGCGGGCCCAGAACGGCCCGCGATAGACGAACGCGCTGTAGCCCTGCACCAGCGTCGCCCCCGCGAGGACCCGCTCCCACGCGTCGTCGGCCGTCTCGATCCCGCCCACGCCCACGAGCGTGAGCCGGTCCCCCACCCGCGCGTACAGCCGCCGCAGCACCTCCAGCGACCGCGCCTTCAGCGGCGCGCCGGACAGCCCGCCGGTCTCACCGACGACCCCCGCCGGGGACGTCAGACCGAGCCCGTCCCGCGCGATGGTCGTGTTCGTCGCGATGATCCCGTCCAGCCCGAGTTCGACGGCGAGATCGGCGACCGCGTCCACGTCCGCGTCGGCGAGATCTGGCGCGATCTTTACCAGCAGCGGCACCCGGCGCCCGCTCACACCGCGGTCGGCGGCCTCGCGGACCGCGGTCAGCAGCGGCCGCAGGTGGTCGACGGCCTGGAGGTTCCGCAGTCCGGGGGTGTTGGGCGAGGAGACGTTGACGACGAGGTAATCCGCGTAGGCGGCCAGTCGCTCGGTCGAGGTCACATAGTCGGCGACCGCTTCCGCCTCCGGGACGACCTTGGTCTTGCCGATGTTGACGCCGACCGTCGTACGGAAGGCGGCGCGGCGGGCCGCGAGACGGGCGGCGACGGCGGCCGAGCCCTCGTTGTTGAAGCCCATGCGGTTGATCAGCGCACGGTCGGAGACCAGCCGGAAGAGCCGCTTCTTGGGGTTGCCGGGCTGCGGCTGTCCGGTGACGGTGCCGATCTCGACGTGGTCGAAGCCGAGCATGGCCATGCCGTCGATCCCGGCGGCGTTCTTGTCGAACCCGGCGGCGAGCCCGAACGGCCCGTGCATCCGCAGGCCCAGCGCCTCGGTGCGCAGCGCCTTGTCGCGGGGGGCGAGGAGGGCCGCGAGGAAGGTGCGCAGGACGGGGACGCGGGCGGCCAGCCGGATCCAGCCGAAGGCCAGGTGGTGGGCGCTCTCCGGGTCCATGCGCCGGAAGATCAGGTTGAAGAACAGCGAGTACATGGGCAGCTTTCTGCGCGCGGCGAGACGAGAAGAAGGGGGCTCGCGAAGAGGGGGACACCGGCCGGTGTCCCCCTCCCTCGCCTCACTCCTCGCGGGCGGACGTCATATGTTCCGCATGCTCCTGGAGCGACCGGACGCCGACCGAACCCCGGCCGAGCGCCTCGATGCCCTGGACGGCGGCGGCGAGCGCCTGGACGGTGGTCAGGCACGGGACGCCGCGGGCGACGGCCGCCGTACGGATGTCGTAGCCGTCGAGGCGGCCGCCGGTGCCGTACGGGGTGTTGACGATCAGGTCGACCTGGCCGTCGTGGATGAGCTGGACGATGGTCTTCGTACCGTCCGGCCCCTCCCCCTCGCTCTGCTTGCGGACGACGGTGGCGTTGATGCCGTTGCGCTTGAGCACCTCCGCAGTGCCCGAGGTGGCCATCAGCTCGAAGCCGAGGGCGACCAGCTCCCGGGCCGGGAAGATCATCGAGCGCTTGTCGCGGTTGGCGACGGAGACGAAGGCGCGCCCCTTGGTGGGCAGCGCCCCGTACGCCCCGGCCTGCGACTTGGCGTACGCCGCGCCGAAGACCGAGTCGATGCCCATGACCTCGCCGGTCGAGCGCATCTCCGGGCCGAGGATGGTGTCCACGCCGCGCCCCGAGGCGTCGCGGAACCGCGACCAGGGCATGACGGCCTCCTTGACGGAGATCGGCGCGTCCAGCGGCAGGGTGCCGCCGTCGCCGGTCGCGGGCAGCAGGCCCTCGGCGCGCAGCTCGGCGACGGTCGCGCCCAGCGAGATCCGGGCGGCGGCCTTGGCCAGCGGTACGGCGGTGGCCTTGGAGGTGAAGGGGACCGTACGGGAGGCGCGCGGGTTGGCCTCCAGGACGTAGAGAATGTCCCCGGCCATCGCGAACTGGATGTTGATCAGCCCGCGCACGCCGACGCCGCGCGCGATGGCCTCGGTGGAGGCGCGCAGCCGCTTGATGTCGAAGCCGCCGAGGGTGATCGGGGGCAGCGCGCACGCCGAGTCGCCGGAGTGGATACCGGCCTCCTCGA
This sequence comes from Streptomyces sp. NPDC001700, assembly GCF_053596435.1. Classification (NCBI taxonomy): domain Bacteria; kingdom Bacillati; phylum Actinomycetota; class Actinomycetes; order Kitasatosporales; family Streptomycetaceae; genus Streptomyces; species Streptomyces sp. NPDC001700. The sequence goes on from NZ_JBSFGE010000012.1 coordinate 2,227, forward strand.
TGTGCTCCATGACGCCGCCGAGGTACAGCTCCTGGCCGTCGTAGAGCGCGTCGACGTCGATCTCGATCGCGTCGTCGAGGAAGCGGTCGATGAGCACCGGGTGCTCGGAGATGAGGCCCGCGTGGCGCTCCAGGTACGCGGCGAGCGAGGCCTCGTCGTAGACGATCTCCATGCCGCGGCCGCCCAGCACGTAGGACGGGCGGACCATGACCGGGTAGCCGATCTCGGCGGCGATGCCCTTGGCCTGCTCGAAGGAGAAGGCGGTGCCGTACTTGGGGGCGGGCAGTCCGGCCTCGGTCAGCACCCGGCCGAAGGCGCCGCGCTCCTCGGCGAGGTTGATGGCCTCGGGCGAGGTGCCGACGATGGGCACGCCGTTGTCCTTGAGGGCCTGGGCGAGGCCGAGCGGGGTCTGTCCGCCGAGCTGGACGATGACGCCCGCGACGGGGCCCGCCTGCTGCTCGGCGTGGACGATCTCCAGGACGTCCTCCAGGGTGAGCGGCTCGAAGTAGAGCCGGTCGGAGGTGTCGTAGTCGGTGGAGACGGTCTCCGGGTTGCAGTTGACCATGACGGTCTCGTAGCCCGCGGCGCTCAGCGCGAAGGAGGCGTGGACGCACGAGTAGTCGAACTCGATGCCCTGGCCGATGCGGTTGGGGCCGGAGCCGAGGATGATCACGGCCGGGGTCTCGCGCGGGGCGACCTCGGACTCCTCGTCGTAGGAGGAGTAGAAGTACGGGGTCTTGGCGGCGAACTCGGCGGCGCAGGTGTCGACCGTCTTGTAGACGGGCCGGACGCCGAGCGCGTGCCGCACCTCGCGGACCACGTCCTCGCGCAGCGAGCGGATCCCGGCGATCTGGGCGTCGGAGAAGCCGTGCCGCTTGGCCTCGGCGAGCAGTTCCGGGCCCAGCTTGTCGGCGGCCGCCAGCTCGTCCGCGACCTCCTTGATCAGGAAGAGCTGGTCCACGAACCAGGGGTCGATCTTCGTGGCGTCGAAGACCTCCTGCGGGGTGGCCCCGGCGCGGATGGCCCGCATGACCGTGTTGATCCGGCCATCGGTGGGGATGTCAGCCCGCTCCAGCAACTCGGCCTTGTCACCGAGGCCACCGGGGTCACCGGTGAAGTCGAACTGGCTGCCCTTCTTCTCCATCGAGCGCAGCGCCTTCTGCAGCGCCTCGGTGAAGTTACGGCCGATGGCCATGGCCTCGCCGACCGACTTCATGGTGGTGGTGAGGCGGGCGTCGGCGGCCGGGAACTTCTCGAAGGCGAACCGCGGCACCTTGACCACGACGTAGTCGAGCGTGGGCTCGAAGGACGCCGGGGTCTTCTCGGTGATGTCGTTGGGGATCTCGTCCAGCGTGTAGCCGACGGCCAGCCGGGCGGCGATCTTCGCGATCGGGAAGCCGGTGGCCTTGGAGGCGAGCGCGGAGGAGCGGGAGACGCGCGGGTTCATCTCGATGACGATGACCCGGCCGTCCTCGGGGTTGACCGCGAACTGGATGTTGCAGCCGCCGGTGTCCACGCCGACCTCGCGGATGACGGCGATGCCGATGTCGCGCAGCACCTGGTACTCGCGGTCGGTCAGCGTCATCGCCGGGGCGACGGTGATCGAGTCACCGGTGTGCACGCCCATGGGGTCGAAGTTCTCGATGGAGCAGACGACCACGACGTTGTCGTGCTTGTCGCGCATCAGCTCCAGCTCGTACTCCTTCCACCCGAGGATCGACTCCTCCAGCAGCACCTCGGTGGTGGGCGAGAGGTTCAGGCCCTGCCCGGCGATGCGGCGCAGCTCGTCCTCGTCGTGCGCGAAGCCGGAACCGGCGCCGCCCATGGTGAAGGAGGGGCGGACGACGACGGGGTAGCCGCCCAGCTCCTCGACGCCCGCGAGGACGTCCTCCATGGAGTGGCAGATGTACGAGCGGGCGGACTCGCCGTGGCCGATCTTGGCGTTGACCGCCTCGACGACATCCTTGAAGAGGTCGCGGTCCTCGCCCTTGTTGATCGCCTCGACGTTGGCGCCGATCAGCTCGACGCCGTACTGGTCGAGGGTGCCCGCCTCGTGGAGGGAGATGGCGGTGTTGAGCGCGGTCTGGCCGCCGAGCGTGGGCAGCAGCGCGTCGGGGCGCTCCTTGGCGATGATCTTCTCGACGTACTCCGGGGTGATCGGCTCGACGTACGTGGCGTCGGCGATCTCCGGGTCGGTCATGATCGTGGCCGGGTTGGAGTTGACCAGGATGACCCGCAGGCCCTCGGCCTTGAGCACCCGGCAGGCCTGGGTGCCGGAGTAGTCGAACTCGGCGGCCTGGCCGATGACGATCGGGCCGGAGCCGATGACCAGGACGGACTGGATGTCGGTGCGCTTAGGCACGCTGGCCCTCCATCAGGGTGACGAAGCGGTCGAACAGGTACCCGGCGTCATGCGGGCCCGCGGCGGCTTCGGGGTGGTACTGGACGCTGAATGCGGGGCGGTCGAGCAGGCGCAGCCCCTCGACCACGTTGTCGTTGAGGCAGACGTGGGAGACCTCGGCCCGCCCGTAGGGGGTGTCGCTGGGCGCGTCGAGCGGGGCGTCCACGGCGAAGCCGTGGTTGTGCGCGGTGACCTCGACCTTGCCGGTGGTGCGGTCCTGCACGGGCTGGTTGATGCCCCGGTGGCCGTACTTCAGCTTGAAGGTGCCGAAGCCGAGGGCGCGGCCCAGGATCTGGTTACCGAAGCAGATGCCGAACAGCGGGGTGGACCGCTCCAGCACGGCGCGCATCAGGGAGACCGGGTGCTCGGCGGTGGCCGGGTCGCCCGGGCCGTTGGAGAAGAACACGCCGTCCGGGTTCACCGCGTAGAGGTCGTCGACCGTGGCGGTGGCGGGCAGGACGTGCACCTCGATGCCGCGCTCGGCCATCCGGTGCGGGGTCATGCCCTTGATGCCGAGGTCGACGGCGGCGACGGTGAAGCGCTTGGTGCCGATCGCGGGGACGACGTACGTCTCCTTGGTCGCCACCTCGCCGCTCAGGTCGGCGCCCTTCATCTGCGGGGCGGCCTGCACCCGGGCGAGCAGGGTGGCCTCGTCGGCGAGGGCCTCGCCGGAGAAGATGCCGACGCGCATGGCGCCGCGCTCGCGCAGATGGCGGGTGAGGGCGCGGGTGTCGACGCCGCTGATGCCGACGACGCCCTGGGCGGTCAGCTCGTCGTCCAGCGAGCGGCGGGAGCGCCAGTTGGACGGCGTACGGGCGGGGTCGCGCACCACGTAGCCGGAGACCCAGATGCGGCCGGACTCGGGGTCCTCGTCGTTGACGCCGGTGTTGCCGATGTGCGGCGCGGTCATGACGACGACCTGGCGGTGGTAGGACGGGTCGGTCAGGGTCTCCTGGTAGCCGGTCATCCCGGTGGAGAACACGGCCTCGCCGAAGGTCTCCCCCACGGCCCCGTAGGCGCGGCCACGGAAGCTGCGGCCGTCCTCCAGGACGAGTACGGCGGGGGTCTGGGCCCCCCTGGTGGAGGTCGTCATCGTGCGCCTTCCTGGTTGAGCTCTGCGTTCTTGACGTCGTTCTTGACGTCGTCCGTGACGTCTTCGGTGACGCCGAGGGCTTCGACCCAGGCCGCGTGCTCGGCGGCGTGGTCGGAGCGGAATCCGGAGTCGATCTGCCGGTCGCCGAGCTGCCAGGTGACGATCAGCAGCCCGCCCTCGGCGAGGACCTTGCCCGCGATGCCCTTGTCGAGCCGGGCGCCGCGGAGGCTTCCGGCCGGGATGAAGAAGTCCTGGGCACCGGGCCGTACGACGCTCACGCCCTGGTCGGTGAGGGTCAGCTCGACGCGGCTGCGGGTGCCGAGGCCATGGGCCACGATGCGGTCGAGCCACTGTCCGGCGGTGGTGGAGCCGTGGTAGCGGCCGGTGAGGGTGAGCTTCGCGGGGCCCGGTGCGGCCGGGGCCTCGGGCAGCTCGGGCAGATCGCCCTGGAGCGTGCCGCGCCACTTCCAGCCCTCGCGCATCAGCCAGTAGATCAGCGCGATGAAGAGCAGCAGGCCGACGACCCAGCCGATGCGGGCGGCCCAGTCGGTGACGTCCTGGGACCGCTGCTCGGCCGCCAAGGAGATCAAAGGATTCGGAGATATCACGCCAGTTTCCCGTCCACGACCGTCGCCCGGCCCCGCAGGAAGGTGTGCGTCACCCGGCCCGGCAGTTCCCGGCCCTCGTAGGGGGTGTTGCGGCTGCGGGAGGCGAAGCCCGCGGGGTTTACCTGACCACGGTATGCGGAGTCCAGCAGGGTGAGGTTGGCGGGCTCCCCGACGGCGATCGGGCGGCCCTGGCCGGTGAGGCGGCCGATGGCGGAGGGACGGACGGCCATCCGGTCGGCGACGCCCGCCCAGTCCAGCAGCCCGGTGTCGACCATGGTGTGCTGGACGACGGACAGCGCGGTCTCCAGGCCGACCATGCCCATGGCCGCCGCGCCCCACTCGCAGTCCTTGTCCTCGTGGGGGTGCGGGGCGTGGTCGGTGGCGACGCAGTCGATGGTGCCGTCGGCCAGCGCCTCGCGCAGCGCCATGACGTCGGCCTCGGTGCGCAGCGGCGGGTTCACCTTGTAGACCGGGTTGTACGAGCGGACCAGCTCGTCGGTGAGCAGCAGGTGGTGCGGGGTGACCTCGGCGGTGACGTTCCAGCCCTTGGACTTGGCCCAGCGGACGATCTCGACGGAGCCCGCGGTGGACAGGTGGCAGATGTGCACCCGGGAGTCGACGTGGGCGGCGAGGAGTACGTCGCGAGCGATGATCGATTCCTCGGCGACGGCGGGCCAGCCGCCCAGGCCCAGTTCGGCGGAGACGATGCCCTCGTTCATCTGGGCACCCTCGGTGAGCCGCGGCTCCTGGGCGTGCTGGGCGATCACGCCGTCGAATGCCTTCACGTACTCCAGGGCGCGGCGCATGATCACGGCGTCGTCGACGCACTTGCCGTCGTCGGAGAAGACCCGGACCCCGGCGGCGGACTCGTGCATGGCGCCCAGCTCGGCGAGCTTCTTGCCCTCCAGGCCGACGGTGACGGCGCCGATGGGCTGCACATCGCAGTAGCCGGACTCCTTGCCGAGCCGCCACACCTGCTCCACGACGCCCGCGGTGTCGGCCACGGGGAAGGTGTTGGCCATGGCGTGGACGGCGGTGAAGCCGCCGACCGCGGCGGCCTTGGTGCCGGTGAGGACGGTCTCGGAGTCCTCCCGGCCGGGCTCGCGCAGATGGGTGTGGAGATCGACCAGGCCCGGCAGCAGGATCTGCCCGGCGGCGTCGATGACGGTGGCGCCGTCCGCGTCGAGGCCGGTGCCGACGGCGGCGATCCGCTCGCCCTCGATCAGCACGTCCTGCGGCTCGCCGCCGAGCACCTTCGCGCCGCGCAGCAGCGTCTTGTTCGTGTCGCTCATGGTTACTGGTTCTCCTCGGTGCGGGCGGCGGCGACGGCGGGCTCGTTGCCGCCGAGCAGCAGGTACAGGACGGCCATGCGGATCGAGACGCCGTTGGCGACCTGCTCGACGGCGGTGCAGCGGTCGGAGTCGGCGACCTCCGCGGTGATCTCCATGCCGCGGTTCATCGGGCCGGGGTGCATGACGATGGCGTGCTCGGGCATCCGGGCCATCCGGTCGGCGTCCAGGCCGTAGCGGCGCGCGTACTCGCGCTCGGTGGGGAAGAAGGCGGCGTTCATGCGCTCGCGCTGGACCCGCAGCATCATGACGGCGTCGGACTTGCCCACCACCGCGTCCAGGTCGTACGAGACGTCACAGGGCCAGCTCTCGACGCCGAAGGGGACGAGGGTGGGCGGGGCGACCAGGGTGACGTCGGCGCCGAGGGTGGACAGCAGGTGGACGTTGGAGCGGGCGACCCGGCTGTGCAGCACGTCGCCGACGATGGTGATCCGGCGGCCGGCCAGGTCCTGGCCCACCCCGGCGCCCCCGGAGGCCAGCCTGCGGCGCATCGTGAAGGCGTCGAGCAGCGCCTGGGTGGGGTGCTCATGGGTGCCGTCACCGGCGTTGACGACCGAGCCGTTGATCCAGTCGGAGGTGGCCAGCCGGTGCGGGGCGCCGGAGGACGGGTGCCGGATGACGACGGCGTCGGCGCCCATCGCCTCCAGGGTGAGCGCGGTGTCCTTCAGGGACTCGCCCTTGGAGACCGAGGAACCCTTGGCGGAGAAGTTGATGACGTCGGCGGACAGCCGCTTGGCGGCCGCCTCGAACGAGATGCGGGTGCGGGTCGAGTCCTCGAAGAAGAGGTTCACGACGGTGCGGCCGCGCAGGGTCGGCAGCTTCTTGATCGGCCGGTCGGCGAGCCGGGCCAGCTCCTCGGCGGTGTCGAGGATCAGGACGGCGTCGTCGCGCGAGAGGTCGGCGGCCGAGATGAGGTGACGCTTCATCCGGTTGCTCCGTGGTTGAGGAGGGATGCGGGCGTGCGGGCGGGCATGCGCCGGGTCCGGTGCCGGGCCGTGGGGCTCCGTACCGGTGGTACCGAGGCCGGGTACCCGGGATCGCCGGGAGCCGTCGCCGTCGGTACCGGGGCGCTACTTCCCGTCCGCGGGGGTGGTCTCGCGCAGGCCGAGGAGCACGCTGTCGCGGCCGTCCTCCTCGGTGAGCTGGACCTTGACCGTCTCCCGCAGCGACGTGGGGAGGTTCTTGCCGACGTAGTCGGCCCGGATCGGCAGTTCCCGGTGACCTCGGTCGACGAGGACCGCCAGCTGGACGGCGCGCGGCCGCCCGATGTCACCGAGGGCGTCGAGCGCGGCGCGGATGGTGCGGCCGGAGAAGAGCACATCGTCGACGAGGACGACCAGCCGGCCGTCGACGCCATCGTCGGGGATCTCGGTGCGGGCCAGCGCGCGGGCGGGCCGCAGCCGCAGGTCGTCGCGGTACATCGTGATGTCGAGCGAGCCGACCGGAAGCTCACCGGGCGACCTGCCGGTGATCTCCTCCAGCCGGGCGGCCAGCCGCCGGGCGAGGAAGACACCGCGGGTCGGGATGCCGAGGAGCACCACGTCGTCGGCGCCCTTGGCGCGCTCGACGATCTCGTGGGCGATGCGGGTCAGAACGCGCGCGATGTCCGGTGCTTCGAGCACGGAACGCGCGGCGTCCGAGGTACGGGCGTCCATGGAACGGACCTCCTTCTCCGCCTCACGGGACGGACCTTAAAGGACGTCGGATTTGCGCCATTCACAGTAGCAGGGGCGCATGGGGCGCTCGTCAACACCCCTGGCGGGAGCCCCTCCGCTCCATTCGGCTTGACGAATGGAGATTACGCTACGTAACCTTCACAGTGAGTTACCAGCCGCGCGGCGGAGCCGCACGTCGATTCAGTGTCCGGGGAGCTTTATGTCCAGCGAATACGCCAAACAGCTCGGGGCCAAGCTCCGCGCCATCCGCACCCAGCAGGGCCTCTCCCTTCACGGCGTCGAGGAGAAGTCCCAGGGCCGGTGGAAGGCCGTGGTGGTGGGATCGTACGAGCGCGGCGACCGCGCCGTGACCGTCCAGCGTCTCGCCGAACTGGCCGACTTCTACGGCGTCCCGGTGCAGGAGCTGCTGCCGGGCACCAGCCCGGCCGGGGCGGCGGAGCCGCCGCCGAAGCTGGTGCTGGACCTGGAGCGGCTGGCCCATGTGCCGGTCGAGAAGGCGGGCCCGCTCCAGCGGTACGCCGCCACGATCCAGAGCCAGCGCGGCGACTACAACGGCAAGGTGCTGTCGATCCGCCAGGACGACCTGCGCACCCTCGCCGTGATCTACGACCAGTCGCCGTCCGTGCTGACCGAACAGCTGATCAGCTGGGGAGTGCTGGGTGCCGACGCGCGTCGCGCGGTCCAGCACGAGGATGTGTAACGGGCGCGCATAGCGCTCTCGCACCCTCTCCACCAGCAGAAACGTGCCGCCGGGGGCGGTGGAAGTGCCGTACGGCCTCCACCGCCCCCGGCGGCTTTGTGCTGACTCCTGCTGACCGGGCGGCCCGGTCCTGGGCTAGGCCTGGGTCTCCGAGTCCTCGGTCTCCGTGTCCCGGCGCAGACCGGGCTTCAGCTCCTTGAGCCGGCCCAGCAGACCGTTGACGAACGACGGCGAGTCGTCGGTGGAGAACTCCTTGGCGAGCTGAACCGCCTCGTCGATCACCACCGCGTCCGGGGTCGCGTCCTCCCACACCAGCTCATAGGCGCCGAGCCGCAGGATGTTCCGGTCGACGACCGGCATCCGGTCCAGCGTCCAGCCCACCGCGTAGGTGGCGAGCAGCTCGTCGATTCGCGCGGTGTGCTCCGCGTATCCCTCGACGAGCTGCATCGTGTATTCGCTGACCGGAGGCTGCCGGTCGTCGGTCCGGGCGTGCCGAATCCAGTCCGCGAGGACGGTCTGCACGGAGCTGCCACGCTGGTCGGCCTCGAAAAGGATCTGAAAGGCACGCTTACGGGCCTTGTTGCGGGCAGCCACGGTTAGTTGTTCACCCGACCGAGGTACTCACCGGAACGGGTGTCAACCTTGATCTTTTCACCGGTGGTGATGAACAGCGGGACGCCGATCTCGTAGCCGGTCTCCAGCTTGGCGGGCTTGGAACCACCGGTCGAGCGGTCGCCCTGGACGCCGGGCTCGGTGTACTCGATCACCAGCTCGACGGCGGCGGGCAGCTCGACATACAGAGGGTTGCCCTCGTACATCGCGACGACCGCCTCGAAGCCCTCGAGCAGATACCGGGCGTTGTCGCCGACGACCTCGGGGGTGACGTAGATCTGGTCGTAGGTGTCCATGTCCATGAACACAAAGCTCTCGCCGTCCTTGAACGAGAACTGCATGCCGCGCTTGTCGACATTGGCCGTCTCGACCTTCACGCCGGCGTTGAAAGTCTTGTCGACCACCTTGCCGGACAGCACGTTCTTGAGCTTGGTGCGCACGAAGGCAGGGCCCTTGCCGGGCTTGACGTGCTGGAACTCGACGACGGACCAGAGCTGGCCGCCGTCAAGCTTGAGCACAAGGCCGTTCTTGAGGTCGTTCGTGGATGCCACGGTTGCGGGATCTCCTGGACTACAGCTGGTGGAGACCAGAGAGCCGCGATGCGCCGTTATCAGCCAATGCCGTCAGCCGAAGACTGTCAGCCAGAACTACAGCGCGAGCAGCTCTTTGGTCGTGATGGTGAGTAGCTCGGGTCCGCCGTCCGCCTCGGGGCGGACGACGAGCGTATCGTCGATCCGGACACCGCCCCGTCCCGGGAGGTGGACCCCCGGTTCGACGGTGACCGGCACACAAGCGTCCAGTTTACCCATGGCTGACGGCGAGAGCCGAGGGTCCTCGTCGATTTCGAGGCCCACACCGTGTCCGGTACGCGCTTCCAGCCCCTCCCCGTACCCCGCGGCGTCCAGCACCTGGCGGGTCACCCGGTCCACGTCCCGGTACGCCATGCCCGGCAGCAGCGCCTCCCTACCGGCCCGCTGAGCGGCGAAGACGAGGTCGTACAGCTCGACCTGCCAGTCCGCGGGCGAGGGGCCGATGACGAACGTACGGCCCACCTGACAGCGGTATCCCCGGTAGTCGGCGCCCAGGCAGATGGTCAGGAAGTCGCCCTCCTCCACCCGCCGGTCGGTGGGCGGATGCCCGGCCCGGCCCGCGTGCGGCCCCGCGGCGACGACGGTGGGGAACGCCGGGCCGTCCGCCCCGTGATCCACCAGCCTGCGCTCCAGCTCCAGCGCGAGATGCCGCTCGGTGCGGCCCACCAGGATCGATTCCAACAGCTCGCCGAGGGCCTGGTCGGCCAGCTCCCCGGCGATCCGCATGCAGGAGATCTCCTCGTCGTCCTTGACGATCCGCAGCTGCTCGACGGTCCGCCCCAGATCGGTCAGGCGCAGCCGCGGGGCGGCGGTGCCGACCGCCCGGTGGCGGGCCACGGTCAGATCGTGCTCCTCGACGGCCAGCGACTCGGCGCCGTCCGCCGCCGCCAAGTCGGCCGCGGCCACGGCCGGGTCGCCGTCAGGCCCTGACAGCAGGAGCAGCCGCAGATCCTCCGGATGCGGCCCCGGCACCGGCCCCCATGAGGACGCCTCGGGCGCCACCAGGACGTCCTGGCCGGGCCCGAGGAGCAGCGTGGCGCCCGGGGGCGCGTCGCCGCACAGATAGCGCACGTTGGCGGGCCGGGAGACCAGGGCGGCCTCGCTCCCGGCGGCCGCGTACTGGTCGTGCAGGCGGGCACGTCGGGCCGCGTACACCTGGGACATGCCCCTGAGCGTACGCACTCCGGCCCGCCCCGGCCGTCTGAGCGCCGCCGGACGAGCGGCCGGGCCGCCAGCCTCTTCAGAAAGCTTTAGAAAGCGGGCGGGCTGGCGATGGAGCGGGCCACTACCTCGTCCAGCATGCGGGCGGTGGTCTCGACGTCGTACGTCGAGTTGTCGATGATCGGCAGCCCCGAGCCGTACCAGCCCGCCATCCGGCCGTGGATGCGGGCGACCTCCTCGTCGCTGAGGCGGCGGTTGCCGCTGCGGGCCGCGTTCCGCTCCAGGACGATCTCCAGGCCGGGGAGCACCACCACGGGCAGCAGGCCGGGGCCGACGTGCCGCTTCCAGCCGCCGAGGCCGACGACGGGGCGGTCCGGGAAGACGGCGTCGTCCAGGATGCAGGAGATGCCGTTGGCCAGGAAGTTACGGGCGGCGAAGCCGCAGGTGCGGCGGGCGAGGCGGTACTGCGCCTCGGAGTTCTCGTTCCAGCCCGACTGGGGGTTGGCGAAGCCCGACCTGACCCATTCGCGGACGTCGTCAAGGCTGATGTGGGCGGTCGGCACCCGGCGGCGGTCGGCCCAGTAGCGGGCGACGGTGGTCTTGCCCGCTCCGGCCGGTCCGATGAGCAGCACGGCGACGGCCGCGTGGGAGGCGTCGGCCATGGCCGGGTCGGCGGGCGGGTGCGGCAGCGGGACGGGCCCGCCGGGCGGCAGCTGGATGTGGCCGGTGGAGCCGGGGTGCTCGACGGGCGGCTGCGGGGTGGGGTGCACGGGCTGCGGATGGCCCGTCACCGGGGGCGCGGGCGGGGCGGGCACCGGGGGCACGGGCACCGGCTGCATGGGCACCGCGGGGTGCGCGGGCGGCGCCGGCGGGGTGGGCACCGGAGGTACGGGCGGGGCCGGGGGGTGCGCATGGGGACCGGGGGGTTGGCTCGCGCTCTGGGCCCAGCCTGCGCCCACTGCGTGCTGCATCCGGTGGCACTCCGTCTCGTACAGGCGGCAGTCGTGACGGAACAACTGTCGCGTGGTGACGCGGCGGTGAGGCCGCTCCTACCGAACGGTACCTGCCCAGGCCCGCGCTGTGTGAACGCCCCGGAAACCCGATGAGTGCCCGTCCCGGCGCGTCAGCCAGGCAATTTGTCCTCAAGCGGCCGCAACTGCCGCCCCGTTCCGGGGTGTTCGAAAGCCCGCGGCGGTGCCGCGGGCTTCGATGGTGATGACACGCTTGTGACGGAACCCGGTCAGCTCCCGGACGTCTCCCGGGAGATCTCCCCGTACGCCGCGAGCAGCACCGCCGGGTCCGGGCCTTCCAGCACGGTGGGCTTGGCGATGCCGTCCAGCACGATGAAGCGCAGCAGGTCACCGCGGGACTTCTTGTCGACCTTCATGGTCTCCAGCAGCTTGGGCCACTGGTCGCCGCGGTAGGTGAGCGGCAGTCCGACGGACTCCAGGACGGCGCGGTGCCGGTCGGCGGTCGCGTCGTCCAGGCGGCCCGCGAGACGGCCCAGTTCGGCGGCGAAGACCATGCCGACGGAGACCGCGGCGCCGTGCCGCCAGTTGTAGCGCTCGTTCTTCTCGATGGCGTGCGCGAGCGTGTGCCCGTAGTTGAGGATCTCGCGCAGGCCGGACTCCCTGAGGTCGCTGGAGACGACCTCGGCCTTGACCCGGATGGAACGCTCGATCAGCTCGGCGGTGTGCGCGCCGCCGGGGGTGCGGGCCGCGGCCGGGTCCTGCTCGATCAGCTCCAGGATGGCCGGGTCGGCGATGAACCCGGCCTTGATGACCTCGGCGAGGCCGCTGATGTAGTCGTTGGCGGGCAGCGAGTCCAGTGCGGCCAGGTCGCACAGCACCCCGGCCGGGGGGTGGAAGGCGCCGACGAGGTTCTTGCCCTCGGCGGTGTTGATGCCCGTCTTGCCGCCGACCGCCGCGTCGACCATGCCGAGCACGGTCGTCGGGACGGCGATCCAGCGCACCCCGCGCAGCCAGGTCGCGGCGACGAAACCGGCCAGGTCGGTGGTGGCGCCGCCGCCGACGCCCACGATCACATCGCTGCGGGTGAAGCCGGTCTGGCCGAGCGCCTTCCAGCAGTACGCGGCGACCTCGGCGGTCTTGGACTCCTCCGCGTTCGGCAACTGGATCGCGACGGCCTCGTACCCCTGGTCGGCGAGGTCCTGGCGGATCGCCTCGCCGGTGTCGGCCAGCGCCTCGGGGTGCAGGACGGCGACGCGCTTGACCGCGTCCCCGATCAGGCCGGGCAGCTCGCCGAGGAGCTGGCGGCCGACCAGGACCTCGTACGGCGCGGTGCCCGCGGTGCCGCCGACCTGGATGCGCGTGGGGGTTTCGGTGCTCATGCCTTTTTCAGCTCCAGTGCGTCCATGACGGCGTCGACGACCTCGTCCGGGGTGCGGCCCTCGGTCGTCACGACGGCCCGGGCGACTTCGGTGTACAGCGGGCGGCGCTGTTCCATCAGCTCGCGCCAGCGCTGGCGCGGGTTGACGGCGAGCAGCGGGCGGGGGGCGTCCAGGCCGGTGCGCTTGACGGCCTCGGCGACGCCCATCTCCAGGAAGACCACCGGGAGGCCGGTGAGCAGGGCGCGGGTGCCCGGGTCCAGGATCGCGCCGCCGCCGAGCGCCAGCACGCCCTGATGACCGGCGACGGCGGTCCGCACGGCCTGCCGCTCCAGCTCGCGGAAGTGGGGCTCGCCCTCGTCGATGAAGATCTCGGAGATCTCCTTGCCCGCGCTCTCCACGATGTCGGTGTCGGTGTCGCGGAACGTGGTGCCCAGCCGCTCCGCGAGCACCCGTCCGACGGTGCTCTTCCCGACGCCCATGGGCCCGACCAGAACGGCCGCGGGCCCCTCCGGTGCGCCGGGCCCCTCCGGTGCGCCGGACCCCTCCGGTGCGCTTGGCCCCTCCGGTGCGCTGGGCGCGGTCACCGGATGGCCAGGCTGTCGAGGAAGCCCTGGACGTTACGGCGGGTCTCGGCGACCGAGTCGCCGCCGAACTTCTCGGCGACCGCGTCCGCCAGGACCAGGGCGACCATCGCCTCGGCGACGATCCCCGCGGCGGGCACCGCGCACACGTCCGAGCGCTGGTGGTGGGCCTTGGTGGCCTCGCCGGTGGTGACGTCGATGGTGGCCAGCGCGCGGGGCACGGTCGCGATCGGCTTCATCGCGGCCCGTACCCGCAGCAGCTCGCCGGTGGTCAGCCCGCCCTCGGTGCCGCCGGAGCGGGCGGAGGAGCGCTTGATGCCCTCGTCGGTCGCCACGATCTCGTCGTGCGCCTGGGAGCCGGGCACCCGGGCCAGGTCGAAGCCGTCGCCGACCTCGACGCCCTTGATGGCCTGGATGCCCATCAGCGCGGCGGCCAGCCGGGCGTCCAGTCGGCGGTCCCAGTGCACATGCGAGCCGAGACCCACCGGCACGCCGTACGCCAGCACCTCGACGACGCCGCCGAGGGTGTCGCCGTCCTTGTGGGCCTGGTCGATCTCGGCCACCATCGCCTTGCTCGCGTCGGCGTCCAGGCAGCGCACCGGGTCGGCGTCCAGCCGCTCGACGTCGGACGGCTTCGGGTAGACGCCGTACGGGGCCTTGGCGGCGGCCAGCTCGGTCACATGGGAGACGATCTCGATCCCGGCCGTCTCCTTGAGGTAGGAGCGGGCGACGGCGCCGAGGGCGACGCGGGCGGCGGTCTCGCGGGCGCTGGCGCGCTCCAGGATGGGCCGCGCCTCGTCGAAACCGTACTTCTGCATGCCCGCGAGGTCGGCGTGGCCGGGGCGGGGGCGGGTCAGCGGCGCGTTACGGGCCAGCCCGTCCAGGATCTCGGGGTCGACCGGGTCGGCGGCCATGACCTGTTCCCACTTGGGCCACTCGGTGTTGCCGACCATGATCGCGACCGGGGAGCCGAGGGTCAGACCGTGCCGGACACCGCCGATGAAGGTGACCTCGTCGCGCTCGAACTTCATCCGCGCCCCGCGGCCGTAGCCGAGTCGGCGCCGCGCGAGGGCGTCCGCCACCATGTCGGTGGTGATCGGCACCCCGGCGGGCAGCCCCTCCAGCGTCGCCACAAGCGCGGGGCCGTGCGACTCCCCCGCGGTCAGCCAGCGCAACCTGCTCAACGGTGCTCCCTCATGCGTTGCCCCTCGACGTCTCGTGGCGGGACCTGGTGGGGCCTGGCCCGCCTCCTCCGATCCTCCCACGTCCGCCCAGGCGGCCGGGGCAGTGGTCCATCAGACGGACCTGGGCATGAGACGCCGTACGAGGTCAAGGCCGGGTCAGGGCGGGATCGGGAACGCCGCGCGGGCGTCAGCCACGGGCGGCGAGGGCCGCCTCGCCCGCCTCGCGCATCGCGGCGAGCGGCGCCGGGGCGCGCCCGGTGATCTGCTCGACCTGCCCCACGGCCTGGTGGACCAGCAGGTCGAGACCGCCGACCACCGCACCGCCGCGCGCCGACCAGGCGGCGGCCAGAGCGGTCGGCCAGGGGTCGTAGAGGACGTCGAAGAGCGTGCCGGGCCGCTCGGGGACCGACGCCGCGAGCGCGTCGGTCGTCCCGGCGGGGGTGGTGGCGATCACCAGCGGCGCGTCGAACGCCTCGGCCGCGTCGGCCCAGTCCGCCGTACGCACCGTCACGCCCAGCCGCTCGCCCCACTGCCGCACCTCGGCCGCCCGGGCGTCGCTGCGGACGTACGCGGTGACCTCGCCGTCGCAGACGCGGGAGAGCGCGGCCAGGGCGGAGGAGGCGGTGGCCCCGGCGCCCAGGACGGCCGCCCGCTCCACCCGCTGGACGCCGCGCTCCGCGAGCGCCGCCACCATGCCGGGGATGTCCGTGTTGTCGCCGAGCCGCCGGCCATCGTCGGTCAGGACGACCGTGTTGACCGCCTCCACGGAGGCCGCCGTGTCGCTGACCCGGTCCAGCAGCGGGATGACCGCGCGCTTGAGCGGCATGGTCACCGAGAACCCCGCCCAGTCCGGCTCGTCCGCCGTGCCGAGCCGCTCGAAGAAGCCCGGCAGCGCGGCCTCGTCGAGTTCGACGGTGCCGTAGTGCCAGCCGTCGAGCCCCAGCTTCCGGTACGCGGCGTTGTGCAGCGCCGGGGACAGGGAGTGGGCGACCGGCGAACCGAGCACGGCCGCCCGGCGGTTGTGCGACATGGCTTTCCTCAGTTGTTTCTGCGCTGCTTGTTGAACTTGTCGACCAACTTCTGGTGCTCCGCGTAGGTCTTGGAGAACTCACTCGTCTTACCGTCGAGCGAGATGAAGTAGAACCACCCGTTGTCGGTCGGATTCACGGACGCCTTCAGCGCATCCGCTCCCGGATTGCCGATGGGTCCGGGCGGGAGCCCCTTGTAGAAGTAGGTGTTGTACGGGTTGTCGTATCCCTTGATCTCGCTGATCGAGATATCCAGCTCGCTCTGGTTCTTGATGTAGTTGTACGTCGAGTCGAATTCCAGCTTGCCATTGGTCTCGGTGTTACCGACCTTGAGCCGGTTGAAGACCACCTCGGCCATCTGCCGGAAGTCGCTGTGGGTGATGCCCTCCGCCTGGACCAGGCTCGCCACGGTGAGCAGCTGGAGCGGGGATTCCAGGCCCTCTTCCCTGGCCTTGCCCTCCAGGTCGTACTTCGCGTAGTTCCTGGTGGCCTCGGCGACCATCTTGCGCAGCACGTCCGCGGGCTTGGCGTTCTTGGCCACGCTGTAGCGGGACGGGTAGAGGAATCCTTCCAGCGGATCCTTGATCTTCGAATTGTCATTCGCCCAGGAAGGCAGCCCGAGGTTCTTGGCCTCCTTCTTGGCAACGCCCGCCGTGGTGCCCGCCTTGACGCCGGTCTTCTTGTCGATCGCCGCGTAAACCGCCACATCGCGCATGCCCTCGGTGACGATCAGCGCGTTGTTGCCCGCGGGGCTGAGCATCAGCTTCACCGCGGCCTCGCCGGACATTTCCTTGCGGAGGCTGTAGCTTCCCGGCTGGACGAACTTGCCGCTGTCCTCGACGGCTTCCACGAACGCGCCGCTGCTCTTCACCACGCCCTTTTCGGCGAGGATGCCGCCGATTTCGGCGTTGCCCGAGCCGTCGGGGACCTCCACCTCGACCTGACCGGAGCCCTGGCCCGCGTAGTCCGGCGCGGGGCCGAAGCGGGTCTGCCAGAAGTCGTAGGCGAAATAGCCGCCTCCGCCGACGACACCCACCAGGACGACGGTGACGAAGAGACAGGCGACCCCGTTGCGGCGCTTGGGCTCGGCCTTCCCCTTCTTCCCCTTCTCGGCCCGCTCGGCCTTCTGGGCTCTCTTGGACTTCTTGGAGCGCCCCTCGGAGGCGTCCTCCTCGCCGTCGTCCACCGTGCCGCCGCTGTCGTTCCGGAAGAACGGATGGTCGTCCGCCGGGGCGTCCTTCCGGGATGGCCCCGGTTCCGGCTCCTGCGGCTCCTGTTCCTGCTGCGGCGGCTGTGCCTGCTGCGGTACCTGGGGCATCTGCTGGGTGTGCCCCGGCATCTGCGCGTCCTGCGGCATCGCCTGCGGGGGTTCGTGCGCCGCCTGCTGCGGGAAGCCCTCCTGGCCGCCGCCCTGGGCCGCGTAGCCGTACGGGTCGTTCGGGTCCATCCCGGCGCCGTACGAGACGTCCCAGCCGCCGGTGTCGTACTGCTGCTGCCCCTGCTGCCCCTGCTGGTCCCAGGGGGGTTGCTGTTGCTGCTGCGGGAACGCCTGGGCGTCCTGCGGGTATCCGTGCGGGTACTGCTGGTGCCCGTAGGGGTCCTGCCCGTAGACGTCCTGGCCGTGGAGACCCGGGTCGTAGCCGCCTTGCGCGTAGCCGTCCGGTGCGTAGGGGACCTGTCCGTAGGGGTCGTTCGGGTCCTGCGGATACGGTTCCTGACCCGTCACCGCCTGATGCCCGCCCCATCCCTGGTCCCCGTACAACGGGTCCTCGGGATGCCACGGTTGGGAGCCGGGTCCCCGGCCGTACTCAGTCATCGAACCCCTAGCGATGGCGGTGGCAGCCACCGTGTGCGCTCGCGGCACAAGCGACGGCTGCCATGTCGCGCGGAACGTTACCGTATCGCGATCAGATGACCACTTCGACGGCCTCGCCCGGGGCCCGACCTGAGGCCCGCTCGGTCTCCAGCGCGCTCTGCAGGATGACCACCGCTGCTGCCTGGTCAACCACCGAACGGCCCTTCTTGGACGACACCCCGGAAGCCCGGAGGCCATGCGTCGCTGTGACGGTCGTCATACGTTCGTCCACGAGCCGTACGGAGACCGGCTGGACCCGCCGCGCCAGCTCCCGGGCGAAGGTGCGCACCTTGGTCGCGGCCGGCCCCTCACGCCCGTTGAGCGAGCGCGGGAGGCCGATCACCACCTCGATGGGCTCGTACTCCTCGACGAGGGCCGCCAGCCGCTTGTGGGCGGCCGGGATGTCGCGTCCCGGCACGGTCTCCACGGGGGTGGCGAGGATCCCGTCGGGGTCGCACGAGGCGACCCCGATCCGGGCGTCCCCGACGTCGATGGCGATGCGCCGGCCGCGCCGCACGGCTACTGGCCCGATTCCGCGACGAGCCGCTCGACGGCCTCGATGGCGTCGCCGACGGCGTCCGGGTTCTGGCCACCGCCCTGGGCGACGTCCGGCTTGCCGCCGCCTCCGCCGCCGAGCGTCTTGGCGGCGGTACGGACCAGGTCACCGGCCTTGAGACCGCGCTCGCGGGCCGCCTCGTTGGTGGCGATGACGGTCAGCGGACGGCCGTTCGCCACGGTGAACAGGGCGACGACGGCGGGCCGGTCGACGGCCCCCGACTTCTGGTCCAGCCGTCCCCGTACGTCCAGCACCAGCTTGCGCAGGTCGTCGGCGGAGGTGCTGTCCGGCACCCGGCCCGTGGCCAGCGAGACGCCCCGGACGTCCTTGGCGCCGTCGGCGAGCCCGGCGGCGGCCTGCAGCACCTTCTCGGCGCGGAACCGCTCGATCTCCTTCTCGGCGTCCTTGAGCTTGGCGAGCATGCCGGAGATCTTCTCCGGAAGCTCCTCAGGACGCCCCTTGACCAGGTCGGTGAGCTGGGAGACGACCGTGTGCTCACGAGCGAGGAAGTTGTACGCGTCCACGCCCACCAGGGCCTCCACGCGGCGCACACCGGAGCCGATGGAGGACTCGCCGAGCAGCTTCACCAGACCCAGCTGGGCGGTGTTGTGGACGTGCGTACCGCCGCACAGCTCCTTGGAGAAGTCGCCGATGGTCACCACGCGCACCCGGTCGCCGTACTTCTCGCCGAACTCGGCGATGGCGCCCTGCTTCTTGGCGTCGTCCATGCTCATGACCTCGGCGCGCACGTCGAGTTCGCGGGAGAGCACCTCGTTGATCTTCTGCTCGACGTCGGTGAGCACCCCGCCGGGGACGGCGGACGGCGAGCCGAAGTCGAAGCGGAAGCGGCCGGGCGAGTTCTCCGAACCGGCCTGGGCGGCGGTCGGGCCCAGGGCGTCGCGCAGCGCCTGGTGGGTGAGGTGGGTGGCGCTGTGGGCGCGGGCGATGGCCCGGCGGCGGGCGACGTCGATCTCGGCGTACGCGGCGGAGCCGACCGTCACCTCGCCGACCTGGACGACGCCCTTGTGCACGCTGACGCCGGGCACCGGCTGCTGGACGTCCCGCACCTCGACGACGGCGCCGGAGGACAGCTTGATCCTGCCCATGTCGGCGAGCTGGCCGCCGCCCTCGGCGTAGAAGGGGGTACGGTCGAGGACGACCTCGACCTCGTCGCCCTCGGAGGCGGCGGGCGAGGACACCCCGTCGACCAGCAGGCCGACGACGGTGGACTCACCGGAGGTGTCGCTGTAGCCGGTGAACTCGGTCGAGCCGGAGGTGTCGGCGACCTCGCGGTAGGCGGACAGGTCGGCGTGGCCGGTCTTCTTGGACTTGGCGTCGGCCTTGGCGCGCTCCCGCTGCTCCCGCATCAGGCGGCGGAAGCCGTCCTCGTCCACCGAGAGGCCCTGTTCGGCGGCCATCTCCAGGGTGAGGTCGATCGGGAAGCCCCAGGTGTCGTGGAGCAGGAACGCCTTGTCGCCGGCGAGCACCGAGCCGCCCGCGGCCTTGGTGTCGGTGACGGCGGTGTCGAGGATGTTCGTACCGGCCTTGAGGGTCTTCAGGAAGGCCGACTCCTCGGCGAGCGCGACGGTCTCGACGCGCTTGCGGTCGGTCAGCAGCTCCGGGTACTGCTGGCCCATCGTCTTGAGGACGGTGTCCACCAGCTCGCCGACGACCGGCTCGGTGGCGCCGAGGATGCGCATGTTGCGGATGGCGCGGCGCATGATGCGGCGCAGCACATAGCCACGGCCCTCGTTGCCGGGGGTGACGCCGTCGCCGATGAGCATGACAGAGGTGCGCATGTGGTCGGCGACCACGCGCAGCGATACGTCGGACTCGTGGGCGGCGCCGTAGGCGACCCCGGTCAGCTCGGTGGCCTTGTCCATCACGACACGCAGGGTGTCGGTCTCGTACATGTTCCGCACGCCCTGCAGGATCATCGCGAGGCGTTCGAGGCCGAGGCCGGTGTCGATGTTCTTGCTGGGCAGCTCACCGAGGATGGGGAAGTTCTCCTTGCCCTCCCCCGCGCCGCGCTCGTACTGCATGAAGACCAGGTTCCAGATCTCCACGTAGCGCTCGTCGTTGACGGCCGGGCCGCCCTCCTCGCCGAACTCCGGACCACGGTCGTAGTTGATCTCGGAGCAGGGGCCGCAGGGGCCGGGGACGCCCATGGACCAGTAGTTGGGGCCCATGCCCAGGCGCTGGATCCGCTCGGCGGGGACGCCGACGACGTCGCGCCAGATGCGCTCGGCCTCGTCGTCCTGCTCGTAGACGGTGATCCACAGGCGCTCGGGGTCAAGACCGTAGCCACCGTCCGCCACGGAGCTGGTCAGCAGCTCCCAGGCGTAGGTGATGGCGCCTTCCTTGAAGTAGTCGCCGAACGAGAAGTTGCCGCACATCTGGAAGAACGTGCCGTGCCGGGTGGTCTTGCCGACCTCTTCGATGTCCGGCGTCCGTACGCACTTCTGCACGCTGACGGCGCGGTCGAAGGGGGGCTTGACCTCGCCGAGGAAGTACGGCTTGAAGGGCACCATGCCCGCGGGGACCAGCAGCAGGGTCGGGTCGTCCGCGATGAGCGACGCCGACGGCACGACGGTGTGCCCGCGCTCCTCGAAGAAGCGCAGCCAGCGGCGGCGGATTTCAGCCGACTCCATCAGTGGTCCTCATTTCGGGCGTTCGGGTAGGGGTACGGAGACGTGTGGGTGAGCTGGGCCCGGCCGCGCTGGGCGGGCAGCTGCGTGAGGTCGTTGGGCGGCGCCGAAGTCAGCCCCAGGGCGTCCTTGAGGGCCGCCTCGCGGTCGGCCATGCCGTCGCGCACGTCGAGCGCGAAGACCTTGATCCGCCGTCCGGCGAGCACCGCCCGGTCGGCGGCCTGCGCCGCCAGACTCTCGGGGGTGAGCTGGTTGAGCTTGCGCTGGACCTTGGTGGTGGCCCACACACCGGCTGCGACGCCGGTGGTGAACCAGAAAGTGCGGCGGAACATCCGGTCTCTCAGCCCTTCGATCCACGGTTGCGGCGGCCGCCCCGGCGGGCGGACGGCAGGGTCTTGCCGATAACGACGGTGCCGGTGGGCGCGTCCTCGGGAGCCGCCTTACGGCCGATCGCGCGCCGGACGCCGTAGCCGAACGCGGCCACCTTGACCAGCGGTCCGCCGAAGGCGGAGGAGACGGTCGAGGACAGCGCGGAGGCGTTCGAGGTGACCTCCTGGACGTCGGAGGCGATCGAGTCCACGCGCGCGAGCTGGGTGTTCGCCTCGCGCACGGTCGCGGACGCCTCGCTGAGCAGCGGCACCGCCTGCTCGGTGACCTCGGCCACCAGCCGGGTCGTCGCCTTGAGCGTCTGGGCGAGCCTCACCAGGGCGAGGGCGAGGAAGGACACCAGGATCGCCCAGAAGACGGCCACGAGGATCCCGGCCACCTCTCCACCGGACACGTTGCACCGCTCCCTGCTGCCGATCACGTCGGTCGTCGTCGTTCAGGTCGTCCGTCGATTCGCATCGTGTGTCGATCCGAGTCGTCCGTCGTCCGTCGCCCGCCGGTCTCGGGCGGTCATCCGGGCGCGGGCGGCAGGTATCGACCCTATCGCGCCGGGCAGGCCCGGCTGAAACGCATTCCCCTCAGCCAAACAGCCCGCGGGCTCCCCTCCGACACGGCGGTCGATGGGGAACCCGCGGGCTGTTGAGCACAGACGGATCCGCTGGGTCAGCGGGCGTAGTACTCGACGACGAGCTGCTCGTCGCAGATCACCGGGACCTCCTTGCGGTTCGGGTCCCGGTCCAGGCGGAAGGCGAGCGCCTTCAGGTTGACCTGCAGGTAGCGCGGGGTCTCGCCGTCGGGGGCGTAGCCACCCTCACGGGCCACCTGGAAGGGGTGCTTCTCGCGGCTGCGCTCGCGGACCATCACCACGTCGTCCGGGCGGACCCGGAAGGAGGGCTTGTCGACCTTGCGGCCGTTGACCTCGATGTGACCGTGGACCACCATCTGGCGGGCCTGGTAAATCGTGCGGGCGATTCCCGACCGCAGGACGAGCGCGTCCAGACGGCGCTCAAGCTCGATGATCAGGGCCTCGCCTGTCTTGCCATCGACCTTCCGAGCGCGGTCGTAGGCACGGGCCATCTGGCGCTCGCTGATGTCGTACTGAGCGCGCAGGCGCTGCTTCTCCAGCAGCCGGACCTTGTAGTCACTGGTCTGCTTGCGGCCACGGCCGTGCTCGCCGGGCGGGTAGGGACGGGCCTCGAAGTACTTGACGGCCTTCGGCGTCAGCGCGATGCCGAGTGCGCGCGACTTCTTGACCTTGGGACGCGACTGGTTCACGTGGAACGAACCTCCATGTAAGTTAGGTATGCCTTACCTTAGCCGAGGAGAACGCATGTTTCGACCTGGGATCCCCCTGCCCAGCACTGCTCAGAGCCTTCAGGAGGGTCAGCCGCGTCCCAAGGAAGACGCCCTGCGGCCTACGGCGGCAGAGCGTGTACGAACTCTCGTGGAAGCCAAGGCTACGGCGTCATTGACGATTCCCGGAATCGAGGTCCCCGATGACCTCGCCACGGACGGACCGGCCGCCCGCGCCGTCACCCCGGACGGGGATGTGCTGTTGCTGGTCCCCGGCGCCTCACCGGCGGCCCGCGCCGCGGCCTACGCGCAGGACGACGACCTGACCTGCGTGATAGAGATCACGGACGTCGCCCCGGTCTCGGTCCCCCAGCGGATCCGCGGCCGCGCCTGGGTGGCGGGCTGGCTCACCCCCGTACGCGGCGGCGACCGCGCCGCGAGCGCGGCACTGCTCGCCCAGCACCACCCGGTCGGTGAGCTGCTGGGCCTCGGGGAGGCCCTGCAGCCCGACTCCGCCGCCGGACCGCGCAGCCGGACCGCCGCGTGGACGCTGCTGCGGCTGGAGGTCGCCGAGGCCTGTGTGGACGACCTGTGGGGCGCGGACGGCGTCGAGCCGGACGACTTCGCGCAGGCCACCCCCGACCCGCTCGCCCCGCACGAGGCCGAGCTGCTGCAGCATCTGCACTCGGCCCACAGCGACCAGGTGCACGGGCTGTGCGCCCTGCTGGGCGAGCGCTCGTCCATGGTGTGCACCCGTGGCCCCGCGATCCCCGTGGCCCTCGACCGCTTCGGCCTGCGCGTCCGCTTCACGGACGACGCCGACCAGCCGTTCGACGCGCGCTTCGACTTCCCGGAGCCGGTGGAGAGCGTCTCCGAACTGCGCCGCGCGATGCACGCCCTGTTCGAGGCGGCCGCCGACTAGGAGCGGGCCCGTGACGGCGCCCCCGGACCAGGGGTGCGGGGGCGGCGCGGGCCGAAACCCCTTACTCTCGCGCCGTCTTATGGGGACTCCGGCGGCGGGTCGCCGCGCAGCCGCGCCCGGACCCGCTCGACCACATCGGCGTAGCGGGCCTCCGCCCCGTACCGCGTCGGCTCGTAGTAGCGCTTCCCGTGGATCTTGTCCGGCGCGTACTGCTGCGCCGCGATGCCGCCCGGCAGATCGTGCGGATACAGATACCCCTGGGCGTGACCGAGCTTCTCCGCACCCTTGTAGTGCCCGTCCCGCAGATGCGGCGGCACCGGGCCCGCGAGCCCCGCCCGGACGTCCGCCAGCGCCGCGCCTATCGCCGTCGTGGCCGCGTTGGACTTGGGCGCGAGCGCCAGCGCGATCGTGGCATGGCTGAGCGTCAGGGCGGCCTCGGGGAAACCGATCAGCGCGACCGCCTGCGCCGCCGCCACGGCGGTGGGCAGGGCGGTCGGATCGGCCAGCCCGATGTCCTCGCTCGCCGAGATCATCAGCCGCCGCGCGATGAACCGCGGGTCCTCCCCCGCCTCGATCATCCGCGCCAGATAGTGCAGCGCGGCGTCCACATCCGAGCCGCGGATCGACTTGATGAGAGCGCTTGCCACGTCATAGTGCTGATCACCGGCCCGGTCATAGGTGACCGCGGCCCGGTTGACCGCCTCCTCCAGCGTGGTCAGCGTGATCTCCGCCTCGCCCTTGGCGATGGCCGCCCCGGCCCCCGCCTCCAGCGCGGTGAGCGCCCGCCGGGCGTCGCCGCCCGCGATCCGCAGCAGATGCCCCTCGGCCTCGTCGGGGAGGGTGACCGCGCCGCCGAGCCCCCGCTCGTCGGCCAGCGCACGGCGCAGCAGCCCGCGCAGATCCTCGTCGGTGAGCGGTTCCAGGGTGAGCAGCAGCGAGCGGGACAGCAGCGGGGAGATCACCGAGAAGTACGGGTTCTCGGTGGTGGCCGCGATCAGGGTGACCCAGCGGTTCTCCACGGCGGGCAGCAGCGAATCCTGCTGCGCCTTGCTGAAACGGTGGATCTCGTCCAGGAAGAGCACGGTCTCCCGGCCGTACGCCCCCGAGGAGCGGCGTGCGCCGTCGATGACGGCCCGCACCTCCTTCACCCCCGCGGTGATCGCCGAAAGCTCCACGAACCGCTTCTGGGTGGCCTGGCTGACCACGTACGCGAGGGTGGTCTTCCCGATGCCGGGCGGGCCCCACAGCAGCACCGAGGACGGCCCTGCCGGGCCCCCGCTGCCCTCGCCGACCAGTCTGCGCAACGGAGCCCCGGGGCGCAGCAGATGCTGCTGCCCCACGACCTCGTCCAGCGTGCGCGGGCGCATGCGCACGGCCAGCGGACTGCTGGACGGGTCCTTCTCCTGGCGGTCCTCGGCGGCGGCGGTGAACAGATCTGGCTCCACCCGGGAAGCCTATGACACCGCACCGACAGCGCCCGTTCCCCGGGGCCCGGGCCAGCGGTTTCGCGGGCTCGGGCGGTCATCCGGGCTGGGGCTGGCTGGTGGGGCTAGCTGGTCCAGAAGTCCCACCAGCGCGTCAGGATCAGCATCCCGATCACGCCGAGCCACATCACCGGAACCACCCAGTGGAACTCCAGCAGCCCGCGCCGCAGTCCGTCGGGCGCCGGGAGGTAGCCGTGCTTGAGGTTGTGGCCGGTGACGTAGCAGAACATCACGATGGTGGCGACCCAGGCGAGGCAGCACCACAGGCACAGCGAGCCGATGACGTACAGCGACTCGTACTGGAGCCAGGTCACGAACCCGGCGCCGAAGAGGGTGCCCGCGTTGAACGTCAGCCAGTACCAGCGCGGGAAGCGCGCCCCGGCCAGCAGGGAGACGCCCACGCAGATGACGATCCCGTAGGCGACCAGGCCGAGCATCGGGTTCGGGAAGCCGAACGCCTCGGCCTGCTTGCTCTCCATGATGTTGCCGCAGGAGACCACGGGGTTGAGGCTGCAGCCGGGGGTGAAGACCTTGCCGTCGGCCTTGAACTCAAGGATCTTGTTCTTGTCGAGCGTGATGACCCAGGCCGCCAGCAGCCCCATCGCGCCGGTGATCATGAGCAGGAGCGCGAAGGCGCGGCCGCCCCCCGTTCCGGTCCGAGCGCCGTCCCGCGCCTCGTCGGACTCCACGTCGTCCATCAGTGTCGTCGCCATATCGCCGTCCGTCGCTCTCCACACTGTCCGGCCCCGTCGGGCACGGCCATTGTGCCCCAACCCATGGCGCCGCAATGCCCCGTTGTCAGGGCCCGACCATCTTCGCGGATCTTCCGTTGGGCGGGGATAAGCACGGGCTCCGGGGCGCTCAGGGGGCCATGATCCCGCCCCGGGCGGGCGGGACCGGCCCCGGGGAGCCGCGTCGATTGGCAGGATGAATCGCTCCCGCCGCGTTGACGGCAGCCCCCTCTAAGGGAGTCAGCTCAGCTTCGCCTGGACCGCGGTCACGATCTTGGACAGCGGAACGGCCTCCTGCTCGCCCGACTCCATGTCCTTCAGCTGGACCACGCCCTCCGCGAAGTCCCGCTCGCCCGCCACGATGGCGTACCGCGCCCCGCTGCGGTTCGCGGCCTTCATCGCGGCCTTGAGCCCCTTGCCGCCGTACGCGAAGTCCGTCGCCACGCCTTCCTTGCGCAGCTCGGCGACGACGCCGAAGAGGACCTTCCGGGCCTCCTCCCCCAGCGGCACGGCGAAGACGCTCGTCGCGTCCGGCAGGTCCAGCTGGACGCCCTCGGCCTCCAGCGCGAGCACCGTACGGTCCACCCCGAGCGCCCAGCCGACCGACGGGAGGGCCGGGCCGCCGATCATCTCGGAGAGGCCGTCGTACCGGCCGCCGCCGCCGACCGCGGACTGCGAGCCGAGCCCGTCGTGGACGAACTCGAAGGTGGTCCGGGTGTAGTAGTCGAGGCCGCGGACCAGCTTCGGGTCGTCCTCGAAGACCACGCCCTGCGCGGTGATCAGCTCGCGCACCTGCGCGTGGTACTCGCGGCAGCCGTCGCACAGGTAGTCGCGCAGCAGCGGCGCTCCGGTCAGCTGCTTCTGGACGGCGTCCCGCTTGTCGTCGAGCACCCGCAGCGGGTTGATGTCGATGCGCCGCCGGGTGTCCTCGTCCAGGTCGAGCCCGCGCAGGAAGTCCTGGAGGGCGGCCCGGTAGACGGGGCGGCACTCGGCGTCGCCGAGCGAGTTCAGCAGGATGCGGAAGTCACGCAGCCCCAGCGACCGGTAGGCGTCGTGCGCGAGGATGATCAGCTCGGCGTCGAGGGCCGGGTCCTCTGCGCCGATCGCCTCGGCGCCGACCTGCGAGAAGTGGCGGTAGCGGCCCTTCTGGGGGCGCTCGTAGCGGTAGTACGAGCCGGAGTACCAGAGCTTGACCGGCAGGCTGCCGGCCTTGTGCAGGTTGGCCTCCAGCGCGGCGCGCAGCACCGACGCGGTCCCCTCGGGGCGCAGCGCCAGCTCGTCGCCGCCCTTGGTGGTGAGGGTGTACATCTCCTTCGTGACGATGTCGGTGGACTCGCCGACACCGCGCGCGAAGAGTTCGACGTTCTCGAAGCCGGGGGTCTCGACGTAGCCGTAGCCGGACCGCCGGAGCGGGGTGGCGATGGCGTCCCGCACCGCGAGGTAGGTCGCGGAGACCGGCGGGATCAGGTCATAGGTGCCCTTGGGGGCCTTGAAGGTGCTCAACGTGGGTTCTCTCGTCACATTCCTCGTCGCGGAGCCGCGGCCGCGTCGGCGGCGCCTTGGGGGCCGGCGGCCACCTGCCGCAGGAAGGGGTTGGTGGCGCGCTCGCGGCCGATGCTGGTCTGGGGGCCGTGGCCGGACAGCACCACGGTCGAGTCGTCGAGCGGCAGGCACACGCGGGCCAGGGACTCGAGGATCTCGGCGTGGTCGCCGCCGGGCAGATCGGTGCGTCCGATGGAGCCGGCGAAGAGCAGGTCGCCCGAGAAGAACACCGGGGGGATGTCCGCCTGTTCGGGCAGCCTGAAGGTCACCGACCCCTTGGTATGGCCCGGCGCGTGCGCGACGGTGAACTCCATCCCGGCCAGCTTCAGTTCGGAGCCGTCGGCCAGTTCCTTCACGTCGTCCGGCTCGCCGACGGTCAGCTCGCCCATCAGCTGCGTCCCGATGGACCGCCCGAGCGCCTTGGCCGGGTCGCTCATCATGTAGCGGTCGGCGGGGTGGATCCAGGCCGGTACGTCATGGGCGCCGCAGACCGGGACCACCGAGGCGACATGGTCGATGTGGCCGTGGGTGAGGATGACGGCGACAGGCTTGAGCCGGTGTTTGGAGACGGCTTCCTCGACGCCCTGGGCCGCTTGGTGGCCCGGGTCGATGATCACGCACTCCTCACCCGCGGCGGGGGCGACCAGGTAGCAGTTGGTCCCCCAGGCCCCGGCGGGGAACCCGGCAATGAGCACGATCGTCCTTAAATGTCGTCCGGAAGAGTCGGCCGGCGGAAGAATGTCGGCAGCTCCAGAGCCTACCGGCGGCGGCCCCAGCACAGCGAACCCGTATACGGTACGGCCGAGCCCTCCGGCAGGACACCGAATGACATACGGCGTGAGGAGACGACCCGGTGGTCAGTAGCGAGCAGCGGCGGCGGCAGCTTGCCCGGGAGAAGTACCTGCGGCAGCAGCAGCGGCGCGAGACGGCACGGCGCAAGTCCCGCCAGCGCAATGTGGTGATCGCTTCCGTGCTGGCCGTGGTGCTGGCGGGCGGCGGGGCCGTGGCGGCCGCGGGCGCCTTCTCCGGGGACGACAAGGACAAGAAGAAGGACGACGCCGCGTCCACTCCTTCGGCCCCCGCCACCAGCAAGGCGCCGGACCCGTGCGCCAAGGAGGCGAAGGCGGTCGCGGGGAAGAAGCCGAAGAAGATGTCGTTCAAGAAGGAGCCCGCGGTCTCCATCGACAAGTCGGCCTCGTACACCATGAACCTGGAGACGACCTGCGGGGACATCTCCATCGACATGGACGCGGCCAAGGCGCCGCACACGGTCAACTCGTTCAACTTCCTGGCGGGCAAGGGGTACTTCGACCACACCAAGTGCCACCGGCTGGTGCCCCAGCAGATCTACGTGCTCCAGTGCGGTGACCCGCAGGGCACCGGCGCGGGCGGCCCCGGCTACAAGCTGCCGGACGAGAACCTGAAGGACCCCTCCCTCAAGGGCAACAAGTACCCGGCGGGCACGGTCGCGATGGCGAACCAGTACAACGCGCAGACCAAACAGGGCCGCGACAGCGGCGGCAGCCAGTTCTTCCTGGTCTACCAGGACAGCCCGCTGCCGCCGGACTACACGCCCTTCGGGAAGATCTCCAAGGACGGTATGAAGGTCCTGAAGAAGATCGCCTCCGCCGGAGCGGCGGCCCCGGATCAGATGCAGAACACCGCCCCGAACGCCAGCGTGGTGATCAACAAGGCGGAGGTCACCAAGTCCTGAGGTCGCCGGGCGTGCGTACCGCGAAATTTCGGTCGCGCAGGATACGGACAGCCGGGGCACCGGTCGCCTATGTTGGCGTTGTGCAGGGTGTCTGCCGCGATGGCCGCACCATCCTGCTGGGAGACCGGCCCGGGCGTCGCTGCCCGGCCGGAAGAAACTGTGGACGATGCCCGCGGGCCGCACGCCCGCCCCGGCATCATGTGGAGGAGGCGCTGTGAGCAGCGAGCCTTGGGGCCGCGTCGACGAGACGGGGACCGTGTACGTGCGTACGGCCGGCGGTGAGCAGGTCGTCGGATCGTGGCAGGCGGGATCGCCGGAAGAGGCCCTCGCCTACTTCGAACGCAAGTACGACGGTCTGGTCGTCGAGATCGACCTTCTCGAGCGCCGGGTCAAGACCACCGACCTGTCGGCCAAGGATGCGACGGCGGCCATCGAACACATCCGGCATCAGGTCGACGAGCACCATGTGGTCGGCGACCTGGACGCGCTGCGCAAGCGGCTCGACCAGCTCGCCAAGGACGTCGAGGCGCGCCGTGAGGAGCGCCGGGCGGCCAAGGCGGTCCAGGCCGACGAGGCCCGGCAGGCCAAGGAGGCGCTGGTCGCCGAGGCCGAGGAGCTGGCGGCCAGTGAGCAGTGGCGGGCGGCCGGGGAGCGGCTGCGCGCCCTGGTCGACACCTGGAAGGGCCTGCCGCGGCTGGACCGCAAGACGGACGACGCGCTGTGGCACCGGTTCTCGCACGCCCGCTCGGCGTTCTCCAAGCGGCGCAAGGCGCACTTCGCGGCGCTGGACGCGCAGCGCGAGGAGGCCCGGCAGGCCAAGGAGAAGCTGGTCGCCGAGGCGGAGGCGCTGTCCGGCTCCACCGACTGGGGGCCGACCGCGGCCCGCTACCGGGAGCTGATGTCCGACTGGAAGGCCGCGGGCCGCGCGCAGCGCGAGCACGAGGACGACCTGTGGAACCGGTTCCGGGGCGCCCAGGACGTCTTCTTCCAGGCCCGGGGCGCGGTCTTCGCGGAGCGCGACGCCGAGCAGCGGGAGAACCTGGAGCGCAAGGAGGAGCTGGTCGCCGAGGCCGAGAAGCTGCTGCCGATCTCGGACCTGAAGGCGTCCCGCGCGGCGTTCCGGTCGATCAACGAGCAGTGGGAGGCCATCGGCCATGTGCCGCGGGACGCCCGCGCCCGCGTCGAGGGCCGGCTGCACACGGTCGAGCGCGCCTTCCAGGAGGCCGACGAGGCCGAGTGGCGGCGTACGAACCCGGAGGCGCGGGCGCGCGCCCAGGGGCTCACCGGTCAGCTCCAGGACGCCGTCGACAAGCTGCGCTCCCAGGTCGACGCGGCCCGCGCGGCGGGGAACAACGCGAAGGCCGACAAGCTCTCCAAGGAGCTGGAGGGCCGGCAGGCGCTGCTGGACCAGGCGCTCAAGGGCCTGGAGGAGTTCGGCGGCTGACGCCGGACAGCTGAACGTCTGAACGCGAAGGGCGGCCCCGGGAGAGTCCGGGGCCGCCCTTCGCGTTCTGCGGACGTTCTGCGGCGCTTTCTCAGCGCGCCCGGGCCGAAGTGACCCGGTACACGTCGTAGACGCCCTCGACGCCGCGTACGGCCTTCAGGACGTGTCCCAGATGCTTGGGGTCGCCCATCTCGAACGTGAAGCGCGAGGTGGCCACCCGGTCGCGGGAGGTCTGCACGGCCGCCGACAGGATGTTGACGTGCTGGTCGGACAGGACGCGGGTGACGTCCGACAGCAGCCGGGACCGGTCCAGCGCCTCGACCTGGATGGCGACCAGGAAGACCGACGACTGGGTGGGCGCCCACTCGACGTCGAGGATGCGCTCGGGCTGCTGGGAGAGCGAGTCGACGTTGACGCAGTCCGCGCGGTGCACAGAGACGCCGCTGCCGCGGGTGACGAACCCGATGATGGGGTCGCCCGGCACCGGCGTACAGCAGCGGGCCAGCTTGACCCACACGTCCTCGACGCCCTTGACGACGACGCCCGGGTCGGCGTTGGAGCGGCGCTTGGAGCGCCGGATGGGCGGGGCGGTCTCGGCGATGTCCTCGTTGGCGGCCTCCTCGCCACCGAGGGCCGAGACGAGCTTGCCGACGACGTTCTGCGCGGAGACATGGCCCTCGCCGATGGCCGCGTAGAGCGAGGAGATGTCCGGGTAGCGCATCTCGTGGGCGAGGGTGACCAGCGAGTCGCCGGTCAGGATCCGCTGGATCGGCAGGTTCTGCTTGCGCATCGCCCGGACGATCGCGTCCTTGCCCTGCTCGATGGCCTCGTCGCGGCGCTCCTTGGAGAACCAGCCGCGGATCTTGTTGCGGGCCCGCGGCGACTTGACGAAGCCCAGCCAGTCGCGGGACGGCCCGGCACCGGCCGCCTTGGAGGTGAAGACCTCCACCAGGTCGCCGTTGTCGAGGGTCGACTCCAGCGGCACCAGCCGCCCGTTCACCCGCGCCCCGATCGTGCGGTGCCCGACCTCGGTGTGGACGGCGTAGGCGAAGTCCACCGGGGTGGCCCCGGCGGGCAGCGCTATGACGTCGCCCTTGGGCGTGAAGACGAAGACCTCGTTACGGGACAGGTCGAACCGCAGCGACTCCAGGAACTCGCCCGGGTCCTCGGTCTCCTTCTGCCAGTCCAGGAGCTGCCGCAGCCACGCCATGTCGTTGACGGCGTCGTCCTTGCCGGCCTTGCCCCGGGGCACGTCGGTGCGCACCTTGGAGGTGCCCGCGACGGCCTCCTGCTTGTACTTCCAGTGCGCGGCGATGCCGTATTCGGCGCGCCGGTGCATGTCGAAGGTGCGGATCTGCAGCTCGACCGGCTTGCCGCTGGGCCCGATGACCGTCGTGTGCAGCGACTGGTACATGTTGAACTTGGGCATCGCGATGTAGTCCTTGAACCGCCCGGGCACCGGGTTCCACCGCGCGTGGATGGTCCCGAGCGCCGCGTAGCAGTCGCGGACGGTGTCGACGAGCACCCTGATGCCCACCAGGTCGTAGATCTCGGCGAAGTCCCGGCCCCGCACGATCATCTTCTGGTAGACGGAGTAGTAGTGCTTGGGGCGGCCGGTGACGGTCGCCTTGATGCGGGCCGCTCGCAGATCGCCCTGGACCTGGTCGGTGACGACGGCCAGGTACTCGTCGCGCTTGGGGGCGCGCTCGGCGACCAGCCGGACGATCTCGTCGTACATCTTGGGGTAGAGGATCGCGAAGGCGAGGTCCTCCAGCTCCCACTTGATGGTGTTCATGCCCAGCCGGTGGGCGAGCGGGGCGTAGATCTCCAGCGTCTCGCGGGCCTTCTTCTCCTGCTTCTCCCGCTTCAGGTAGCGCATGGTGCGCATGTTGTGCAGCCGGTCGGCGAGCTTGATCACCAGGACCCGGGGGTCCTTGGCCATCGCGACGACCATCTTGCGCACGGTCTCGGCCTGGGCCGCCTCGCCGAACTTGACCTTGTCCAGCTTGGTGACGCCGTCGACGAGCAGGGCGACCTGATCGCCGAAGTCGCGGCGCAGGGTGTCCAGGCCGTACTCGGTGTCCTCGACGGTGTCGTGCAGCAGCCCGGCCATCAACGTGGCCGGATCCATACCCAGCTCGGCGAGGATCGTGGTCACCGCGAGCGGGTGGGTGATGTACGGATCGCCGCTCTTGCGCTTCTGGCCCCGGTGCCAGCGCTCGGCCACCTGGTACGCGCGCTCGATCTGGCGCAGCGTGGCGCCGTCCGCCTTGGGGTCGTTGCCGCGCACGATGCGCAGCAGGGGCTCCAGGACCGGGTTGTACGGGCTGGAGCGCTGCACGCCGAGGCGGGCGAGGCGGGCGCGTACGCGGTTGGACGAGCCGGAGCGCGGGGCCGGGCTCTGGGTGGTGCGCGGCGCGGCCGGGGCGGGCCTCAGCTCGCCCGGGCGGCCCGCCGCCGGGGGCTTCGGGCGCGTCTGCTCGGGGGCGCCGGACGCCGGGGCCGGACGGTCCGCGCCGTTTCCGGGCGTGGCTGAGGCCGCCGTCGGCTCGGCGGCGGTGGTCGCGTCCGCTGCGGGACGGACTCCGGGGGAGAGCGGCTGGGCCTCGTCTGGCAAGAGAGCACTCCTCAAGCGGTCCGGACCCCGGGGGGTCGGGGTGCCAATGGTATCGATCCCGCCACTCCGCTTGCCTCTCGGCCGCGATGTCCGGGGAACGCCGGAGGGCGGGGACCTGTTCCTTGCGCAGGTCCCCGCCCTCCGGCGGCGGTTTCGGCGGATTCCGGTCAGACCGTGATCAGGGCCTCCAGCGGGGCGCTGTCGAGCGCGCTCAGCAAGCGTCTGCGGCCCTCCAGGAAGCCCAGCTCCATGAGCACGGCGACCCCGGCGACCTGCGCGCCGGCCCGCCGGATGAGCTGGAGCGACGCCTCGGCGGTGCCGCCGGTGGCGAGCACGTCGTCGATGACCAGGACCCGGTCGCCGGGGGCCAGCGCGTCCGCGTGTATCTCGATCTCCGCGGTGCCGTACTCCAGCTCGTACGCCTGCCCCAGGGTCGCCCCGGGGAGCTTTCCGGCCTTGCGGACCGGTACGAAGCCGATCCCGGCGCGCACGGCGGCCGGGGCGGCGAGGATGAAGCCGCGCGCCTCCAGGCCCACGACCTTGTCCGCCCGGTGCCGCACGCACAGCTCGGCGAGCGCCTCGGTCAGCGCGGAGAAGGCGGCGGCGTCGGCCAGCAGCGGAGTGATGTCCTTGAACATCACGCCCGGCTGCGGGTAGTCCGGCACGTCCTGGATGCGGCTGAGCAGCAGCCCGCGCAGCTCCTCGGTGCCGAGGGGGCCGGGGGTCGCGGTCGCGGTCTGCTCCGCGGCCTGCCCGCTCATCGGCGCTTCCCCGACGGTCGGCCGCGGCCCCGGTTGCGGGCGGCGGGCTGGCGGCGCTGGCCGACGACTCCGGCCGTGGCCGCGTCCTCCAGGTCCGCTTCGTCGCCCTCGTCGGCCGAGTGGTCCTCGTCCTTCCCCTCGCGCTCGGCGTCGGCCTTGGCGGCCGCGGCGCGCTTGGCGCGCACCCGCTTGGCCAGCGCCTTCATCTGCGGGTCGCGGCTCTTGAAGTCGGAGACCAGCGGGGTGGCGATGAAGATCGAGGAGTACGCGCCGGCGGCGAGGCCGACGAACAGGGCGAGCGAGATGTCGTTGAGCATGCCCGCGCCGAGCAGACCGCCGCCGATGAAGAGCATCGCGCCGACCGGCAGCAGCGCCACGACCGTGGTGTTGATGGAGCGCACCAGGGTCGAGTTGAGGCTGCGGTTGGCCACTTCGGCGTAGGTGTAGCGGGTCTGTTTGGTGATGTCCTTGGCGCCCTCCTTGAGACCGTCGAAGACCACGACGGTGTCGTAGAGGGAGTAACCGAGGATCGTCAGCAGACCGATCACGGTGCCCGGGGTGACCTCGAAGCCGACCAGCGCGTAGACACCGACGGTGATGGTGAGGTCGTGGATCAGGGCGATCAGGGCGGCCAGTGCCATCCGCCATTCGAAGGCGATGGCGAGATAGATCACCACCAGGACCATGAAGATCGCGAGGCCCTGCCAGGCCTTACCGGCGATCTCCTCACCCCAGCTCGGGCCGACCAGCTGGGTGTCGATCTTGTCGGTCTTGACGCCCAGCTCCTTGGCCAGGTTCTCCTGGACCGGCACCGCTTCCTTGGTGCCCAGCTCGCTGATCTGGATCCGCAGACCACCGCGGCCCAGTTCCTGGACGACGGCGGTGTGGCCGCCGGACGCCCGCTCCGCCACCTCCTGGGCCTGGGAGACCGAGATGTTGCTGCTCGGGGTGTTGAAGACCGCGCCGCCGGAGAACTCGATGCCCATGTTGAGCCCGCGCACCGCCAGGCCTGCGATGGCCGTGATGGTGATCAGTATCGAGATGGCGTACCAGATCTTCCGCTTGCCGACGAAGTCGTAGCCGACCTCGCCTCGGTAGAGCCTGGCGCCGAGATTGCCGAGTCGCGACATCTCACGCCTCCTTCGTGTCGGCGGGGCCGGGGGCGGCGGGACGACTGCGGCGCAGTGG
Source organism: Streptomyces sp. NPDC001700 (assembly GCF_053596435.1). Lineage (NCBI taxonomy): Bacteria > Bacillati > Actinomycetota > Actinomycetes > Kitasatosporales > Streptomycetaceae > Streptomyces > Streptomyces sp. NPDC001700. Next base: position 36,702 of record NZ_JBSFGE010000012.1, read on the forward strand.
CGGTTTGGCCCCGAGGCGCTTGGGATCCAGACCGGACCACGGGTGACCGTTCCCGAAGAACGGGCGGCGGGCGAGGAGCGTCATCAGCGGCTTGGTGAACAGGAACACCACGACGACGTCGAGCAGCGTGGTCAGCCCCAGGGTGAAGGCGAAGCCCTTCACCTTGCCGACGGTCACGATGAAGAGCACCGCGGCGGCGAGGAACGACACGAAGTCGGAGACCAGGATGGTGCGCCGGGCCCGGGGCCAGCCGCGCTCGACGGCCGGACGCAGCGAGCGGCCCTCACGGATCTCGTCACGGATGCGCTCGAAGTAGACGATGAACGAGTCGGCGGTGATACCGATGGCCACGATCGCACCGCAGACGGCGGGCAGGTTCAGCGCGAAGCCGATACCCGGGCCGAGCAGCACCATGATCGTGTACGTCAGTATGGCGGAGGCCGCGAGGGACGCCATGGCCACCAGGGACAGGCCTCGGTAGTAGACGACCAGGTAGATCACCACGAGGGCCAGGCCGATGGCACCGGCGATCAGACCGGCGTTCAGCTGCTCGCCGCCGAGGGCCGCGGAGACGGTGGTCTCGTCCGCGATGTCGAAGGACAGCGGCAGGGCGCCGAAGGACAGCACGTTGGCCAGGTCCGAGGCGCTCTGCTGGGTGAAGCCGCCGGAGATGGTGGCGCGGCCGCCGGTGATGGCGCCCTGGGTGACCTCGGGGTCGGAGACGACCTCGCCGTCCAGGACGATCGCGAAGCGGTTCTGCGGCGCCTGCTGCTTGGTCAGCTCGCCGGTCGTCTTCGCGAACTTCTTGGCGCCCTTGCTGTTGAAGTCGAGCTGCACGATCCAGCCCGAGGCGTTCTGGCTGTCGAAGACGGACGAGGCGTCGTCCACGTCGGTGCCCTCGACCTCGGAGGGGGCCAGGACGAACTTCGAGTCACCCTTCTGGCTGCAGGCCAGAACGGGGTCGGTCGGCTTGGTGTTGGCCGCCTTCTCCGCTGCCGCGGCGCGCCCCGCCCTGGTGGTGCAGTCCAGCGCCGCGAAGTCCTTGGCCAGCTTCTCCTGGTCGGACTGGCTGGGGGCGTCCGACGGCTTGCCCGTCTCGCCGCTCTGGGGGGTCTTGGACGGGTCCGGGGTCGGCGCGGCCTTGTCGGCCTTCAGCGCCTCGGGGACGGCACGGCCCTGGGTGCTCGCGGAGGGGCTGGGCTCGTTCTCGGGCTTCCCGCTGCTGCCCTGGTCGCCCTTGTCCGGCTTGCCCTTGGACGCGCTCGCGGAGGGGCTCGGGGTGCTGCCGGGCTGCTTGGTCTTGCCGCCGGACGTGGTGGTCATCACCGGCCGGAAGTACAACTGCGCGGTGGTGCCGACCTGCTGCCGGGCCTGCTTCGCGTCCAACCCCTTGGGGATGTTCACGATGATGTGCTTCGGGCCCTGGGTCTGGACCTCCGCCTCGGACACGCCCAGACCGTTGACCCGCCGCTCGATGATGCCCACGGCGGTGTTCATGTTGGCCGTGTTGATCGCGTTGGGCTTGCCCGGCTGGTTCTTGGCCTCCAGCGTGAAGCTGGTGCCGCCCGCGAGGTCGATACCCAGGCGCGGTGTGGTGTGACCGGAGATGAACATCCCCGCGGTGAGCGCCACCATGGCGATCAGGATCACGGCCAGCGCGCGCCCGGGCCTGCCCTGCGACCCTGGGGACCTGCGGCCCTTCTTCGGTGCTGCCACCTTGTCGTATCTCCCTGTCAGGCCGCCCCGCGACGCATGCGCGCGGGGCGGCCACGAAGTCTTGTGGGGACGTGCCCCCGCCGGAGCCTAGACCGTCCATGAATCACGGCGCGCCGAGCGGGGGCACGCCGTGTTCACACAGTGCAGGACTACTTCGCGTCGGCGCCGCCGTCCCGCTTTTCGTCCTCGGGCGCGTCGGCCGCGTCGGCGTCGTTCTTGCCGAGGTCGATCTTCTTGGCGCCGGCCTTCTCGTCCTCCGGCTCACCGGACGCCGGGGCGTCGGCGGCGTCATCGTCGCCGCCCGCGGGCGTGGTCAGCGAGGAGGCGTCGTCCGGGACGACCGAGGCCTTGGCGGCCTCGTCCTCGTCGGGGTCGATGCCGTGGACGATGTGGTTGTACTCGGCGTCGGAGAGGACGGCGCCGATCGCGTTCTTCGCGTAGATCGCGTGAACGGCGGGAGCCACCTCAAGGAGGACCGTGTCGTCGTGGACCTCCTTGACCGTCGCGTACATGCCGCCGATGGTCCGCACGCCGGTGCCCGGCTGCATGGTGTCGCGCATCTGTGCGGCCTGGCGCTGCTTGTTCTTGGCCGACCGAGTCATCAGGAACATGGCCCCGATGAGCACGATGAACGGCAGGAGAGTCACGATATTCACGGGACGGAGATCCTTCACACGACCGCTGGGGCGCGGCCTGGTCTACGGGGGTGGGTATGCCAGCCGGAAGAACGGACGGCATACGGACGGCATCGGCGGAGTCTAAGCGAGCCCGCACCTATGGAACAACGCCCGGCGTGGCACCGGGGTTCCTGACCCCACCATTATTCGCTCTTGACGCCATGATGCCGGAGTCACACGCCTTCATGCCTCGAAGAGGCCGCTCTGGCCGCCCCCGGCACCGCGCTGCGGTGGGGTGAGGCCCAGATGCTCCCAGGCCGCGGGGGTCCCGATCCGGCCCCGGGGCGTACGGGCCAGCAGGCCCTCGCGTACCAGGAACGGCTCGGCGACCTCCTCCACCGTCTCACGCTCCTCCCCCACCGCGACCGCGAGGGTGGACAGGCCCACCGGGCCGCCGCCGAACAGCTTGAGCAGGGCGCTGAGCACCGCCCGGTCCAGCCGGTCGAGACCGCGGCCGTCCACGTCGTAGACCGCCAGGGCGCTCGCGGCGATCTCCCGGGTGATGAGGCCGTCCGCCTTGACCTGGGCGTAGTCGCGGACCCGGCGCAGCAGCCGGTTGGCGATCCGGGGCGTGCCCCGGGAGCGCCCGGCGATCTCGGACGCGCCGTCGGGCTCTATGGTCACCTCCAGCAGCCGTGCGGAGCGGTGGATCACGCGCTCCAGCTCGGCGGGGGCGTAGAACTCCATGTGGCCGGTGAAGCCGAAGCGGTCGCGCAGCGGGGGCGGCAGCAGCCCGGCCCGGGTGGTCGCGCCGACCAGGGTGAACGGCGGCAGCTCCAGCGGGATGGCGGTGGCCCCGGGCCCCTTGCCGACGATGACGTCGACGCGGAAGTCCTCCATCGCCATGTACAGCATCTCCTCGGCGGGCCGGGACATGCGGTGGATCTCGTCCAGGAACAGCACCTCGCCCTCGGTGAGCGAGGAGAGGATCGCGGCGAGGTCGCCCGCGTGCTGGATGGCCGGTCCTGAGGTGATGCGGATCGGGGCGTTCATCTCGGCCGCGATGATCATCGAGAGGGTGGTCTTGCCGAGCCCGGGCGCGCCGGAGAGCAGCACGTGGTCGGCGGTGCCGCCGCGCTGCCGGGCCGCCTTGAGGACCAGGTCCAGCTGTTCGCGGACCCGCTCCTGGCCGACGAACTCCCCCAGGTCCTTGGGGCGGAGGGCGGCCTCCACCGCCTGGTCGTCCCCGTCGGCGTCGGCGCCCACCAGCCGGCTGCCCGCGTCACCGGGCAGGGCGCCGGTGAGGGCGTCGTCGGCGTCGGCCGGTGCGGTCTCGTCCCAGTTCACTGCGTTTCGCCTCGCGAGATCTCATCGAGCGGTCCGGCCGGGCGCGGCATGGCGCCCCGGCGGCCGGTCAGCGGGTGCGGTTCAGGGTCTGCAGGGCGGCCCGCAGCAGCTGCGCCACCTGCGGCGCACCGCCCTCGGCCAGGGCCGCCTCGGCCTGCGGGGTGACGGCGGCCACCGCCTCGTCGGCCTCCCGGGTGGCGTAGCCGAGGCCGACCAGGGCGGTGTGCAGCTGGTCGCTCCAGCCCCCGGCGGTGGCCGGGCGGGCGGCGGGCACGCTCCTGCCGACCGGCGCGCCGAGCCGGTCCTTCAGCTCCAGCAGCAGCTTCTGCGCCCCCTTCTTGCCGATGCCGGGGACGGCGGTGAGCGCCTTCTCGTCTCCGGTGGAGACGGCGAGCCGCAGCGCGTCCGGCGCGTGGACCGCCAGCATGGCCTGGGCGAGCCGGGGGCCGACCCCGCTGGCGGTCTGGAGCAGCTCGAAGACCTGGCGCTCGTCGTCGTCCGCGAAGCCGTACAGCGTCAGGGAGTCCTCGCGGACCACGAGCGAGGTGGCGAGCCGGGCCGGTTCGCCGACCCGCAGCCCGGCCAGGGTGCCCGGGGTGCACTGGACCGCCATCCCGACGCCGCCGACCTCGACGACGGCGGTGTCCGGGGCGAGGGCCGCGACCGGACCGGAGACGAACGCGATCATGTAATACGGCCTTTCCTGGGGCGGCTCGGGGTGGTGCGGTGGGCGGCGACGGCCTGCTGGAGCCGGTTGGTCGCGGGGGCGCGCCAGATGTGGCAGATGGCGAGCGCCAGGGCGTCGGCGGCGTCGGCCGGTTTGGGCGGGGCGTCCAGCCGCAGCAGCCGGGTGACCATCGCGCCGACCTGTGCCTTCTCGGCGCGCCCTGAGCCGGTGACGGCGGCCTTGACCTCGCTGGGGGTGTGCAGCGCGACCGGCAGCCCGCGGCGGGCGGCACAGAGCATGGCGACGGCGCTGGCCTGGGCGGTGCCCATCACGGTCTGCACGTTGTGCTGGCTGAACACCCGCTCCACCGCGACGTATTCGGGCCGGTACGCCTCCAGCCACTCCTCGATGCCGCGCTCGACGAGGACGAGGCGGTCGCCGATCGCGGCGTCCGCCGGGGTCCGTACGACGCCGACGCCCAGCATCCGCAGCGGGCGGCCCGCGACCCCCTCGACCACGCCGATGCCGCACCGGGTCAGCCCCGGGTCCACGCCCAGCACCCGCACCGCGGCCCTCCCCTTCGTCGCCCCGATCACGCTTCGGTCATGTGTTCCTGCAGGCTAGCGGCTGCCACCGACAGCACCGGCCGACAACGCCGACGGGCCGGTGGGGTGTGTCCCCGCCGACCCGCCCGCCGTGTGTGTGCGCTGATGTGCCCTCAGGCGTCGACCTTGGCCATGACCTCGTCGGAGACGTCGAAGTTGGCGAAGACGTTCTGCACGTCGTCGCTGTCCTCGAGCGCGTCGATCAGCTTGAAGATCTTGCGCGCGGCGTCTTCCTCCAGCTCCACCTGCATGGTGGGCACGAAGTTGGTGTCGGCCGAGTCGTAGTCGATGCCCTCCTTCTGGAGCGCGGTGCGGACCGCGACCAGATCGGTGGCCTCGCTCAGGACCTCGAAGGACTCACCGAGGTCGTTGACCTCCTCGGCGCCCGCGTCGAGCACCGCGGCCAGCACGTCGTCCTCGGACAGCTCGCCCTTGGGGACGATCACGACGCCCTTGCGGTTGAACAGGTACGACACCGAGCCCGGGTCGGCCATCGAGCCGCCGTTGCGGGTCATGGCCACGCGGACGTCGGAGGCGGCGCGGTTGCGGTTGTCGGTCAGGCACTCGATGAGCACCGCGACGCCGTTGGGGCCGTAGCCCTCGTACATGATCGTCTCGTACTGGGCGCCGCCCGCCTCAAGACCGGCACCGCGCTTGACCGCGCTGTCGATGTTCTTGTTCGGAACCGACTGCTTCTTGGCCTTCTGAATGGCGTCGTAGAGCGTCGGATTGCCGTCGATGTCGGCTCCGCCCATCCGGGCAGCGACCTCGATGTTCTTGATCAGCTTCGCGAAGAGCTTGCCGCGCTTGGCATCGATCACGGCCTTCTTGTGCTTCGTCGTAGCCCATTTAGAGTGGCCGGACATCCGCCTGTCTCCTTCGCGTTACCCAATTCTGTACGAACGCCTGAGATCCTACCGGGATCGCCGCTCAGCGCGCGGCCCGCACCATACCGGCGAACAAGGCGTGCACCCGGTGGTCACCGGTCAGTTCCGGGTGGAACGACGTCGCCAGGACATTGCCCTGCCGGACCGCGACCGCGTGCCCCTCGTACGTCGCCAGCACCTCGGCACCGGCGCCCACCGACTCGACCCACGGCGCGCGGATGAAGACGCCCTCCACCGGGCCGCCCTCGATGCCCTTGATGCCGACGGCGGCCTCGAAGGACTCGTTCTGGCGGCCGAAGGCGTTACGGCGCACGATCATGTCGATGCCGCCCAGGGTCTCCTGGTCCTCCCGGCCGTCGAGGATCTTGTCCGCGACCATGATCATACCGGCGCAGGTGCCGTATACCGGCAGGCCCGCCCGGACCCGCTCGCGCAGCGGCTCCAGCAGCCCGAAGATCACCGCGAGCTTGGACATGGTGGTGGACTCGCCGCCGGGGATCACCAGACCCTCGACCTCGGCCAGCTCCTCGGGGCGGCGCACCGGCCGGGCCTCGGCGCCGACGGCGGTGAGCGCGGCCAGGTGCTCACGGACGTCGCCCTGGAGGGCGAGCACGCCGATGAGGGGAGTCTGGGACGTCTCGGACACGGTACGGGGACCTCTCGGATGTCAGCTCGGTTGTACGGGGGATACGCGAACGGTGGACGGCCCGCGGCGGCGCGGACCGTCCACCGGACGCGTCATGCGGTGCTGATCAGCCCGTGGCTACCAGCCGCGGTTGGCGTACCGCTCGGCCTCGGGGAGGGTGTCGCAGTTGATGCCGACCATGGCCTCGCCCAGGTCGCGGGACGCGTCCGCGATGACCTTCGGGTCGTCGTAGAAGGTGGTCGCCTTCACGATCGCCGCGGCGCGCTTCGCCGGGTCGCCGGACTTGAAGATGCCGGAGCCCACGAAGACGCCCTCCGCGCCGAGCTGACGCATCAGCGCGGCGTCGGCCGGGGTGGCGACACCACCGGCGGAGAACAGCACGACCGGCAGCTTGCCGGTCTGCGCGATCTCCGCGACCAGCTCGTACGGGGCGCGCAGCTCCTTGGCCGCGGCGTACAGCTCGTGGTTGTCCAGGCCGCGCAGCCGGGCGATCTCGTTCTTGATCTGGCGCAGGTGACGGACCGCCTCGACGACGTTGCCGGTACCGGCCTCGCCCTTGGAACGGATCATCGCCGCGCCCTCGGCGATCCGGCGCAGCGCCTCGCCCAGGTTGGTGGCACCGCACACGAACGGGGTGGTGAAGGACCACTTGTCGCTGTGGTTGACCTCGTCGGCCGGGGTCAGCACCTCGGACTCGTCGATGTAGTCGACGCCCAGGGACTGCAGCACCTGCGCCTCGACGAAGTGGCCGATCCGGGACTTCGCCATGACCGGGATGGAGACCGCGCTGATGATGCCGTCGATCATGTCCGGGTCGGACATCCGGGCCACGCCGCCGTCCTTGCGGATGTCGGCCGGGACCCGCTCCAGCGCCATGACCGCGACGGCACCGGCGTCCTCGGCGATCTTGGCTTCCTCCGGCGTGACGACGTCCATGATCACGCCGCCCTTGAGCTGCTCGGCCATGCCGCGCTTGACGCGGGCGGTGCCGGTCGCGGGAGCCGCCGGATTCTGGGCGGACGGGGACGTGCTGGCGGACGTGGTGGACACGGTTTGACCTCACTCGATAGTGAAAAGTGCGATGAGCCCATCGTAGGGCCGTTCGATACCTGTTCATGACCCGGCCATCCGGTCCGGGTCATGGACGTGTGTGGTACACGCATCAACGAAACCCGGTCCGGCCGGGCCTCGGCAAGGGCCAATCGAAGGCCGGTGGCTCCAACGCCCTCCGGAAGCCCGGTAGCCCGAGGCGTCAGTGCGCCGCGCGCGCCACCAGGGCCGCCGGAGGCTCGTCGTCCATCTCGAAGGCCAGCGGGAACGGGGCATGCCCCGCCAGCCGGAACCAGCGCACCTTGCGGTGGCGCCGCAGCGCCCGCGACGCCCGCACCGCGTCGTTGTGGAACCGCCGCGCCATCGGCACCCGGCGCACCGCCTCCGCCAGCTCCTCCAGGGCCGCCTCACCGCCCGGCGCCTCCCGCACCGCCTCGACCTGCGCGGGCTCCTCGAAGACGGCCCGCAGCGCCTGGCTCAGCTCGCTCTCGGCGACCTCACGGTGCTCCTCCTCGGCCTGCCGGGCGGCGTGCGCGGCCTGGTAGAGCACCATCGACGAGGCCGGGTCGAGCACCCCGGCGGTGCCCAGCTCCTGGGTGATGGAGGCGCGGCGCAGCAGCTGCGCGTCCAGCGCCGCCCGTGCCGCGTCCTGACGGCTGTGCAGCCGGTCCAGCCGCCCCGCGGTCCAGCTCAGATAGACGGCGACGACGACCAGCGCGACCGCGATCCAGATCAGTGTGCTCACGGCGCGCCACGCTACCGTCTACGGCCCGCGCGGCCGGAGCCCAGTCGCGGACCCTAGTCGCGGGTCAGGCCCAGCCGGGTCAGCAGGCCGACGCGGTCGTCCGCGTCGACGGACGACGTACCGTCCGTCACCGTCTCGTAGACCGCCAGGACGTCCGCCCCGACCGTCGACCAGTCGAAGCGGCGCACATGGCTGCTGCCCCGCTCGCGCAGCTCGGCGAGCCGCTTCGGGTCGCCCAGCAGCCGTACCGCGGCGGCCGCCAGCGCGTCCGCGTCCTCATTGGCGAACAGCTCACCGGCCGCTCCCCCGTCCAGGACCTGGGCGAACGCGTCCAGGTCGCTCGCGAGGACCGGGGCGCCCGCGGACATGGCCTCCACCAGGATGATGCCGAAGCTCTCGCCGCCCGTGTTGGGCGCGACGTACACGTCCACGCTGCGCAGGAAGCGCGCCTTGTCCTCGTCGCTGACCATCCCCAGGAACTCGACCCGGCCCCGCAGCTCCTCCGGGAGCCCCGCGACCGCCTCCTTCTCGTCGCCGCGCCCGGCGACCAGCAGCCGGGTCCCGGGCCGCTCGGCGAGGATCTTCGGCAGGGCGCGCATCAGCACCGGAAGACCCTTGCGGGGCTCGTCGATGCGGCCGATGAACCCGATCGTGTCGCCCTGCCACTCCTCCTTCGGCTCGGCGTCCGCGAAGAAGTCCACGTCGACACCGTTCGGGATGACGACGGCGTCGCCGCCCAGGTGCTCGACCAGGGTCCGCCGCGCGTACTCGCTGACCGCGATCCGCGCGCTGATCTTCTCCAGGGCGGGCTGCAGGATCGGATACGCGGCGATCATGGCCCGCGAGCGGGGGTTGGAGGTGTGGAAGGTGGCGACGATCGGCCCCTGCGCCGCCCAGCAGGCGAGCAGCCCGAGCGAGGGCGAGGTGGGCTCGTGGATGTGGATGACGTCGAACGCGCCGTCGTGCAGCCAGCGCCGCACCCGGGCGGCCGACAGGAAGCCGAAGTTCAGCCGGGCGACCGAGCCGTTGTACGGCACCGGGACCGCGCGCCCCGCGGAGACGACGTACGGCGGCAGCGGGGTCTCGTCGTCCGCGGGCGCCAGGACGGAGACCTCGTGGCCGCGCCGGATGAGGTGCTCCGCCAGGTCGCGGATGTGGAACTGCACGCCGCCCGGGACATCCCAGGAGTAGGGGCAGACGATCCCGATCCTCAAGGCTTCTCCATTCCAGGACCGTGATCCAGGTCGGCCAGCCACAGTCGCTGGAGCATGTGCCAGTCCTCCGGGTGTTCGGCGATCCCCGAGGCGAACGCGTCGGCGACCTGCTGGGCCATGACCGCGGTCCGCTCGTCCCGGGTGCCGCTCTCCGGCACCTCGACGGGCGGATACACCCGGCCCTGCATGACCGGGGACTCGTCGTACCACAAAGTGACCGGCAGCAGCAGCGCACCGGTCTGCGCCGCGAGCCGGGCCGGGCCCGCGGGCATCTTCGCGGACTCGCCGAAGAACGACACCTCCACCCCGGATGCGGACAGATCCCGGTCGGCCACCAGAGCGACCAGCCCGCCCGCCCGCAGCCGCCGCGCCAGCGTGCCGAACGCGGCTCCGCCCTCGTGCGGCAGGACCTCCATGCCCAGCCCCTCGCGGTAGGCGACGAACCGGTCGTACAGCGACTCCGGCTTCAGCCGCTCCGCGACCGTGGTGAAGGGCACCTCCAGCCTGGTGGTGACCCAGGCCCCGGCGAGGTCGTAGTTACCCATATGGGGCAGCGCGAGGACCACACCCCGGCCGCTGGCCAGGCCGTCGACCAGGTAGTGCACGTCCTTGATCTCGACGCCGCCGCGGATGCGCTCCCTGCTCCACGTGGGGAGCCGGAACGACTCCATCCAGTAGCGCATGTACGAGCGCATGCCCGCCCGCGACAGCTCGGCCAGCCGCCCCGGCGAGGCCTCGGGCACCACGCGCGCCAGATTGGCCTCCAGGCGCAGCACGCCCTTGCCGCGCCGCTTCCACGCCTGATCGGCTATGCGCTGCCCGAGCGCTACGGCGACCGGCTCGGGGAGCTTCTTGACCGTGCTCCAGCCGAGCCCGTACAGCGCGTCGGTCAGCCTTTCCTTCACCGTGTCTCGCCCCCCTGGGTCACCGGCCGGTCCGCGGCGTCCGCCTCGGCGGCCTCCCGGCGCACGGTGACCACGCGCTGCACGAGGGTCACCGCACTGCCCACGGCGACGATCCACAGCGCGATCGGCAGCAGGATCTCGATGTGCGGCACACCGAACATGTGCAGGCCCGAGAGGCCGCAGGCGACCAGCGAGATCACCAGCCGCTCGGCACGCTCGACCAGCCCGTTGACGTTCACCGGCAGCCCGATGCTCTCGCCACGCGCCTTGGTGTACGAGACGACCTGGCCGCTGGTGAGACAGAAGATGGTCACCGCACACAACACATTGTCGTCGCCCCCACCCGCGTACCACAACGCCAGACCGCCGAAGATCGCCCCGTCGGCGACCCGGTCCAGCGTCGAGTCCAGGAACGCGCCCCAGCGGCTGGAGCGGCCCAGTTGCCGCGCCATATTGCCGTCGACCAGGTCCGAGAAGACGAACAGCGTGATGACGACGGTGCCCCAGAAGAACTCGCCGCGGGGGTAGAAGACCAGCGCTCCCGCGATCACACCACCGGTTCCGGTGAGGGTCACCGCGTCCGGGCTGACGCCGAGACGGATGAGCAGGGCGGCGAACGGTGTGAGAACACGCGTGAAGAAAGCACGCGCGTACTTGTTCAGCATGGCCTTCCCGGTGGGTCGATACGGGCCGGATGGCCAAGAGGCCACCGGCTGGCCCATCGTAGCCAGGCGCTACCGGGGCGCCGCGCACCTGTCGGACCGCTCCCACGCCCCTCCCGGGCGACGCCCCGATGTGCGACGTATGGACGCACCGTGACCTCGGTGGAAAGCTCGAAGTATCGCAAGGTGTCGACCGGGAGGCGAGACACATGGGCGAGAAGACGAACACACACCCAGGGGCCGCCGGAAGGGCAGCGGCGGCCGACCGGCCCAGCTCCCTGCGGAATGTGGTGCTGGTCGGCCACAGCGGGTCCGGGAAGACGACACTCGTGGAGGCTCTGGCGCTGTCGACCGGCGCGATCAACCGGGCAGGCCGGGTCGAGGACGGCGGCTGTCTCTCCGACTACGACGAGATCGAGCACCGGCAGCAGCGCTCGGTACAGCTGTCACTGGTCCCCGTCGAATGGGGCGGGGTGAAAATCAATCTCCTGGATACCCCGGGATACGCCGACTTCGTCGGGGAGCTGAGGGCCGGTCTGCGGGCAGCGGACGCGGCCCTCTTCGTCGTCTCCGCGGCCCAGGACGCGGTGGGCATAGCGGGCGCCACCCGCATGGTGTGGGAGGAGTGCGCGGCGGTCGGGATGCCGCGCGCCATCGTGATCACACACCTGGAGGCGGCCCGCGCCAGCTTCGAGGACATGACGGAGATCTGCCGCCGGACCTTCGGCGGCGACGACCCCGACGCCGTCCTGCCGCTCTACCTGCCGCTGCGCGGCGAACCGGCGCCGGACGGGCACGCCCCGGTGACCGGGCTGATCGGCCTGCTCTCCCAGCGGGTCTACGACTACTCCTCGGGGTCGCGGACCGAGACCCCGCCCACCGACGGCCAGGTCCCGCTGGTCTCGGAGGCCCGCGACCGGCTCATCGAGGGGATCATCGCCGAGAGCGAGGACGAGACCCTCATGGACCGCTATCTGGGCGGCGAGGAGATCGACGTCAAGACGCTGATCGACGATCTGGAGAAGGCCGTCGCCCGCGGCAGCTTCCACCCCGTGCTGGCCGCCGCGCCCGCCGCCGGAGGCTCCCGGCAGGGCCTGGGCACCACCGAGCTGCTGGAGCTGATCACCCGCGGCTTCCCGACCCCGCTGGAGCGCGAGGCACCCGAGGTCACCACCCCGCAGGGCGCCCCCCGCCCGGCGCTGACCTGCGATCCGGAGGGCCCGCTGGCCGCCGAGGTCGTCAAGACCTCCTCCGATCCATACGTCGGCCGGATCTCGCTGGTCCGGGTCTTCTCCGGGACGCTGCGCCCGGACGAGACGGTGCATGTCTCGGGGCACGGCCTGGAGGACCGGGGCCATGAGGACCACGACGTGGACGAGCGGGTGGGCGCCCTGTCCACGCCGTTCGGCAAGCAGCAGCGCACCCTGTCCCAGGCCATCGCGGGCGATCTGGCGTGCGTCGCCAAGCTGACCCGCGCCGAGACCGGAGACACTCTTTCGGCCAAGGACCGGCCGCTGCTCATGGAGCCGTGGCAGATGCCCGACCCGCTGCTGCCCGTCGCCATCGAGGCGCACAGCAAGGCGGACGAGGACAAGCTGTCACTGGGCCTGTCACGGCTGGTCGCCGAGGACCCGACGATGCGGCTGGAGCAGAACCCGGACACCCACCAGGTGGTGCTGTGGTGTCTGGGCGAGGCCCATATGGACGTCGCGCTGGAGCGGCTGCGCGGCCGCTACGGGGTACAGGTGGACGCCGTCCCGTACAAGGTGGCGCTGCGCGAAACGTTCGGAAGCAAGTCCTCCGGGCGCGGGCGGCACGTCAAGCAGTCCGGCGGGCACGGCCAGTACGCGATCTGCGAGATCGAGGTGGAGCCGCTGCCCGGCGGCTCGGGCATCGAGTTCGTGGACAAGGTCGTCGGCGGCGCGGTGCCCCGGCAGTTCATCCCGTCCGTCGAGAAGGGCGTACGGGCCCAGGCGGCGCGCGGCGTCTCCACCGGGAACCCGCTGGTCGACGTGCGGATCACGCTGCTGGACGGCAAGGCGCACTCGGTGGACTCCTCCGACGCCGCGTTCCAGACGGCGGGCGCCCTCGCCTTGCGTGAGGCGGCCGCCGACACCTGGATCGAGCTGCTGGAGCCGGTGGTCCAGGTCGGCGTCCTGATCTCCGACGACTATGTCGGCGCCGTCATGAGCGACCTGTCCGGGCGGCGCGGCCGAGTCGTCGGCACCGAGCAGTCGGGCGGCGGCCGGACCCTGATCCAGGCGGAGGTCCCGGAGATCGAGATCGGCCGGTACGCGGTCGACCTGCGGTCGCTGTCGCACGGCACCGGGCGGTTCAGCCGCTCGTACGCCCGGCACGAGCCGATGCCGCCGCAGGTCGCCGAGCGGATGCGCGGCGAACGGGCCGGGGCCGGGGCGTAGTTCACAGGCCGCCGCCAGTCGTCCGCCGACCGCCGCGCGTCGCCTGCCGCCTGCCGCACGCCGCCAACTCGGCGGGGGCGGGCGGCGGGCGGCGCGCGCCTGTGAGCCGGGAAGTTATCCACAGGCCACGACGCCCTGGCGACAGGCAGTACGCACCCCCTATACGCTGAGGTCGCAGCGCAAACAGCGTGCGGTATTGGGGGCGTTGGTGACGGACGGATTCGATTTCAGTCCCGGGGCACAGGTGCCCCTGTCCGGGTCTGCGGGAGAGACGGCGGCGACACAGGCGCTGGCCTCGGCCGCCTACCGTGACGACCCGGTGGCGAAGCTGCTGGAGGCCAACTCCGAGTGGACGGTCTCGGAGGTGAAGGCGCCCAAGATCTCGCTGTTCGAGCCGAACCTGGGCGAGGCGTTCTCGCGCGCCGTGCAGCTGCGCATGCTCGGCGGCGGCCGCAACCAGGTGATCCAGTCCTTCGGCACCGAGCCCCAGACGATCGTCGAGCACTGCCTGGCCGCCAACCGCATCCGCAAGGTCCGGGACGCCCGCCTCACCGTCGTCATGGTGATCTTCGGGCTGCTGTTCCTCCCCGGGGCGCTGCTGTGGCTCGGCGCCTTCCAGCTCCGCCGCTCGGTGGCCGGGGCCCAGGACAAGCGGATGGGAGCGCTGGGCACCGTCCTGATGGCGGCGCTCGGCATCTTCGTCCTCATCTTCCTGATCAAGCTGCCGTTCGGCGGCTTCTGGGGCATATACCTGCGGGGCGTGGTGGTCGCCCCGGTGATCGGCTGGTACATCGCCAAGCAGATCTGTGAGCGCACCGCCAAGGAGCTGCGGGACTACTGGGGCGGGCTGGTCTCGGGCACCGGAGTCGGCGCCAAGGTGCCCGAGACCGTGCCCAACCACCCGGGCCAGACCTCCGCCGAGGTGCTGCGCAAGTCGCTGCACAAGCTCACCGCCGAGCAGTACAGCAACGTGGTCTTCTACGCCGGCGCCAAGGGCATACTCGGCATGGGCACCCGCTGGGGCAGCTGGCAGCTCGCCGAGGACCTGGTCTCCGCCGACCCCGACAAGGAGATCGACCCCTTCCGCAGCTGGGACGTCATCCGGGCGATCCACGACCAGCTGCGCATGCTGGAGCGCACCCCGCTGCACACCGGCGGCTTCACCGCCCCGCCCCAGGTGCGCCACTGGGTGGTCTCCGCCGTCACCGAGGGCGCCAAGTCGGTCGAGCGCGGCGGCACCTCCGAGGAGGAGGGCTTCCAGATAAAGGGCGTCGAGCTGCAGCGGATCTGCGATCAGCAGCAGTTCGGCGCCGGTGACCGGCACTACCTGGGCGTGCAGTTCGTGCTGTGGGACGGCCAGTTGGTGATCACGCTCATGATCACGGTGACGCTGCTGCACAAGACGCTGCGGATCGAGGTCACCGGGCATGCGCTGGGCCCGGTGCACCCGCTGTTCTTCGGCAAGCCGTCGGCGCCCTCGAAGACGGTCGCCAAGACCTTCCGGTTCTGGGAGACCAAGTCGGTCCCGCTGCCGCTCGTGAAGCCCCAGGAGGTGGTGCGGCTCGCCGCGCGCGCCCCCTTCACCTGGTACCCGCCGATCCTCGACCACCTCGGCGGGAAGCTCGTGCTGCCCGAGCCGTTCGGGCTGCGGCACGCCTGGGCCGACAAGCCCTGGCGGCACCGCTTCATGGCGGACGACGCGCTGCGGACCGCCGCCCCCGTGCTGCGGGTGGTCCACGAGGCGGCGATCGGCGTGCTCAAGCACCACGGCGTGGACACCGAGCGCTTCGGCAACCGCTCGCTGGCCCTCAGCGGCCAGGTCCAGGACGCCTCCCCGAAGAAGGCCGACCTGTACGACGCGTAAGGCGACGCGCACGGCAAAGGGCCCGGCGGCGGTGCCGCCGGGCCCCAGAGCCGGGGTGTGCGCTACGGCTTCGACTTCGGCCAGGCGTCCGCGAGCAACCGGCGGGTGTCGGCGAGGAGTTGCGGCAGCACCTTGGTGCGGCCGATGACCGGCATGAAGTTGCTGTCACCGCCCCAGCGGGGCACCACGTGCTGGTGCAGATGGGCCGCGATCCCGGCCCCGGCGACGGTGCCCTGGTTGAGCCCGATGTTGAAACCGTGCGCGCCCGAGGCGGTGCGCAGCGCGGTCATGGCGGTCTTGGTGAACTCCGCCAGCTCGATCGTTTCCTCGGCGTCCAGCTCGGTGTAGTCGGCCAGGTGCCGGAACGGGACGATCATGAGGTGGCCGCCGGTGTACGGGTACAGGTTGAGCACGGCGAAGACGCGCTCCCCCCGGGCGATGATCAAGCCGTCCTCATCGGACTTGTCCGGGATGGAGCAGAACGGACAGCCATCGCCCGCCCCCGGGCCGGTGGGCTTGTTCTCGCCCTGGATGTACGCCATCCGGTGGGGGGTCCACAGGCGCTGGAACGCGTCCGGCGTTCCCACTCCGATCTGCTGTTCCGGCTCACTCGTCATGCGGGCCAGCATATTCGTCCCCGCCGGATGGAGGTGCGGTGAGGGGCGGCCCCGGTACAGGACCGCCCCTCACGTTCGGGTCACACCTGGACCCGGCGCTCCACGACGTCGACGATCTCGGCGATCGCCTCGGCGATCGGGATCCCGTTCTTCTGCGAGCCGTCGCGGTAGCGGAAGCTGACCGCCCCGGCCGCCACGTCCTCGTCACCCGCGATGACCATGAACGGCACCTTGCTCTTCTGCGCGTTCCTGATCTTCTTCTGCATCCGGTCGGACGACGAGTCGACCTCCACGCGCAGGCCCTTCGCCCGCGCCTGGGCGGCGAACTCCTCCAGGTACGGCACATGGCCGTCGCCGATCGGGATGCCGACCGCCTGGACCGGGGCGAGCCACGCCGGGAAGGCGCCCGCGTAGTGCTCCAGCAGCACCGCGAAGAAGCGCTCGATCGACCCGAACAGCGCGCGGTGGAGCATGACGGGCTGCTGGCGCGAGCCGTCGGCCGCCGTGTACTCCAGGTTGAACCGGGCGGGCTGGTTGAAGTCGACCTGGATGGTCGACATCTGCCAGGTCCGGCCGATCGCGTCCCGCGCCTGGACCGAGATCTTCGGCCCGTAGAAGGCCGCGCCACCCGGGTCCATGACCAGCTCCAGGCCCTGCTTCTCGGCGGCCTTGCGCAGCTCCTCGGTGGCTTCCTCCCACTGCTCCGGCTCGCCCATGAACTTGTCGGAGTCGTCGCGGGTGGACAGCTCCAGGTAGAAGTCGTTCAGGCCGTAGTCGCGGAGCAGGTCCAGCACGAAGGTGAGCAGATTGTCCAGCTCATCGGCCATCTGCTCCTTGGTGCAGTAGATGTGCGAGTCATCCTGAGTGAAGCCCCGGGCCCGGGTCAGACCGTGGACGACGCCGGACTTCTCGTACCGGTAGACCGTGCCGAACTCGAACAGCCGCAGCGGCAGCTCACGGTACGACCGCCCGCGCGCCCTGAAGATCAGGTTGTGCATCGGGCAGTTCATGGCCTTGAGGTAGTAGTCCTGCCCCTCGAACTCCATGGGAGGGAACATGCCCTCCATGTAGTGCGGCAGGTGGCCGGAGGTCTCGAAAAGCTTGGCCTTGGTGATGTGCGGGGTGTTGACGAACTCGTACCCCGACTCCTCGTGCCGCTTCCGCGAGTAGTCCTCCATCTCCTTGCGGATCACCCCACCGCGCGGGTGGAACACCGCCAGGCCCGAGCCCAGCTCGTCCGGGAAGGAGAACAGGTCCAGCTCGGCGCCCAGCTTGCGGTGGTCGCGCTTCTCCGCCTCCGCCAGGAACTCCAGGTACGCCTTCAGTTCGTCCTTGGTCGGCCAGGCGGTGCCGTAGATCCGCTGGAGCTGCGGGTTGCGCTCGCTGCCGCGCCAGTACGCGGCGGCGCTGCGCATCAGCTTGAAGGCCGGGATGTTGCGGGTGGTCGGCAGGTGCGGACCACGGCACAAGTCCTTCCAGCACAGCTCGCCGGACTTCGCGTCGAGGTTGTCGTAGATGGTCAGCTCGCCCGCGCCGACCTCGGCGGACGCGCCCTCGGCGGCGTCCGCGGCCGACCCCTTGAGCCCGATCAGCTCCAGCTTGTACGGCTCGGCGGCCAGCTCCTCGCGCGCGGCCTCATCGGTGATCGCACGGCGGGAAAAGCGCTGGCCCCTCTTCTGGATCTCCTGCATCTTCTTCTCGATGCGCTTGAGATCCTCCGGCTGGAACGGGGTCTCGACGTCGAAGTCGTAGTAGAAGCCGTCCTTGATGGGCGGGCCGATGCCGAGCTTGGCCTCCGGGAACAGCTCCTGCACGGCCTGCGCCATCACATGCGCGGTCGAGTGGCGCAGGATGTCGAGACCGTCCTGGCTGGTGATCTCCACCGGCTCGATCTCTTCGCCGTCGCCCGGCTCGTACGCCAGGTCCTTCAGCTGCCCGGCCACGCGCGCGGCGACGATCGAGCGGTCGCCGGCGAAGAGGTCCGCCGCCGTAGTGCCCGTCGTCACCACGCGCTCTTCCCGCTCGGAATCGCGTTGGATGATCACACGGACGTCTGACACCGGTCTCTCCTGACTGAAGGATCGCTACCCGCGGCGATTGCCGCGCAGCGAGAATCGTACCGAGCCGACGGGCCCGACCGCGAAACGGTTATCCGCGCGATCGGCGAAGGCGGCGCCCCGGCGCGATCAGGGTTCGCCGCACGCCTCCTCGCCACACGCCTCCTCGAAGAAGTCCAGGTTCTCCTGGAGCGACTTGAGCAGCCGGTCCCGCTCCGCGTCGTCCACCCGCACCGGGGTGACGCCACCGGCTCCGCTCAGCCGCCGGAAGCCGCCGCGGCTCTCCAGGCGCCCGCTCACCCGGATCGGCAGCCCGACCAGATGGGCATGGCCCGCGATCCGGTAGTCGTCCTCGTCCAGCACGATCCGCAAGCGTGCCACGTCCGCCCCGGCCAGCACCCGCAGCCGCACCGTCCCGGGGCCGCCCGGCCCGGCGCGGCCCAGGCGCACCACGGCGCCGGTGACCCGTACGGGTACGGACGGCTCGTCCCGTACGTAGCGGGCCCCGGCCTCGCGCAGCCCCGGCAGATCGCCGGGCGTGAACTCGACCGGTGCGGGCCGGGTGGAGAGCCCCGGCGGCGGACCGGCGGCCGGTGACCACTCCAGGGCCATGCGCGCGCCCTCGGTGCCCTGGACGAGCGCCACGACGGCCTCGGTCAGCTCGCGGCTCACCCCCGCCGCCACGGCCGCGTCGAAGGCCTCCATGCCGCCGGTGGTCCGCCGGTAGTCGACGGCGTCGCGCAGCGCGTACAGGGCGCGCAGCAGGGTGGCGGTGGTGGCCCGGCCGTCCTCGACGGGGACGAAGACGGTCAGCTGGTGGCCGCCGGGCACGGTGCCCGTAGGTCCGGTCAGCACGTGCTGCAGGGACGCCTCGGCCGCCCTGCGGTGCCGCGCGCCGTAGTACCCGGCCCTGGCGCGGGCGGCGAGCGCCCCGGCCAGCAGGGTCGCCCGGGCGGCGGCGCGCAGCCGCTCCTGCGCGGGCCAGGCGGCGGTGCCGCCGCGCGACCCGGGCACCAGCGACTCGGGCACCTCGCGCCACCAGCGGACCTCGTCGCTGGGCACGGCGAGGCCGGTGAGCACCTCGCGGGCGGAGGGCGCGGCGCTGCGGGCCAGGGCGAGCAGCGCTTCGCCGAGAAGGTCGCCGCTGTCGGGGAAGTCGCGGTGCTCGGGCACGAGCAGGCTGGTGCCGGGCAGCTCGCCCGGGGGCGTCCAGCGGGCGTACCGCCCCTGGGCGCCGCCTCGGCGGTGCCAGCCGTGCCGCGCGAGCAGGGCGCCGAGGACGGCGGGGTCCACCTCGTCGGGGCGGGGCGCGGGGCCGGGGTCGCGGTCCCGCAGAGGGTCGCGGTCCCGCAGAGGATCGGGCAGGGGGTCGCGGTCCGTCGGAGGGGCGCGCAGGGGGTCGCGGTCCATCAGGGTCTCCCTCCCGCCCCGACCCGGGTCATGATCTCGCACAGCGCGCGATCGTCGAAGATCCGCGAGGTCGGGATCCGCACGGTGGTCCGGCGGCGGCCCGTCACCGGGTGGCCCGCCAGGTTGATCCAGTAGCAGCAGTGCCGCAGTGCCAGACGGTCGTGCCCGGCCCGGATCCAGTCGTCCCGGCCGCGCGGCACGATCATCACGACGAGGATCTTGTGCACGGAGACCGGGCTGCGGGCGAGCTTGACCAGGTGGTCGTTGTCGAGGGTGAAGGCGAAGGTCGGGCCGGGCGGATGCGGTGCCAGCTGGTACGTGGCCTTCAGCTGCACCTTGATCGTCACCTCGTCGTCCGCCACGTGGCCGGGCGCGCTGTGGCTGACGTGCCAGTCGATGCCGTGGTCCGGGAAGGGCTGCGCGAGCGAGCAGCCCGCGGCCGCCGCGACCGCGTGCAGATAGCCGACCTGCAGGGTCTCCATGCAGGCGGTGGTGGCGATGTGGCCACGCGGAGGCGCGGTCCGCTCGGGCAGCAAACCGCTCGCCGACGGGGCCGGTTCGGGCTGCGCGAGCGCCATGATGTGACGCCTTCCGGTCGTCGCCGGTGTCCGTACATCTGTGTTGTCTCCCCGTCAGATGCCGTGCAAACAGTGGTGGTTCGGCCACCTCCCTCCGGGTATCACCAGGTCGGGGCGGGATCCGGAGGTCATGGGGCACATATGCACGAGGAGTTGAGGCCATGTCGTCCTGGTTCGAGGGGCCGCTCGCCGCGTTCGACACGGAGACGACCGGGATCGACGTCGAGCACGATCGGATCGTGTCGGCCGCTCTCGTCGTCCAGCGGGGCACGGGGAGTCTGCCGGAGATACGGCGCTGGCTGGTGAGCCCGGGCATACCGGTGCCACAGGCGGCGACCGAGATACACGGGCTGACCGACGCGCATCTGCAGCGGCACGGCCGGTGGCCCGCGCCGGTGATGGACGAGGTGGCGCGGGCGCTCGCCGAGCAGACGACGCGGGGCACCCCGGTGGTGGTGATGAACGCGCCGTTCGATCTGACGCTGCTGGACCGCGAGTTGAAGCGGCATCGCAATGCCACGCTGGCCACGTATCTGTCGCTGCGTTCGCTGTCCGTCCTCGATCCCCGGGTGCTGGACAAGCACCTGGACCGCTATCGCAAGGGGCGCCGCACGCTCACCGATCTGTGCGCGCACTACGGGGTCGAGCTGACGGGCGCGCATGACGCGGCGGCGGACGCGACGGCCGCCCTGGAGGTCGTCCGGGCGGTGGGCCGCCGCTTCGCGTCACGGCTGGAGAAGCTGACGCCCAGTGAGCTGCACGCCCGGCAGACGGTCTGGTACGCGGCGCAGGCGCGCGGCCTCCAGGCATGGTTCGCGCTCAACGGCTCGGACGAGGTCTGCGACCCGGCGTGGCCGCTGCGGCCGGACCTCCCGGCGGCGGCCTGAGCGCCCCTCGACTAAGGCGTACGGAGCCTGAAGGGATGTCCCGCCGGGTCGGAATAGAGGCGGACGTCGTTCGGGCCGCCGTTGTCCTTGGTGTCCAGCGGCCGAGCTCCCAGGTCGATGATCTGGCGTTCCGCGGCGTCCATGTCGTCCACCAGGAGTTCCAGGTGGGCCTGCTGGGAGTCGTCCGGCCGGGGCCAGCTCGGCGGGGCGTAGCCGTGGTCGCGGAGGAAGGACATGCGCGTCCCGCCGGGGGCGACGATGTCGATCCGGTCGAGGCTGGTCACAGGCGTGATCTCGGCGCCGAGCAGGGTGGCGTAGAACTCGGCCAGCTCTTCCGGCTCGGCGCAGTCCAGGGACAGGACGGCTGTGGTGGCGACGGCGGCCATGGGCTTCCCCTCCGATTCATCCGCGGTGAGCGGGCGGGTACCCATGTCCGGTGGCGGCAAGCCCGGAAAACACCGGGGCCGGACCGCCTGCTGGCGGCCCGGCCCCGGAAGGGTGGGCGATACTGGGTTCGAACCAGTGACCTCTTCGGTGTGAACGAAGCGCTCTCCCGCTGAGCTAATCGCCCGGGTGTTCGCCGGGTGTTTCCCCGGTGGAACGACCTGAACAATACAGGTCGGGCGAGGTGTGGTTCAAACCGGATTCCAGCCGGGCCCGCAGGCCGCGGCACCCGGCGCGCATCATCAGGGCGTGGTTGGCGCGGAACAGCGGCCGCCCGAGCACCGCGAAGCGGCGGAGCAGCGGCTTGCGCGCCACCACGTCCTGTACGAACAGGGCGCGGGTGCCCGTGCCGCGCTCCGTGACCGTCCAGCGGGCCCAGCCCTCCAGGTCGCCGGAGAAGGTGACCCGCAGGGTGCCGAGGGCGGGGTCCCGGTGCGCCTCGGTGACGGTGAGGTTCAGGTCGTACGGGACGAGGGAGCGGAAGCGGGCGGTGCCGGTGCGGTCGTCGATCCGGCGCACCTCACGGACCTGGGGCCACCACCGCGGGTAGCCGTCGCCGTCCGCCAGCGCCGCGAAGACGGCGGCGGGGGTCGCGTCGAGATCCCATCGGCTGTGGAAGCGGTAGTGGCACCAGTCCATGTCCTCAGTGTGCGCCGAAAGCCATCAGCCGGGCAGCTTGTCCCCCACCAGCGCGAGGTTCTGGATGGCGGCGAGTCCGTACTGCGCGGTGGCGTTGGTGCTCACCCAGGTCGCCTCGACACCGGGCACCAGCACGTCCGGGCCGTCGACCTTGACCGTCTTCCAGCTGACGGCGGCGTCCGGGTAGCCGTCGCCCTCGTGGAATTCGGTGAACTTCTGCCAGGCGCGGTCCGCCAGCTTGTCGTCCTTCAGCTGGACGGCGGCGTAGGCGTCGAGCCGGGAGTGGCCCTGGACCAGGATCAGCGAGCCGAAGTCGGTGCCGTAGCGGGCCTTCTGCTCGGCCTTGGTGGCGTTGAAGTAGCGGCAGTAGTCCAGCCAGGCTTCCTTGAACGCGGGGATGTCGATCAGGTCGATGACCTCGGCGCACACCTCGACCAGGCCGAAGACGGCGGACAGGTGGGAGACGCTGACCTTGGGCTTGTCGTCGATGGCGTACTTGCCGGTGTCGAGGTCGTACAGCGCGGCGCCCTGCACGAAGCCGTTGGTCTGGGCGGCGATGGTCTCCATCGTGCTGCGCAGCCGGGCCTCGGCCTTCTCCGCCTGCGGACCGCGCCGCTCCCATTCGGTGAGCCAGGCGCCCGCCAGTCCGCTCCAGTCGGTGCCGAAGCCGATGGACAGGGCGTGGCGGTCGGGCTTGTAGTCGGGGTCGGGGCGGACCTTGCGCTGCGGGTCGAGGACGAGGAAGGACTCGTCGGAGTCGACGAGGGCGTGCATGATGTCGCCGATCCGCTCGTCAGCGGTGAGGTAGTACAGGTAGCGGCGGTAGAGGGCGGTGGAGATGCGCTGCTGCTTGGCGCTGTCGGCGAAGTGCTGGACGCCGTGGCGGGTGCCGAGCCCGGTCCACTTGCCGAGGTGGTAGGCGTCGACCTCGCCGGTGTGCCGGGTCATGGCCTCGGCGAAGCGGTAGATGTCGGCGCGCCCGGAGCGCAGATACGCGAGCCAGAGCCAGAGGTCGGGCGAGAGTTCGGAGTTGTCCCAGGCGTAGCCGCCGATGTCGTATCGCCACTGGTGCCGGTTCTCGTCGTACGTGTGCATGATGTCGCCGTAATCCCAGAAGCCGTACCAGCGGCGCTGTTCGACCTGGCCCTTGTGGTACTCGAAGAGGAAGTCGAGCCGGTCCTCGATCTTCGCCTTGGCGGCGGTGGAGCGGTCGACGGGCGAGAAGAGGCCGCCGAAGACCTTGGCGCGGACCAGGTCGGCGGGTCCGGCGACGAGTTGCGGCGGGGTGCGCAGGGCGGCGGCCTGCTGGACGAGGGTGTCGGCGCCGGGGGTGGCGGCGTTGGCCCAGAAGGTCAGCTCGCTGGTGCGGGCGATGCCGTACGGGGTGCCGAACTCCGGCTCGTAGTCCTCGTACGTGATGTTGAGGCCCTCCAGCTGTTCGGCGTACGTGTCCTGGCCGAGGCCGTCGTGGTAGAAGCGCAGGTCCATGGGCTGGGCCTCGGGCGACCAGAGCCACAGGGTGACCTCGGCCTCGTCGCCCGCCGCGCCGCGGATGTCGAGCTGGGCGGGGAACTTCTCCCAGAAGTCGCGCAGTCCGAAGGAGAGCCCGCCGCTGACCCCGCCGACGTAGCCGAATCCGGACGCCCGGCGTCCGCCGCCCGCGGGGATCCAGCCGTGGCCCGGCTTGGTGCGCTTGCGCAGGGCGAAGCCGTCGGCGGAGAGCTGGGAGAGGGTGTAGTCGCCCCAGGTGGGGATGAGGTGCAGCCGGCTGGTGACCCGCTGGTCCCAGGTGGCGGGGTCGGCCAGCTTCTCGCCCTTGACCTGGGCCTTGCGGACGCTGGCGCCGGGGTCGCGGCGCAGTCCGGTGATGCCCTTGACGGCCTCGGTGAGGAATCCCTTGTCCTCGCCCGCGATGCGGATGTGGCGGTCGTACGCCTCGTCCCGCATGGGGACCGAGAAGCGGACGCCGAGCCCCCGGATGAAATCCTTCTTCTGATCGCCGTCGAAGGTGATCGTGTGCACCATCCGGAACGACTCGGCGCCCGCGTAGAAGTAGAGCCGGACGCTGAAGGGGAGCCAGCTGCGGCCGCCCTTGCGGTGCTTGCCGTCGATGCGGACGACGGCGCGGACGGGGCCCTTCTGCTCGACCTTGGCGGCGCTGATCTCGCCGTCGAACCGGTCCCACTTGGCGCTGCCGTGGTCGCCGTCGTCGATGTCGCCCTGGCGGAGCAGGACGAGGCGGCCGTCACGGGCGATCTCGGTGCTGCCCCGGGTGACGGAGCGTACGAGCTTCTCGCCGTCCTTGCTGATCACGACCTTGATCACGCCGGTGTCGACGGTGATCCTGCCGCCCTTCTCGGTGACGGTGACCTTCTTGGCGGGTGCGGCGGGCTCGCCGGTGGTGAGCTGGTACGCGGTGCCGCCGCCCAGCCCCTCCCCCGCCGCGTGCGCGGTCCACTTGAGCGAGCCGTCGGGCCAGTAGGCGGTGGCCCAGGTCTGCAGGGGGACGTCCTTGCCGTCGGCCGTGGTGAGCGCGAACGCCTGGTCGGCGGGGTGGGCGCCCTTGGGCCAGGGGACGCCGAAGGTGCTGCCCGCGGCGGCACCGAGGCCGCCGTCCTCCAGCCAGCTGATCTTCGTGGGTTCGCCGGTGGCCTTGTCCCGCTCGGCGGCGGCCGCCTGCGGGGCGTTCTGCGCGAGCGTCCAGGAGAACGGGACGGCGGCGCCGGTGACGGCGGCGGCCTTGAGCAGGTTGCGCCGGGGAATCGGGGGCATGTCGCTCTCACCTTTCGTATGACGGCTACGAGGGCTACGGGGGTCAGGTGCATGACATGGGCCTGGGCCTACGGGGGTGGTGGCGCGGGAACGAGCGCCGCCGGGTCAGACGTCAGACGCGGGCGCGGCGCTCGACCGCGACCGCACAGGCCGCGAGGGCGCCCACCGCCGGGGCGGTCAGCGGCAGCATCTGCCAGGCGGCGACGGTGACCACCGCGAGCCCCCCGGCCAGCAGCAGCGATCCGCCGGGGTCGGCGGCCAGGCCACGGCGTACGGCGGTACGGGCCACCGCGGCCCAGTCGGCGCCCGGCCGCCACGCGGCGGCCGTCCGCAGCCCCAGGACGATCACCGCGAGCGCGCCCGCCACGCTCACGGCGATCAGGGCGGGCCCGCCCGGCAGGGCGCCGGTGCGGGCCACGCGCAGGTCGAAGGCGAGCAGCACCAGCGCCGCCCACCACAGCAGGGAGAACCGCCAGCCGCTCCGGGTCGCCTCCCGCACCCCGGCGCCGAAGTCCCGCAGCGTGGAGCGCTCCCCGTCCAGATGGCGGCGCAGATGCGCGCATCCGGCGGCGAACGACGGGAGCAGGGTGAGCAGCGGCAGCGCGGCGAGCACCACCCAGACCCCGGTCAGCAGGCACTCGGCGAACAGCGAGAAGCGCACTAGGCCCTGTCCGGTGGATCTTCGTGGATCAGGCCGCGGCGTCTGGTGCAGGGGGCACCTCCCAGCGGTAGCTGGGGGAGCATCGCAAGGCGGAGGATCGTCCTCGTACTGGGCGTACTCGGACGACTCCGACAACGCAGCGAGGTGCGGTGCCAGGCGTCGCGGCCCCGCGAAGATCCGCCGGGCAGGGCCTGGTCGCCGCGAGCGCCGCTCGGACCTCCGTACCGCTCGCTCCATGGCGGCCCCCTCAGCCCTTCAGCCCGGAGGTCGAGGCGCCCTCGACCAGATAGCGCTGGAAGGCGAGGAAGAACAGCAGCACCGGCAGCAGGGCCACCAGCGACATGGCGACCATGCCGCCGTAGTCGGCGACGCTGTCCTGGTCGATGAAGAGCTTGAGCCCCATCGAGACCGTGTACTTGTCGGGCTCGTTGAGGTAGAGCAGCGGGCCGACGAAGTCGTTCCAGGACCAGATGAAGGTGAAGATCGCGCTGGTGATCAGGGCCGGGCGGCACAGCGGCAGCACGATGTTCCAGTAGATGCGCAGATGGCCGCAGCCGTCCAGCCGCGCCGCCTCGTCCAGCTCGCGCGGCAGGCCCCGCATGAACTGCACCATCAGGAAGACGAAGAAGGCGTCCGCCGCCAGGTACTTGCCGAGCAGCAGCGGAACGTAGGTGTTGATCAGCTCCATCTTCTGGAACAGGATGTACTGCGGGATGATCAAGATCTGGAAGGGCAGCAGCAGCGTCGAGATCATGAGCGTGAACAGCACGTTCCGCCCAGCGAACCGGATCCTGGCGAACGCGTACGCCGCCAGCGAGCAGGAGAACAGCACCCCGATCACCGAACCGACCGCCAGGAACAGCGAGTTGGTGAAGAAGGTCGAGATGGGCACGTCCGCGATGCCGTCGGCGAGCCTGCGGTAGTTCTCGGTGATCGGATCGGTGGGCAGCAGCTGAAGGCTGCCGATGATCTGGTCGCCGGGCTTGAGCGACCCGCCGATCACCCACACCACGGGATAGAGGATCACGGCCAGCACGGCGAGGGCGCCCACGTGCCAGCCGACCGAGCGGAACCGGCCGCGCCCGGCGCCGGTCAGGGAGTCCGTGCCCTTCAGGGAGGTCGAGGGAGTGGTCACCGGGCGTCCTCCTCGTAGTGCACCCAGCCGCGCTGGGTCTTGAACAGCACCGCGGTCACCAGGCCGATGCCGAGCATCAGCATCCAGGCCATGGCGGCGGCGTAGCCCATGCGCAGGTTCCGGAAGCCCTGTTCGTACAGGTACCAGCCGTAGACCAGCAGCGAGTCCCCCGGGCCGCCGGTGTTGGTGCCGGAGCCCGCGAGCACGACGGCCGAGGTGAAGACCTGGAAGGAGTGGATGAGTTCCAGCAGCAGGTTGAAGAAGAGCACCGGGGAGATCATCGGCAGGGTGATGGAGCGGAACCGCCGCCACGCCCCCGCGCCGTCCATCTCGGCCGCCTCGTACAGCTCGCGCGGCACCTGCTTGAGCCCGGCCAGGAAGATCACCATCGGGGCGCCGAACTGCCAGACGGTCAGGGTGATCAGCGTGGGCAGGGCCCAGTCCGGGTCCCCGATCCAGCCGCCGACATCCCAGCCGAACAGACTCAGCGACTTGTCGACGATCGCGTCGTCGTTGAAGATCGCCCGCCAGACGATGCCGATGCTCACGCTCGCGCCGATGAGCGAGGGCGCGTAGAACGCCGAGCGGTAGAAGCCCTGCCCCTTGCGGGGCTTGACCAGCAGCAGCGCCACACCGAGCGCGACCAGCAGCTTCAGCGGGGTGCCGATCAGGACGTACTTCAGCGTCACCTCGACCGAGGTCCACCACCGGTCGTCCTCGAACATCTCCTGGAAGTTCTTGAACCCGACCCAGCGGGGCGAGTCGAAGAGGTTGTAGTCGGTGAACGCCAGATAGAGCGAGACCAGCATCGGGCCGAGCGTGAGCAGCAGGGTCCCGACGCACCAGGGCGTCAGGAAGAGATAGCCCGCCAGGGTCTCCCGGCGGCCGTTCCGCCGCACTGCCGCCGGGTCGGGAGCGTACGGGGCGTCCGGCGCGGCGCCCTTACGGGCCCCGGGCCGGGGCGCGGCGGCCGAGCGGTCCGCCGCTCTCCTGGCCGCCGCCCCCTTGGCCGCCGCGCGCGTCGTGGTTCGTGTCACGGAAGCTCTCCTCACGAGCCGAGCGCGGATTCCGCCTCGTCGAAGAACTGGTCCACGGCCTTGTCCACCGAACCCTGGCCCACCGTGACGGCGGTGTAGACGCGCAGGAAGGCGGCCTCGGCGACATCGGTGCCGGCCGGATGCGGAGTGATCGGCTCCAGCTTCTCGGCCACGCTCTTCTCATACGCGGCGATCTTGGCGTTGACGCCGGTCGGCTTGTACGCCTCGTACTGGGCGGTGGTGGCCGGGATGCCGCGGTTGTAGCCCATGATCTTGCCGACCTCGGGGTCGTGCGTCATGAAGTCGATGAGCTGGGCGACTTCCTTGGGGTGCTGGGTGCGGGCGGAGCCGCTGAGCATCAGCGAGGAGAGGTACTGGGCGGTCCGCTTGCCGTCCGTGGTGGGCAGCGGCCCGAGTTCGAGGGGCGTCTTGGTCTCGGCCGCGAAGCGGACCAGGAAGTTGTCCCAGGTGAACTCGGCGGCCGACAGGTCGGCGCTGATCGTCGCCTTGGGCTTGGCCTGTTCGCCCTTCTTGCCCGGCACCAGCTCACCGGCCTTGGAGTGCTGCTGCCAGGTGTTCCACCACTGCTTGAGGTCGTCCTTGGTGAAGCCGAGCTTCTTGTCCTCGGTGAAGAACGCCTTGCCGTGCTGGCGCAGATACAGGTCGTACAGGTACATCACACCGGCGTTGTCGCTGGCGCCGTAGAGCGTGCCGTCGGACTTCCGCACCTTCTTGGCGGCGTTGAAGAAGTCGTCCCAGGTCCATCCGTCCTTGACGGAGACCCCCGCCTTCTTGAAGGCGGCCGGGTTGTAGAAGAAGCCGAAGGTATTGGCGCCGACCGGCACGCCATAGAGCTTTCCGTCGATGTCCCCGGATTTCTCCAGACCGTTCCGGAAACCCTTCAGACTGAGATTGCCGTCCTTGACCTGCTTGTTGAGATCGAGGAGCAGATTCTTTTCACCGTACTTGCGCAGAAAGGCGTACGAGTTCTGGAAGACATCCGGCGCGTTTCCGCCCGCGGCCTGGGTATTGAACTTGCTCCAGAAGTCGGCGTATTCGGCGTAGTCCGTCTTCACGGTGATGTTCGGGTGCTTCTCCTCGAAGAGCTTCACCGTCTTCTGGATCATGACGGACCGGTCCTTGGCACCCCACCAGGCGTAACGGATGGTCACCTTCCCGCCGGACGAGCTGCCGCCGTCGCCGCCACAGCCGGTGGCCAGCAGCCCCAGCGCGACCAGACCGGCCGCGGCCCCCCGGAGCCCTCTCGCCCTTGCCGTCCATCCCCGAGCACTCATGACACGCCCCTCCCGGGCAGGTCTGTCCGACTGCCCCAGAACCAAGCTTGAAACGTTTTAGGTAAGCGCTTGCCGGGCTAAGCTAGAGATCAGGGCCGGGTACGTCAACGGTTCGGACAGGATCGATGCGGAAGCGCTTCAACGGCGGCGGCGCCCAGGGCACTCGGGACACGACCCGGGACATGCGGAAACACCGAGGGCCCGGAGGCTTGAAGCCTCCGGGCCCTCGGTCCGGGGTGGGCGATACTGGGTTCGAACCAGTGACCTCTTCGGTGTGAACGAAGCGCTCTCCCACTGAGCTAATCGCCCGGGCGCACGGCCAACATTAGCGCATGCCGGACCGTGCTCATGACCATCCGGTCATCACTCCTTGATCTTCCAGGGCATGACGAGGCCGAACTTCCACACGTACACCGTCACGGCCACCGCACAGATCACCACCCCGATCGTGGTCAGGATGATGTTCCGCTTGCGCACCTTCGGATCGAGGGCGCGATGGGCGGCCTCGGTCACCTTGCGCTTGGTCCAGCGCAGCACCAGCTGTGCCCAGACGAACTCGGTCGCCCAGATCGCCATACCGCCGAAGATCACCAGCCATCCCGGGCCGGGCAGCGGCAGCATGATGATGCCCGCCACCACGACCGCGAGCCCCACGACGAAGACCCCGACCTGCCAGCTCAGGTGCAGCGTCCGCGACCGCTTGATGAACTGCGGCGCCCGGGAGCCGAACACCGGCTCCTCTGACACACCGTCCCCCGTCGCGACCTCGGGCGCCGGTGGCACGGCACCCGTCTGTCGCTCGTCACTCTCCGCATTCATGTGACCCAACCTACCTGATCCGCTGAAGTCACCGTAATGGCGGCACCGGCGGGTCGGCGGCTCGGCCGCTTGAGCTATCGGAAGACCCGCAAAACGGTCAGAGGGGTTTACAACGGCACCGTAGGTGGCATGTCGATTTCGCCGACGTGCGAATCCCCGAGCGCACACTGAGCGAAAGGCCATGGCGCTTATGAACACCACGGTCAGCTGCGAGCTGCACCTGCGCCTCGTTGTGTCGAGCGAGTCCTCACTGCCTGTACCCGCGGGACTGCGGTATGACACGGCCGACCCTTACGCCGTGCACGCCACCTTCCACACTGGAGCCGAAGAGACGGTCGAATGGGTATTCGCCCGCGACCTTCTCGCCGAGGGCCTGCACCGGCCCACCGGCACCGGCGACGTCAGAGTGTGGCCATCCCGTAGCCACGGCCAGGGTGTCGTCTGCATCGCCCTGAGCTCCCCGGAGGGGGAGGCTCTGCTCGAGGCCCCGGCGCGGGCCCTGGAGTCGTTCCTGAAGCGGACCGACGCCGCTGTGCCACCCGGCACCGAACACCGCCACTTCGACCTCGACACAGAGCTCTCCCACATCCTGGCGGAGAGCTGAGACCCGACGAGAGCTGAGAGCGCGGCCGTCCGACTCGGGGAGACGGCGCGAGCCGGTACGCGAGATTCCGGTAGTGAACATCCCGGCAGTGACATCCCGACACATTGGTGAGGCAGGCGGCGGTGCCGCCGCCGCGGAACCGTCCGCGGCGGCGGCACCGTCGCATGACACGCCGTGTCACACCCCGGCCCCGGCGCCGCTAGAGTCGAGCCCATCGGGGGGAACAGTCGAGGAGTACCTCCGACCCCAGGGGCCAGGGAGCCAACCGTGCTGATCAACCACGACACCCAGTGCGCGCTCGACACGGTCGTCGACCTGGTGAACACCACGCCCGGCGACGGCACCGAGGACGGCCTCGCGGACGTCGCCGCGCTGCGCCGGTTCGTCGAGCGCAACGCCGTCAGCGACATCGGCACGCTCGGTGAGCGCGACCTGGCCGCCGTACGGACCGTACGGGCCCGCTTCGCCGAGGTCTTCGCCACGGCGGGCGGCCGCACCCGGCACACCGCCGAACTACTCAACACGATGATCGCGGCGGCCGGGACCACTCCCCGGCTGACCGACCACGACGGCTACGACTGGCATGTGCACTATTTCGCCCCGGGAGCGTCCCTGGCCGACCATCTCGCGGCCGACTGCGGCATGGCGCTGGCGTTCCTCGTGGTGGCGGGCGAACACGAGCGACTGCGGCGCTGTGAGGCTCCGGACTGCCGGTTCGCGTTCGTGGACCTGTCGCGCAACCGCTCCCGGCGCTACTGCGACAGCCGCACCTGCGGGAACCGGCTGCATGTCGCCGCGTATCGCGCGCGGCGCAAGGAAGCCGCGAGCTGAGCCGAGGGGGCGCGCGGCGGGGTGCCGCGCCGCCGGTTCGTCACCATCGGTAGAGGTCATGGAGCGCGGTGCCGAAGAGCAGCATGCCTATGAAGGCGAGGAAAAGCATCAGCGGCGGCTGGGACAGGGCGAACAGGCAGCCGCGTGGCTCGTCGCTCGGTGGTACAGGGGGTCCTTCGATAGGGGATCGCTCCCCGGGTGATTGCAGCATCTCGCCGGAGATCATGGCCCAGCCCGGACCCCCGCTGCGGCCAACGAGCGATTTTTGATCGGGAGCTTGTCAGATTCCGTGCTTTTTGAGAATGGCCTCGATATCTGAGAAATCTTCTGTACCGGAGCTGCTTCGAGTGGCGGGTTTCGGCTTGTCCGCCGCCTTCGCTCCGGCCGCCCCGCGACCGGCCCCCAGGGCGGGTTCCGAGGCCCCCGGGGCGAGCGCTCCGTTCCGCTCGGCCCGCTCCGTGGCCGCCGCCGCGCGACGCTCCTTGCGGGTGCCACCGGCCCGGCGCTCGGCCGCCCGGCTCACCATGAACAGCAGCCAGGAGAGCCCGAGCACGCCGAAGCCCGCCCAGATGCTCGGCTTGAAGACCAGATCGGTCAGCCAGTCCAGAATCCCGGTCATCGCCAGGCCCACCGGCAGCAGCGCGTAGGCCGCGATCCGGGCCGCGGCCCGGAAGCGCTTGCGGTACGCGGTCAGACCCGCGATGCCCAGACCGGCCGCGGACAGCGCGACGCAAATCGTGTCGGTCAGCATCGATTCCTCCCGCCGATGGGTTGCGCAGTATGTCCATCCTGCACCCCGCAGGGCGGCAGGAGCCACAGCCAGGGCGCGGGATCAGGGTCATCTCCGGGTTCGGTGGAGCCCGTGGGGGCTGGAAGACTGGCCCCATGAGCGACACCGATCCCGCCCGACCCGTACTCGACGTGTGGTGCGAACTCCAGTGCCCCGACTGCCGTACCGCGCTGACGGACGTGAGCGCCCTGCGCGAGCGCTTCGGCGACGCCCTGGACATCCGGCTGCGGCACTTCCCGCTGGAGCGCCACAAGCACGCCCACGCGGCGGCGCAGGCCGCCGAGGAGGCCGTCGCGCAGGGGCAGGGCTGGCCGTACGTCGAAGCCGTGCTGGAGCGCGCCGAGAAGCTGGGCGCCCGGGGTGAGCTGCTGCTCGTCGATGTGGCGCGGGAACTGGGCCTGGACGCCGAGGAGATGGACACCGCGCTGATCGACGGCCGTCACATCTTGATCGTCGACGCGGACCAGGCCGAGGGCAAGGCGATCGGCGTGACCGGCACCCCGACGTACGTCATCGGCGGGGAGCGGCTGGACGGCGGGAAGAGCCAGGAGGGGCTGCGGGAGCGGATCGAGGAGATCGCGGACCGGCTGCTGGCCGAGCGCGGCTAGTTCCGTACCTCAGAGCAGACACCCCTCTCGTTCCTTGATCTAGAGCAGCTGCTTGATGAGGTGGTACTCGACCGCCTCGTAGCCCAGCGACTCGTACAGCCGCAGCGCCGGGGTGTTCCCGCCCGCGACGTACAGCCCGAGGCTGCGCGCCCCGGCGGCCAGGCTGTCGCGCTCGGCGGCCAGCATCAGGGTGCGGCCGTGGCCGTTCCCACGGTGCTCCTCGCCGACCTCGACGGAGAAGACGTACGCCTCGCCCCGCTCCTCGGCGTCCGGCTCCCCGGCGCGCAGCGCGACCCAGAGGGTGCCGACGTCCGTGCCGCCGTGGGCGAGGACCCGCAGCACGGTGCCGGGGGTGGCGAGGCCGTGCGGCAGCAGCGTCGCGTAGTCGGCCTCCGCCTTCGCCTCGGCCTGTTCGCGGGTGAGCCCGCTCTCCAGCACCTTGGCCAGGTAGCAGGTGCGCTCATGGGCGTGCCAGGCCGGGTAGTCCGCCTCCGCCATGGCCCGTATGGCGCTGCCGCCGGGCAGCTCGGGCAGCTCCGTCAGCGGTTTGACCATGTTGCGGCCGCGCTCGCGGTAGCCGAGGGCGGCCGCGAGCCCGAGGGCGGTCGCCGCCTGCGCGGGGACGCTCACCAGCAGCCGGGTGCAGCGCCAGCCGCGCAGCACCTCCTCGGCGGCGAGCGCGGCGACCGTGGCGCGGCCCCGGTGGCGGTCCGCGGCGTCGATGTGGAGGTGCTCGATCCGCCCGGCGGACGGGCCCAGCCGGGCGTCGGTGGTGAGCCGGACGCTGCCGACGGGGCGGCTGTTGACGCACACCTCGTACGAGCGCGAGCGCCCGCCGTCGTCGGTGTGCCGCTCGGGCGTGGTGGGCCGCAGGGTGGTGGTCACGATGGTGTTCTACCCGGGCCCGGGGCGCGCGTCATCAGGTTTACGGCGGTCCGTTTTTACCGCGGTTCGTTCCCGTCTTTCACAGCGGTTCGTTCCCGTCGTCCCTGGGCGCGGGTCACGGGTCGAGGTCGGCGGCCGCCCGCTCGGTGAAGACCCGCATGGCCTTGGCGGTGACCGGTCCGGGCGTGCCGGGCACGGTCCGGTCGTCCACCCGCTGTACGGCCTGTACGTCACGGGTCGTAGAGGTCAGGAACACCTCGTCGGCCCGGTCCAGAACGTCGAACGGCAGGTCGGTCTCGCGGGCCCCGACCCACTCCAGGACGAGGGCGCGGGTGATGCCCGCGAGGCAGCCGGAGGCGAGCGGCGGGGTGTGGAGTTCACCGTCGAGGACGACGAAGACGTTGGTCCCGGTGCCCTCGCAGAGCCCGCCGACGGTGTTCGCGAACAGGGCCTCGGTGGCGTCGTGTTCCCGGGCGCGGGCCAGCGCGATCACGTTCTCGCCGTACGAGGTGGTCTTGAGCCCGGCCAGCGCGCCCCGCTCGTTACGGGTCCAGGGGACGGTGACCACGGCCGTGGTGTCCGCCCGGCGGTGCGTCTCGACCAGCGCGACGACGAGCGTGGGGGCCGCCGTGCCCCGGTCGGAGCCGAGCGGCGAGACCCCGCCGGTGTAGGTGATCCGCAGCCGCCCGAGCGGCATGGGGTTGTCGGCGAGGACCGCCTCGC
This sequence comes from Streptomyces sp. NPDC001700, assembly GCF_053596435.1. Taxonomy (NCBI): domain Bacteria; kingdom Bacillati; phylum Actinomycetota; class Actinomycetes; order Kitasatosporales; family Streptomycetaceae; genus Streptomyces; species Streptomyces sp. NPDC001700. The sequence goes on from NZ_JBSFGE010000012.1 coordinate 70,839, forward strand.
AGGCCCGCCGCACCTCGTCCAGGTCCGGTTCGGGCAGGCCCAGGCCGTGCGCGGAGCGGGCCAGCCGGTGGAGATGGCGGGTGAGCGCGAAGGCGCGGCCGTCCAGCGCCTTGACCGTCTCGAAGACGCCGTCCCCGACCGTCAGCCCGTGGTCGAAAACCGACACCTGGGCGTTGTCGGTTTCGCGCAGGGATCCGTCGAGCCAGATCGTCACCGCATGGTCCTTCCCGTCGGCTGCTGTACTTCCGACGCTACCGCGAGCAGTCGCGCCGCCTTGAGTTCGGTTTCGTCCCATTCCCGGTCCGGGTCGGAGCCCCACGTGATCCCGGCTCCGGTGCCGAACCGCAGTACGGCGCCGCCGGGGGCCTCCCGGTCGATCCAGAAGGTGCGTATCCCGACGGCCAGCTCCCCGGTGCCACGGTCCGCGTCCACCCAGCCGATGCCGCCGCAGTACGGGCCTCGGGGCGCGGTCTCCAGTTCGCCGATGACGCGCAGGGCGCTGGACTTGGGCGCCCCCGTCACCGACCCGGGCGGAAAGGCCGCCGCGAACAGCTCCGCCCAGCCGGTGTTCGGCGCCAGCTCGCCACGGACCGTGGAGACGAGGTGCACCAGACCCGGATGCGGCTCGACGGCGCAGAGCGCGGGGACGGTCACCGAGCCGGTGGCGCAGACCCGTCCCAGGTCGTTGCGGACCAGGTCCACGATCATCACGTTCTCGGCGTGGTCCTTCTCCAGCAGGTCCTCCGCCCGGCGGCCGGTGCCCTTGATCGGCCCGGACTCGACGGTCCGGCCGGAGCGGCGCAGGAACAGCTCGGGCGAGGCCGTGGCGACCTCCACCCCGTGCCCCGGCAGCCGCACGGTGCCCGCGTACGGGGCCGGGTTGCCGTGGGCCAGCAGGGCGGTCAGCGCGTCCACGTCCGCCTCGGCCGGGTCGGGCAGCGGCGCGGAGAGCACGCGGCACAGATTGGCCTGGTACACCTCGCCCGCCGCGATGTGGCGGCGGACGCGGCGGACGCCCTCGGTGTACCCGGCCCGGTCGAGCGAGGACGTCCAGTCGGCGGGCCGGGGGCCGCGCCAGGCGCCGTGCGTTCGGCTCCGTGCGGGGGTGGGCTGCTGGTCGCGGCGTACGTCGCCGAAGCGGGCACAGACCACACGGCCCTCGAAGTCCGCGACAACAGCCCAGAAACCCTCGGTGTCCAGAGCCGAAGGATCGCTGGTCACATCGCGAAGATCGGTGGCGAGCAGGCCGCCGAAGCGGGCGAGAGGGGGCAGGTCGTGCACGCTTGCGAGTCTATGGCGCCTGGTCACGGGGGTGGTGGGAGGGATCGCGGCGGGCGAGCAGGGCAGCACGCTGCGGAAACGGAATTTGAGCTGGCTCCGGAATCCGCTAGAGTTCAACACGTCGCCGGGACGCGCAAGCGCCCCGGGAATCGGCATCTGCGGACGTAGCTCAGTTGGTAGAGCGCAACCTTGCCAAGGTTGAGGTCGCGAGTTCGAACCTCGTCGTCCGCTCGAAGTGGGGGTTTCCCGATCCCCGCTCCTGGTGGAGTGGCCGAGAGGCGAGGCAACGGCCTGCAAAGCCGTCTACACGGGTTCAAATCCCGTCTCCACCTCGGACGATTAGCTCAGCGGGAGAGCGCTTCCCTGACACGGAAGAGGTCACTGGTTCAATCCCAGTATCGTCCACTCGGGGCCCTGGTGGCCCCACCCCCGGGGTCCTCGTGGCCCCATACCCGCGCGATTAGCTCAGCGGGAGAGCGCTTCCCTGACACGGAAGAGGTCACTGGTTCAATCCCAGTATCGCGCACGCAGTTCCCGGGACGATTAGCTCAGCGGGAGAGCGCTTCCCTGACACGGAAGAGGTCACTGGTTCAATCCCAGTATCGTCCACACTGATCGGCGCAGGGCCGGAGCGGATGCTCCGGCCCTCTGTCGTATGCCCCGTGTCGTAGGCCCTTGTTCAGGTTGTTCAGCGCTTGGAACGGCGCGAGCCCGGACAGCTCCCCAGCTGTCCGGGCTTCGTGCCGTCCGCCGCACCCCCGTCCCCACGGGGTTGATGGCCAGGATGTCCCCGGCCCGGGCCGCTCTCCCGGGCCTGGGGCGCCTCAGCGCCCCAGCATTCCCGCCACGGACGACGCCTGTGTGACGACGGCTTCCCAGCCGCCGAACGCGATGCTCAGCAGGATGGCCAACGGCAGCACCATGGCCGCCGCGACCAGCGGATGGCGAGTGCCGGTCTGCGGGCTGCCGAACGCGTCAAGGGCGCGATGCCTGCGTGCCCTGACGACCGTACGTCCCACCGTGTCCGCCATCGTCCTTCCTCCGTCACATCTGCAGCGGCGAGCGTCTGACCTCGGGGGACGAGTGCTGCGCCCGCCGCTTGACCTCAACATTAGGCGCGCGGCCCGGTACCCGGCGTCATGCCCTCGTACCGATTGCCGGGCCTCCCGGAGGATGACGCCGGACCGGGCCTCGTACTCCCCTGGGTGGAGAAATCCGCCCGGGACTTGGGGTCTTCCCGGAGGGGTCCGCCGGAACGGGTCCTTCCGGGGGTGGAGAGGGCTCCCCTGGGGGCTCCCTCGGGGGCTCCCCCAGGGCTACTCACGGTCCCCGTCCGCACCTCGCGGAACCGGCTGCTCCACCAGGGCCAGGACCCGGTTCGCCATGAAGCGGGCCGTCCGCACCACGGACCCGTTTCGGGTGACTTCGCTCACTTCCACCACCCCGCGCCGCACCGCCGTCTCGACCCGCCGCCCTGCCCTCGCGGCCACCACTTCGTACGTCCGCGTCGTGTCGCCCGCGTCCACCACTATCTCCACACGATCACCCTTCACGGCCTCAATCCCCCTTCTGAGACGGTCTTTTGAGATCACGCACGCCCGGATCGGGGCACGGATTGCCACGATTCCGGCCCACTTCTCCAGGATCCCAGGCACCACTGACAATCCATCGGCCGACGCATGCGCGGCCTCTCAGCGCGCGGGGCCGTCAATCCGTAAGCTGTGCACGTCAGACGGACGGCAGTGGACCGGCAGCAGACGGCAGCGGATGGGGCTCCCCACCAAGGGGTGAGGGAAGGGCTCCCCACCGGAGGTAGGGGACGGACATGGCGATGATGCGGCTCCGGCGCGAGGACCCGCGTGTCGTCGGTTCCTTCCGGCTTCACCGGCGGCTCGGTGCGGGCGGTATGGGGGTCGTCTACCTGGGGTCCGACCGGCGCGGACAGCGGGTGGCGCTCAAGGTCATCCGGCCGGATCTGGCGGAGGACCGGGAGTTCCGGTCGCGGTTCGCCCGCGAGGTGTCCGCCGCGCGGCGGATCCGCGGCGGCTGTACGGCGCGGCTCGTGGCCGCGGACCTGGAGGCCGACCGGCCCTGGTTCGCCACCCAGTACGTGCCCGGCCCCTCCCTCCACGACAAGGTCAACGAGGAGGGCCCGCTGCCGGCCGCGCACGTCGCGTCCGTCGGGTCCGCGCTGGCCGAGGGGCTGTTGGCGGTGCACGAGGCGGGGGTCGTCCACCGTGACCTCAAGCCGTCGAACATCCTGCTCTCCCCCAAGGGCCCCCGCATCATCGACTTCGGCATCGCCTGGGCCACCGGCGCCAGCACGCTGACCCACGTCGGCACGGCCGTCGGCTCCCCCGGCTTCCTCGCGCCCGAGCAGGTGCGGGGCGCGGCCGTCACCCCGGCGACCGACGTCTTCGCGCTGGGCGCGACGCTCGCGTACGCCTCGACGGCGGATTCGCCGTTCGGGCACGGGAGTTCCGAGGTGATGCTGTACCGCGTCGTGCACGAGGAGCCGCAGCTGCTCGGGGTGCCGGACGCGCTGGCTCCGCTGCTGCACGCGTGCCTCGCGAAGGACCCGGAGGACCGGCCGACGACGCTGCAGCTCTCGCTGCGGCTCAAGGAGATCGCGGCGCGCGAGGCCCATGGCGCGCCTCCCGCGCCCGGGCACGCTTCGGACGGGCGTCCTGTGGGGCGGCGGGCCGACGCGTACGCGGACCAGCACACGGAGCGTCGGCCGGGGGCGGGGACGCCGCCTCGGGGCGCGGCGGCGCCGCGGTCGGGGGGGCCCGCGCGGACGGCGGGGCGCAATACCCCGGCGCGGCCTCCGGCGCCGCGGCGCGGCCAGGGCCAGGGCCAGGGCCAGCGCCCTCCGGCCCGTACGGTCCGCACGTCACCGAACGGGCGCCGCCCGGACCGGATCCGGCTGATGCGCCAGCGGCTGACGGTCTTCGTGGTGGTGACGCTGCTGGTGGCGCTGGGCATCGCGGCGGCCCAGGGCTGCCAGGGGCCGTCGCGCGGGCTGGGCGTACCGACGGCGCCTACGGCGCCGGGGGCAGCCCCCGAGAGCGGGCTCTGACCGGTTCTGGATGTGGGTGCGGGGGCGGGGCCTCCGGGGCAGGGGCCTGGACGCGTATATTTTTGGCGCCACCACCGAAGAACGTGAAGTGGGCCGGGAGTAGGCGCCACAAATACACGTCGTCGTCCAGGCCCCCACCCCTCCGACCTCACCCCCTCCCGCCGGTGGCCCAGACCCCGGCCCGATCCGGTCCCGTTGTGGGCAATCGTTCCGCCGGGGGGGCACCTCCCAGCGGTAGCTGGGGGAGGAACGGGTGGGCACAACCCGGCCACCGGGCCGCACCCAGCCGCGAAACCCCCACCACCCCACGTTGTGGGCAATCGTCCCGCAGGGCGGGACGGGTGGGCACAACCCGGCCGCGCGGCCCCCGCCCAGGCCGGGGCCCGGGGTGCCCCCGGTTTCGGGAAGGGGCGGGTCAGGGGAGAGGCCCCGCGCAGCGGCTACCCGCCGGTGGGCCCGGCCCCTACGACTCGGGGCGGCCCGTCGCTACCGCGTAGAACGCCACGGCCGCCGCCGCGCCCACGTTGAGGGAGTCGACGCCGTGCGCCATCGGGATGCGCACCCATTCGTCGGCGGCCATGAGGGCTTGGGTGGAGAGCCCGTCGCCCTCGGCGCCCAGCATGAGGGCGACGCGGTCGAGGCGGTGAGGGGCCGCGTCGTCGAGCGAGGTCGCCTTCTCGTCGGGCGTGAGGGCGAGGATCTTGAAGCCCGCGTGCCGGACCGCTTCGAGACCGCGCGGCCAGGTCTCCAGCCGGGCGTACGGGACGGAGAAGACGGCGCCCATGGAGACCTTCACGGAGCGGCGGTAGAGGGGGTCGGCGCAGTCCGGGGAGAGGAGGACGGCGTCCATGCCGAGGGCGGCGGCGCTGCGGAAGATGGCGCCGATGTTGGTGTGGTCGTTGACGGACTCCATGATCACGACGCGTCGGGCGTGCCCGAGGAGTTCGTCGGCCTCGGGCAGCGGCTTGCGCTGCATGGAGGCGAGGGCGCCCCGGTGGACGTGGTAGCCCGTGACGCGTTCGGCCAGTTCGGGGCTGACGGCGTAGACGGGGGCGGGGACGTCCTCGATGACGTCGCGCATGACGTCGACCCACTTGGACGACAGCAGCATCGAGCGCATCTCGTAACCGGCGAGGCGGGCCCGCCGGATCACCTTCTCGCCCTCGGCGATGAACAGCCCTTCGGCGGGCTCGCGCTTGCGTCGTAGCTCCACATCGGTCAGACCCGTGTAGTCGCGCAGCCGCGGGTCGTCGGGATCATCGACGGTGATGAGATCAGCCACTTGAGTGATACTGCCTTGTCCTGGATGCCGTGCCAATGCGGCGACGTAAGGAAGTTACCGGTGGTTACGTCAGCGGGAGCCGACGGCGACCACGTCGCCGATGACGATGACCGCGGGGGGCCGTACGCCCTCGGCGGCGACCGTGTCGCCCACCGTGGCCAGGGTCGCGTCCACGCGGCGCTGGGCGGCGGTGGTGCCCTCCTGGATGACGGCGACAGGGGTGTCCGGGCCCCGGCCGTGCTGGACGAGGGCGGCGGCGATGGCGCCGATCTTCTCGACGGCCATGAGGAGGACGAGCGTGCCGCGCAGGCTGGCCAGCGCGGACCAGTCCACGAGGGAGCGCGGGTCGTCGGGGGCGACATGGCCGCTGACCACCGTGAACTCATGGGCGACCCCGCGGTGGGTGACCGGGATCCCGGCGGCGGCGGGGACGCTGATGGAGCTGGAGATGCCGGGGACGACCGTGCAGGGGATTCCGGCCTCGGCCAGCGCCTCGGCCTCCTCCATGCCACGGCCGAAGACGAACGGGTCGCCGCCCTTGAGCCGGACGACGGACTTGCCCGCCTTGGCGTGTTCGATCAGCGCGTTGTTGATGGCTTCCTGGGCCATGAAGCGGCCGTACGGGATCTTCGCGGCGTCGATGACCTCGACGTGCGGCGGCAGTTCGTCGAGGAGGTCGCGCGGGCCGAGCCGGTCGGCGACCACCACGTCCGCCTCGGCGAGGAGGCGGCGGCCGCGCACGGTGATCAGGTCCGGGTCGCCGGGGCCGCCGCCCACCAGCGCGACGTGCGGGCCGCGAGTGCGGTGGCGGGGGGCGGCGAGGGTGCCGTCGCGCAGACCCTCGACCACGGCGTCGCGCACGGCGGCGGAGCGGCGCGGGTCCTGCCCGGTGAGCACGGCGACGGTGACGCCCTCGCTGCGCCCGGTGGCCGGGGTCCACGCGGAGGCGGCCTCGGCGTCGTCGCTGCGTACGCACCAGACGCGGCGCGCCTCGGCCTCGGCGGAGGCGGCGGCGTTGGCGTCCGGGTCATCGGTGGTGATCAGCGCGTACCAGGCGTCCTCGAAGTCGCCGTCCTGGTAGCGGCGGCGCTCCCAGCGCACCTCCCCCGCCTCGGCCATGGCCTCGACGGAGGGGGTCGCGGAGGGCGAGATCAGCAGGATGTCCGCGCCCGCGGCGATCAGTGCGGGCAGCCGCCGCTGGGCGACCTGGCCCGCCCCGAGGACGACGACGCGCCGCCCCGTGAGGCGCAGTCCGACCGGGTATGCGAAGTTCTCGGACATGGCGGTGCGGCTCTCCTCATGCGAATGCCTGCCGCTGCGGCGCTGGAGCGGCTGCTCAAGTTTTGCTGATCAAGTGGTGCTGATCATGTGGTGGGGCGTGGCCCCCGCCGACACCTTACGTGGCGGGGGCGCACGTCAGTTCTTCTCCGTGACTCCGGCGGAGTCGAACGTGGCCACCTCGTGCATCGCCCGCGCGGCGCTCTGCACCACGGGGAGGGCGAGCAGGGCGCCCGTACCCTCGCCGAGGCGCAGGTCCAGGTCGACCAGGGGGCGCAGGCCCAGCTTGTTGAGGGCCGCGACGTGGCCCGGCTCGGCACTGCGGTGGCCCGCGATGCACGCGGCCAGCACCTCGGGGGCGATGGCGCGGGCGACGAGGGCGGCGGCGCCCGCGCTGACCCCGTCCAGGATGACGGGCGTACGCAGGGAGGCGCCGCCCAGCAGCAGACCGGCCATCGCGGCGTGTTCCAGGCCGCCGAAGGCGGTCAGGACGCCGATGGGGTCGGCCGGGTCGGGCTGGTGCAGCTCCAGACCGCGCCGTACGACGTCGATCTTGCGGGCGTGCATCTCGTCGTTGATGCCGGTGCCACGGCCGGTCACCTCGGCCGGGTCGGCGCCGGTGTAGACGGAGACCAGGGCGGCCGAGGTGGTGGTGTTGGCGATGCCCATCTCGCCGGTGAGCAGCGCCTTGTTCCCGGCGGCGACCAAGTCGCGGGCGGTCTCGATGCCCACTTCGAGGGCGCGCAGCACCTCTTCGCGGGTGAGGGCGGGGCCGGTGGTGAAGTCGCCGGTCCCGGGCCGGACCTTGCGCGGCAGCAGACCGGGGGTGGAGGGGAGTTCGCTCGCCACGCCCACGTCCACGACGCACACCTCGGCGCCGACCTGGCTCGCGAAGGCGTTGCAGACCGCGCCGCCGCCGAGGAAGTTGGCGACCATCTGGCCGGTGACCTCCTGCGGCCACGCGGTGACGCCCTGGGCGTGCACCCCGTGGTCGCCCGCGAAGATCGCGACCGCGGCGGGCTCCGGGATCGGCGGCGGGCACTGCCGGGACAGGCCGCTGAGCTGCGCGGAGATGATCTCCAGCATGCCGAGCGCGCCGGACGGCTTGGTCATCCGCTTCTGTCGCTCCCACGCCTCGCCGAGCGCCTTGGCGTCCAGCGGGCGGATGCCCTGGAGGGTTTCCGTCAGCAGGCTGTGCGGGTCCTCGCCGGGCAGCGCGCGCCGCCCGTACGACTCCTCGTGGACGACCCACGACAGCGGGCGGCGCTTGGACCAGCCGGCCCGCAGCAGCTCCGGCTCCTCCGGGAACTCGTCCACGTACCCGACGCACAGGTACGCCACGGCCTCCAGGTGGTCCGGCAGGCCGAGCGTACGGACCATCTCGCGCTCGTCGAAGAAGCTGACCCAGCCGACGCCGAGCCCTTCGGCGCGGGCGGCGAGCCACAGGTTCTCCACGGCGAGGGCGGAGGAGTACGGCGCCATCTGCGGCTGGGTGTGCCGCCCGAGGGTGTGGCGGCCGCCGCGGGTGGGGTCGGCGGTGACGACGATGTTGATCGGCGTCTCGAGGATCGCCTCGATCTTCAGTTCCTTGAACTGCTTGGCCCGGCCCTTGGGGAGGGACTTGGCGTACGCGTCGCGCTGGCGCACGGCCAGCTCGTGCATGGTGCGCCGGGTCTCCTCGGAGCGGATGACGACGAAGTCCCACGGCTGGGACTGCCCCACGCTGGGCGCGGTGTGCGCGGCCTCCAGTACGCGGCGCAGCACCTCGTGCGGGATGGGATCGGGGCGGAAGCCGTTGCGGATGTCGCGGCGTTCGCGCATCACGCGGTGGACGGCGGCGCGCTCGGCGTCGTCGTACCCGGCCCCGGCGGGCTCGGACGACGTCTGCGCGTCGTCCTCGTGCTCGTCCTGTTCGCCCTGTTCGCCCTGCGGGTCGGTTTCGGCCTCTGCCGTTTCGCCGTCGGGTGCGGTCTCGTCGTCGTCCGGCCCCACGGCTGTGGTCGCCCCTTCTTCGGAGCCCTCGGCGTCGTCGGTCTCGGCCGCCACCGCCTCGGGGTTCTCCCCGGTGGCCGCGTCGGCCCCGGGTACCTGCGGCTCGGCCGTCGCGTCCTGCGCGTCGTCCGGGGCCTGTGCCTCGGCAGCCGCGCCCGGTACGTCGGCCTCCGGGACCGCGTCTGCGGTGGCCGGGTCGGCCGAGGTCTCCGCGTCGGCGGGCGCGGCCTGCGCGTCAGCCTCCGGCAGCGGGGCCTCATCGGCGGCCGCGTCAGCAGCGGCCGGGTCGGCCGAGGTCTCCGCGTCGGCGGGCGCGGCCTGCGCGTCGGCCCCCGACGCCGGAACCCCGCCCGGAGCAGCCGGATCGGCCGCAGCCTGCGCCTCGGTCTCCGAAGCCGCATCGGCGGCAGCCTGCTCGGCCTCCAAGGCCGCGTCGGCGGCGGCCGGGTCGGCCGGGTCGGCCGAGGTCTCCGCGTCGGCGGGCGCAGTCTGAGCGTCAGCCCCCGACGCCGGAACGTCACCCGGGGCAGCCGGGTCCGCCGGGGACTGCGCCTCGGATTCCGAGGCCGGGACCGCATCGGCGGCAGCCGGGTCAGCCAGGGTCTGCGCGTCAGCAGCGGCCGAGTCGGCCGGGGTCTCCGCGTCAGCGGGCACGGCCTGAGCGTCAGCCCCCGACACCTGAGCCCCATCCGGAGCAGCCGGACCGGCCGCAGCCTGCGCCTCGGCCTCCGAAGCCGCATCGGCGGCAGCCTGCTCAGCCTCCGAGACCGCGTCTGCGGCGGCCGAGTCGGCCGAGGTCTCCGCATCGGCGGGCATGGCCTGAGCGTCAGCTCCCGACTCCGGAGCCTCACCCGGGTCCGCCGGGGACTGCGCCTCGGCTTCCGAGGCCGGGACCGCATCGGCGACAGCCGGGTCAGCCAGGGTCTGCGCGTCAGCAGCGGCCGGGTCGCCCGGGGTCTCCGCGTCGGCGGGCACAACCTGCGCCCCAGCCTCCGAGACCGCGTCGGCGGCGGCCGAGTCGGCCGAGGTCTCCGCATCGGCAGGCGCGGCCTCCGACACCGGAGCCTCACCCGGAGCAGCCGAGTCCGCCGGAGTCTGCGCCTCGGCAGGCGTGGCCTGCGCGTCGACATCCGAAGCCGGGGCCGCGTCGGCGGCAGCCTGGTCGGTCGGGGTCTCCGCGTCGGCAGGCACGGCCTGCGCGTCAGCCTCCGACGCCGGAACCTCGCCCGAAGCAGCCGCATCGGCCACAACCTGCGCCCCAGCCTCCGAAGCCGCGTCAGCGGACGCCGGGTCCGCCGGAGTCTGCGCCTCGGCAGCGGCCGAGTCGGCCAGGGTCTCCGCATCGGCGGGCACGGCCTGCACATCGGCCGCAACCTGCGCCCCGGCCTCGGTGGCCGCGTCGGCGGCGGCCTGCGCGTCAGCCTGCGGCATCGGAGCCTCGCCCGGAGCAGCCGGGTCCGCCGGGAACTGGGCCTCGTCAGGCACGGCCTGTGCGGCGGCCTCCGGGGCCGAGGTCGCGTCGACGGCGGACGGGTCGCCCGAGGCCTGCGCATCGCCAGGCGCAACCTGCCCGACGGCTTCCGGCGTGGAAGCCTCCCCCGGGTCCGCCGGGGTCTGCACCTCGGCGGGCAGGGCCTGCCCGGCGGCCTCCGCGGCCGGTGCCGCGTCGGCGGCAGCCTGGTCGGCCGGGGCCTGCGCCTCGCCAGGTACGGACTGCGCGTCAGCCTCCGATACCGGAACCTCGCCCGAAGCAGCCGGGTCGACCGGGAACTGCGCAGCCGCCCCTGCGGACGAGGCCACGTCGGCGGCGGCCGAGTCGGCCGGGGCCTGCGCGTCGGGCGCAACCTGCGCGTCGGTGGCAGCCTGGTCGGCAAAGGCCTGCGCATCGGCATGCGCACCCTGTGCGACGGCCTCCGGCACGGGAGCCTCGCCCGGGGCAGCCGGGTCGGCAGGGAACTGCTCCTCGGGGGGTGCGGGCTGCGCGGCGACATCCGGGGCCGAGGCCACGTCGGCGGCAGCCGGGTCCGCCGGGAACTGCTCCTCGGCAGGCGCGGCCTGCGCGTCGGCAGCAGCCTGGTCGGCAAAGGCCTGCGCATCGGCATGCGCACCCTGCGCGACGGCCTCCGGCACGGGAGCCTCGCCCGGGGCAGCCGGGTCCGCCGGGAAGTACGTCTCGGGGGGCGCGGGGTGCGGGTCGGCGACTATCGCGTGGTCAGGGTCGGCGTAGGGGTGGATCTGGGCCGGGATGACGGCCTGGGGGCCCGCGTAGAGCTGGTCCGTGGTGATGCCCGGCTGGATCTGGGCCGGGATGTCGAGGGGCGGGTGGCCGGGTTCCATGACGGGCGCCCCGCCCTGGGGCGGGATCGTCGCGGCCGGGTCGGCGTAGCCCGGGTCCGGGTAGGCGGCGGGGTCGGGGTACGCCGGGTCGGCGTAGGCGGGGTCCGGGTACGCGGGGTCCGCGTAAGAGGGGTCGGCGTACGTCGGGTCCGCGTAGCCCAGGTCCATCGCCGTCGGCTCGCCCAGACCGACCGTTTCTGCGGGTGGGGGGCCCCAGGCGTCGCCGGGCGGCGGGGCGTCGCCGAGCTGCGGGCCCGGGAGCGGGCCGGGGTCCTCGGGCTGGGGCTGGGGCTGGGTGGTGAAGTACTGGGGCCCGGCGGCGTACTCGGGGGCGCTGGCGTAGTCGACCGGCTCGGGCGGGGGCGTCTGCTGGGGCTGCTGGACGGGCGGGGCGGTGTTGCGGGCCGCGGCCGGGCCCCGGTCGGCGAGGGAGCGGACGATGCCGCTGCCGGAGGTGTGGTCGGGCACGGGCGGGCCCATGTGCAGGGGGCGGCGGGGCGGCGTGGGGGGTGCGGCGGGGGCCTGGGACGGCTGCTGGACGGGCTGCTCGGCCGCCGGGTGGATGACCGGACCGGCGTCGGGTTCGGCCACCGGCTGCGGCTCGGGCATCTGCGCGTCGGCGTACGCGGCCATGCCGGGGTCCAGCACTCCGCCCTCGTACAGCCCGTGGCCCTGGTCCTGGCCCTGCTGCTGCTGCGGGTACGGGAGCTGGTGCTCGTACTGGGCCTGCTGCTCGTAGTGGGCCTGCTGCGCCTGCTGCTCGCTCCAGGCGCCCTGCGCACCCGGCATCAGCAGCAGGTCGTCCTCCTCGGTGCCGGTTTCGGGGCCGTCGAGGAAGGGGTATCCGGCGTCGGCAGGCGGGGAGTGGACATCCGCCGGGTGCGGGTGTCCGAGTCGTCCGCCTGCGTTCTCCGGCAGTCCCTCGCCCGGGACCTGGCCGGTGTCGGTCATGCGTACCCCTCGCCCATCGCTAGTGCTCCTTCCAACCGCCTACCGCCGGGAGCAAGCCCCGTGAGCAAGAACGAGCGTGCGCCGTGCGCGGCACGTGGCACGCCCGAGGCTTGCCCACCGCGGCCCGGTAAGAAAGGGGCGCATTCCGGCCTTTGGCCGATAAAGCGCCGAACACCGGGCAGCGGCACAGGCAGTACAACGATCCGCCAGCCTACCCCGCGCGACGCTTCCAGAAGGTCACTGGGGCGAAGCTCGGGGCGAACGTCACAGGGACAAAATCACTGGTGCGGGCGGTGTCCGCAGAGGAGAAAGGCGACCGCGCGTTCGCGCTCGGCCCACACCCGGGTGTCCAACTCGACCGATTGCAGCAGGAGGCACTCGACCCCGTAGCCGCCGTCCTCCAGGGCGGCGCCGATGGCCTCCGCCTCGTCGCGGGTGACGGCGTGGGTGACGATGCGCTCGGGTCGGCGCGCGGCGCACGCGGCGACGACGGGTGCGCCCCCTCCCCCGACGCGGACGACGTCCGGCTCGGGCAGGTCTTCGAGGACCTCGGGGGCGGTGCCCTGGACGACCTGGAGCTGGACGCCGAAGCGGCGGGCGAGGGTGTCGACGCGCTCGCAGGCCTCCGGGTCGCGGTCCACGGCGATGACGGCGGCGCCGAACCCGGCGGTCTCGACGGCGGCGGCGCCGCTGCCCGCGCCGATGTCCCAGACCAGGTCGCCGACGCGGGGGCCGATGCGGGCGAGCTGGAAGGCGCGCAGCTGCTGGGACTCGTGCTCGCCGAGGACGGTCGCGTACGCGGGGGCGGGCAGCGCCCAGCCGCGTACGGAGCCGGGGTAGCCGGGGTCGCGCCCGGCGATCCAGCCGCCGCTCTGCAGGGCGCCACGGGCGGGTCCTGTGGGGGTGCCGGTGCGGACGCCGGCGGCGCCGGAGCCGCCGATGACGATGACGACGTTGGGGTCGCGCCAGGTGTGGTCGGCGGCCTTGTCGGAGGTCAGCACGGTGACCTGCTCGCGTTCAGTGCCCAGGGCCTCGCAGATGACGAAGGTGCGGTGCACCGGGCCGAGGAGCAGGGCGAGTTCGGCGGGACCGGCGCCGGGCGAGGTGAGGACGGCGACCTTGGTGTGGGCGCGGCAGACGTTGACGGCGCGCCGCAGGTCGCGGCTGTGGGCGACGACGACCTGGGCGTCGTCCCAGGGCATCCCGGCGCGGGCGAACGCGGCGGCGACGGAGGAGACGGCGGGCACGACCTCGACCTCCAGGCCGTGCTCGGGGGCGCGCAGGGCGCGTACGACGCCGAAGAAGCCGGGGTCGCCGTCGGCCAGCACCACGGCCGAGCCACGGTGCTGGGCGATGCGGCGGGCGGCGAGGTCCACGCTGCCGAGCCGGATGCGCTCGGCGCCGGGCGGGACTTCGGGCAGCGCCAGGTGGTGGGCGGCACCGGCCACGAGGGTGGCGGCGCCGAGGGCGGATCGGGCCACGTCCATGAGCGGGGAGCCGTCCCAACCGATCACCGTGACGCGGTCGGCCATCGTCGTCTGTCTCCCAAATGTGTCGCAGGTCAGTCGCGCCGGGGGGTGCTCAGCCCGGAGAGGTTACCCCGCCGGGTCCGGGCCACCGGACCGGGGGCAGGGGCGGAGGTGGTGCGCCGGGGGCGCACCGGAGGCGCGGCGCGCCGGGGTTCAGCGCCAGTCGGTGTACTCGGAGTACGTGGGGAAGACGCTGATGACCTCGGACTCGTCCCGTTGCTCGGGCGCGCCCTCCAGGTCCTCCGGCAGCAGGCTCCAGACGATGAGGTCGGTGCGCAGATCGGTCCAGCCGCCGTCCTCCATCTGGGTGCGCGCTATGTACGCGTTGCGGAGCACGCCTTCGCTGATGCAGCCGACCTTCTGCGCGACCTGCTGCCCGGCGGTGTTCCCGGCGGCGGTCCGCAGCTCCAGCCGCTCGAACTTCTGGTCCTGGAACAGCCAGCGGGCGACGGCCAGCACCGACTCCGCCGCATAGCCCTCGCCGCGCGCCCAGGGGGCGGTGATATAGCTGATCTCGGTGCCCAGGACCTTCCAGTCGGTGTTGCGCAGATGCACGATTCCGACGAGCCGCTGGGTGAGGAATTCGGCGACCGCGAAGACGATTCCGCGCCCGGTGGTGCGTTCGGCGGGGGCGAGCCGGAACGCCTGGTCGCGTGCGTCGCGGTGGGTGTACGGATGAGGGGCCCGGCTCCAGGTGATGACGAGTTCGTCGTTCATCATGTCCGTGAGCGCGGGCAGGTCCGCTTCCTCGAACGGGCGCAGCACCAGCCGTTCCGTGCTGATGGAGATGTCCGGGAAAGTGGATGTCATGCGCCGCTCCGTAACCGGGGTCGTTTCAAGGTCGTGGCGAAGAGCCCAGCATGCAGCATCGCTCCTGCTAAACGCAGCACGGGGTGCGGAAACGGAAGGCTCCGCATCCGATTGTCGCCCGGATGCGGAGCCTTGCGTGTTCGGTCGTACGCTTCTAGAACAACGCGAGTCTAGAACGACGCGAGCACGGATCCGTCGTACTTGTCCTTGATGAACTTCTTCACCTGCGGGGAGGTGAGGAGCTTGGCCAGCTTCTTGATCCGCGGGTCGTCCTCGTTGCCCTTCTTCACGGCGAGGAAGTTGCCGTAGGGGCTGTTGTCCGGGGACTCCAGGATCAGCGCCTCCTTGGCGGGGTTGAGCTTGGCCTGGATGGCGTAATTGCCGTTGATGACGGCCGCGTCCACGTCGTCCAGGGACCTCGGCAGCTGCGGCGCCTCCAGCTCCTTGAACTTCAGGTCCTTGGGGTTCTCCGCGATGTCCTTGGGGGTGGCCTCGGTGCCGGCGCCCTTCTTGAGCTTGATGATGCCGTGGGTGTCCAGCAGCTGGAGCGCCCGGGCCTCGTTCACCGCGTCGTTGGGGACGGCGACGGTGTCGCCCTTCTTGAGGTCGTCGGCCTTCTTCGCCTTGTGCGAGAAGAGGCCGAGCGGCTCCAGGTGCACGGTGACCACGGGCACGATGTCGCCGCCGCGCTTCTTCTTGTAGTCGTCGAGGAACGGCTTGTTCTGGAAGTAGTTGGCGTCGACCGAGCCGTCCTGGGTGGCGGGGTTCAGGGAGTTGTAGTCGGTGAACTCCTTGACCTCCAGCTTGAGACCCTCCTTCTTCGCCAGGTTGTCCTTGACGTAGTTGAGTATCTCGGCGTGCGGGACGGGGTTGGCGCCGACGATCAGCGGGCCGTTCTTGTCGGTGCCGCCCTTGCTCGGCGGGGAGCAGGCGGCCGCACCGGCGGTGAGCGCGGCGGCGGCGAGCAGGGCGGCGGTGGTCTTGATGCTGCTACGCACGAAAAGTGCCTTTCGGGGGGACGGAAGTGTCAGGGAGTCTTGGTGAGCCCGGCGGGCTCGTTCGGCTCGGCGGACCCGGTCGCGTCGGTCGTCTCCGCGGGCTGGGCCTCGGCGCTCTTGCCCGTACGGGGGCGCGGCAGCACCAGCCGGGGCGCGGCCGAGGCGGGGTTGCGGTGCGAGAGAACGCGGGCCGCGGCGTCACCGGCGAACTGGATGAGGGAGATCACCACCGCGAGGATGGCCACGGTGACCCACATCAGCTGGGTCTCGAACCGCTGGTAGCCGTAGCGGACGGCGAGGTCGCCGAGGCCGCCCGCGCCGACCGTCCCGGCCATCGCCGAGTAGCCGATGAGCGCGACGATCGTCGTGGTCGCGCTGGAGATCAGCGACGGCAGCGACTCGGGCAGCAGGACCTTGCGTACGACGGTCCAGGTGGAGCCGCCCATCGACTGCACGGCCTCCACCAGCCCGCCGTCGACCTCGCGCACCGAGGTCTCCACGAGCCGGGCGTAGAAGGGGATGGCGCCGATCGCGAGCGGCACGATCGCGGCGGCGGGGCCGATGGTGGTGCCCACGATCATCCGGGTGAAGGAGATCAGCGCGACCATGAGGATGATGAACGGCATCGAGCGGGCGATGTTGACGACCTGCCCGACGACCTTGTTCACGACCACGTTCGGCAGCACGCCGCCCCGGTCGGTGAGCACCAGCAGCACGCCGAGCGGCAGGCCGCCGACGATCGCGATGGCCGCCGACCAGCCGACCATCCAGAGCGTCTCCAGACACGCCTGCTCCAACAGGGGCTGCATCTCGGACCAGGTCACTTGGCGCCCTCCTTGAGCACGGCGGTCTGCGTCGCGTCCACATCGGCCACGTCGACCTGGAGGCCCTGCTCCCGCAGGAAGCCGATCGGTACGACGTTCTCGTCGAACGGGCCGGGCAGTTCGATGCGCATCCGGCCGACCTGGGCTCCGCCGACGGTGTCCATCGCGGCGCCGAGGATCGAGATGTCGATGTTGTACGTACGGGAGAGCTGCGAGATCACCGGCTTGGCCGCGGCCTCGCCCTGGAACGTCACGTCCACGACCGTGCGGTCCTCGGCCGAGGGCACCCCGCCGACCGGGAACAGCTCCTGGGCCAGCTGGGAGCCGGGGGTGGCGAGCAGCTCTGTGACCGTGCCGGACTCCACAATCCGCCCGTCGCTCATCAGTGCGGCCGAGTCGCAGATCGTCTTGACGACGTCCATCTCATGCGTGATCAGCAGCACGGTGAGGCCCAGCTGCCGGTTGAGGTCGCGCAGCAGCTGGAGGATCGAGCGGGTGGTCTCGGGGTCGAGCGCGGAGGTCGCCTCGTCGGACAGCAGCACCTTCGGGTCGCCCGCGAGCGCGCGGGCGATGCCGACGCGCTGCTTCTGGCCGCCGGAGAGCTGCGCGGGGTACGCCTTGGCCTTGTCGGCGAGGCCGACGAGGTCCAGCAGCTCCAGGGCCTTGCGGGTGCGCTCCTTGCCGGAGACGCCGAGGATCTCCAGCGGCAGCTCGACGTTGTCGCGCACGGTGCGTGAGGAGAGCAGGTTGAAGTGCTGGAAGACCATGCCGATCCGGCTGCGCGCCTGGCGCAGCGCGGACCCCGCGCGCTGTCCCCGTCCGGCGAGCGCCGTGAGGTCCTGACCGGCCACGGTGACCGTGCCGGACGAGGGGCGCTCCAGGAGGTTGACGCAGCGGATGAGGGTGGACTTACCGGCGCCGCTCTGACCGACGACGCCGTACACCTCACCCTCGCGGACATGCAGATCGACGCCGTCGAGGGCGGTAACCTCGCGGCCTCGTGAGCGGTAGACCTTTGTCAGGTCCGTGGTGGTGATCACAGGGTTTCCGTCACTGTTGAGTGCAGGGCGGTTGTGCCGCCGGGCACGGTTCATTCCTTACGGAAGCGGCGTGGGCGGGCCGAGGGCGTGCGCGGTGTGGGCGCGGGCTCGGGATCCGGTGACGCGGGGCAGGCCTACGTCCGCGCGCGGGCGCGTGGACGTTAAGGCGTAGCCGGTCTCCCTTCGGGGCGGGAGGCTCGGGCAGGGGCCCTCAGCGGTCACACATTCGACACCGACAACGAGCACCGGGCGTCATCGTCGCCTCGGTCGCAGGGGTGCGGCAGCTCGTCGTGGTCATGGCCGCCAGTAAACCAGAGACCCTGACGGGCCGATCAAGCATGTCCGTATTGTGGACTTAGATGACCAGCCCGTGGACAACGGGTGTTTCCGTCACTCCCCCGCGACGATCTCCACTCCCCCGTCGACGGCCCGCGCCGACACGGCCGACAGGTCCGGCACCACGACGTCGGCGTCCAGCTCGTCCCGGCTGGTCGTTGTGGTCAACGCCACCGTCCGCATCCCGGCGGCGCGGGCGGCGGCGAGCCCGGCCGGGGCGTCCTCGAAGACCACGCAGCGTGCCGGGTCCGCGCCCAGCTTCCCGGCGGCCAGCAGGAAGGGCTCGGGGTCCGGCTTGCCACGGGTGATGTCGTCCGCGGTGATCAGCAGCCCCGGGCGTATCCCGGCCTCGGCGAGGCGGGCCTCGGCGAGCGCGCGGCCCGCGGAGGTCACCACGGCCCAGCGGTCCTGCGGCAACCCGGACAGCAGGTCGAGGGTGCCGGGCAGCAGCCGCACCCCGCCCGGGACGTCCTCGACCTCCAGCTCGTCGATGCGGCGGCGGGCCTCCGCGACGCGGTCGGCGGGGAGCAGGTCGCCGATGATGTCGGCCGCCGGGCGGCCGTGCAGCTCGACCCGGGCGAACTCCTCCGTCACCCCGTACTCCTCGGCCCAGCGGGTCCAGCAGCGGACCACGGACTCCATGGAGGAGACGAGGGTTCCGTCGTTGTCGAACAGCAGCGCGTCAGCGGTGATCTTCATGGGGCGCAGCGTACGGGGCCGATCGCAACGCGGTCATTCGGGCCGATTACAGTCGTCCCATGCTTGTCACCCCCTGTGTGCGGGACCGCACCGCGCGGCGGTTTCGCTGGCGGAGGTTCCGTTGATCGACGCGCTGACCGCCGTGCTGGGCGCGACCGCCCTCGCGCTCGCCGCGTGGTGCGGCTTCGCCGCCTACCGTGACCAGCCCACCAAGGACTGGCACTTCATCGGCATGGCCGTGGTGTCCCTGCTGGCGATCGTCCAGCTGATCATCGGGATCGTGCGGCTCGCACAGGGCGCGGATCCTGATCAGGGCGTGGCGATCTTCATCGCGTATCTGGTCGGCTCGGCGTGCGCCGTGCCCGTCGCGGCGTTCATGTCGCTGGCGGAGCGGACCCGCTGGGGCTCGGCGACGGTCGCGGCGGCGGCGGTGGTGCTGGCGGTGCTGGAGGTACGGCTGTACGACATCTGGGGAGGCGTGGGTGGCTGAGTCGGCCGAAACTGCTGAGACGACGGAAACCTCGTCACGCGGCGGGCTCGGGCAGGGGCCCGGCCGCCTGCTGGTGATGCTCTACGGGGTGTTCACGGTGGCCGCGGCGTCGCGCTCGATCTACCAGCTGATCGCCCAGTTCGACGAGGCGCCGCTGGCCTACGTCCTCTCGGCGGTCTCCGCCGTGGTGTACGCCTTCATCACGGTCTCGCTGGTGCGGGGTGGGGAGGGGGCGCGGAAGGCGGCGATGGTGTGCTGTGGGGCGGAGCTGCTGGGTGTGCTCACGGTAGGCACCTGGACCCTGGCCGACCCGTCCGCCTTTCCCGACCAGACGGTGTGGTCGGACTACGGCATGGGCTACCTGTTCATCCCGATCTTCCTCCCGGTGACGGGCCTGATCTGGCTCCGCCGCGCGCGCCGAGCCGCGTAGCTTTCCCCACCCCGCCCCTTCCCGAAACCGGGGGCAAGCCCCCGGCCCCCATGGCGGGGGCTCCGCCCCCTGCACCCCCGCTCCTCAATCGCCGGAGGGGCTAGAGGTGCTCCTCAAACGCCGGAGGGGCTAGAGGTGGGGCATCACCGCCCCAAACCCGGAGCCCAAGCACCGGAGGAGCCGGGAGTGCACAACCCCGGCGCGGGGACCTGGGGGAAGGCCCGAGGGCTGGGATGGTTGTGGGCAATCGTTCCGCGGAGGGGGCACCTCCCAGCGGTAGCTGGGGGAGGAACGGGTGGGCACAACCCGGCCACCGGGGCGCACCCGGCAGCGAAACCCAGCCGCAGCAGAGCGGCCCCGCCCCCGCCGCGGGGCGCGAGGGTGCAGCGGAGCTGCCGGGGGGCCGGGGGCGTCGCCCCCGGTTTCGGGAAGGGGCGGGGTGGGGGATGGCCCGACGGACGGCGGACGGGCTGGGCCCGTTGGGGGCCCAGCCCGTCCGATGTGCCGCGCTCGCCGCAGGCGTTACGCGCTGGCGGCGAAAGCCGTGGCGGTGGCGTCCTTCTCCAGGGTGACCAGGCTCAGACGGCGGTTGACCTCCTGCGTGCCGACCTGCGCGTAGCCGTACTTGCGGTACAGCCGGAGGTTGCCGTCACTGCGGTGCCCGGTGGCCAGGCGGTAGCGCTTGGCGGCCCGCTCCTCGGCCAGCTGGGCCTCGATCGCCGCGAGCAGGCGGCCGCCGAGCCCGTGGCGCTGCATCCGCGGGTGGACGATGAGCTTGCCGATGGCCGCCGTGCCCGTGTCGTCCACGGCGGCGGCCCGGACCGAGCCGACGACCTCCTCGCCGAGCCGGGCGACCAGCACACAGCCCTTGCCCAGTTCGGCGCGCAGGTCGTCGAGCGTCTGCGTCAGCGGCTCGATGGAGTAGTCGCCGTACAGCTCGGCCTCGCCCTGATAGCACAGGTACTGCAGCTTGAGGATCTGCTCGGCGTCGTCCGCGGTCGCCGCGGAGATGGTCACGCTCATGCCCATGTGCGCATGCCTCCCCTTTTTCTCGGTCCGCCGGCCGCCTGAGGGTAGGTGCGACCGGGGTTCATTGCCTGGTGAGGAGGCGCCACCTGGTTGTGGCCGCCTCCCGGGCGCCGATTGTCTAACGCTCCTTTCCCCACGGTTCAGGAGCCGCAACCTCCGCCGTGAGCATTCTGCGCAGGCAACCCAGACATCGGGAACGTACCGGGCCCAGACTGCCCTGTGAGATACCCAACTCACCTGCGATCTGGCGATATGTCAGGTCAGGCCGGGACAGCATCACCCCGAGCACCCTCGGACAGCGCCCCGGTAACCGGCGCACCGCATCGCGCAGCGCGCGCCCCTTTACGGCGGTCAGCGCGGCGTCCTCGGCGGGGCGGGGTTCGGGGCCGCTGGGCGGGCCGTCGCCGACCGGGTCGTACGGGACCTCACGGCGTGCCCGCCGCCGGGCCCCGCGCACCTCGGCGCGGACCGCGCGGCGCAGCCAGCGTGCGGGCTGGGGCGGCGGGCCGCTGTCCCGGGTGCGCTCCAGCAGCCGCAGCCAGACGGCCTGCTCCAGCTCGGCGGGCTCGACCCCCGCGCCGTACGCCTCGGCCGCCGCCTCGGCGGCGAGCAGCGGACGCAGTTGCTCCACAAGGTCCATGCCGGGCGGGACGTGGCGCGCTCGGCACCTGGTTGCCGGGGCGCGGGTCTGTCACCCGTCCGGGGAGGCGGCGGGCCGTGGATTGACGTTCCCCGGCCCGCCGCTCCACTCCTACTTGCGGAAGTCCGCCGCCGCGAGCAGCGCGGTGTCCGGGTTGTCGGAGAAGATCCCGTCGATGCCGGTCTCGAAGTACGCCTTGAAGACGCCGAAGGCGTCCCCGTACGCGTTCACGTCGCTACCGCGCCGGAAGTCCACCGGCAGGAACGTGTTCTCGTTGCGCATGGTGTACGGGTGCAGGATGAGCCCGGCCGCGTGCGCGTCCTTGACCACATTCGTCGGCGTGCCGAGCTTGCCGTCGGGCGTGCGCGGGATGATCACCGACAGGTCGGGGCCGATGCCCTGGGCGTAGCTCGCGATCCACTTCAGGCCCTCGGGCTTGACGAGGTCCGCGACCGTGCGCGGGTCGTTCGCCTCGACGAAGTCCCACGGGCGGCTGGTCATGGTCGACAGCAGCACGACCGACGGCGTGTCGACCAGCTTGCGCAGCCGCTGGATGCTGCTCGGCTCGAAGGACTGGAGGAAGAGCGCCGCGTCCTTCTTGTGGCGTCCGTACTTGCGGAGCAGCTTGGCGACCCGCTCCTCCAGCCCGAGGCCGAGCCCCCGGAAGTACGTGGGGTGCTTGGTCTCGACGTACAGCCAGACCTTGCGGCCCCGCTTGCGGCCCTCGCGCTCGGCCCACTGGAGCACCTCTTCGAAGGTGGGCACCTCCCAGCGGCCGTCGTAGAGCGTGTTGCGCTGGCGGGTGCCGGGGATGCGCTCCTTGGCGCGCAGCGTCTTCAGCTCGGCGAGCGTGAAGTCTTCGGTGAACCAGCCGGTCAGCTTGGTGCCGTCGACCGTCTTGGTGGTCTTGCGGTCGGCGAACTCCGGGTGGGCGGAGACGTCGGTGGTGGCCGTGATGTCGTTCTCGTGACGGCACACCAGATGCCCGTCCTTGGTGGGGACGAGGTCCTGCTCCACGATGTCCGCGCCCATGTCCAGCGCGAGCTGGTACGAGCCGAGCGTGTGCTCGGGGCGGTAGCCCGAGGCGCCACGGTGGCCGATCACCGTCGGCACCGGCAGCCCGCGCACCGGCCCGGGCTTCCCCCCGGCACCCGCCTCCGCGGCGGCGGCCGTGCCCGCGCCACCCAGGGCCACCGCTCCCGCGCCGAGGGCCGCGGCCCCCAGCAGGGCGCGCCGCCCGGGCTTTTGCTCGCGCTGTTCGCGCTCCATGAGCACTCCTCGCTCTGGTGTCCAGCACCGTCAATTCCTGTCAGAGAACGGGCTGATGGTAGGTGGGTAGGCCTTTCCTACGGGAGACCTGCGGCGAAACGCGTGGGAAACGGGTGTCAACACTGCGTATCAGGTGGGTGAACCCGGTGTGCGGGGTGACATGACCGGCGAGTATCGTCCTCATCGGCGTTTCTGTGCGGTACCGGGTTGACGGACCGTACGGCGGAACGCCCCCGACCTTGACCCCGACCGGAGGGCCCGTTGTCCCGTTTCGTGTTCCTGAAGGCAGTACTCGGTCCGCTGATGCGCCTGATGTTCCGTCCACGGGTCGAGGGCGTGGAGCGCATTCCCGGCTCCGGTCCGGTGATCCTCGCCGGGAACCACCTCACATTCATCGACTCGTTCGTCCTGCCGCTCGTCTGTGACCGTCAGGTCTTCTTCATCGGCAAGGACGAGTACGTGACCGGCAAGGGCCTCAAGGGCCGTCTGATGGCCTGGTTCTTCACCGGCGTCGGCATGATCCCGGTCGACCGGGACGGCGGGCACGGCGGCGTCGCCGCGCTGATGACCGGGCGCCGGGTGCTGGAGGAGGGCCGGGTCTTCGGCATCTACCCCGAGGGCACCCGCTCCCCCGACGGCCGCCTCTACCGTGGCCGCACCGGTATCGCCCGGCTCACCCTGATGACCGGCGCGCCGGTGGTGCCGTTCGCGATGATCGGCACCGACCGGCTCCAGCCGGGCGGCAAGGGGCTGCCGCGGCCCGGGCGGGTGGTGGTGCGGTTCGGTGAACCGCTGGAGTTCACCCGCTACGAGGGCATGGACCGCGACCGGTACGTGCTGCGAGCGGTGACCGACGAGGTCATGAGCGAGGTCATGCGGCTGTCCGGGCAGGAGTACGTGGACATCTACGCGACGAAGGCGAAGGCGGCGGCCTGAAGCGGGCGGGGCGTTTGAGGTGGGCGGAAGCTGACATCGAAGTGTCAGTTTCTGCCCTTCTTCGCGTTGTTCCGGTCATTGGCCTGTCACCGTCGGTAGGGCGCCCCGATGCACTGGTCTCGCGCCCGGGACGGCCACTACCGTGCCGCGGGTGACGACAATGACCGTGCCCTCCCCCGACTTCGTGTCCCTCCGCGGTCGTCGGTTCGCCCTCACCGACTTCGGCGGACCGGGCACCCCGGTCCTCGCCCTGCACGGGCACTTCGGCCGCGGCCGGATGTACGCGCCGCTGGCCGCCGCCCTGGCCCCCGCGTACCGGGTGATAGCGCTCGACCAGCGGGGGCACGGGCTGACCGGGGGCGGCGGGCCCTTCACCCTGGACGAGTACGTCGCCGACGCCGCCGCCCTGCTGGACGAGCTGCGCCACCCGGGTCCGGTGCCGGTCGTCGCCCACTCGACGGGCGCCGTCGCCGCGTACGCGCTCGCCGCGCGGCATCCGGAGCTGGTGAGCGCCCTCGTCGTCGAGGACATCGGCGCGGTGACGGACCGTCCGGTGGTCGCCCACCCGGTGCTCGACGTCTCCGGCTGGCCGACCTGGGCCGCCGACCGGGAGGGGCTGCGCGCCCAGATCGAGTCCCGTGGCATCCACGACGCGTCGTACTTCCTCGACAGCGCGGAGCGGGATCGGGCGACGGGTGGGTGGCGCCTGCTGTTCGAACCCGCGCACATGATGGCCTCGCAGGAGGCCATGCGGGGCGATTTCTGGGCGGAGTGGCTGGGGTCGGCGTGCCCTGCGCTGCTGATGCACGGCGAGCACTCTTCGCTGCTGCCGCAGGGGCATGCGCGGGAGATGGCTCGGCGGCGGCCGCGTACGACGTTGCGGGAGTTCGCGGGGTGTGGGCATTGGATTCACGATGACGCGCCGAAGGAGTACGCGTGGGCGGTGGGGCGCTTCCTGGATTCGCTGGCGGCGGACAACGCGTAACGCCTGCGGCGGCCCTATCCCCACCCCGCCCCTTCCCGAACCGGGGGCAAGCCCCCGGCCCCCGGCGGGGGCTCCGCCCCCTGCACCCCCGCCCCTCAAACGCCGGAGGGGCTGGGTGGTGGCGCACACGGTTGTGGGCAATCGTTCCGCCGGGGGGCACCTCCCAGCGGTAGCTGGGGGAGGAACGGGTGGGCACAACCCGACCACCGGCCCGCACTCGGCGACGAAGCACCAGGGGGCAGCACACCCCGGCCGCAGGCCGGGGCCCGGGGCGGAGTGGGACTGCTCAGGACCAGGGGAGAGACGCGCGCGTTCGCCAGTAGGTTTCTGGGGGTTCCGCCAGGTCTGGGAGGGGTGGGAGGGGGACGCCTGTCGCGGACAGGTTCGACGTCAGCTGGGGCAGCGTCGCCGCGCCCGACAGGGCCACCGTCACCCAGGGGTGTTGTAGGACCGCTGCTAGGGCGATCGCGTCCGGGGTCGTGCCCGTCTGCGAGGCGGCCTGCCTCAGCGCCGCACTATCCGCCAGGCGGCCATTCGCCATCGCCTCCTTGACGATCACCGTCCGCCCCGCCGCATGCGCCTCCTCCAGCGCCGCCCCCGCCGACGGCTCCAGCACGTTGTACGTGCTCTGCACCGTACGGAACAGCGGACGGCCATCCGCCTCCACCTCCAGCGCCGCGCGAATCGCGTCAGCCTGCGCTGGACCGCTGGTGGAGATGCCGACCGTCACGCCCTCCGCCGCCAGCGACGCCAGTCGGGCGTGGAGGGCGGGGTCGGTGAGGGCAGGGGACTCGGGGGTGACGGAGTGGATCTGGTAGAGGTTCAGGTGGTCTCCGAGGAGGGCACGGGTTTCCGCCCGCTGGCGGTCGTACGTGGCGACAGAGTGGTCCTTGACCTCGTGCGCGTCGGCGTCCATACGCCAATCGGCCACGTACGTGTAGCCCCACTTACTGCCGATCGCGACCTCGCGTGCCGCATCGGGCCTGGCGCGCAGCCAGTCGGCCAGGAACTCCTCGGCCAGCCCATACGAACGCGCCGCGTCCAGGTAGCGCACCCCCGCCGCGTACGCGGCGTCCAGCAGCTCGTGCGAGCGGAGCCGCATGGCCTCGACCGTGCGGTCCGCCGGAAGGTCCCGGTCCCGGCCCAGGTTGATGTAGCCGGGGCGGCCGACCGCCGCCAGGCCGAGCCCGATCCGGGACACCGGCGTGGCGGCGGCAGCGTCTGCGAGAGAGGCGGCGGACATCAGCGCTTCGCGTCCGCCCACGCCCGCTGCGCCGCGAGGTCCGTCTTGACCTCGGCCAGCTGAGCGGCCACAGCAGAGGGCGCCGTACCGCCGCGCCCGCTGCGCGAGGCCAGCGCGCCCGGCACGTTCAGCACACCCCGCACCTCGGGCGTCAGATGCGGAGAGATCTTCGCGAACTGCTCATCGGTGAGCTGATCCAGCTCGATCCCCGTCAGCTCGCACTCCTTCACGCACGCGCCCGCGACCTCGTGCGCCACCCGGAACGGCACGCCCTGCCGGACCAGCCACTCCGCGATGTCGGTCGCCAGCGAGAACCCGGCCGGGGCCAGCTCCTCCATCCGCTCCCGGTTGACCGTCAGCGTCGCCATCATCCCGGTGAAGGCCGGAAGCAGGACCTCCAGCTGGTCGCAGGAGTCGAAGACCGGCTCCTTGTCCTCCTGCAGGTCGCGGTTGTACGCGAGCGGCAGGGCCTTGAGCGTGGCGAGCAGCCCGGTCAGGTTGCCGATGAGACGGCCCGACTTGCCGCGCGCCAGCTCCGCGATGTCCGGGTTCTTCTTCTGCGGCATGATCGACGAGCCGGTGGAGAAGGCGTCGTGGAGGGTCACGAAGGAGAACTCCTTCGTGTTCCAGATGATGATCTCCTCCGCGATCCGCGACAGATCGATGCCGATCATCGCGGTGATGAAGCCGAACTCGGCGGCGAAGTCGCGCGCCGCCGTCCCATCGAGCGAGTTGGCGACCGAGCCGTGCTCGAAGCCCAGGTCGGCGGCGACGGCCTGCGGGTCGAGGCCCAGCGAGGACCCGGCCAGCGCGCCCGACCCGTACGGCGAGACGGCCGTCCGCTCGTCCCACTGCCGCAGCCGCTCCGCGTTCCGCGACATCGCCTGGACGTGGGCGAGGACGTGGTGGGCGAAGAGCACCGGCTGTGCGTGCTGGAGGTGGGTGCGGCCGGGCATCGCGACGTCCGGGTGCGCCTCGGCGAGCCCGACCAGGGCCTCCTGGAGGTCGGCGATCAGACCGCCGAGGATCCGGGCGTGGTCGCGCAGGTACATCCGGAAGAGGGTGGCGATCTGGTCGTTCCGGGACCGCCCGGCCCGCAGCTTGCCGCCGAGGTCGGGGCCGAGCCGCTCCAGCAGCCCGCGCTCCAGCGCGGTGTGCACGTCCTCGTCGGCGATGGTGCCGGTGAAGTCGCCGGAGGCGACGTCGGCCTCCAGCCGGTCGAGCCCGGCGAGCATCCGCTCCAGCTCGTCGGCGGTCAGCAGATCGGCCGCGTGGAGCACCCGGGCGTGGGCACGGGAACCGGCGATGTCGTACGGCGCCAGGCGCCAGTCGAAGTGCACGGAGGCGCTGAGCTTCTCCAGTGCCTCGGCGGGCCCGTCGGCGAAGCGGCCGCCCCAGAGCCGGACGTCGCCGCTGTTGCCGTTGCTCACGCTGTTGCTCCTCAAGGCTGCGGGTGAAAGCTGTGGGTGAAGGCTGTGGGTGTACGACCGCCTCCCCACCGTATGGCGGGAAGGCGGCGTATGACGTCTAACTGCGGAGGTTACTGCTCCAGGTCGCGCTTCGCCGCGATCTTGCTGGACATCCCGAACAGCTCGATGAAGCCCTTGGACAGCGACTGGTCGAACGTGTCGCCCGTGTCGTACGTCGCGAGGTTGAAGTCGTACAGCGACTGCTCCGACTTCCGGCCGGTGACGACCGGCCGACCGCCGTGCAGGGTCATCCGGATCTCACCGGTGACGTGCTCGTTCGCCTCGGCGATGAAGCCGTCCAGGGCGCGCTTGAGCGGCGAGAACCACAGACCGTCGTAGACCAGCTCGCTCCACCGCTGCTCGACCTGCCGCTTGTAGCGGGCCAGCTCGCGCTCGACGGTGACGCTCTCCAGCTCCTGGTGCGCGGT
Source organism: Streptomyces sp. NPDC001700 (assembly GCF_053596435.1). Lineage (NCBI taxonomy): Bacteria > Bacillati > Actinomycetota > Actinomycetes > Kitasatosporales > Streptomycetaceae > Streptomyces > Streptomyces sp. NPDC001700. The sequence continues at coordinate 98,194 of NZ_JBSFGE010000012.1, forward strand.
GATCAGCGCGATGGCGCCGGGGGCCTCGTAGATCTCCCGCGACTTGATGCCGACGAGCCGGTCCTCGACCATGTCGATCCGCCCGATGCCCTGCGCCCCGGCCCGCTCGTTGAGCTGCTGGATGGCCTGCAGGACGGTCACGGGCTGGCCGTCGATGGCCACCGGGACGCCCGCCTTGAAGCTGATGATGACCTCATCGGCGTCCCGCTGGGTGGCCGGGTTCGAGGTGTACTCGTACACGTCCTCGATCGGCGCGTTCCAGATGTCCTCCAGGAAGCCGGTCTCGACGGCCCGCCCGAAGACGTTCTGGTCGATCGAGTACGGCGACTTCTTGGTGGTCGCGATCGGCAGGCTCTTCGCCTCGCAGAAGGCGATGGCCTTGTCCCGCGTCATCGCGTAGTCCCGGACCGGGGCGATGCACTTCAGGTCGGGCGCGAGGGAGGAGATCCCGGCCTCGAACCGCACCTGGTCGTTGCCCTTGCCGGTGCAGCCGTGGGCGACGGTCGTGGCGCCGTGCTTGCGGGCGGCGGCGACGAGGTGCTTCACGATGGTAGGCCGGGAGAGCGCCGAGACCAGCGGGTAGCGGTCCATGTACAGCGCGTTCGCCTTGATCGCCGGGAGGCAGTACTCATCGGCGAACTCATCCTTGGCGTCCGCGACCTCCGCCTCGACCGCCCCACAGGCGAGCGCGCGCTTACGGATGACGTCCAGGTCCTCACCGCCCTGGCCGACATCCACGGCGACGGCGATGACCTCGGCGCCCGTCTCCTCGGCGATCCAGCCGATGGCGACGGAGGTGTCCAGGCCGCCCGAATAGGCGAGTACGACGCGCTCGGTCACGGGTTTCTCCTTACGGTCCATGCACTGACTGGCATAAGTATGCACTGGCCCGTATGTTTCGTCAACGCGACCCCCGGCGGCTGTCAGCGGGCGGCGCTACGGTGCGGTTTGTGAGCGTTCACGATGACATCCTCAGCTGGACAGCTGAGCGCGCGGCGGCACGGTTCGAGGGCTTCAAGGTGGAGGTGGTGGGCGGCCGCATCGTCATGACGCCACGCAGCGACGTCCAGAGCTGGACCATCCTCGACATCCAGATGGCCGCGATGACAGCCGGGATCGACAAGTCCCGCCTGCTGTCCGACGTGCTGATCCAGTTCCCCGGGGAGCCCCCGCGAGTGCCGGATGTGACGATCCTGGAAGAGGGCGCCGCCGAGCCCTACTCGTACGAGGACGTTCTGGCCGCTATCGAGATCGTCTCCGCGAGCGAGGTCAAGGTGCGGCAGTACGCACGATTCGGCGTCCCGAGCTACCTGATCATCGACCCCTTCCTCGGCCAGTGCACCCTGCTGACCCGCCCCAAGGGCGACACCTATGCGTCCCGTGACGACTACGCCTACGGCGAGACCGTCACACTGCGCTTGGCGGACGGCAGCACGGTCGACATTCCCACGAACGAGTTCAAGCGCAAGAGCTGAGCCTGAGCCTCCGCTCCCTCGTCACCGATTGGCGGCCAGCACCGCCGCCAGGCCCTCTTGTACGTCGTTGACGAAGTACTCGGGGACCTCCAGCGACGGGAAGTGTCCGCCGCTCTCGGGCGACCTCCATCGGACGATCTGCCGGTACCGCTCCTGCGCCCAGGGGCGCGGGCACTTCTCGATGTCGCGGGGGTACATGGTGATCGCCGACGGGACGTCGACCCGGAGTTCGGGGTCCAGTGAGGCGTGGCTCTCGTAGTAGATGCGGGCCGCCGACGCGCCGGTCCGGGTCAGCCAGTACAGGGTGACGTTGTCGAGAACGCGGTCTCGGGAGATCGTCTCGAACGGGCTGTCTTCGGTGTCCGACCACTCGGCGAACTTGTCGAGGATCCAGGCCAGAAGCCCGACCGGTGAGTCGACGAGCGAGTAGCCGATGGTCTGCGGCCGGGTCGCCTGCTGCTTCGCGTACGCCGCGCGGTGGTGCCAGAAGTCGTGGGTGCCCTCGGCCCACTGGCGCTCGACCGCCGTCAGCCCGTCCGTCGTCAACCCGGGCGGGCCCTCCGCGAACGTGGTGTGGATGCCGAGAACGTGATCCGGGAACCGGCCGCCGAGAACCGTGGTGATGTTCCCGCCCCAGTCGCCGCCCTGGGCCACGAACTGGCCGTAGCCGAGCCTGCCCATCAGCTCCACCCACGCGGCCGCGATCTTTTCGGTCCCCCACCCGGTGGTGGCCGGTTTGTCGCTGTAGCCGAAGCCGGGTAGTGACGGGGTCACCACGTGGAACGCTGGCGCGTCCGCGTCTTTCGGGTCCGCCAGCTCGTCTATTACGTCGATGAACTCGGCGATGCTGCCCGGCCAGCCGTGCGTCACGAGCAGCGGCGTGGCATCCGCGCGCGCGGAGCGGCGGTGCAGGAAGTGGATTCCCAGACCATCGATGGTCGTGCGGAACTGGCCGATCTGATTCAGGCGCTCTTCGAACGACCGCCAGTCGTATCCGGTGCGCCAGTAGTCCACGACATCGGCGAGGTCGGCGAGCGGAACGCCCTGTTCCCATCGGCGAGGGTCGGGCGCGGCGCGATAGACCGTCTCGGCCTCCGGCAGCCGCGCCGCGGCCAATCGCGCACGCAGATCGTCAAGGTCAGCGTCCGTCGCGTGGGCTTCGAATGCTTGCACTTCGCTGGTCAGACGGGACATGAGACCTCCTGGTGCATCACGGAACCGGCTAAGACGGTTCTAGCAGCACCCCGAGCCACGCCGCAACCGTCTAAGGTGGTTCCATGCGTGCTGGATTCCCTGACTTCCGCCTCGGCAGCGTGCTGGCGACCAGCTTCACCGGAACCCTCTCGGAGCGTCATGGCGACTCCGTAGAGCGCATCCCCACACCGCAGCGACTCGCCGACTGGCTGGCGGTGTACGACCTCGCCGTGGACTCCTGCACCGATGCCCAGCTCGACCTCGCCCGGGAGCTGAGGGAGTCGATCCACGCCGCCGCGACAGCGGCCGCCATCCACGACGCTCTCCCCGCGTCCGCCGTCCACGTCATCAATGACCGCAGCGCCCAGGGCCGGGCGGCAGCGGTCTTGACGCCCGAGGGCAAGCGGCGATGGGCGCTCAGCGCGGCTTCCCGCGTGGAAGACGCCCTCGGCGTGATCGCCGCCGACGCGATCAGCGTCATCGCGGGCGAACGAGACGGAAAGCTGGCCTTGTGCGCCTCCCCGACCTGTCAAGCCGCCTTCTTCGACACCAGCCAAAGCCGCACCCGCAAGTGGTGTGACATGAACACCTGCGGGAATCGTCAGAAGAAGGCGCGCTTCATGGCCAACCAGCGAAAAAACCCCAGATCAGCGGAGTGATCGTTGGGGGTGGCGGGGTTCTGCGGACCGAAGGGGAGTCGGTGGCGGACAGGAAGAACCAGATGATCGTGCTCGGTGTGGTCGTGGTGGGGGTCCTGTGGATCAACGGCCAGGGCGACAGCGATGTCGACAACAGCAACGACAAGTCACCCAAGCCGCGTCAGACCGGGCGGTATCCCGTCCACTTCCAGAAGGACGACGCGAAGAAGGGCACCAAGAAGCCGGTGCCGCGCTCCACGGTGTCCTATCCGATCAAGTTCGCCCGGCGGTGAGGTCGATCTCGGCCCAGACCATCTTGCCCGGACCCTGACGTTCCGCCACGCCCCAGCGCGCGGCGAGGCCCGCGACCAGCAGCAGGCCACGGCCGGTCTCGGAGTCGGGCGGTGGTGCGGCCGGGGTGTCATCGACCGGCGGCCGTCCCTCGGTACGGGTGTCCGCGACCTCGACGCGGAGCGTGGTGGCGGTGCGGGCGAGCCCTACCTCGAAGTCCCGGCCGGGGACGCGGCCGTGAGTGACGGCGTTGGCGGCGAGTTCGGCCACGATCGCGGCGACGAGATCGGACGGCTCGCTGCGGTACGGGAAGCCCCAATGGTCGAGTTGCTGAAGCACCAGCAGCCGGGCGAGGCGGGCGCCACGGCGGGTCGAACTGAAGCGGTGGGTGAACTGGTCGGAAGTCGTTCGTGGGTGCGCTGGGATTGACATGGCGTCACCGTTCCGGCTCGGCGTATGACCGGACCAGATCGGCTTCTCGTACGCTGGGTCACTGTACGAGTGCGCGTGGTGGACTGTACGAGTAACGGACCGTGACCATGGCTGAGTTGGGCCGATAGTCAGGTTCAGTACGGATGGCACCACCGGAGGTGGCCGCGATGGCGGGCAACACGGGTAGCAACAGCAACGCATCGGAGACCTCGGACAGCCTCAAGACATTCGGGGCGGTCGTCAAGGTCTTCCGAGAACGTGCGGGCTACACCCAGGAGCAACTTGCGCCGTTGCTCCGGTACTCGGTCCAGACCCTGGCCTCGATCGAGCAGGGGCGGCGCTACCCGCAACGGGAGTACGTGGAGCGGGCGGAGGAGGTGCTCGACGCGTTCGGGGTCCTGAGGGCGGCGGCGAAGTGCCTGGTGCGGAAGCCGGGGTTGGCGGCGTGGTTCGACCAGTGGGCCGCGCTGGAGGAGAAGGCGATCAGCCTGTGCACGTACGAGTGCCGGTTGATTCCGGGTCTACTGCAGAACGATCCGTACGCCCAAGCGATGTTTCATAGCGCCGTTCCACCACTGACGGACGATGAGATCGTGACGCGGCTCGCCGCACGCCAGGATCGTCAGCGCCTCCTCTGGGACAGGCCGAACACCGCGTTCAGCTTCATCATCGAGCAGGCACTGCTGGACCGGAACACGGGCGGCACCGAGGTCACCAAAGCGCTCATCGACCACTTGCTGGAGTGCGCTGAGCTACGCAACGTCGAGATCCAGATCATCCCGCGCGTACAGGAGGCGCATGCGGCGCTCGAAGGCCCCTTGCAGCTTCTGGAGACCGCTGACAACCAGTGGTTCGGCTACGTGGAAGGCCAGCGGACCGGTCAGTTGATCACTGACCCGAAAGAGGTCAGCGTTTTTCAAATGCGGTATGCCAAACTGCGCTCACAGGCTCTTACCCCTGAAGACTCCGTGAGCCTGCTGAGGCAGATCCGAGGAGCGCTATGAGCACCGACCTTGCCTGGTTCAAGAGCAGCTACTCCACTGCAGACGGCGACAGTTGCGTAGAGGTCGCCCTCTCCTGGCACAAGTCCACGTACAGCGGAAGCGACGGCGACGAGTGCGTCGAGGTCGCCGCCTGCCCGGAGAACACCGTCCACGTCCGGGACTCCAAGGACAAACAGGGCCCTCAGCTCGCCTTCTCCCCCACCGCGTGGTCCGCGTTCGTCACGCACACGGCGCGCACATAGTCGTAGAGCGCGTCGACGGCGGCGTGCGTGGCGACAACGGGCCGGACCAAGTAGACGGTGAGCGGCGGGGCGTCGGCCACCGGGAGGTACACAACGCCCGGGTGCGGGTGGCTGTGTTCCGTGCCCTCGGCGGTGACGCCCACCGCTTCACCGGTCGCGATGGCGGTCAGCCATTCGTCAACGTTCGCCACCTCGAAGGTCCGTGGGCGCTGGCCGCGCGGCCAGAGGTCATCCGTCGTGGTGGCGGCCGTGGCGCACAAAGCAACCGGGCGGGTGGCGAGGTGGCCCAGCCGTACGGCGGGGAGGCGGGTGAGGGCGTCGCCGTCCGGGACGGCGGCCAGGCGGCGTTCGCGGTAGAGGGGCAGGGCCCGCAGGCCGCTGTCGGCCGGGGGTTCGGTGCGTAGGAACGCCACGTCGACCTCGCCTCGCCGCAGCGCGGCCTCCGGGTCGTCCCGGCGGTGGACCTGCAGCGGGGTGTCCGGGTGGGCGTCGCGCCAGCCGCGCAGCAGCGGGACCGTGTGGCGGCCGAGGGCGGCCCATGCGAAGCCGACGCGGAGCGGGCGCGGTCCGGCCTGGGCTTCGGTGAGGGCGGTGTCGACTTGGCTGAGGATGCGGTGGGCGTGTTCGTAGAGCCGCCTGCCGGGTTCGGTGAGGGCGAGGTGGCGCGTGGTGCGTTCGACCAGCGTGGTGCCGAGGCGGCTCTCCAGTTGGTTGAGGGTGCGGGACAGCGCGGGCTGGCTGATGTGCAACGAAGCGGCGGCGTCGGTGATCGTACCCTCGTCCCCGATGGCGGTCAGGGCCCGCAGATGGCGCAGCTCGACATTCATAACCCTGGAGCATAGGTGCGGACCAGAAGGTATTTCCCTGGCCGTATGGGACCCGAATAGCGTCATCGGCATGAGGATTCTGCTGATTGGGGCCACCGGCGCGCTCGGTACGGCCGTTCACGAGACGCTGACCGCCCGTGGCCACGAGGTCGTCACCGTGGGGCGGACCGGCGGCGATCTGCGGTACGACATCGCGGAGCCCGCCCAGGTCGCCGAGATGTACGTACAGGCCGGGGCGGTGGACGCGGTGGCCGGGACCGCTGGGGACGTGCCGTTCAAGTCGGTCGCCGAGATAGCGCCCACGGACTATCTGTCCGCCTTCCACGGCAAGGTGCTGAGCCAGATCGAGCTGGTGCGGCAGGGGGTGTCGCGGATCGCGGAGCGGGGTTCGTTCACGCTGATCACGGGGATTCTGGGGGACGATCCCATCCCGACGAGCAGCGCGGCGGCGATGGCGAACGGCGCGGTCGAGGCGTTCGTCCGCGCGGCGGCCATCGAGATCGCGCCGCAGCGGATCAACGCCGTCAGTCCGTCGGTGTTCACGGAGTCCCTGCCGAAGTACGGGGACTTCTTCCCGGGGATCCCGGCCGTGGACCTCGCTCAGGTGACGCAGGCGTACGTCCGCTCCATCGAAGGCGCCAACACGGGGCGGATCTTCTCCGTGGTGTAGCAGAGATACGCAGGTCAGGGGCTCGCCGTCAGCGGCGGGCCCCTTTTTTCGTTCCCGACTCATTGACGGCCCCGAGTGCCGGACCTAGCGTGCTCGATGCAGATTGTTTGACAATCTACATCCGGAGCAGCCCCTGTCGGGAGGTACACGACTCCATGCGCGTCATCGTGATCGGAGCGGGCATCGTCGGTCTGGCCAGTGCGTACCGGCTGGCCAAGAACGGGTGCGAGGTGGTGGTCGTCGAGGCCCGGGAAGCGGGGTCGGCGGCCTCGCACGGCAACGCGGCCAAGATCGCCCTGGCGGAGAGCGGCCCGGTGCCCGCGCCGGGGGTGATCCTCCAGTCGCTGCGGTGGATGCTGAAGCCGGACAGTCCGCTGTATGTGAAGCCCTCGCTGGCACCGGGCTTCGTGAAGTTCATGCTGCGGATGGCCGCACACTGCACCGACCGGGACTTCCGCCACGGCCTGGAGACCCATCTCCGGCTGGCCGAGGGCACCTTGGACCTGCTGGACGGCTGGACCGAGGACGGCATCGGCTTCGAGATGCACCGGGCCGGTGTGCTGCTGGCCTTCGAGACCCGGAAGCGGTACGAGGAACAGCTCGGCGCGCTCGACGTGTTCGAGCGCTTCGGCATGGTTCCGGAGCGGCTGCACGGGGACGACGTCCGGGCGCGGGAGCCCGCGCTGAACCACCGGATCCGCCACGGTCTGTTCTTCCCCGACGACCGCCAGGTGCAGCCGGACTCGCTCACCCGTGGGCTGGTCAAGCGCTGCCAGGAGCTGGGTGTGGTGATCCACGCGCACACTCCGGTGCGGCGCGTCTCGCAGAGCAACGGCCGGGTGACGGGCGTGCTGACCGATCAGGGCGAGATCACCGGCGACACGCTGCTGGTGGCGGCGGGGGTGTGGAGTGGCCGTATCTCGCGCGAGCTGGGCGTTCCGCTACCCATCCGGCCGGGCAAGGGCTACAGCGTCGACTACTCCCCCGCGCCGGTTCAGCTGCGTACGTCGCTCACGCTGGAGGACGCCCGGGTCGCGGTCACACCGCTGAACGGGATGCTGCGGCTGGCCGGAACGATGGAGTTCGGCGGGCTGGACGAGAAGATCAACGTACGTCGTGTCGCCGCCATCAAGCGGGCCGCCGCCGAGGCGTTCACCGGCTGGGGCGACCCGGCCGGAGAGGCGGCGCCCTGGGCGGGGCTGCGGCCCATGACCCCGGACGGGCTGCCGATTATCGGCCGCCTCGATCCGTTGCCCAACGTCTATGTCGCCTCGGGCCACGGGATGCTGGGGCTCACCCTGGCCCCCGCGACCGCCGAGATCATCACCGAGGCCATCACCCGGCAGCGCGTTCCCTCCGTCGCGGAAACCGTCTCGCCCGGCCGTTTCACCCGGGCGTGACCGCCCGCCCCCGGCCGACCAGGGTGAGGATGGGCGGGCCAAGGCGGACCGTCCGCCATCAGCGCAGAGGTACAGCAGAGGTAGGGGTATTCATGGCTCAGCCGGACGCACGTCCCACGGCTTCCGAAGCGGCTCCCGAAGCGGCGCGCGAGATGCGGGCGTTGCGGCCCGTCAGCGGCGGCACCCGCAGGGAGGAAGTCGTCGAGGCGATCCGCCGTGCGCTGCTGGCCGGAGAGCTGGTGCCGGGACAGCGCGTCAAGGAAGTGGAACTCGCCGCCCTGCTGAACGTGAGCCGCCCGACCCTGCGGGAGGCGCTGCACATCCTCATCCACGAGGGCGCCATGGTGCAGGAGCCGTACAAGGGGATCCGGGTCGCCGAGACCAGCCCGGCGGTCCTCCTCGACCTCGCCGACGTCCGCGTCTCGCTGGAGACCATGGCCGCGCTGCGGCTGGCCGAGGACCCGGGCGGCGAGGGGGTGGCGGCGCTGAGGCGGGCGCTGGACGACCACGAGACGGCGGTGCGGCGGGCGGACGCGGTGGCGTCCGACCTCACCCACCTGGAGTTCCACCGCACGCTGTGGCTGGCGTCGGGCAACGCCATGCTGACCAAGATCTGGCCGCTGGTCGGCGCCCAGATCCGCATGGCGATGACGGTCGACCAGCTCACCCGGGACGATCCGCAGCGCGATCTCGAACTGCACCGGCGGATGGTCGAGGTCATCGAATCCGGCGACACCGACCGCATCCGCGCCGAAGTAGACCTGCACATCCGGTCGAGTGCGGAAGAACTCGTCCGCATCATGCGGGACCGGCAACAGCCCCAGACGTAATACCCAGACGTAAGGAGTGTTTTATGAGTACGCAGTTCACCGGCATCCTGGCCGCCGTCGTCACACCGCTGACGTCCGACGGCTCGGCGGTGGACGCCGAGGGGGTCCGGCGCCAGGCCGAGCACATGATCTCCGGTGGCATCGCCGGTCTCGTCCCCGGCGGCAGCACCGGCGAGTTCACCACCCTGACCACCGCCGAGCGCAAGCGGGTCACCGAGCTGTACGTCGAGGCCGCTGCGGGGCGCGTCCCGGTCGTCGCCGGGACCGGGGCGCTCAGCACCGCCGAGACCGTGGAGCTGAGCACCCACGCCGAACAGGCGGGCGCGGCCGCCGTCATGGTGGTGCCGCCGTTCTACGACACCCCGTCCTGGGACGAGTTGGTGGCGTACTACGGCGCGGTGTCGGAGGCGATCAACATCCCCGTCATGTACTACAACATCCCGGCGGCCACCGGTGTCGACCTCAGCCCCGAGCAGTTCGCGCAGCTGGCCCGCGAGACCGGGGTGACCTCGTTCAAGGACACCGGCGGGGACTTCCCCCGCTTCACCGCCGTACGGCAGCACCACGCCCAGGACATCACCGCGCTCAACGGCTGGGACACCCTGACGTTCGCCGCCCTCGCCGGAGGCGCCCAGGCCGGGGTGTGGGGCACGGCCAGCGTGATTCCCCGGCTGTGCGCCGATCTGTACGACGCCCTCGCGGTGCGCGGTGACCTGCTGGCCGGGCGCGAACTCTGGGCGAAGATCTTCCCGATCTGCCAGTTCCTGGAGTCCCACAACTACGCCTGCGCCATCAAGACCGGCCTCGACCTCGTCGGGCAGAGCGCGGGCCCGACCCGGCTGCCGGTGCTGCCGCTGGCCCCCCGATACCGCGAGGAACTGCGGGCGCTGCTGGTCGCGGCGGGCGTGAGCGTCACCGAGGAGAGCGTGGCGGCGGCCTGATGGGACCGCGCCGCGTCCATACGATCGACGTCCACGCCGAGGGCGAACCGGGGCGCGTCCTCATCGCCAGCCATCTGGGTGTCAAGGGCGCCACCATGGCGGAACGGCTCCGGTACTGCCGGGACCACCTCGACCCGCTGCGCCGACTCCTGCTGCGCGAACCCCGTGGCTACCCGGGCCTGTGCGGCGTCCTCGTCCTGCCCCCGGCCGAGCCCGCCGCCGACTTCGGGCTGGTCGTCCTGGAACAGGGCGGCTTCCGGCCCATGTCGGGCAGCAACCTCATCTGCGCGGTGACGGCGCTGCTGGAGACCGGGGCGCTGCCGGTGCGCGAACCGGTGACCGAACTCGTCGTGGACACCGCCGTCGGGCTGGTCACGGTCCGGGCCGAGGTGGCGCGGGGCAAGGTCACCCGGGTCACGTTCGAGAACGTGCCCGCCTTCGCGGTGGCCGTGGACCAACCGCTGGAGATGCCCGAGTACGGCCGGGTGCCGGTCGACATCGTCTTCGGCGGGCAGTTCTTCGTCCAGGCCAGGGCCGCCGATCTGGGGATCGCGCTGGAGCCCGGGCAGGCCAGGGCGATCACCCGGGCCGGTGCCGTGCTGCGCGCCGCCGCACAGCGGGAGTTCCCGGTGCGCCACCCGGTCCACTCCGAGATCGGCCAGGTGTCCCTGGTGATGCTCCACGGGCCCTCGTCCACCCCCGGCGTCTCGGGCCGCAACGCGGTCGTCCTGCCCAACGGAGAGGTGGACCTCGCCGATCCGGCCACCTGGACCGGTTCGCTGGACCGCTCGCCGTGCGGCACCGGGACGTGCGGCCGGATGGCCGCCCTGCACGCCCGGGGCGATCTGCCGCTGGACACCCCCTTCGTGCACGAGAGCATGCTCGGCACCACCTTCACCGGCACGCTGCGCGGCACTGCCCGGGTCGGCCCGTACGAGGCGGTGCTCCCGGCCATCAGCGGGCGCGGCTGGATCACGGGGTTCGGCCAGTACGTCCTGGACGAGAGCGATCCCTTCCCGCACGGCTATGTGCTGGGCGACCTGTGGGGCCGCGAGGCGCCGGAGCATGCCGTATCCGAACTCGTAGATCTGGAGCACTGATGGCTGGAGCACTGATGGAGAGCGCGGGACAGCAGTTCATCGCGGGCAAGCGGCGCGGTGGCGGATCCCGGGAGCAGCTGACGGTCACCAACCCCGCCACCGGCGAGGTCCTGGCCACCGACACCATGGCCTCCCCCGACGACGTCCACGAAGCCGTCACCGCCGCCGCCCAGGCCTTCGGCGACTGGTCGCGCACCACCCCCGGCGAGCGCTCCGAAGCCATGCTGCGCTGGGCGGACATCCTCCAGGAGCGCGCCGAGGAGCTGGCCGCGACCGAGTCCCGCATCGGCGGGAAGCCGATCAAGCTGGCCCGGGGCTTCGACATACCCGGGGTCATCGACAACGTCCGCTTCTTCGCCGGGGCCGCCCGCAACCTGGAGGGGAAGGCCGCCGGTGAGTACTCCGGCGACCACACGTCCGCCATCCGGCGCGAACCCCTCGGCGTCGTGGGCTCCATCGCGCCCTGGAACTACCCGCTCCAGATGGCGGCGTGGAAGGTGCTCCCGGCCGTCGCGGCGGGCAACACCGTCGTACTGAAACCGTCCGAACTGACCCCGCAGACCTCGGTGATGTTCGCCGAGGCCGCGCAGCGGGCCGGGATCCCCGACGGGGTCATCAACATCGTCACCGGCAGCGGCGCCACCGCCGGTCACGCGCTCGTCAGCCACCCCGGCGTCGCCATGGTCTCCTTCACCGGCTCCACCGCCGTGGGCCGCCAGGTCGCCGCGACGGCGGCCGGTGACGTCAAACGCGTCCACCTCGAACTCGGCGGCAAGGCGCCGTTCGTGGTCTTCGACGACGCCGATCTGGAGTCCGCCGCGCGCGGCGCCGTGGCCGGGTCGCTCATCAACAGCGGCCAGGACTGCACCGCCGCCACCCGCGCCTACGTCCAGCGCCCGCTGTACGAGGCGTTCGTGCGGCGGGTCGCGGACCTCATGGACGGGGTACGGCTGGGGCCGGTGGACGACCCCGGCACCGACATGGGCTCGCTGATCTCTCTCCAGCAGCGCGACCGCGTGGCCGCGATGGTGGACCGGGCCAGGGACGCCGGGGCCACCGTCGTACGCGGCGGAGGCGTCCCCGGGGACATGCCCGCCGAAGGCGCGTACTACGAGCCGACACTGATCACCGGGGCGGCGCAGGACTCGGAGATCGTCCAGCGGGAGGTCTTCGGCCCGGTGCTGGTCTGCCTGCCGTTCGACACCGACGAGGACGCCATCCGGCTGGCCAACGACACCCCGTACGGGCTGGCCGCCTCGGCCTGGACCGGCGGTGTCTTCCGGGCGCAGCGCGCCGCCCGCGACATCCGGGCGGGCTGTGTGTGGATCAACGACCACATCCCGATCGTCAGCGAGATGCCGCACGGGGGCTATCAGGCTTCCGGCTTCGGCAAGGACATGTCCGCGTACTCCTTCGAGGAATACACCAACGTCAAGCACGTGATGTCCGAGATCACGGGTGAGCGGCGCAAGCCCTGGCACGACCTGGTGTTCAGCACCCGCTGAGCCCCACGATTTCGCAATTTCGTCCGAACGGGACGGCCTCCTGGCCGGGAGGCCGCCCCATGGGCGTATCAGCCCGTGCGGCCCGCGAACTCACGCCAGCGAGATCGGGCCGCTGAATCCCCTGGGAGGATTCATGACCACCCTAGCCGCCCCCTCCGAGGGGACGAAAAACCCCGACAGAGAGCTGAAGCGAAGCCTCGGCCTGTGGCAACTGACCCTGCTCGGCGTCAGCACCCAGATCGGCTCCGGCTGGCTGTTCGCCGTCCTCTCCTCCGCTTCCGTCGCCGGTCCGGCCGCCGTCCTGTCCTGGATCATCGGCGCCGTCCTCTTCATCATCGTCTCGCTGACCTGGATCGAACTCGGCACCCTCTTCCCGCGCTCCGGCGGCATCGTCCGCTACCCGGCCCTCTCGCACGGCGCGTTCGCGGGGTGGGTGACGGGCTGGGGCTACTGGATCGGCACCGTCTGTCTGCCCGCCGTCGAGGCCCAGGCCGTCCTGACCTACCTCGGGGGCCGCTACTCCCACCTCGGCCTGGTCCGGGTCGACAGCGGCGCGACCGTCCTCGACTGGCCGAACGGGATCCTGGGCGGGATGGCCCTGCTGGTGCTGTTCTTCGTACTCAACTTCTTCGGCGTACGGCTGCTGGCCAAGGTCAACACCTGGGTGACGCTGTGGAAGGTCCTGGTGCCCGTCGTCACCTTCGTCCTGCTGTTCACCGCTTTCAAGTCCAGCAACTTCCACGCCCACGGCGGCTTCGTCCCCACCGGTCCCGGCGGCATCGTGCACGCCCTGGCGATCGGCGGCATCGCCTTCGGCTACCTCGGCTCCCGGCAGGTCCTCGACTACGGCGGCGAGGCGCGCAACCCGCGCCGCGACATCCCCCTCGCCGTCATCGGATCGATCCTCATCCCCATGGTCATCTACCTGGGCTTGCAGATCGGCTTCCTCGGCGCCCTCGACTGGCGGGACGCCGGACTGGCCCCCGGCGACTGGTCGGGCCTGACCAGCAGCGACTGGGCGTCCTCCCCGCTGTTCTCGGCGCTCGGCGCCGCCGGGTTCGGCTCGTTCGCCACCGTGCTGCTCATCGACGCCGCCATCTCACCGGCCGGGAACGGGTGGGTCACGCTCGGCAGCGCCGCCCGTGCCTCGTACGCCTTCGGGCTCGACGGCTACGCGCCGACGCCGCTGTCCAAGGTCAACAAGTACGGCATTCCGTGGGTGTCGCTGATCGCCGCGCTCATCGTGAGCGGGCTCTTCCTGCTGCCCTTCCCCAGCTGGTACCAGCTCGTCTCGGTGGTCTCCGCCGGACTGGTGCTCAGCTATCTCATGGGCAGCGCCATCGTGCCCGTCCTGCGCCGCACCGCCCCCGCCATCCCCCGCACCTGGCGGCTGCCCGCCGTGGGGCTGTGGGCGCCGACCGGCTACGCCGCCGGGCTGTTCATCGTCTACGCCGCCGGATTCACCTCGCTGGTCCAGCTGCTCACCATCGCCTTCGCCGGGCTCGCCGTGTACGGGGGCTACACCTCGGTGCTGCACGGCTGGGTCCGGCGCCGTACCGGATGGGTCCTTTCCGGTGCCTTCTTCGCGGCGTGGATCCTCATCACCGTGCGCGGGGGCTGGTTCATGAACGTCACCGAGACCCAGCGCCCGGGAAGCTGGCCCTTCCCCTGGTACATGGCGGCCATGACGGCGGCTGTTGCTCTTTTTGTCGCCGCGCTGCGCACCGCGAGTACTCCGCAGGGTCGGCGGCATCTGGACGCCGGGGTCTGGCTGCTCGTCACGCTCCTGGCCGTGCTGGCGATCTCGTACTACGGCGCCTACGGCCCGCTGTCCGCGCCGCCGCTCTCCGATCCGTACGACCTGCTGGCCGTCGTGCTGATCTCGCTGGGCAGCTACGGGTGGGCGGTGCGCAGCGGGTTCCGTACGGAGCAGCTGGACCGGGCGCTGGCGGAGGACTATCCGTCGGCCAGCTGACGTCTGCTCCGCGGCTGTTAGGGTGACCGCATGTCCAGTCCCGAGGCATCCAGGCTCTAGCCACCGGTCGTTCGGTGGCGCCTTCATCACCGGGCTTACCGGTCTCCGCAGTTCTCTCCGTCTTTCATGCCGGTGTGTGGAGTCTTCATGCCTTTTGCCATCTATGTGCTCGGACTGGCGGTCTTCGCCCAAGGGACATCCGAGTTCATGCTGTCCGGTCTGGTGCCGGACATCGCCAGTGATCTGAATGTGTCCATCCCCGCTGCGGGCGCGCTGACGTCGGCGTTCGCGGTGGGGATGATCGTGGGGGCGCCGCTGATGGCGGTCCTCAGTATGCGGTGGCCCGCGCGGCGGGCGCTGCTGGTGTTTCTGACGGTCTTTATGGCCGTCCATGTCGTCGGTGCCGTCACCACCAGCTTCGGTGTCCTGCTGGCCACCCGGGTGCTCGGGGCGCTGGCCAATGCCGGGTTCCTGGCCGTGGGGCTCGCGGCGGCGACCGGGATGGTGCCGCCCGGGGCCAAGGGGCGGGCCACGTCCGCGTTGCTGGGCGGGGTCACGCTCGCGTGCGTCGCCGGGGTTCCGGCCGGGGCGCTGCTGGGGCAGGTCTGGGGGTGGCGTTCGGCGTTCTGGGCGGTGGCGCTCGTCTCCGTACCGGCCCTGTTCGCGATCCTGTGGTCCGTACCGCGCTCCGAAGCGGTGTCGGCGCCCCCGAGGGCGCGCGGTGAGCTGCGGGCACTGCGCAGTGCGCGGCTGCTGGTGACGCTGGGGCTCGGGATGCTGGTGAACGCCGCGACGTTCTGCACGTTCACCTATCTGACGCCGCTCATCACGAACGTGAGCGGCATCGGGGAGGCCTGGGTCCCGGCCGTGCTGGCGCTCTTCGGGATCGGGTCGTTCGCCGGGGTGACCATCGCCGGGCGGTGGTCGGACGCGCGGCCGATGCTGGTCCTGGTGCCGGGCGGGCTCGCGCTGCTCGTCGGCTGGCTGCTGCTGTCGGTGGGCGCGGACCGGCCGGGGGTGGCGGTCGCGCTGGTCCTCGTACAGGGGACGCTGTCGTTCGGCGTCGGCTCGACGCTGATCACGCGGGCGCTGTACGCGGCGGCCGAAGCGCCCGCGCTGGGCGGCGCGTTCGCGACGGCGGCGCTCAACGTGGGCGCGGCCGTCGGGCCCGCTCTCGGCGGGCTCGCGCTGGGCGCGGGGCTGGGCTACCGGTCTCCGGTCTGGGCGAGCGCGCTGCTGGTGGCGCTGGCCATCGTGGTGGCGGGCGTGGCGGGCGTGGCGGCGCCCGCCGACCGGTCCGACCGGCGTGCTACGGCTGCACGATGACGAGGTACAGGAACCACAGGATGGGCAGCAGCGCCACGTACGACAGCGGGCGCTGAAGCACACCCTTCCCGGGGTCGGGGCGCGTCCCGTACATGGCGGGCCCCGGCTCCGGGAGCTTGTTGAGCTTCCCGCGCACCACCAGGTTGTGGATGACCGTGTACGGATTGAAGATCACCGCGGAGAACGGGCTCCACCAGCCCTGCCACAGCGTGTTGGTGGTCGCCTCCCGGCGCAGCGCCGTACCGCAGGTCCGGCAGAACGGCCCCTCCCACTTCTTGAACCGCATCATCAGCAGCAGGCCGACATGGCTGCGGATGGTGACCTGGGCGGCGGGCTGCGCCGCGCAGATCCGGCAGGCGGGCACCTGCGGCACCCCGGCCATCTGCTGGCCGTAACCGGGCATCTGGTGTGGCTGGTTGTAGCCGGGGCCCGGTTGTGGATGCCCGTACGGCGCCTGGGGCGGCGCGGCGAACGGGTTCCCCTGGGGCGGTGCGGCGGCGTACGGGTTCCCCTGCGGCGGGGGCGGCATGGACATGGGATTCCTTAGCAAGAATGGCCAGTTCAGCGATCATACGAAACGGAAACCTGTGAATTTCGTCGGCCTTTGAGTCATCCTCGGCTCCCGCCCGTACCCCTGTGCACCGGAGCCCATAGGAAGGGGACGGGCCGTGACGACGCTTTTGAACAGCCGGGCCGGTCGGAGGCTGGCCTTGCGCCAGATTCGGCCACGGCGGTCCCCCGCCGTGCCGCTGGTGCTGTTGAGCTGGGCGGGGGCGGCTGCGGTGCTGTCCCTGTGGTGGATGAACACCCCGAACGTCACCGGCAACGCCGCCTGGTTGAACGGGGCGGGGCGGCTGAGCGGGCTGCTCGCCGGGTACGTGCTGGCGCTGGTGGTGCTGCAGATGGCGCGGGTGCCCGCGCTGGAGCGGCGGGTGGGTTCTGACCGGGTGGCGCGGTGGCACGCGATGAGCGGGCGGTACGCGCTGTGCCTGATCCTCGCCCATGTCGGCCTGATCATCGCGGGGTACGCGACCGAGAGCGGCACGTCGTTCGTCGCGCAGACCGAGACGATGGTCCTCACCTTCCCCGACATGCTGGAAGCGACGATCGGCACGGTGACCCTCGTGGTGATCGGGCTGATCTCGGCCGGGATGGTGCGCCGGAGGATTCCGTACGAGATCTGGTACTACCTGCATCTGCTCACCTACGCGGCCGTCTTCCTGTCCTTCTGGCACCAGCTCACCAACGGCGCCGAGTTCGTGGGCAACATGACGGCGCAGACGGCGTGGTACGTGCTGTACGGCGCGGTCAGCGCGCTCGCGATCTGGTACCGGCTGCTGGTGCCGCTGCGGCTGAACATGCGGCACCGGATGAAGGTCGAGGCGGTCGTCCAGGAGGCGCCCGGGATCGTGTCGGTGCTGATCAGCGGGCGCAAGCTGCACCGGATCGGCGCGGAGGCGGGGCAGTTCTTCCGGTGGCGGTTCCTGGCCCCGGGGCTGCGGTGGAGTTCCCATCCGTTCTCGCTGTCCGCCCCGCCCCGGCCCAATCTGCTGCGTATCACCGTGAAGGCGGTGGGCGGGGGCAGTACGCGGCTCGCCGACCTGAAGCCCGGGACCAGAGTGTGGGCCGAGGGGCCGTACGGCGCGATGACCGCGTCGCGCCGCAGTCAGGGCAAGGTGCTGATGATCGCCGGTGGGGCGGGCATCACCCCCATCCGTGCCCTGTTCGAGACGCTGCCCGGCAAGGGCGGTGACCTGACCCTGCTCTACCGCGCCCGGACCGTCGAGGACCTGGCGCTGTGGGGCGAGCTGAAGCAGATCGCGACCGAACGGGACGCCCGGCTGCTGTACGCCGTCAACGGCCCGGACGGGGCCCGTCCGGAGATCAGCGCGGAGCGGCTGCGGGCGCTGCTGCCGGACATCGACGAGCACGACGTCTATCTGTGCGGGCCTCCGGGCCTGACTGAGCACGCGTACGAGGCGCTGCACGACGCGGGGGTCCCCGACCGCCGTATCCATCATGAATCCTTCGAGCTGTGACCTTTCGACCTGCGACCTGAGGTGGAGCCATGAAGAGGAAGCATCCGCTGCGCCGTATCCTGCTGGGCACCGCCGCCACCGTCGCCGGTGTGGTGGCGCTGCTGGCGCTGAAGCAGCCCGCAGGGGGTGGCCAGACCGTCGCCTCTCCGCCTGCCGGGCAGGCGCCGCCGGTCGCGGCGACCGCGCCGGGGGCTCCAGGTCAGGGTGGAGAGACCCTGACTGGTGATGTCGTCGACACGCAGTACGGGCCGGTGCAGGTCAGCGTCACCATGAGCGGCGGGAAGATCACCGCCGCGCAGGCCGTCAAGACGCCGGACTCCGGGCCGCGCAGCGTACAGATCGCCAAGGACTCCATCCCGAAGCTCAACCAGCAGGCGATGTCCGCCGCGAAGGTCGACACCGTGTCCGGTGCGACGTACACCAGCGAGGGCTATTCCAAGTCCCTGCAGAGCGCTCTCGACAAGGCGGGTACCAAGTGACGTCCTACGACGAGTACGGCTCGCCGGAACCGCTGCGCCATGTCGAACACGTCATGGGCACCGTCTTCTCCTTCGACCTGCGCGAGGTCCACGACGCCGACCGGCCGCGCGTGCTGGCCGCGCTGGACGGGGCCGTGGTGGGGCTCCACCGGGTGGACGAGCTGTTCTCCACGTACCGCGCGGACAGCCAGATCAGCCGTCTCGGGCGCGAGGAGCTGACGCTGTCGCAGTGCGAGCCGGAGGTGCGGGACGTGCTGGAGCTGTGCGAGGAGTTCTCGTACCGCAGCGACGGCTGGTTCACCGCCCGCTACGCCGGTGGGCGGCCCGATCCGACCGGCCTGGTCAAGGGGTGGGCGGTCGAGCGCGCCGCCCGGATGCTGGCCTCGGCGGGCGCCGGTTCGGTGTGCGTCAACGGCGGCGGCGATGTGCAGCTGCACGGCGGTCCGTGGCGGGTGGGCATCGCCGATCCGGTGCGACGCGGTGAGCTGCTGGCGGTGGTGGAGGCGCACGGCGAGCTGGCCGTGGCCACGTCCGGTCCGGCGGAGCGCGGCTGCCACATCCTGGACCCCCACACCGGCCGCCCCCCGGCGGACGGGCTCGCCTCCGTGACGGTGGTCGGCACCAGCCTCACCGAGGTGGACGCCTGGGCGACGGCGGCCTGCGCGATGGGCGCCGAGCGCGCCCGCCCGTGGCTGCAGCGGCAGCCGGGCGCGGAGGCGTTCGTGGTGACGGCGGAGGGGACGACGTGGCAGACCAGCGGTTTCGCGCGTTTTTCGGCTGAGATGTGCGTGTCGTGAGATTTGCTCCCGGGCTCAGCGGTGGCCGCGTACGGCGTCGGCCAGCAGGCCCGCGTGGCCGTAGCTCAGGTCCTTCACGGCCGTCAGCAGCGTGAGGGTGCCCTGCCCGGCCAGCTCGCGCAGATGGTCCACGGCCTCGCGGTGCTCCGGCTGTGCCAGCTCGGCGCGGTACCGCCGGGCGAACTCCGCGTACCGCTCCGGCTCGTGCCCGTACCAGCGTCGTAGCTCTGTGGAGGGAGCTGCGGCCTTGGCCCACTCGTCGAGGCGGGCGTCGGCCTTCGCCAGGCCGCGCGGCCAGATGCGGTCCACCAGGACGCGGGTGCCGTCGTCCTGCTCCGGCGCGTCGTACACGCGGCGGACCCGGATCCCGGGGCGGGCCCGCCTCCCGTTCTTGTCTGCCATGTCTCCATCGAAGCATCCCGGTGGCGGCGGTATCGGCGGATAATGCGCCACATGGGCAAGGTGTACGAACGTATCGACGGCAGACTTCGCACATTTATCGAACGGCAGAAGATCTTCTTCACGGCTACCGCTCCGCTGGCCGGGGACGGCACCGTGAATCTGTCCCCCAAAGGGGTGGCCGGTTCGTTCGCCGTGCTCGACGAACTGACCGTGGCTTACCTGGACTTCTCCGGGAGCAACGCGGAGACCATCGCCCATCTGCGGGAGAACGGCCGCATCACGCTGATGTGGTGCGCCTTTGACGGGCCGCCGAACATCGTGCGGGTGCATGGGCGGGGTGAGCCGGTGTTCCGCGACGACGCGCGCTTCGGGGAGCTGGTCACGCACTTTCCGTCGGTCGATGTGCAGGCGCATGGGCTGCGGGCCGTGATCGTGGTGACGGCTGAGCTGATCCGGGACACGTGTGGGTACGCGGTGCCCTTCATGGACTACCGGGAGGATCGCTCGCTGCACGCCCAGCGGTTCCGGCGGGAGGACGACGCGTCCTTGAGTCGTTACTGCGAGCGGAAGGAACACGTCGCCAGCAGCATGGACGGGTTGCCGGGGTTGCCGCTTCCGCTGCCGCCGCTTTCGTTGTAATGACCAGATATCGAGACGGTCTTGCGTGGTGGGCGGTGTACGGCGTTCGATCGCGCGGTGCGATCCGAACCCAAGAGCCCTGTGGCGTCCTCGTCGTCTGACGCTGAGCCCGCGCCCGATGACCGGGCGGCCCGGCGGGCCGTCACCGTTTTCCCCCTGCTCGTGCTCGCCGCCGGGGCGGCGGGCCTGAGCACGCCGGACACCTTCAGTGGGTGGGCGCCGAATGTGCCCTATCTGCTTGGGGTCGTCATGTTCTGCATGGGGCTGACCATGACTCCTTCTGACTTCACGGGCGTGCTGAAGCGGCCCTGGGCGGTGGCGCTCGGGCTGGTCGCGCACTACGTGATCATGCCCGGTCTGGGGTGGCTGATCGCTCATGCCCTGGGGCTGTCGCCGCAGTTGGCGGCCGGTGTCATCCTGGTCGGCTGCGCGCCGAGCGGGACGGCGTCCAATGTGGTCACGTATCTGGCGCGGGGCGATGTGGCACTGTCCGTCTCCGTCGCCACCGTCTCGACGGTGGTCGCGCCGTTGGTGACCCCGCCGCTGACGCTGCTGCTGGCCGGGGAATTCCTGCCGGTGGACGCGGAGTCGATGGTGACGGACATCGTGAAGACGGTGCTGCTGCCGGTGGTGGGTGGCTTGGTGGTGCGGCTGCTGGCCGGGCGGTTGATTGCTCGGGTGCTGGGGGTGCTGCCGTGGCTTTCGGCCGTGACGATCGGGGTGATCGTGGCGATCGTCGTCGCGGGCAGTGCGGATGCGATCCGGTCGGCGGCGGCGCTGGTGTTGCTGGCCGTCGTCCTGCACAACGGTCTCGGGCTGGCCCTGGGGTATGCGGCGGGCAAGGTGGGCCGACTGGGTGCGCCTGCGAGCCGGGCGATGGCCTTCGAGGTGGGCATGCAGAACTCCGGGCTGGCGGCCTCTCTTGCGGCCGCCCATTTCAGCCCCCTCGCCGCGCTTCCGGCGGCGGTCTTCTCGGTGTGGCACAACGTGTCGGGGTCGGTAGTGGCGGCGTGGATGGCCCACCGCGCCCGCCGCGACGAGAAGGAGTAGCCCCCACCCCGCCCCGGCCCCCGCTCCTCAGTCGACGGAGGGGCTGGGTGGTGTCCCCGAACGCCGTAGGGGCTGGGTAATGCGGCGTCGGGGATCAATCGAACCGTGGTCATCGATGAGATTGATCATGGGCTAGGCATAGCGTCCGCCGCGCGACCGCCGACCACGGCACATCTGGCCGGGCAACTGGGGATCGATGATCCGTCGTGCGTGAAGCGGTACACCGAGCGTCGGCAGACCGCGTACGACCACGCCTGGAGATCCGGGACGCCTAGGGCTACCACCCGTTCGAGGACCGGGAGTGGGGCCGGAAGTTCCGGGCGTTCCTGCACGGCCGGGCGTCCCTGGCGTCCTTGCGCTTGCTCACTGCCTTGAGGCCGAGAAGCGACTCAGATTCGCGTAGCACGATCGCCATCGCGCCGAGCTCGTCGCCACCACCGCCTTGAGCCCGATGCCGACTGGAGTCTTCCCTGCTTGGTGTCAGCTGCCGATCGTGTCGAGTTCGGAGACCGCGTTCGCCGGCAGGGTCAGGTCGGCGGAGGCGATGTTCTGGCGCAGGTGCGCGCGCGTGGAGGTGCCCGGAATAAGGGCGATGGCAGCCGAGCGCTGCAGCAGCCAGGCCAGGGCGACCTGCTGGGGTGAGGCGTCCAGGCGTGCGGCGACATCGGTCAAGGTCTGTGACTGCAGCGGGGAGAAGCCGCCCAGGGGGAAGAACGGGGTGAAGGCGATGTTCTGTGCGGCGCACCGCTCGACGAGGGGGTCGTCCTGGCGGTTGGCCAGGTTGTAGAGGTTCTGCATCGTGACGACCGGGGCGATGGTCTGCGCCTCGGTGAGCTGGGCCTCGGAGGCGGCGCTGAGTCCGAGGTGGCGGATCAGGCCTTCCTGCTGCAGCTCGGCCAGCGCGCCGAACATGTCGCTGATCGGCTCCTCGTCCGTCTGCCCCTCGTTGGTGCCCAGACGCAGGTTCACCACGTCGAGCGTGTCCAGGCCCAGGTGCTGGAGGTTCTCGTGGACCTGGGCCTTGAGGTCCTGGGGGGCCCGCGAGATGTTCCAGCTGCCGTCGTCGCCGCGACGGTTGCCGACCTTGGTCACGATGCGCAGGTCCGCTGGGTAGGGGTGCAGGGCCTCCTTGATGATTTCGTTGACGACGGCGGGTCCGTAGAAGTCGCTGGTGTCGATGTGGGTGATGCCCCGCTCGACGGCCTCTCGCAGCACCGCGACGGCCTCGTCCCGGTCCTTGGGCGGCCCGAACACATTGGGTCCCGCAAGCTGCATGGCTCCGTAGCCCATGCGGCTGATGGTCAGGTCGTCGGCGAGGGTGAGAGTTCCGCCGGGGGTGGTGCCGGTCATGGCGTGCCTTCCATTGCGTTCCTGTGTGGGCGGTTTACCTGTTATCGGCTGCGTGTGGATGATCGTCGTGCGTTCATGGTGCGTACGCCCGCGGCACCCCGCCAGGGACGCTTCAACGGTAGGAGCAGCAGTACCACCCTCGATATCGCCTTGATGGCCGAGGATGCAGGACGATGGACATCATGACGATGACACCGGGCGCCGGGCTGGGTGCGATGATCCGCACCTGGCGGGAACGGCTGCCCCCGTCGGCCGCGGGACTGTCGATGGGTCGGACACGGCGCGCGGTCGGGCTGCGCCGCGAGGAGCTCGCCGACCTCGCCGGCGTCTCGGTCGACTACGTCGTGCGCCTGGAGCAGGGCCGGGCCACGACGCCCTCGGCATCGGTGGTCGCGTCTTTGGCACGCGCCCTTCAGCTGTCCACCGCCGAGCGGGATCACCTGTACCGGCTGGCCCAGCTCGCCCCACCGGTGGACGGCGCGATCTCCGGCCACATCGCACCCGGCGTTCACCGTGTCCTGACCCGGCTCGGGGACGTCGCGGTCGCCGTGTTCGCGGCGGACTGGCAGCTGATGTGGTGGAACCGCAGTTGGGCTGCGCTGTTCGGCGATCCCTCGTCGGTGCCCCCGCAGCTGCGCAATTTCGCCCGCGAGCGGTTCCCGGTAAGCGCAGATCCTGTTCGCCTCGGGCTCTGGCCGGTGACCGAAGTGGACCGGGACGCCACCGACGCCGCCGTCGTGTCCGATCTGCGCCGCGCCACCGGCCGCTTCCCGCATGACGCGCGTCTGGCAGAGCTGATCCGGGTATTGCGCGCGGGCAACCAGCGGTTCGCCGAATTGTGGGCGAGCGGCACAGTGGCCGCTCACCGTGAGGACCATAAAACGATCGAGCACCCCTCGGTGGGGCTGGTCACGGTGGATTGCGATGTGCTGACCGATGGTGACTCTGAGCTCAAGATTGTGATCCTGACCGCCGCGCCCGGCAGCTCGGACGAGACCAAGCTGCAACTCGCCGCGATTGCTGGTCCGCCAGACACCACGACCAGCTCGCACACACGCCGGTAGGCGGCACACGAGCCGCCCGCGACGCGCCCCTTCCCCGGAGCAGCACACGCATCCGACGGGGACGATGTCGAGTGCCAGCCCTGCCCGCGCTGCTCGGCCCAGCCCGGCTCGCCAAGCTCCTGCGCGTGCCGACCTCCGCCGGCCGCGGCCCCGGGCAACCATGGCGGCCCGGTACACCGGTGCCCGCCCCGGTCGGCCCGGAGGCACCGAGCGCGGACATCCGCATCGGCTATGCCCGCAGCCCACGGCCCGGTCCTGGAGATGCTCGCCGGTCCCCTGACCGGGATCTACGACCCCACCGGGCACGGCCGCCTGCTGTTCGCCTTCGTCGCCGCGATGGCGGAGACCGAGCGGGAGAACATCCGCGAGTCCACGCTCGAAGGGCTCGACACCGCGACCCGCAAGGGCAAGCACGGCGTCCGGCCGCCGGCACGAGACGCGGCAGGCGTACCCGAGGCCGTCGAGCAGGCGCACGCCGACTTCGCCACCCTCGGGGGCACGGACGTCCCCCGGCCCCGGCTCGACACCACGGCGTCCAGCGCACGGCCACGATCAATCTCATCGATAACCACGGTTCGATTGATCCCCGGGGCCGTAATGGGGCTCCGCCCCAGACTCCGTGGCGAGGGCTCCGCCCCCTGCGCCGCTGCCGGGGCTCCGCCCCTGGACGCCGCGTGGGCACAACCCGGGTCACCGGGGCCACACCCGGCTGCGGAATCTCAGGGGGCAGCCCCCGGCCCCTCGGGTCAGCGGGCCTTTTGGGCCAGGCGGAGGAGGTGGTCGGCCAGGGCCTGGCCGCCTGCTGGGTCTCGGCTGATCAGGAGGACGGTGTCGTCGCCCGCGATCGTGCCGAGGATGACGTGGAGTTCGGCCGAGTCGATGGCCGAGGCCAGGAACTGGGCCGCGCCGGGTGGGGTGCGGAGGACGACGAGGTTGGCGGAGGCCTCCGCCGAGATGAGGAGTTCGGCCGCGAGGCGCGCCATGCGGGCCTCGCTGGCCGACTCGCCGAGCGGGGCGCGGGGGGTGCGGTCGCCGCCCTCACTGGGGACGGCGTAGATCAGCTCGCCGCCCGTGTTGCGGATCTTCACCGCGCCCAGTTCGTCCAGGTCGCGGGAGAGCGTCGCCTGGGTGACGGAGAGTCCGTCGTCGGCGAGGAGCTTCGCGAGCTGGCTCTGGGAGCGGACCGGCTGCCGGTTCAGGATGTCCACGATCCGGCGGTGGCGGGCGGTGCGGGTCTGCGGCACGGACTGTCCGTTATGGTTCGCGTCCGCGTCGGAGTGCGCCGCATCGTTCGCCGCGTCGGTGTGCTGCGCCTCGGTCATCGTCTCGTCAGTCTCCGGATCATCGTTCCCCTTGGCCCTCATACGCGGCGCTCAGGACGGCGGTCAGTACGGCGGGCAGTTCCCGGAGCACGGTGTCCACCTCGTCGTCGCCGACGACGAGCGGGGGCGCGAGCCGGACCACATCCGGGCCGGTCGCGTTCACCAGGAGTCCCGCGTCCTGAGCCGCCTGCTGCACCTGCGGCGCGAGGGACTCTGTGAGCACGATACCGAGCAGCAGGCCCGCACCACGGACGTGGCCGATCAGCGCGTGGTCGAGCGATTCGATTCCGTCACGCAGCCGCTCCCCCGCCCGCTTGACGCGGTCGAGGATGCCGTCGGCCTCGATGGTGTCGAGGACGGCGAGGGCGGCGGCACAGGAGACGGGGTTCCCGCCGAAGGTGGACCCGTGCTGACCTGCGGTCAGCAGGTCGGCGGCGGGGCCGAAGGCGACCGTGGCGCCGATGGGGAGGCCGCCGCCGAGGCCCTTGGCGAGGGTGACGACATCGGGTTCGACGCCCTGCGCCTGGTGCTCGAACCAGTGTCCGGTACGGCCGATTCCGGTCTGTACCTCGTCGACGACGAGCAGGGTCCCGGTGGCCCGGGTGATCTCGCGGGCGGCGGCCAGATAGCCCGCCGGGGGGACGATGACGCCGTTCTCGCCCTGGATGGGTTCGAGGATGACCAGCGCGGTGTCGGTGGTGACCGCCGCGCGCAGCGCTTCCACGTCGCCGTACGGCACATGGGTGACGTCACCCGGCAGCGGAAGGAAAGGTTCCTGCTTGGCGGGCTGGCCGGTCAGGGCCAGGGAGCCCATGGTGCGGCCGTGGAAGCCGCCGGTGGTGGCGACCATATGGGTGCGGCCGGTCCGCCGCCCGATCTTGAAGGCGGCCTCGACCGCCTCCGCGCCGGAGTTGGAGAAGTAGACCCGCCCGGCGCGGCCGAAGAGCTGGAGCAGCCGCTCGGCGAGCGCCACCGGGGGCTCGGCGACGAAGAGGTTCGAGACGTGGCCGAGCGTGGCGACCTGGTCGGATACGGCCCGTACGACGGCGGGGTGGGCGTGGCCGAGGGAGTTGACGGCGATTCCGCTGACGAAGTCGACGTAACTCTTGCCGTCCGCGTCCCACACCGTGGCGCCCTCGCCGTGGGTGAGCGGGACGCGCGGCGTGCCGTAGTTGTCCATCATCGCGCCCTGCCAGCGCTGCGTCAGTTCCGCGTTGCTCACTGGTTCTCCCCCTCAAGCTCCTGGTCCGGCACGACCATCGTGCCGATGCCCTCGTCCGTGAAGATCTCCAGCAGGATGGAGTGCTGCACCCGCCCGTCGATGACGCGCGCGTTGGTGACGCCGTTGCGTACGGCGTGCAGACAGCCCCGCATCTTGGGCACCATGCCGCTGGCCAGCTCCGGCAGCAGCTTCTCCAGCTCGCTCGCGCTGAGCTGGCTGATCACCTCGTCGCTGTTCGGCCAGTCCGCGTACAGGCCCTCGACATCGGTGAGGACCATCAGCGTCTCGGCGTTCAGCGCGGCGGCGAGCGCGGCCGCGGCCGTGTCGGCGTTGACGTTGTAGACGTGCCCGTCGTCCGAGCTGCGGGCGATGGACGAGACGACCGGGATGCGGCCGTCGTCCAGGAGCGCCTTGATGGCGCCGGTGTCGATGTCGGTGATCTGGCCGACCCGGCCGATGTCCACCTGTTCGCCGTCGACCTCGGCGAAGTGCTTGGTGGCGGACATGAGGTGGGCGTCCTCGCCGGTCATGCCGACGGCGAGCGGGCCGTGCTGGTTGAGCAGCCCGACCAGCTGGCGCTGCACCTGTCCGGCCAGCACCATCCGTACGACGTCCATCGCGTCGTCGGTGGTGACCCGCAGGCCCGCCTTGAACTCGCTGACCAGGCCGTGCCGGTCGAGCTGGGCGCTGATCTGCGGACCGCCGCCGTGGACGACGACCGGGCGCAGCCCGGCGTGCCGGAGGAAGACGACGTCCTGGGCGAACGCGGCCTTCAGCTCCTCGTCCACCATCGCGTTGCCGCCGAACTTGATGACGACGGTTTTGCCGTGGTGGCGGGTCAGCCAGGGCAGCGCCTCGATGAGGATGCGGGCCTTGGGCTGGGCGGTGTGCTTGCGGGCGGTGGGCTGGTCCGTCTTCTGGGGCGAATTCGGCTCGCTCATGAGGAGTACGCGCTGTTCTCGTGGACGTAGTCGGCGGTCAGGTCGTTGGCCCAGATGACGGCGGATTCGGCGCCCGCGGCCAGGTCGGCGGTGATGCGGACCTCGCGGTAGCGCATGTCGACCAGCTCGCGGTCCTCGCCGACCGAACCGTTCTTGCAGACCCATACGTCGTTGATGGCCACGTTGAGCTGGTCGGGCTCGAAGGCGGCGGAGGTGGTGCCGATCGCGGACAGCACCCGGCCCCAGTTGGGGTCCTCGCCGTGGATGGCGCATTTGAGGAGGTTGTTACGGGCGATGGAGCGGCCCACCTCCACGGCGTCGTCCTCGGTGGCCGCGCCGACGACCTCGATGCGGATGTCCTTGGAGGCGCCCTCGGCGTCCCCGATCAGCTGCCGCGCGAGGTCGGCGCAGACCGTACGGACCGCCTCGGCGAAGTCGTCGGCTGCGGGGGTGACCCCGGAGGCGCCGGAGGCCAGCAGCAGCACGGTGTCGTTGGTCGACATGCAGCCGTCGGAGTCGATGCGGTCGAAGGTGGTGCGGGTGGCGTCGCGCAGGGCGGTGTCCAGCGCGGGGGCTTCGAGGTCGGCGTCGGTGGTGAGGACGACGAGCATGGTGGCCAGGCCCGGGGCGAGCATGCCCGCGCCCTTGGCCATGCCGCCGACGGTCCACGTCTTGTCGGGGCCCTGGGCGACGGCCGTCTTGTGCACGGTGTCGGTGGTCTTGATGGCGATGGCGGCCTTCTCGCCGCCGTGCTCGCTGAGCGCGGTGGCGGCCGTACCGATGCCGGACAGCAGGGGGTCCATGGGCAGCCGGAGGCCGATGAGCCCGGTGGAGGCGATGGCGATCTCGCCCGCGCTGTGCCCGAGGACGTCGGCGGTCTTCTCGGCGGTCGCGTGGGTGTCCTGGAAGCCGAGCGGGCCGGTGCAGGCGTTGGCGCCGCCGGAGTTGAGGACGACGGCGGAGACCTGGCCGCCCCTCAGCACCTGCTCGGACCAGAGGACCGGGGCGGCCTTGACGCGGTTGGAGGTGAAGACGCCCGCGGCGGCCAGCCGTGGCCCGTTGTTGACGACGAGAGCGAGATCGGGGTTCCCGTTCTCCTTGATCCCCGCAGCGATGCCGGAGGCGGTGAAGCCCTTGGCAGCCGTCACACTCATGGAGCGACTCCGATCGTGGAAAGTCCCAGCTCCTCGGGGAGGCCGAGGGCGATGTTCATGCTCTGGACCGCGCCGCCCGCGGTGCCCTTGGTGAGGTTGTCGATCGCGCTGATCACGATGACCCGGCCCGCCGCCTCGTCGAGGGCGACCTGGAGCAGGGCGCTGTTGGATCCGTACACGGCGGCGGTGGAGGGCCACTGGCCCTCCGGCAGCAGGTGGACAAACGGTTCGTCGCCCAGCGCCTTCTCGTACGCGGCCCGCAGCGTCCCCGCCGTCACGCCGGGCTTCGCCGGGGCGCTGCAGGTGGCCAGGATGCCGCGCGACATGGGGGCGAGGGTCGGGGTGAAGGAGACCGAGACCCGCTCGCCCGCCGCGGCCGACAGGTTCTGGATCATCTCGGGGGTGTGCCGGTGGCCGCCGCCCACGCCGTACGGGCTCATGGAGCCCATGACCTCGCTGCCCAGCAGATGCGGCTTGGGCGACTTGCCCGCGCCCGAGGTCCCGGTCGCGGCGACGATCACCGCGTCGGGCTCGGCCAGCCCCGCCGCGTACGCCGGGAACAGGGCGAGCGAGACGGCGGTGGGGTAGCAGCCGGGCACCGCGACGCGCTTGGAGCCGTTGAGCGCGGTACGGGCCCCCGGCAGCTCCGGGAGGCCGTACGGCCAGGTGCCCGCGTGCGGGGAGCCGTAGAACTTCTCCCAGTCGGCCGCGTCCTCCAGCCGGAAGTCCGCCCCGCAGTCGATCACCAGCACCTGGTCGCCGAGCTGCTCGGCGACGGCGGCGGACTGGCCGTGCGGCAGCGCGAGGAACACCACGTCATGCCCGGCCAGCGCCTCGGCACTGGTCGGCGCCAGCACCCGGTCGGCCAGCGGGAGAAGGTGCGGCTGGAGGGAGCCGAGCGGCTGTCCGGCGTTGGTGTTGCCGGTCAGCGTGCCGATCTCGACCTCGGGGTGCGCGAGCAACAGCCGCAGCACCTCACCGCCCGCGTATCCGCTCGCTCCCGCCACCGCTGCGCGTATCGCCATTGCCATCCTCCCTCACGGATGGCATGACTATACGATCGACGGCAGCTTTATGCAAAGAAGTTTCCGGTCAGGCTTGCCCTCCGACGTCTCGTAACGCCTGCTAGGAGCGCGTCGCCGTCCTGCACTCGTCCCCGGTGGACTCGCCCTGCGCGATCGGCGCGCTGCGGTCGTACGGGTCGACCTGCGTGCCGTTCCCCTCCGCCCGGCGGTCCGCGCCGAAGGGCGGGGTGAAGTAGCCCGTGGGGGCGCCGCAGCCGCCGTTGGTCATGTCGTACTTGTACGAGACGATCGAGAACGTGCCCGGCTCGGTGATCACCTTGTCGGGGTCGTCCCAGCTCAGGACCAGCTCGCGGCGGACGATCGTGCGCACGATCTCGTCGTCGCCGCCGCCCGCGTCGGCGCGGGTGACCGGGTAGACGAAGGTGACGTCGGCGGTCACCTGGAGCGCGCCGCGCTCGCCCTCCCGGTAGGTGAGGCTGCCCCGGGTCTTCACGACGTCGCCGACCAGGTGGGCGTGGGAGGGCTGGAAGCGGCTGAAGAGGAGGAGCGGGTCGCTCTTCTCGCTCGGGTTGCGGAAGGCGGTTTTCAGCAGGGCCTGGACGTCCTTCTGGTGGGGGCTGATCAGTGCGATCGCCTTCTCGGGGCGCTCGCCCCGCAGCACCCCACGGTCCAGGCTCGACGCGACGAGGAAGTCCCGGCTGCGGGCGAGGGCCTGCTCGACCTCGGCCGCGCTCATCCAGCCGACCGCCCTGGCCTTCGGCATGGTGATCCCCGCCGCTCCGCTCGCCCAGCTCGCCGCCGGGGAACCACGGAACGGCTCGTCCAGGGTGGGGCGCCCGGCCGTCCCCGCCGGGGTCTCGGCCGTCGGCGGCGCGGAGTCGGGGTCGTCACCGGCGAACAGGTCCACGACCCGCCCCGGCGCGAGCGCCACCACCAGCAGCACCAGCAAGGCCAGCACTCCGGCCACGTACCAGCCGGTGCGCCGCTTGGGCCGCGCGGGCGTGTAGGTGCGCCAGCCCTCCGGGGCGCGGTCGGGCTCCGCGCTCAGCCGCTTCGCCACGTCGCGGGCCCGCGCCGACGGCTCCTTGGGCGCGTCGGCCGTGCCCGCCACCGACTCGCGCAGAAACCGCTCCCACTCCTCGTCGGATCTGGACGAACCGTCCGGCTCCGTACCCGCACCCATCCCCAACCCCCTGGCACTCAGCAGACCGCGCCCCTCCCCTGGGACGTGTCCGCATAATGGCACAACCCCCGCTAGGGCGTACCGGAGAGCTTGCCCATCACGTCGTACAGCTGCTGCGGGGTACGCCGTTCCGACGTGGCAGCCAGGCGGCGCAGGGCGTTCGCGGTCGCGTCGTCCGCCGGGTGGAAGGCCCAGATCCGGTGGCCTTCGCTGCCCGGCAGCTCCAGGACATGCTGGTCGAGTGCGAGCGGTCCGACCCTCGGATGCCGGAACAGCTTGCGGTCCATCGCCTTCTCGTAGAGGTGGTGCTCGCCCCAGGCGGCTCTGAAGACATCGCTGCTCGCGGCCAGCTCCCCCACCAGCCGGGTCAGGCGGGCCGACCCCGCCCCGGAGCCGGTCTGAGCGCGCAGGGCCGCCACCATGCAGCGGGCCAGCTCGGGCCACTGCGTGAAGAATGACGGTGCCCCGGGGGCGAGGAACACCAGACGGGCGTAGTTGTCCCGGGGCTCCAAACCCTCGTGGAGAAGGTCGCCGAGCGCGTTGCCGCCCACGATGTCGAGCCACCGGTTCACCAGCAGGGCGGGCACCGTCATGGAGCCGAGCAGCTGGTGCACGGCCGCCAGGCGGTCCGTGCCGATGCGCTCCCCGGCTGCGGCGGTCTCCGGGGCGGAGAGTTCACGCAGGTAACGCGCCGCCACGGCGTCCAGCAGCAATGCCTCGCACAGGCCCTCCACCACCGCGTGGGACGGTCGGCGTTCCCTCCCCTGTTCGAGGCGCACGTAGTAGTCGGTGCTGATCCCGGCCAGGAGTGCCACTTCGTCGCGCCGTAGCCCCGGCACCCGGCGCTGCGCCCCCGGGGCCAGCCGGTGCTGTTCCGGCCGCACCCGGTTCCGCCTGGCCCGCAGGAAGGCCGCCAGTGATTCGCCTCCACCGCCTCCGCTGTGCGCCCGTGGCCCCTTCATGCCGCCAGCGTATGGACGAGGCGGCGGGGTTTCCGGGGTGGGTGCGGCACTCCTACCCGCCCGGTTCGCCGGGTGCCTAACGTGCCGAACACCTGCCGAAGAACGCCTGCGGAAGAACACCTGCGGAAGAACGCCTGCGGAAGAACGCCAAGGAAAGAGATTTATCGATGTTCGTCATTACCGGTGCCAGTGGTCGCACCGGACGGGCCGCCGCCGTGCACCTGCTCGCAGCCGGATACCGCGTCCGAGCCGTCGGCCGTTCGGCCACGCGGCTCGCCGACCTCGCCGCGCGGGGCGCCGAGGTGTGGGAGGCCGACCCGGCCGACCCGGCCGCGCTGACGGACGCCTTCCGGGGCGCGGACGGCGTCTACGCGGTGATCCAGCCCAACTACCTCCCCGACCACCCCGACTTCGGCGCCTTCCAGGACCAGGTGGCGGCCTCCCTGACCAAGGCGGTCACCGAGTCCGGCGTGACCCGCGTCGTCGGGCTCAGCAGCTGGGGAGCCCAACACGCGGAGGGCACCGGACCGGTCGTGGGGCTCCACCGCTTCGAGCAGCGCCTCTCGGCCGTCCCCGGCGTCGACACGCTGTGGCTGCGGGCGGGCTACTTCATGGAGAACCTGCTGGACCACGTCGACACCGCCAGGGCCCACCACCGCATCAGCGCCCCCTTCGAACCCGGCGTTCCGCTGCCCTTCGTCACCACCCGCGATGTCGGGGCCCGGGCCGGGGCGGAACTCGCCACCGGGGCCTGGCACGGTACGGAGGTCCTGGAGCTGCAGGGCGAACGCGACGTGAGCATGCGGGAAGCCGTGGACGTGATCGCGAACGCCGTGGGCGCGGACGACTTCATCTACGAGCAGACCAGCCTCGCCGACTTCTACGCGGAACTGCGTAGCAACGGCGTGTCCGTGAGCGTCGCGGACATGATGGCCGAGGTCGGAGAGGCCGTTAACTCCCGGCACGCGCGGATGCGGCAGCCCCGTACCGCCCGTACGTCCACCCCCACCTCGATCGAGCGGTTCATCGAGGAGGAGTTCGTTCCCCGGTACCACGCGGCCTCCGGACGGGGCCCGACCCCCGCGCGGGTCCCGTCCGGAATGCCGTGGGCACGACCGTCACGCTAGGCAATTCCTTTGGCCATCGCCATGTCATGCGTGCACAACCGGAGCGGACCGCACCGCATTCGTGCACGGTGCGGGCGTACGGGCCGGGGGCGGTGCACAACGGGGGGCGCGGGGGCGGGCCCGCGTGCACAATCAGCCTCTGATTCAGGGGCACCGGGCGGTCGGCAGTTCGGGGTGGCCGGTGCTCACGTGGAGGGCGAACGCCAGCGCGCGCACCCCGCCGAGGACCTGTTCGTCCTCCTCCAGAGCCCCCTCCAGGGCCTCCTCGCCGCCGTCCCCGTCGACCATCAGGTCCCGCTGGATCAGCGGCGCGGCGGCCCGCAGATGGCCGCGCACGGTGACCGGTGAGAGATTGAGGGCGGCGGCCGTCCGTTCCACCTGGGTGTCGTTTTCCAGCCAGGCGCGGAGCGTGCGCGGCAGGTCGCGGCGGTCGCTCTTCAGCGGCTTCAGGAAGGACTCCGCCCACACCCGCACCTCGGGCGCGGAGACCATGGCGGCGAAGTCGGCGGCGGGTTCGGCCGAGGTCTCGTCGTGTCCGTACGTGATGACGATCTTCAGCGCCATCGAGACCATCACCTTGTCCAGCACCCGGTTCCGGTCGAGGCCGAGCAGGTCGAAGCCCTGTCTGATGCGGTGGGCGACGGTGTTGCGGTGGATGCCGAGGACCCGCCCGGCCGCCTTGTGCTGCACCTCAAGACCGAGGTCCAGGGTGCGCAGCAGCCGGTCGCGGCGGCCGGTGGGCAGGGTCAGCAGCGGGTGGAGGACGGTCGCGGCCCAGCGGCGTGCCGTATCCGGGTCCAGCAGCTCGACGAGACCGGCCCGCTCCTCGGACAGCGCCACCCGGTCGGGCAGTTGCCGGGCCGTCACCAGGGCGGTCAGCGCCTCCGCGTAGGCGTCGGCGACGTTGCCGAGCTTGTGTACGCGGCTGCCGCCCACCCGGTGGTCCGGCAGCGCGGCGACCACCTGCCGCAGGGCGCTCCGGACGCTCAGCGGGCCGTCGTCCCCGCCCGCTTCTTCGCCCTGATCGTGGAGGGGGTCCACCACGATCAGGTGGTTGTACGCCGGGCAGCGCACCAGCATCGCGCGCCCGCCGAGCGCCGTCTCGCCGTGCAGGGCGGCGGGCTCCCGGTCCGCGGCGGCGCAGTCGACCACGTACACCCGGATGTGCTCGGTCGCCAGCAGGCCCGGCGCGAGCCCGACCATCACGCGCTGGGCGGCCAGCTCGTCGCCGACCATGAGCAGCTGCAGCGCGCCCAGCCGTACCCCCTGCTCGGCGGAGGCCACCGCCCGGTCCTGCCGCTGGGCCTGGTCGACCAGGCTGAGGACGCGGGCGGCGTGGTGCATCAGCTCGGTGGCGATGTCGTCGAACGGGCGGCGGGAGCCCACCGACAGCACCGGTCCTGGGCCGGTGGCGCCGAGCGGCAGGAAGCGGGTGTGGAGCGCGTCGTCGGCCGGGGCCACGGGCAGCCGTGGGGTCACGGTCCACGGGGTCACGGTCCGCCGGGCGAGCAGGGGCGCGAGCGCGCCGGGCGCGGACTCGGGCGAGGCGGCCAGGACGCCCCGCTGCTCGTCGCTGACCAGCACCTCGGCGTCCAGCGCCGCGGCCAGCCAGTCGGCGATCCGCTGCGTGGCGTCCGGACCGGCGTCCGCGAGGCGGGACGGCAGCCGGTTGAGCAGGGCGGTGAGCTGTTCGGCGTGCCACTCGGCGTACCGGTGGCGGTAGTCGCGCAGGCGCGGGAGGAGCTGCTGCCACGCTTCGAGGGACCGGGTGGTGGTCAGCAGCGGTACGCCGAGACGGGCGGCCCAGCTGCGGACCGCGACCGGGGTGGCCTGCGGGCCGTGCCGGTCGACGGCGAAGGCGAGGCCCGCGGCGCGCTGCCGGGCGAGGGCGCGCAGCAGCCGCTCCAGCGCGCCCTGTCCGTCCCGCCCGCCCGGACCGGCCTGACCGGCCTGACCGGCCGAGGGCAGGCGTATCACCACCAGCGCGTCGCCCACGTCGCCGAGCACCTCGCCGAGCGCGTCGCCGCTCCATGCGGTGCCCGGGAGGACGCGTACGGAGTCCACCGTCCGGTCGGCGGGGCGGTGCTCACCGGCGAACCGGAGAGAGAAGTCCAGTTCACCGCAGATGGCGCCCAGCGTCAGCATCGTGTCCCTTTCTGTACAGCCCCCGCACAGGCCACCGATCGTAGGGCCGAGACTCAGTGCCGCTGTCCGCCGGAGTAGAGGGCCGCGGTCTCCGCCGCGAGGCGGGCCAGCTCCTCGCGCAGCGGCTCCGGTGAGATCACCTCGACGTCGGCGCCGAAGGCGAGCAGGGGCTGGGCCGCGCCCAGGGAGCGGAAGCGCAGCTGGAACTCCACCCGCTCCTCGCCCTCGCCTTGGGCGGGGTCCGCTTCGGCGGGCGGCGGTGCGGACAGGTCGGCGCGGTAGATGCTCAGGAAGCGGCGCACGGACGCCCGCCGGACCCGCACCACCACGTCCACCCCCGTGGGGAGGTCGTCGATCTGGCGGCGCAAGGTGTCCCACACATCGGCCAGTTCGGCGCCCTCACGCCGCCGTACGGGTTCGTCGGCGACCGACGCCGCCAGGATGCGGTCCACCCGGAACAGCTGCGGCCGGGCGCGGTGATCGGCCACCAGGTACCAGACGCCCGCCTTGTCGACCAGACCGTACGGATCGAGGGTGTACGACGCCTCGCGGTCGTCGCGGCCGTGCCGGTACCGCAGCCGCAGCCGCCGGTCGGTGAAGACTGCGTCCTGGAGCACCCCCAGGTCGGCCACCGCCGGGGGTCCGCTGCGCCAGCGGACCGGGTCCACCAGGATGCGGCGGCGGGTCAGCGCGGCGGCGTCGCGGTGCGGCGGCGGCAGTGCGGCCATGACCTTGCGCAGCGCCGAGCCGATCGCCCGGCCGAGCCCCAGATCGGCGTGGGCCCGGTCGGTGACCAGTACGAACAGCGCCCGCGCCTCGTCGGCGGTCAGCCCGGTCACATCGGTGCGGTAGCCGGGCAGCAGGGCGATGCCGCCGTTGCGCCCGCGCTCGGCGTAGACGGGCACTCCGGTCGAGGACAGCGCCTCGACGTCGCGGAAGATCGTGCGTACGGACACCTCCAGGCGCTCGGCCAGCTCGGTGGCGGGCACCTGTCCGCGCGTCTGCAACAGCAGCAGGATCGACAGCATCCGGTCGGATTTCATGCTCCGAGGATCGCCGAAAAACTTGACGGCGGATGTCATGTATTGCGGGGAAGGTGGGCGCGCGGACCGACGCCGGTCCGCGATTCAGCTCATTTCATGGAGACTTCGATGTCCGCAGACACCACCACCACCGCCGCCGCCCCGGCGCGGCCGGAGACCGCCGGGAAATCGCCCGGGGGCGGGGGCCGCCATCTCGGGCTGGCCCTGTTCGTGATCGCCGCGGCGCAGCTGATGGTGGTGCTGGACGCCACGATCACCAATATCGCCCTGCCCAGCATCCAGACCGATCTGGCGGTGTCCGACGGCAACTTGGCGTGGATCGTCAACGCGTACGCGCTGGCCTTCGGCGGGCTGCTGCTGCTCGGCGGGCGGGCCGGGGACCTGTTCGGGCGGCGGCGGATGTTCCGTACCGGGATAGCCGTCTTCACCGTGGCCTCGGTGCTGGGCGGGCTCGCGCCGGGCGAGGGGCTGCTGATCGGCGCCCGGGTGCTGCAGGGCGTGGGCGCGGCGATGGCCGCGCCCAGCGCGCTGGCCCTGATCACCACGACGTTCCCGGCGGGCAAGGCGCGCAACATGGCGATGGGCGTGTACGCGGCCATGGGCGGCGTCGGCGCCACGGTCGGTCTGCTGCTGGGTGGCACGCTCACCGACGTTCTCGACTGGCGCTGGGTGTTCTTCGTCAACATCCCGATCGGGCTGGCCGTCCTCGCCGGGACCCGGACCCTGGTCGAGGCCGACCGGAGCCCCGGGCGGCTGGACGTGCCCGGCGCGATCACCGGCACGGGCGGGCTGATCGCCCTGGTCTACGGCATCACCCGCGGCGGCGACCACGGCTGGACCGATGGGCCCGCGCTCGGCTCCTTCGCCTCGGCGGCCGTGCTGCTGGCCGCGTTCCTGCTGGTCCAGGCCCGGACCGGGCACCCGATGATGCCGCTGCGGCTGTTCCGGGACCGCAGCCGGTGGGGCAGTTACGCCACCATGCTGTGCATCGGCGCGGGCATGTTCGCCACCTTCTACTTCCTGACGCTCTACATGCAGCTGATCCTGGGCTACAGCCCGGTCAGGACCGGGTTCGCGTATCTGCCCTTCAGCTTCGGCATGGCCCTGGCGGCGGGGCTCAGCTCCAAGCTGGTCGCCCACCTCGCGCCGCGACTGATAGCCGGGCCGGGGCTGGCGGTCGCGGCGGCGGGCATGGTGTGGTTCTCCACCCTGGAGCCGGACTCGTCGTACGCGGGCCAGCTGATGCCCGCGATGTTCGTCACCGCGCTGGGCCTCGGCATGGGCTTCGTACCGATGACGCTGGGCGCGGTCAGCGGGGTGCGGCACGAGGACACCGGCATCGCCTCCGCGCTGCTCAACACCGCGCAGCAGGTCGGCGGCGCCCTCGGGCTCGCGGTCATGTCGACGCTCTCCACCTCGGCGGCGACCGACCGGCTGCCCGGGGCGGCCGCCGCCCTCTACCGGGGGCTGGCCACGCACGACGCCGCCCTGGTGGCGAGGGCCGGTGAGGCGCTGACCCACGGCTACACCCGGGCCTTCGCCGCCGCGGCCGTCATGTTCCTGGCGGGGCTCGCGGTCACCGCGTTCGCCATCAACGCGAAGAAGCAGCAGCACGGCGAGGAGGCGGGGCCGGTACACATGGGCTGAGCTGCTGCTCTGTGCTGGCGCTCCCCCTGATCGCGCTCCCCGGAAAAATCCCCGAAGATTTTTCCGGGGAGCTGTCGATCCGGGCGTCTCCCGTTCGACGCACGGGTGAGAGGCGGGGAAAGACCCCGCCCGGCGACCGAGGAGTCACCATGCCGCGCTTCCTGACCATGATCCGTATCGACGAGAAGAACGCGCCCGCCGAGGGCCCCAGCCCCGAGCTGATGGAGCGCATGGGCGCGCTGCTGGAGGAGATCACCAAGGCGGGCGTCATGCTCGACACCGCCGGGCTCAAGCCGACCTCCGAGGGGACCAGGGTCACCTGGTCCGGCGGCAAGATCAGCTACACCGACGGGCCGTTCACCGAGAGCAAGGAGGTCATCGGCGGCTACTCCCTCGTCCAGGCCAAGGACAAGGCCGAGGCGCTGGAGTGGACCAAGCGGTTCCTGGAGACCCACGAGGACTACTGGACCATCACCGCCGAGGTCCGCGAGATCGAAGAGGGCTGATCCGGTTCCGCTTGCCGGGGTGTTGTGAGGCTGCTCTGATGGGTGGCCGTGACGGCAGCACACGCGACCGAAGCGACCCGAACGGTCGAAGCGGTCTTCAGGATCGAATCCGCGCGGATCATCGCCGGTGTCACCCGCATCGTGCGGGACGTCGGCATCGCCGAGGAACTCGCGCAGGATGCCCTGATCGCCGCGCTGGAGCAGTGGCCGGAGTCGGGCGTCCCGGACAAGCCGGGAGCCTGGCTCATGGCCACCGCCAAGCACCGCGCGATCGACCTCGTACGCCGCAAGGAGACGTACGCGCGCAAGCTGGCCGAGGTCGGGCGGGCCCTGGAGGACGTACCGCCGCCCGATCCCGTGGACTCCGACGACATCGACGACGACCTGCTGCGGCTGATCTTCACCGCCTGCCATCCAGTGCTGTCGCCCGAGGCCCGTATCGCCCTGACCCTGCGGCTGCTGGGCGGGCTGACCACGGAGGAGATCGCCCGCGCCTTCCTGGCCTCCGAGGCGGCCGTCGCGCAGCGGATCGTGCGGGCGAAGCGGTCGCTGGCCAAGGCCCGGGTTCCCTTCGAGGTGCCGTACGGGGAGGACCGGGCCGCCCGGCTCTCCTCGGTCCTGGAAGTCATCTACCTGATCTTCAACGAGGGCTACTCCGCGACCGCCGGGGACGATCTGGTGCGCCCGGCCCTGTGCGAGGACGCGCTCCGCCTGGCCCGGGTGCTGGCCGGGCTCATGCCCAACGAGCCCGAGGTGCACGGGCTGGCCGCGCTGCTGGAGTTCCAGGCCTCCCGCATCCCGGCCCGTACCGGCCCGGACGGCGCGCCGGTGCTGCTCGCCGACCAGAACCGGGCGAAGTGGAACCGGTTGCTCATCCACCGTGGCGTCGAGGCCCTGCACCACGCGGGCCACGGCCCGTACGCCCTCCAGGCCGCCATCGCCGCGTGCCACGCGCGGGCGGTCCGCTACGAGGACACCGACTGGACGACCATCGCCACCCTCTACGACCGGCTGGCCGCCCTCACCCCGTCCCCGGTGGTGGAGCTGAACCGGGCGGTGGCCGTCTCGATGGCGGAGGGTCCCTCGGCCGCCCTCGTACTGGTCGACGCCCTGGTGGCGGACCCCGCGCTACGCGACTACCACCTGCTGCCGAGCGTTCGCGGCGATCTGCTGGAGCGGCTGGGGCGACGGGAGGAGGCGCGCGCGGAGTTCGAACGCGCCGCCTCCCTCACCCGCAACGCCCCCGAGCGCCGCCTGCTGCGGGAACGGGCCGCACGTGCCTGAGAACGGGCCGCGCGTGCCTGAGACGCGGACGACGCTGCACGGCGCGCGGGTTGCGTTGCGCCCCACCCTCCCCACCGACATCCCCCGGCTCGCCGCCATCCGCGCGCGGCCCGAGGTGTACGCCCGCTGGCGGGGCGGCGCGGACCTGGTGGCGGCGGTGATCGAGGACCTGACCGACGCGGACACCGAGACGCTGGCGGTCCTGTACGAGGGGGCCGTGGTCGGCGTGATCCAGTGGTCGGCCGAACCCGACCCCGACTACCGGCACGCGAGCATCGACATCTACCTGGACCCGGCGGTGCACGGCCGGGGCCTCGGCACCGACGCCGTCCGCACCCTGGCCCGCCACCTGATCACCGACCACGGCCACCACCGCATCGTGATCGACCCGGCCACGGACAACGCCGCCGCCATCCGCGCGTACGAGAAGGCGGGGTTCCGCCCGGTGGGTGTGATGCGCCGCTACGAGCGCGGGCCGGACGGCAGTTGGCACGACGCCCTCCTGATGGACCTGCTGGCCGAGGAGTTGACGGATTAGCATGCGGTCCTGAACACCACCGGGCGGGGAGGCATCGTGGCGGACCACACGACCGACGACGACCTGCGGCATCTGCGCCGCTGCGTGGAACTGGCGACCGAGGCGCTGGAGGTGGGCGACGAGCCGTTCGGCTCGCTGCTCGTCGCGGCCGACGGGACCGTCCTGGCCGAGGACCACAACCGGGTCGCGGGCGGCGACCACACCCGCCACCCGGAGTTGGCGCTGGCCCGCTGGGCGGCGGCGCGGCTGACCCCCGAGGAGCGGGCCGCGGCCACCGTCTACACCTCGGGCGAGCACTGCCCGATGTGCGCGGCCGCGCACGGCTGGGTCGGGCTCGGCCGCATCGTGTACGCCAGCTCGTCGGAGCAGTTGTCGGCCTGGCTCACCGAACTCGGCGTACCCGCGCCGCCGGTGCGGACCCTGCCGATCCGGGAGGTGGTGCCGGGTGCGGTGGTGGAGGGCCCGTACCCCGCCCTCGCCGAGCAGGTCCGTACGCTGCACCACCGCTTTCACGGAGCGGCGTGAGTTCGGTCAGAGGATGAGGTGCACGGTGAAGGAGGTGTCCGTGGCGTCGACCGGGACGGCGTGGACGAATCCGTGCGCCGTCCGGTAGCGCCCGGTGCCGCCGGTGATCGCGAGGTTGATGTCGGCCTCGGGTCCGGCCGCGGTGACGGAGATCAGCCCCTGAATGGTGATGTCCCCGTCAGGAAGGGTGAGCGTGCCCACGCACTGCTGGTCGAACGAGTCGACGACGGGACCGACTCGGGTGAGCGTGCAGACCTCGCCGTAGTGGCCCACCACGGCACTGCCCTGGAGGAGGTCCCCACTGATGACGAACTCGTCCCCCTGGCTGGGCCCGGGCGGGCCCACGTCGACGAAGCTGAACTGCGTCTGGTGCGCGACCAGGTCGAAGACTCGCTCGCGCCCGATCGGGTACGGCGGATGGCCACTGCCCCAGCCCCAGAGGGGCACCGGGACGGCGGCCGCCGCGGGGGCGGCGCACAGGAGGGCAGTGGTCACGACGGTGGCGGCGCTCAGGCCGAGATGCCGGAGGAGGCGCATGATGACGGTTCCCATCAGGTCGTAGGGGCTCCGGCATCAGCGTTGCGGGGCGCGCGCAACGCGGCGACTCCACAAGATCATCCGAGTGAATGCCGCCCGCTCAGCCCGGCGCCTCGCTGTCCACCCGCAGGCGCCACTGCCCGGCGCGGCCGGTGAGGGTGACGGTGGAGAGCGGGATCACGTCGATGTTCCAGTAGCAGTGCGGCGGCGCCTTGATGGCGTACATCAGGGCGGCGCGTATCACCCCGGGGTCGGCCACCGCGAGCATCTTGACGTGCTCCTCGACCGGCCGGGTGTCCAGCCAGCCGCCGACCCGGGTGATGAACGCCAGCAGCGATTCGCCGCCGTGCGGCGCCGCGCGGGGGTCGGCGAGCCATACGTCGGCCGCGCGCGGCTCGCGCGCCATCACATCGGCGAGGGTACGGCCGACCCAGCGGCCCATGTCCCAGTCGCGCAGGGCGAGTTGGACGAGCGGGGTGAAGCCGAGCGCGAGGCCGGTCTCGCGGCTGCGCGGTGACGGTGAGCAGTAGCGCAGCTCGGCGGCGGCCAGCGGCAGGAGGACGGGCGCGGCGCGCTCGGCGGCGCGGCGGCCCGCCGGATCCAGCGGTCGGTCGTCGCCGAAGCGTTCCCCGAGCGGCGAGGAGGTCGCGCCTGCGGCGACCAGCGTCAGCCGAAACGTCATTCGCGCATCGTACGGTTCAGCGGGTCCCCGGGGAGGGCCCTCGGCGGAAGGTGTTACCCCAGCGCCTCGTCGCACGCGGCACGCAACCGCCGTACGCCTTCGGCGAGTTCGCCCGTGCCCGCCACCGACGCGAAGCTCAGCCGGAGGTGCGGCGCGGGCGGCTCCGCGCTGAAGTACGGGCGGCCGGGGGCCACCGCGACCCCGGCGCGCAGCGCGGCGGAGGCGAGCGCGCCCTCGTCGGTGCCGTGCGGCAGACGCAGCCACAGGTGGTAGCCGCCGGGCGGCACATGCGGTGCGGGCAGTTCGGGAAGCTCCCGCCGCACCGCCGTGACCAGCGCCTCGCGCCGGGTGCGCAGCTCGGACGCGACGGTCCGCAGATGGCGCGGCCAGGACGGCGCGCCGACCAGTTCCAGCGCGGTTTCCTGCAGCGGGCGCGGGACGAAGAAGCTGTCCACGACCTGGATCGCGCGCAGCCGCTCCAGCGCCGGGCCACGGGCGGCGAGGGCGCCCACCCGGAGGCTGGGCGAGGTGATCTTGGTGAGGGAGCGGACGTGGACCACGACTCCATCGGGGTCGTCCGCGGCAAGGGCTTCGGGCAGCGGGGGCGCGCCCTCGTGGACGAGGTGGCGCGCGAAGTCGTCCTCGATCACGAACGCGCCCGCCTCGCGCGCGATCCGGATCACCTCGCGGCGCCGTTCGGCGGAGAGCACCGTGCCGGTCGGGTTCTGGAACAGCGGCTGGCAGACGACGACACGGGCGCCGCCCGCCCGCAGCGCCTCGGCGAGCAGATCGGTGCGGATGCCGTCCGCGTCGACCGGGACGGGGACCGGTCGCAGCCCGGAGGCGCGGGCGGCGGCGAGCATGCCGGGGTACGTGGGCGATTCGACCAGGACGGGCGCGCCGGGCGGGGCGAGGGCGCGCAGCGCGCAGGTCAGCGCGGACTGGCCGCCCGCCGTGACCAGCACATCGGCGGCGGCGACCGCGCCGCCGCGCCCGCCGATCTCATGGGCGAACCAGGCGCGCAGCTCGGGAAGGCCCTCCATGGGCGGGCGGCCCCAGGCGCCGGGCCGCCGTCCGGCGCGGGCCAGGGCGGCGGCCATGGCGCGCTCGGGCTGGAGCGAGGGGTGGAGATACCCGGCGTTCAGCTCCAGGATCCCGGGCGGCGGGGCGGCGAGGGTGGCCAGCACGCCCGAGGCGTCGACCGAGCGCGGGACGGATTCGCCCGGCGTCTCGACGCTCAGCGCGACCTCCTGCCAGGAGGTGTCCCCGGCCCGTGGCGCCTCGACGCGCGGCGCGGCCCGGAAGGCACCGGCGCCGGGCCGGGTGACGACCAGCCCCTCGGCGGCGAGCGCGGCCAGGGCGCGGGAGACGGTGACCGGGCTCACCCGGTGGCGTTCGACGAGGGTACGGCTGGACGGCAGCTTCTCACCTGGAGAGTAGCGGTTCAGATCCCGGCGGAGGGATTCGACCAGCTCAGCGACACTGCTACGCTCTTGCATGAGAGCACAGGATAGCGCTACTGACGACGGCACGATAGCGGTGAGCGGTGCCGCCGCCCCCGAACCGGGCCCCACCGCCCCCGCCACCGCCACCATCGCGGCCGATTCCCAAGGCACCGCCCGGAGCGGCACGCTGCTGGCCGCCCTCGGCGTGGTCGCCTTCTCCCTCACCTTCCCCGGCACCGCCTGGGCGCTGGAAGGGCTCGGCCCCTGGTCGGTGACCACCTGCCGGGTGGTGCTCGCCGCGCTGGTGGCCGGGAGCGCGCTGGTGGCGCGGCGGACAGCACCGCCGGAGCGGCGCCACTGGCCCGGACTGCTGGTGGTCGCGGCCGGGGTGGTGGTCGGGTTTCCCCTGCTGACCACCCTCGCGCTGCAGACCTCCACCACCTCGCACGCCGCCGTGGTCGTCGGGCTGCTGCCGCTCACCACGGCCGTGTTCTCCGCCGTACGCACCGGGGCGCGG
The DNA here is from genome assembly GCF_053596435.1 of Streptomyces sp. NPDC001700. NCBI lineage: Bacteria > Bacillati > Actinomycetota > Actinomycetes > Kitasatosporales > Streptomycetaceae > Streptomyces > Streptomyces sp. NPDC001700. The sequence goes on from NZ_JBSFGE010000012.1 coordinate 141,669, forward strand.
CCCTCGCGCCGCTTCTGGGCGGCGGCGCTGGCCGGGGCCGCCGTGGTGATCGGCTTCGCGGTGCAGCAGAGCGGCGGCGCGCTGACCACCGGCGATCTGTATCTGTTCGGCGCGCTGCTGGTGTGCGCGGCGGGCTACGCCGAGGGCGGGCGGCTGGCCCGCTCCATGCCGGGCTGGCAGGTGATCGGCTGGGCGCTGGTGGCCTGCGTACCGGTGGCGGTTCCGGGCGCGGCGATCGCGCTGTACGCCGAGCCGGTGCAGCTCGGCGGCCACGCCGTCGCCGGGCTGCTGTGGCTGGCGGTCGGCTCGCAGTTCGTGGGGCTCGTGGTCTGGTACCGGGGCATGGCCGCCATCGGCGTGACCCGGGCCAGCCAGCTGCAGCTGGCCCAGCCGCTGCTGACCCTGGTGTGGTCGGTGCTGCTGCTCGGCGAACACATCGGCCCGGCCGCGCCGATCGCCGCCGTCGCGGTGCTGGTGTGCATCGGGGTGACGCAGCGGGGGTGAACAACGGGAGCGAACCGGGGCGAACCCGGCGGGCGCGATCCGGGTGCACCGGCCATAGACTGGCCACAGGGATCGCATTTGCCCTCCGGGTAGCCACTACAGGAGGTCACGCAGATGGAGGCGACCGTAGGCGACAAGCTGCTGGTGCACGGCAGGGTTGTCGGAGTTCACGACCGGACCGCAGAGATCATCGAAGTGCTCGGGAACCACGGGGAACCGCCGTACCGCGTCCGTTACGAGGACGACGGTCACGAATGCCTGTTCTCCCCGGGCCCCGACTCCGTCGTACGTCACCTGCCCGCCGGACAGCGGCCGCGCTAACGCGGTCCGAGCGCAGGCTCAGGCTCAGCGGGGCGGACGTACCCGGCACGGATAGTGGTCGGCGACCACGCGCGCCATCGCGCCGTTGCGGTCGGCGGCCACTTCCTTCGCCGAGAAGTACACGTTCCCCCGCACCTGCGGATAGTCCGCGCAGAGCGTGAGGTGGCGGGACAGCTCCGCCGGGTCCTGCCAGGGCGCGGGCTGCGCCGGATCGCCCGCCTTGTACAGCGCCTCGCCGATGTAGAGCTGGACACCGGTCCCCCGCGCCACCTCCGCCCACCAGGGCACGAGCTTGGCGTAGTCGGCGGCGGCGAAGCCGATGTTCCAGTAGACCTGCGGGACGACGTAATCGATCCAGCCCTCCCGCACCCAGCGCCGGGTGTCCGCGTACAGATCGTCGTACGTCTGCACTCCGGCCCGGGTGTCCGAGCCCAGCGGGTCGGTGGCGCGGTTGCGCCACACCGCGAAGGGGCTGACGCCGAACCGCACGCGCGGCTTCAGCCGCTTGACGCGGGCGGCGGTCTCGCGCACCAGCAGATCGATGTTGTTCCGCCGCCACGCGGCCCGGTCGGGGAAGCCAGCGCCGTGGGCCGCGTACGCCGCGTCGTCGTCGAAGACCTGGCCCGCCACCGGATAGGGGTAGAAGTAGTCGTCCCAGTGGACGGCGTCGATGTCGTAGCGCGCGACCGCGTGCAGCATCGCGTCCTGGACGAAGCGGCGGACCTCGGGCAGCCCGGGGTTGTAGTAGAGCTTGCCCCCGTACGGCACGACCCACTCGGGGTGCACCCGGGCCGGATGGGTGGGGAGCAGCCGGGTGGGGTCGGCGTGGTTCGCGACGCGGTACGGGTTGAACCAGGCGTGCAGCTCCAGACCGCGCCGGTGCGCCTCGCGCACCGCCGTGCCCAGCGGGTCCCAGCCCGGGTGCTGGCCCTGCACCCCGGTCAGCCACTCCGACCAGGGCTCGTACGGGGACGGCCACAGCGCGTCGGCGGTGGGCCGGACCTGGAAGACGACCGCGTTGAGCCGACGCTCGACGGCGGTGTCGAGGAAGGCGAGCAGCGAGGCCCGCTGTTCGGCGGCGGGGAGTCCGGGGCGCGCGGGCCAGTCGCGGTTGGCGACCGAGGCCAGCCACATGCCCCGGAACTGTCTGCGGCTCCCCTGCTCCTCGGCCGCCGCCTCGCCCGGCCAGGCGGCCGTGGCCAGCGCCCCGGCGGCCGCGGCCGTCAGACTTCGCCGTGTGATGCCCGTGATCCGACCCATGCTCACTCCTCGCTCGCGCCACACCACAACTCCCGCCGATGATGGGCGCCTTGGGGGCGGGCGGCAATGGGTACCCCCTGACTTCACTCTTCTCGCAGGGCCATCCGGCCGTTAGCATCGAAAGCACGCACGCATGGGAGCGCTCCCAACACCCTCACCGCACCTCCCGCACACCCCACACCCCCACGCCCGGAGAGGAAGTTCCCGTGCGCAGCAGAGGCAGCAGCAGAGGCAGGAGAACACCGCTCGGCGCGCTCATGACCGCGCTGGCGCTCGTCGGCGGATTACTGACCGCGGCCGCCGCCCCCGCAGCGGCCCGCCCCGACGACTCCCCCACCCCACCGGCGAAACGTCTCGCCTACAGCTGGAAGAACGTCCGCATCGACGGCGGCGGTTTCGTCCCCGGCATCGTCTTCAACCGCAAGGAGAAGAACCTCGCCTACGCCCGCACCGACATCGGCGGCGCGTACCGCTGGGACCAGTCCGGCAAGCGGTGGGTGCCGCTGCTGGACTCGGTGGGCTGGGACCGCTGGGGCTGGACCGGCGTGGTCAGCCTGGCCAGCGACCCGGTCGCGCCGGAGAAGGTGTACGTGGCGGCCGGTACGTACACCAACAGCTGGGACCCGGGCAACGGCGCGATCCTGCGCTCCTCCGACCGGGGCGCCACCTGGCAGTCCACCGCGCTCCCCTTCAAGCTCGGCGGCAACATGCCGGGCCGTGGCATGGGCGAGCGGCTGGCGGTCGACCCCAACCGGAACAGCGTGCTGTACCTCGGCGCGCCCAGCGGCAACGGCCTGTGGCGCTCCACCGACTCCGGGGTCAGCTGGTCGAAGGTGACCGCCTTCCCGAACCCCGGCAACTACGTCGAGAACCCGAACGACAGCAGCGGCTACGCGAGCGACAACCAGGGCGTGGTGTGGGTGACGTTCGACGAGCGCACCGGCTCGTCCGGCAGCGCCACGAAGACCATCTACGTGGGCGTGGCCGACAAGGACAACACGGTCTACCGCTCGACCGACGCGGGCGCCACCTGGTCCCGTATCGCCGGGCAGCCCACCGGCTACCTCTCCCACAAGGGCGTCCTCGACGCGAAGAACGGCTACCTCTACCTCACCACGAGCGACAAGGGCGGCCCGTACGACGGCGGCAAGGGCCAGGTGTGGCGGTACGCCACCGCGACCGGCGAGTGGAAGAACATCAGCCCCACGGCGGACGCCGACACCACCTTCGGCTACAGCGGGCTCACCGTGGACCGGCAGAAGCCCGGCACCCTCATGGTGACGGGCTACAGCTCCTGGTGGCCGGACACCCAGATCTTCCGCTCCACCGACTCCGGCGCCACCTGGACCCGGGCCTGGGACTTCACCAGCTACCCGAACCGCTCCTTCCGCTATACCCAGGACATCTCCTCGGTCCCCTGGCTGACCTTCGGCACCAACCCGGCCCCGCCCGAGGTCACCCCGAAGCTGGGCTGGATGACCGAGGCACTGGAGATCGACCCGTTCGACTCCAACCGGATGATGTACGGGACCGGCGCGACCATCTACGGCACCGAGAACCTGTCCGCGTGGGACTCCGGCGGCCAGGCGAAGATCACGCCGATGGTGAAGGGTCTGGAGGAGACGGCCGTCAACGACCTGGTCAGCCCGCCGTCCGGCGCCCCGCTGCTGAGCGCGCTCGGCGACCTCGGCGGCTTCCGCCACACCGACCTCGACGCGGTGCCGTCAAAGATCTACACCTCGCCGTCGTTCACCACGGCCACCAGCCTGGACTACGCCGAGACCAGCCCGAACACCGTCGTGCGGGTCGGCAACAACGACACCGCCCCGCGCATCGCCTTCTCCACCGACAACGGCGCCAACTGGTTCCAGGGCACCGAACCGCCCGGCGTCACCGGCGGCGGCACGGTGGCCTCGGCGGCGGACGGCAGCGGCTTCGTCTGGAGCCCCGACGGCGCCTCGGCCGTCTACCGCACCACCGGCTTCGGCAACTCCTGGACGGCCTCCAGCGGCATCCCGGCCGGGGCTGTGGTCGAGTCCGACCGCAAGAACCCCAAGAAGTTCTACGGCTACAAGTCCGGCACCTTCTACGTGAGCACCGACGGCGGCGCCACCTTCGCCGCCAAGGCGTCGTCCGGGCTGCCCGCCGAGAGCGTGCGCTTCAAGGCCGTACCGGGCACGGAGGGCGACATCTGGCTCGCGGGCGGCACCGCGACCGGCGCGTACGGGCTGTGGCACTCCACGGACTCCGGCGCCACCTTCACCAAGCTCCCGGGCGTCCAGCAGGCCGACACCATCGGCTTCGGCAAGGCCGCCCCCGGCGCCTCGTACCAGACGCTCTACACCAGCGCCAAGATCGGCGGAGTACGCGGCATCTTCCGCTCCACCGACACCGGCAAGACCTGGACCCGCGTTAACGACGACGCCCACCAGTGGGGCTGGACCGGCGCCACCATCACCGGCGACCCCCGGGTCTACGGCCGGGTCTACGTCGGTACGAACGGCCGCGGCATCCTGCGCGGAGACGTCTCGTAACGGCGTCGTCGGCGCACCGTGAACACGGGCGGGCCGGGGCGGCGGCAATGCGGCCCCGGCCCGTCCGCCGTTTCCAACCGACAGGTAACGTCTGGGTCGACAGGGGGATCACACAGACAGCTAGCTCAGCGAAAGGCACGATGTGACCGACATCGAACGCGTCGGAGTAGTGGGCTGCGGCCAGATGGGTGCGGGCATCGCGGAGGTGTGTGCGCGGTCCGGCCTGGAGGTCATGGTCGCCGAGACCACCGGCGAGGCCCTGGAGATCGGCCGCACCCGCCTGACCACCTCCCTCGACAAGGCCGTCGAGCGCGGCAAGATGACCGAGGAGGAGCGGGACGCGACGCTGGAGCGGCTGAGCTTCACCACCGACCTCGGGGAGTTCGCCGACCGCGATCTGGTCATCGAGGCCGTCGTGGAGAGCGAGCAGATCAAGACGCAGATCTTCCAGGTCCTGGACCAGGTGGTGACCCGCCCGGACGCGATCCTCGCCTCGAACACCTCGTCCATCCCGCTGGTCAAGCTGGCCGTCGCGACCTCCCGCCCGGACCAGGTCATCGGCATCCACTTCTTCAACCCGGCCCCGGTGCAGTCGCTGGTCGAGCTGATCCCGGCGCTCACCACCGGCGAGGAGACCATCAAGCGGGCCGAGGCGCTGGTCGAGGGGGTGCTCGGCAAGCACGCGATCCACGCCCTGGACCGGGCCGGTTTCGTCGTCAACGCGCTGCTGATCCCGTATCTGCTGTCCGCGATCCGGATGTTCGCGTCCGGTGTCGCGAACCGCGAGGACATCGACAACGGCATGGAGATGGGCTGCGCCCACCCCATGGGCCCGCTCAAGCTGTCCGACCTGATCGGCCTGGACACCATCGCGGCGATCGCCGACTCGATGTACAGCGAATATAAGGAGCCGCTGTACGCCGCTCCCCCGCTGCTGCTGCGCATGGTCGACGCGGGTCGGCTGGGGCGTAAGACGGGCTCGGGCTTCTACGAGTACGCGTAAGTGCTCAACGCGTAGGGGCTCACTCCGCGGTGTCCAGCTCCGCGCCCGCGTCGGCGGTGAGCACGCCACGTAGTTCGGTGATCTGGCCTACCAGGCGCAGGACGTCGCCTCGGCCCTCAAGGGTGATCAGCACCTCGACGATGTCCGTTTCGCCCGGTCCGGCCTCCTCCCCTTCCGCGCGGACGCTGCGGGTCAGCCGGTCCAGGCCCTTCCAGGGCGCCCGGTTCACCCGTACCCGCAGCACCCGGAAACCGGCGGCCGTGCACAACTCCAGGACGCGGGGCAGCAGTCCGCCGCCGACCCGGTAGGACAGCTGCAGCTCCCGCTGCTCGGCCGACAGGATCCCCGGCATATGGCGGGTGACCAGCGGATAGCCGCGCGCCACCAGGAAGTGGACCGCGGTGGCGGCGGTGGCCAGCAGGGGCAGGCCGCCGCCGCAGGCCATGCCGACCGCGCAGGTCAGCCAGATGGTCGCGGCGGTGGTCAGACCACGGACGGCGTCCCGCCGGACGAAGATCAGGCCGCCGCCGATGAAGCCGATGCCCGAGACCATCTGCGCGGCCACCCGCGAGGGGTCCAGGTCGACGTGTTCGCGCGAGAGCACATCGCCGAAGCCGTACTGGGACACCTGCATGAACAGCGCGCTGCCCACGCCCACCAGGGTGTGGGTGCGCAGCCCGGCGCTCTTCTGCAGCACGGCCCGCTCCAGGCCGATCAGGGTGGACAGGAGCAGTGCCAGACCGAGCGCGGCGAACTGCCGTGCTCCCTGGTCGGCGAAGTCCCACATCGGAGCGGCGATCATGCGACCACTTCCCTCGGTTGCCCGGCCCCTCTCCTCCCCCAGAGCTACCCGGGGGCCGTCGCGCCACTCTGGCCGCGGCACGGCACAGGAAGCTGTCGCCGCCGGGTGCGCGGCGCTGTTCGCACGGGGTGTGCGCCGGTGACTCACACACAATCCCCACACACGCTCCCGCACCCCTTGGTGATGCGATTGACTCGGAGCGTGAACAGTGCAGCACGGACGTACATCCGGAAGGGGAGCAAACCCGTGACCACCGAGCCCGAGCAGACCGCGTTAGCCGTGGAGCTCGCGGAACTCCGCCGGAGCGTCGAAGTGGGCTTCGCCCGCGTCGACGGCCGGCTCATCCTGCACGACCACCGCGGAGAGCAGTCGGAGGAGGAGCTGAACCAACTGGGCGGGCGCGTCCGCACCTTGGAGCACGGACGCTGGCCGCTGCCCTCCATCGCCGCTCTGACGGGGGTATCCGCGCTGGCGCTGACGGTGTGGCAGGCGGCGGGGCGCTAGTCGCGTTCGTACGAGCGCCCCGACGCCCGCCGTGGCCCGCGCGGTGGGGTTCAGCCCAGGCGGATGTGGTGGAGCAGCAGCAGGGCAGCCGCCATGTTCGCCGCGGGCACCTCACCGCGCGCGACCAGGTCGGGCACCAGCTTGAGCGGAACCCATTCGCGGCGGTCCGACTCGAAGTCGTCCTCCGGGGGGCCGACGTACTCGGCGTCCTCGGCCCAGTAGATGTGGTGCCGGGCGTCGGTGAGCCCGTTGGACGGCTCTACGGAGAGCAGATGGCGCAGCGGGCCGGGCCGCCAGCCCGTCTCCTCCTCCATCTCGCGCGCCGCCGCGCCCTCGATGTCCTCACCGTCCTCGACGACGCCCGCGGCCAGTTCCCAGCCCCAGGCGTCGGTGATGAAACGGTGCCGCCACAGCAGCAGTACTTCGTTCGCCTCGTTCACGACCGTCGCCACGGCCACCGGACGCAGCCGGATCAGATAGTGGTCCAGATGACGGCCGTCGGGGAGTCTGACGTCAGCGAGGTTGACCCGGAACCATCGGTTCTCATACACGGTCTGCTCCGTGAGATTCTTCCATCGCACTGGTAGGCCACCTTCCGTCGGAGAGATGGCAATCCTCGGCCACCCGCTGACGAGGGCGCGGCCCCTATTCGGGCCGCGGTGGCGGCCACGGTCAGAACGGAACGCGCAGGGCCCCGTCGATGAGTTCCGCGGCCTCGGACGTCGCGGCGCAGTCACTGGAAGCCAGGTGCTCGCGTACCGCGCGGAGCCGGTCGCGTAACCGCTGGGATTCCATCCCGCGGGCCCGTTCGGTCATCTCGACGGCCGTGGCGCCCGCCCGGTCCGCGTCTCCCTGGCGCAGTTCGATGTGGGTGAGCATGGCGAGCCGGTGCACCCGCCCCCGGTCGTGGGCGGGGGTGCCGACCGCGGCGGTGGCGTGTTCCCGGGCGGCGCCGAGGTCGCCGAGGCTCAGCAGGGCCTCCGCGACCTGGATGTTGACCAGGCCCGGCTGCACATAGCCGGTCTCGTCCGGCTCCTGGCCGGGTCTGATGCGGTCGGCGGCGGTCTCGGCGCGGCGGATGCAGGCCAGCGCGCTGTGGCCGTCGCCGAGCCGTGCGTACGACTTGGCCTGCATCGCGTACAGGTCGGCGGCGAGCGCCGGGGTGATCTGGGAACCGGCGGCGCGCAGGGCCGATTCGGCGAACGCGACGGCCTGCCGGTACTCCTTCATGAACAGGGACTGGGTGACGAGCAGCGCTATCACGTACGCGCCGAGCCCCCGGTCCCCGCTGGCCTTGGCGAGCCGCAGCGCCTGGTGGAAGTAGCGCTGGGCGAGGCCGTGGGCGTTGGAGTCGTACGCGCAGATCCCGGCGATGGCCACGAGTCCGCCGGTCGCCCGGTGCAGCTGGCGGCCCATGTCGTCGGCGTAGGCGCCGCGCAGCAGGGGCGCGGTCTCGGAGTTGAGGAAGCCGACGACGCGGGTTCTGGTCGCGATGCCGCCCGCCTTGCGGTACATCTGCTCGTAGTGGGCGCGGGCGGCGCGCAGCATCTCGACGTCGGTCATGGACACGCGCGTGAGGCCGTGGCGGGAGACGTCGGAGTCCTCGGGCGGGTTCTCCCACTCCCACACCGGGATCACGGCGGGCGTGCCGGTGACCGCGGCGGCTCCTATGACATGCGGGCGCTGCTGTTCGTCGGAGCGCCACAGCGCGGTGGCGCGCTCGACGAAACCGGAGAGCGAGGTGGCGGGGGCGCGCGGGGTGCCGGGGGTGCCGAGGCCGATGTCGTCCAGGGTGAGGGCACGGTGCAGCCGCTCACCGAGCACCTCGCAGATGAGGTCCGGCACTTGGCCGCGCGGCCGCTGCCCCTTCAGCCAGCGGGCCACCGCGGTGTGTTCGTACCGCAGCTTCATGCCCCTGGCCCGGCCCGCCTCGTTGATGTGCGCGGCCAGCCCGGCGTGGGAGATTCCGGCCTCGTCGAGTACGGAATCGAGCAGTGTGTTGGGCTCCATGTCGCCCTCCCCGGTGGACTCTGCGCCTATGAGCGTAGTGAAGTCCCTTTCACACGGGGTGTGAAGCTCGCGGGCAGCGGGCAGCGGTCGTTGCGCAGCGCCACCAGGGCGATGTCGTCGGCGAGCCGCCCGCCGGTATGGCGCAGCACCGCCGCCCGCACCGCGGTCACGACCGCCGCGGGGATGATGGGGCCGCTGCCCGCGGCCTCGCCGAGGGCGTGGCGCAGCGGGAAGAACGTGCCGTGGGCGTCGCGCGCGTCCTCGGCCCCGTCGGTGTGCAGGACGAGCGCGTCCCCGGGGCGCAGGGCGGTGCAGCGTGCCAGGGGCAGTTCGGCGGGGAGCGGGAAGAGGCCGAGCGGGGGCAGTACGTCGCCGGGGGTGGTCTGCCGGGCCGTCGCCGGGCCCACGGGCTGCTCGTGGAGCCGGTACGGCCAGGGGTGGCCGCAGTTGAGCGCGGCCACCTCGCCGCCGGGGCCGATCTCCAGCAGCAGGACGGTCACGAACTCCTCGCCGTGGTCGTCGCCGAGGTGGCGGCGCAGCGCGCGGTCCAGCCGCCGCAGGACACCGGCGAGTTCGGCCTCCTCGTGGGCCGCCTCGCGGAAGCTGCCGAGCACGGCGGCGACGGTGCCGATGGCGGCGAGGCCGTGGCCGCGTACGTCCCCGATGACGGCGCGGACGCCGTGCGCGGTGGCCAGCACCTCGTACAGATCGCCGCCGACCGAGGCGCCACGGCTGGCCGACAGATAGCCGCCCGCCATCTCGATCCCGTCCAGCCGGGACGGCAGCGGCCGCAGCACCGCTCCCTGCGCGGCGGCGGCCACTTCACGCGCCCGCTCCAGCTCCCGGACCAGCCGCGACCAGCGGCCGCGATACGCGTACGAGACGACGGCCCAGAGCAGCCACAACCCCGCGAGCGCGAGGCCCACCTCGATCCCGATCATGCGCAGCCCCCACTCCAGCCAACCGCAACGATTCTCGCGACAGCGACTGCCAAAAGGACCAGCCCCCTCCGATTCCCACCCGATCAGGTGAACTTGTGGGCAATCGTTCTGCCGGTCGCGCCGGACGCGCCCGGTCAGTAGGGCCGGGCTCGCTGGAGGGATGGCGTCCTGAGACGGAAGGGACTCCCGCCCGGCGCGGGGCGCTGGGCGGGAGCAGTGCCGTCCCCTCCGGTCCTGCTTCAGCACAAGGGGACAGCGAGGCCTTCCAGACGGGAAGGTCCGACACCCGAAAGGGGTGCCTGAGCCCATGGTGCGTCCTGCCGGTGCCGCCGCAAGGCGAAGTGCGTTTCCGTCGTCAAAAGCGGTAGTGAAGACGTCTTTTGACCCCGAGGGCGAGCGCGGTGACGTAATGCGGTTGCTCTCTGATTGCCTTTTGCCCCATCGCTTTTGTTCCGTAACACCTTGATCACGTTGAGTGGTTGGCACTGGGCAGCCATGCTGAACCTCCCCTTCCTCCACGGCGCTTCAGCACCGCCGGGGAAACAGGCCGACAGACATGAGTTCAGGGAAAGGTGCGATGTCCAAAAAGCAGGTGTCGACCGTGGCCGTACTGGTGGCGGTCGATGAGGAGCTGCCCCGATGACCCCTTCCTTTGTTCCGGACCCCGCTGGCGGGGAGCCTCCGAGTAGGCGCGGCCGCAAGCCGGATGCGATCGCGGACGACGTGGGTCACTCTCACCGTGCGTGGCTGGAATCGGTCCGCAGCCGGTACTTCGCCAGCGGCCTCACCCTTGATGACCTCGTCAGCCGCTCCGGATACTCCAAGACCCGCATCTCCGAGCTGCTGCGCGGCAAGGGCTACTACCCCGGATGGGAGATCACCTACAGCGTGGTGCGCTCCCTGGACATCCCCGTCCTGCCGCTGCGCCGGCTGTGGACGGCCGCCGCCCGTGAAGCCCGCAAGGACACCGCTTGGATCGAGAGCCGTATACACGCCGTCCCCGTTCAGCGAATTCAGCCGGAAAAGCCGCCTGTGGCCTACGAGGGCTTCACCAATGACATGCGCGAGCCGTACACCGCCTACGCCCGCGCCTTCCTCCAAACCGAGGGGCGCGCCCGGTGGACCGTCAGGGAGGTCTTCGACATCCTGTGGCTCGGCTGGGACAAGGCCACCGCCAGCGACAACGCGCGCCGCCACGCCTGGCGCCTGCTGCGTCACCGCGTCCTGCTGCGCGCCCACCAGCACGACGGGCACCCCGACCTGCGGCCGGCGGCGTTCTCCACCCTCGCGCAGAGCAAGATCGAGGACTTGGCAGCTCGTATCGGACAGATCCACCAGCAGGCGGACTTCTTCGACGCCATCGCCCGCCTGCCCGCTGACCAGCGGGACGTCACCGTCCTGCGCTACCTGTGCGGTATCAGCGAAGACACGATTCCCACCGTGGTCGGCCTGTCCCCGGCCGTCGCCCACGCCATGGACCACCACGCCCGAGGGGCCCTCGAACGCATCTATCACCGTCACGAAAACCCGGAGTGATCACCGCTATGGCTTCCATCGACCATCTCCTTGCCCGCTCTCTGCTCCTGAAAGAGCCCCAGACCCCCGAGGACACCGTCCCCTACGAAGACACCGCATACCCCGCCTGCACACTCTGGGGCGGGCCATCACAGCAGTGCGGTGCTCGCGGTCCCGCGGACAGCACCGCCGCAGGGAACCTGCGCACCCTCTGCGAGGTGGTAGTCACCCATTCCGCACCCGGCCAGCTCGCCGACTTCATCACCGAACAGCTGCCCGGTCCCCATGCCGCCTGGATCCTCGGCTGCGCCCTGCACCTCGCCGACGTCGAGGACGGCGCTCGGTTCTGGTGGCAGTACGCCGCCGGCGCCGGCGACGAGGCCGCCGCCTACCTCCTCCACCTCCATCACCTCGCCCTGGGCGACCGCCACGCGGCCGCCCTCTGGCGCGAACAGACAAGCCTGGAAATCAACCAGGAGACGGACGACGGCAACGGCGTCGACACCAGCATCCCTACCGTCCTACGCGTCCTCAGCCACCTCACCTCAACCGCGGAACGCAGCCACACCGAAGCGGCCACCGCCGTCATGAACTACGTCGCCGAGGCCGTCCTCGCTGGCTACGACCGGCATCCCGACTGCGAAATTCCCCTGCCCGGAGCCCACTTCGCCGCACGCGTCGGCTGCTTGCTCAGCTCGGCATCAACCGTCTCTGGGTCCTCTCGCCCGGGGAAACCAGGCCTCGCCGACCTGCCCAACCGCCTCCCCTTCGATTCCGACGTCGGCGACCGGCCGGGCGAGGCCCACGACGAAGAACCCGAACACGTACTCATGGAGTTCAAAGCGGATGACGACGAATCCGCATCAGCCTTCAGAGAAGCCATGGCTGCCTTCTGGGACACCGCCATCGCTGATCTCACCGCGTGGCGGAAGGGCCAAGCTGGCCTGCGGCTGCGGTACACCCTGGACCGGCGCGCGCTGATCAGCACCCTCGACGCATCCCCCACGAGCACCACAACGTGATCCGCTGGCCAGCACGATCAGCTCCTGCGAAACGCCAAGGGGCGCACCCCGGAATCCGGGGTACGCCCCTTGGGCGGTACGTCAGCGTCAGGCGCCACGCAGGGTGGCGCCGGTGCGGTCCGCCGCCACGGCCACCGCCGCGTCGCGGGCCACCGCGATCTCATCGGCGGTCAGGGTGCGATCCGGCGCGCGGAAACGGAGCGCGTACGCGAGGGACTTCTTGCCCTCGCCGAGCTGCTCGCCGGTGAAGACGTCGAACAGGCGCAGGGATTCGAGCAGTTCGCCCGCCCCCTCCCGCAGCGCCTTCTCGACGTCGGCCGCCGCGGCCGAGTCGTCCACCACGAGGGCGACGTCCTGGGTGGCCACCGGGAACGTGGACACACGCGGCGACGTCACCGCGCCGCCGCCCGCCCGCTCCAGGCGGTCCAGCTCGATCTCCATCGCGCAGGTGCGCTCCGGGAGGCCGAGCGCCTTGGTCACGCGCGGGTGCAGCTCGCCCGCGTTGCCGACGAGGATCTCCTCGCCGTCGACGACGGCGAGCAGCGCGGCGCAGCGGCCCGGGTGCCAGGGGTCCTGCTGGTCCTGGCGGACGATCAGCTCGACGCCCGCCTCGCGGGCCACGGTACGGCCCGCCTCGACGGCGTCGGCCCAGCTGACCGGGGTGCCCTGGCCCCACCAACCGGCCTGCTGCCGGTCGCCCGCGAGGACGGTGGCGGCGCGGCGCGGCTGGCTCGGGAGGGCGGCGTCGAGCTGGGCGATCTCCTCGTCCGTCGGCCGGTGGTCGACGGGGAGGCGGACGGCCGGGGGCTCGTCGCCGGTGGCGCGGAAGACGAGGCCGGTCTCGAAGAGCGCGAGGTCGTGCTCACCGCGCCCGGCGTTCCGCCGCAGCGCGGCGAGCAGCCCGGGCAGCAGGGTGGTGCGCAGCGCGGGCTCGGCGTCGGAGAGCGGGTTGACCAGGCGGACCAGGTCGCGCCGGGGGTCGTCGGCGGCGAGACCGAACTGGTTCAGCACCTCCTCGCCGATGAACGGGTAGTTCAGCGCCTCGACGTACCCGGCCCCGGCCAGCGCCCGGCCGACCCGGCGGTGCAGCCGCTGACGCTCGGTCAGCCCACGGCCGGAGGGCGGCTGCGGCAGGGTGGCGGGCAGGTTCTCGTAGCCCTCCAGCCGGATGACCTCCTCGGCGAGGTCGTTCGGGTCGCGCAGGTCGGGCCGCCAGCTGGGCACGGTGACGGTGAGGTCGTCCGCGCCGTAGACGTCGCAGCCGATCTGCTGGAGGCGCCGGACGACGGTCTCGCGGCCGTACGCGACGCCCGCGACCCGGTCCGGGTGGTCGGCGCGCAGCGTGATGGTGTGCGGGGCGCTGGGCGAGAGGATCTCGGTGACGCCCGCCTCGGCGGTGCCGCCCGCGAGCAGCACCAGCAGGTCGACGGTGCGCTGCGCGGCCGCGGAGGTGGCCTCCGGGTCGACGCCGCGCTCGAACCGCTTGGACGCCTCGGAGGACAGCTTGTGGCGGCGGGCGGTGCGGGCGATCGAGACCTGGGCGAAGTGCGCGGACTCGATGACGACCTCGGTGGTGCGGGCCGCCTCGGTGGCGTCGGCGATCTCGGTGTTGGCGCCGCCCATGACACCGGCGAGGCCGATCGGCCCGCTGTCGTCGGTGATGACCAGGTCCTCGCCGTCCAGGACGCGCTGGGTGCCGTCGAGGGTGGTGAGCTTCTCGCCCGGCTCGGCGCGGCGCACGCCGATCGCGCCGGTCACCCGGGAGCGGTCGTAGGCGTGCAGCGGCTGGCCGATCTCCAGCATCACGTAGTTGGTGATGTCGACGGTGAGCGAGACGGGCCGCAGGCCCGCCTTCTGCAGCCGCCGCTGGAGCCAGATCGGCGAGTGCGCCTCGGGGTCGATCCCGGTGACCGTACGGGCGGTGAAGCGGTCGCAGCCGACCGGGTCGGCGACCTTGACCGGGTAGCCGTGGCTGTTGGGCGCGGGCACGTCCAGCAGGGCCGGGTCGCGCAGCGGCAGTTCGTACGCGGTGGCGGCCTCGCGGGCGATGCCGCGCATCGACAGGCAGTAGCTGCGGTCGGGGGTGACCGCGATGTCCAGGACCTCGTCGACGAGCTGCAGCAGCTCGATCGCGTCGGTGCCGACCTCGTACTCCGGCGGCAGCACGATGATGCCGCCGCTGCCGTCGTCGCCCATGCCCAGCTCGTCGCCGGAGCAGATCATGCCGTGCGAGGTCTTGCCGTACGTCTTGCGCGCGGAGATCGCGAAACCGCCGGGCAGTTCGGCGCCGGGCAGGACGACGACGACCTTGTCGCCGACGGCGAAGTTCCGGGCGCCGCAGACGATGTTCTGCTGCTCGCCCGTGCCGTTGGCCTGGCCCACGTCCACCTGGCAGTAGCGAATGGGCTTCTTGAACCCCTCCAGCTCCTCGATGGCCAGCACCTGGCCGACCACCAGGGGGCCCTTGAGACCGGCGCCGAGCTGCTCGACCGTCTCGACCTCAAGGCCGGCGGCGACGAGTTTGGCCTGCACGTCGCGGCCGGTCTCACCGGCCGGCAGGTCGACGTACTCCCGCAGCCACGAAAGCGGGACCCGCATCAGATCTCCATCCCGAAGGGCCGGGTGAAGCGCACGTCACCCTCGACCATGTCTCGCATGTCTTCCACGTTGTGCCGGAACATCAGCATCCGCTCGATGCCGAAGCCGAAGGCGAACCCGCTGTACTTCTCCGGGTCGACGCCGCAGGCGATGAGCACCCGCGGGTTGACCATGCCGCAGCCGCCCAGCTCGATCCAGCCCTCGCTGGAGCAGGTGCGGCACGGGCGGTCCGGGTTGCCGACGGACTCGCCCCGGCACACGTAGCACCGCATGTCCATCTCGGCGGACGGCTCGGTGAACGGGAAGAAGTTCGGTCGCAGCCGGGTGGTCATGCCCTCGCCGAACAGCGCCCGCACCATGTGGTCGAGCGTGCCCTTGAGGTCGGCCATGGTCAGGCCCTCATCGATGGCCAGCAGCTCGACCTGGCTGAAGACGGGGGTGTGGGTGGCGTCCAGCTCGTCCGTGCGGAACGTGCGGCCCGGGCAGATCACATAGATCGGCGGCTTCCGCTCGATCATCGACCGGATCTGCACCGGCGAGGTGTGGGTGCGCAGCACCACCCCGGACGGCTCGTCCTTCTCGGCCCCCCGGACGAAGAACGTGTCCTGCATCTCGCGGGCCGGGTGGTCCGGCGGAAAGTTGAGCGCGTCGAAGTTGAACCACTCCGCCTCGACCTCCGGGCCCTCGGCCACCTCGTAGCCCATGGCCACGAAGACGTCCTCGATGCGCTCGGAGAGCGTGGTGATCGGGTGGCGGGCCCCGGCCGGGGTGCGGTCGTACGGCAGTGTGACGTCCACCGCCTCCTCGACCAGCACCCGGGCGTCGCGCTCCGCCTCCAGCTGCGCCTGCCGGGCCTTCAGGGCCTGGGTCACCTGGCCACGGGCCTGGCCGACGCGCTTGCCCGCGTCCGCCTTGGCGTGCGGCGGCAGGGCGCCGATCTCGCGGTTGGCGAGGGCGAGCGGCGAGCGGTCGCCGGTGTGGGCGACCTTCACCTCGCGCAGCGCTTCGAGATCCCCCGCGGCGGCGATGGCGTCCAGCGCCTCGTCCCGCATCCGGGCGATCTCTTCCGGTTTCAGTGCCTCGACCTCGACAGGGTCGTACGACTTATTGGGTGCCGACATCTCTTCCCGTGTTTCGTTGCTGGCTGCGCGACCCCACTCGACCGCTGCGACGCTTGCTACCACGAGCGACCGCAGAGGGACGCCAAAGGTGCCAAGGCCCGAGTCTAAGGGGCGCGGGGTGTCCGCTGTTGCGCGGGAAGCCCGTGGGGACGGTCAGGCCAGATAGGCCGGGGTGCCCACGGGCAACGTAAATCGGAACTCGGCGCCGCCCCCGGCGGCCCGTCCGACGGTGATCGCCCCGCCGTGCGCCTCGACGATGCCCTTGACGATGTAGAGCCCGAGGCCGGTGCCGCCGCGCTTGCTGCCCCGCCAGAAGCGGGTGAACACGCGGCTCATCGACTCCTCCGGGATACCGGCGCCTTCGTCGCTCACGGTGATGGCGGTCCTCTCCACGATCGGGCCGTCCGCCGCCGGGCGGTGCGGTGCGGGGGCCACCTCGATGGTGACGGTTCCCTCGCCGTGGCGCACCGCGTTTTCCAGCAGGTTGCCCAGCACCTGGTCGATCTTGTCCGGATCGGCCCACAGACCGGGCAGCGGGCCCCGCACCTTGATCAGGAACCGCTCGGCCGTCTGCCCGGCCGCGCTGAGCGCCTGCACATGGCGGCGCACGGCGGCCGCGGCGTCCACCGGCTGACGGCGCACCTCCAGGCGGCCGGAGTCGATCCGGGAGATGTCCAGCAGCTCGGCGATCAGGCGGGTGACGCGGTTGGCGTCGGAGTCGACCGTCTCCAGCATCAGCCGCTTCTGGTCGTCGGTGAACCGCTCCCACTTCGCCAGCAGCGTGGCCGTGAAACCTTTCACGGAAGTCAGCGGGGACCGCAGCTCATGCGCCACGGTCGCGATCAGCTCGGCGTGGCTGCGCTCGGTGCGCCGCCGGGCCTCGGTACCGCGCAGAGAAACAACGAGGCGGCGCACGGGTCCGGTCGGCCGCTCACGTACGTAACGGGCCGAGACCAGGACCTCGTGGCCGCCGGGCAACAGCAGATTGCGCTCGGGCTGGCCGACGCGGGTGGCCAGCCCTCCGTACGGATCGGTCAGCGCCCACCAGCGCCGGCCGTCCAGGTCCTCTAACGGGAGCGCGCGCTCCAGCCGCTGGCCGATGGCGTCCGCCGGGCGGATGGCGGTGATGCGGGCCGCCGCCGCGTTGAAGCAGGTGACGTGGCCCGTCTCGTCGGCGACCACCAGGCCGTCGGGCAGATCGTCCGGGTGCAGGCCGAGCGCGGCCAGCGCCTCGTACGGGTCGTGCGCCCTCGTGCTGGGCTCCGCGCCGGGGCTCGGCAGCGTCCGTCCGGGCGCGTGGGCATCGGCAGCGGCCGCCCCGGCGCCGGAGGTCCTGACGTCCATCCCCACACCCCCTCCTGGGCCTCGTGTGGGGGCAAACCCTACTAGGTCCCGGTCACGGAACGGCACCCTGTGGGAGCGCGCTGCGCACGAGCGGAGGCGTAGAGGCACACGGCGGCGGCCGTCGCGAGGTTGAGGCTTTCGGCTCTGCCGTGGATCGGAACGCGCACCACCTCGTCCGCGAGTGCGCGGGTAGCCTCCGGGAGGCCCCAGGCCTCGTTGCCGAAGATCCAGGCGGTGGGCGCGCCGAGCCGCTCGTCGTCCAGCTCCTCGTCCAGATCGCGCTCCCCCGCGCCGTCCGCCGCGAGCACCCGCGCACCGGCCGTGCGGAGGCCGTCGACGGCCTGCTCCACGGGGACGCCGGTGACCACCGGGAGGTGGAAGAGCGAGCCCACGGAGGCGCGCACCGCCTTGGGGTTGTACGGGTCCACGGAGGCGTCCGTGAACACGACCGCGTCCGCCCCGGCGGCGTCCGCGCACCGCAGCACGGTTCCGGCGTTGCCCGGGTCGCGGACGTTCGCCAGCACGGCGACCAGGCGGGGGCGGGCCCGCAGGACCTCCTCGAACGGCGAGTCCAGGAAGCGGCAGAGGCCGACGATGCCCTGGGGGGTGACCGTGTCGGACATCTCCGCGATCACCTCGTCGGAGGCGGTCAGGACCGGGATGCGGGCGGCGTGGGCGGCCTCCACGATGGCGGTGTGGCGGTCCGCCGCCTCGGGGGTCGCGTACACCTCGACCAGGTGCGCGATGGCCTCGCGGACGGCCTGCGGGCCCTCCACGATGAAGCGGCGCTCCTTGCCGCGGAAGCTGCGCTTGGCGAGCCGTCTGGCCGCGGTGACGCGCGGCGATCGCAGGGACGTCAGCTCGGGGGTCGCCATGGGGTGCGCCTTCGTGTGTCGTGCGGTGTGGTGGTGGGTGCGGGCGGCTTCTTCCCCCACCCCGCCCCTTCCCGAAACCGGGAGCAGGCCCCCGGACCCCGGGTCTCGCTGCCGGGTGCGGGCCGGTGGGTGGCGTTGCGCCGCAACCCCGGTTGTGGGCAATCGTTCCGCCGGGGGGCACCTCCCAGCGGTAGCTGGGGGAGGAACGGGTGGGCACAACCGGGCCACCGGGCCGCACCCGGCGACGAAACCCCAGGGGGCACCGGCGGAGGCCGCACCCGGCGACGAAACCCCAGGGGGCACCGGCGGACGCCGCGCCCGGCGACGACGGCCGCAAGGCGGCAGGGGCGCCTACACGCGCGGACCCGCAGGTGCACAGGGCACCTGCGGGTCCGTCGGCGTGAGGTCAGGCCGCCTTGGGGGCGTTGACGTCGCTCGGCAGCGCCTTCTGCGCCGCCTCGACCAGCGCGGCGAACGCGTTGGCGTCGTTGACCGCGAGGTCGGCGAGGATCTTACGGTCCACCTCGATGTTGGCGGCCTTCAGACCCTGGATGAAGCGGTTGTACGTCATGCCGTTGGCGCGGGCAGCGGCGTTGATGCGCTGGATCCACAGCTGCCGGAAGTCGCCCTTGCGCTTCTTGCGGTCGTTGTAGTTGTAGACCAGAGAGTGGGTGACCTGCTCCTTGGCCTTGCGGTACAGGCGGGAGCGCTGGCCCCGGTAGCCGCTGGCCTGGTCGAGGATCGCCCGGCGCTTCTTGTGGGCGTTGACTGCCCGCTTGACGCGTGCCACTTGTTTAACTCCTTGTACGGGGCCGCGGTTGACTCACACGGCCCGGAAACGAATAGGTCCCGGTCGGCCTGACGCGCGCCCCGCCGGTTCGGCGGGGCGGGTGCGTCACTTGCCGAGAAGCTTCTTGATCTTCTTGGCGTCGGCGGGGGCCATCTCGGTCTTACCGGCCAGGCGACGCGTCAGCGTGGACGGCTTGTGCTCGAGAAGGTGGCGGCGACCGGCGCGCTGGCGCATGACCTTGCCGGAGCCGGTGACCTTGAAACGCTTGCTGGCACCGCTGTGCGTCTTGTTCTTCGGCATGTCGCCGTTCACTCCTCGTCGGAGGCGCTGTCCGGGCGGCCGGAGGCGCGGCGGGTACCGCGGTCCGGCGTACGGAAGCGTCCTGTGTTTCGGTTGGTGTCCGGGACCCGGCAGAGTCCCGTACGGGTGGGCGGTCGAGGCTCGCGCCTCGTGGTCACGCCTCGGCGGGCTCCTCGGCGGGCTCCGTGGCGGTCTCCTCCGCGTGGCCGACACCCTGGCGCTCGGCCTTGCGGGCGGCCTGGGCCTCACGGGCCTCGGCCATCGCCTCGGTCTTCTTCTTGTGCGGACCGAGAACCATGATCATGTTCCGGCCGTCCTGCTTGGGGTTGGACTCCACGAAGCCCAGGTCCTGGACGTCCTCGGCGAGCCGCTGCAGCAGCCGGAAGCCGAGCTCCGGCCGGGACTGCTCACGGCCGCGGAACATGATCGTGATCTTGACCTTGTCGCCCTGCTTGAGGAACCGGACGACGTGACCCTTCTTGGTGTCATAGTCGTGCGGGTCGATCTTCGGCCGGAGCTTCATCTCCTTGATGACCGTGTGCGCCTGGTTCTTGCGCGCTTCACGGGCCTTCATAGCCGACTCGTACTTGAACTTTCCGTAGTCCATGAGCTTGCAGACCGGCGGGCGAGCGTTCGCCGCCACCTCGACGAGGTCGAGGTCGTACTCCTGCGCAAGCTCCAGGGCTTTGGCAAGCGGCACAATGCCGACCTGCTCGCCGCTGGGACCGACGAGTCGCACCTCGGGGACGCGAATCCGGTCGTTGATGCGGGGCTCGGCGCTGATGGATCCTCCTCGGTTGCACCACGCGACCGCCTGGCGGACTGCCGCGTTACGTCTGTATAGAGACCACCGAGCCGAGAAAACACAAAATGCCCCGGACGGTACACATGCGGGGCTCCTCACTGACCGGGAGCACCGCCGCGATGTCACCGCGGGGCGCAGCCTGACCGATGACCTGCCGACCTGAGGTCGGGAGGTGGGAGTGCGGAGCCTCCACTTGTGGGCCGGACACGCGAGTGACCGGCCGGTCGTTTATCTACGATACCAGGACCCTCGCGGGATGCTCACCCGGCGGTCGCCGGGCAGCGGCCGGGGGCTCGTCGTCCATGTCACACACCCGGTTCCCCCGACCGGTACGAGCGGTCCTCGAGCGGCGTCCTAGGGTGGAGCCCATCATCCACCAGGAAGCGAGCCTTCGACCACCATGAGCGACGCCAACAGCGGGCAGCCGACCCCCGACTTCGACCGTATGACCCGTGACATCGCGGACGTACCCGCGGTCGAGGTGATCACGACGGTCGCGGTGCACCTGATGAGCGCCGCGGCGGTGAACCTGGGGCTGGCCGAGGAGGGCCCGCAGCACAAGGACCTGGACGAGGCGCGCAAGCTGATCAGCGCGCTCGCCGGTCTCATCACGGCGAGCGCCACCGAGATCAGCTCCTTCCACGCGGCCCCGCTGCGGGACGGCCTCAAGTCGCTTCAGCTCGCCTTCCGCGAGGCGTCGGCCGTCCCGGACGAGCCGGGGCAGGGGCCGGGCGAGAAGTTCACCGGCCCGGTCTACCCGTAACCGGGCCGGTCACTCCGTAAGGCCCCGGGTCACGCCGCCTCCGGGCCCTTCGCCTCGGGGCCGCCCGCCTCCGGGCGGTGCCCGCCGCGCATCCGGCCCCACGGGCCGGGCCGTGGCTCGGTGGCCTGCTCCTCGGCCTGGGCCGCCGGGCGGAGATGGGTGAACCGGTGGACGACGGCCGCGAGCACCCCGCCGACCAGGGGCGCGATCAGGAACACCCACAGCTGGGAGAGCGCCCCGCCGCCCGCGAACAGCGCCGGGCCCAGGCTGCGCGCCGGGTTGACGGACGTCCAGGTCAGCGGGATGCCGACCAGGTTCACGGCGGCGAGCGCGAGCCCCACCGGCACCGGTTCGATCCCGGTCATCGTCAGCTTCTGGGTCACCGTGAGGAAGACGAAGACCAGCAGGAACGTCAGCAGCACCTCGGCCAGGAACGCCCCGCCCGCGCCGATACCCACCGGGGAGCGGCCGCCGTAGCCGTTGCTGCCGAACGCGTCGTCCGTGCGCAGCCTCGGCACCTGCTTGGCGAGCAGATAGAGCACGGCGGCGCCGACGATCCCGCCGACCAGCTGCGCGATCCAGTACTCGGCGGCCTTGCGGATGTCGATCCGCCCGGCCAGCAGCACGCCCAGGGTCACCGCCGGGTTGATGTGGCAGCCCGAGATGCGGCCGAACGCGTAGGCGATCGCGATGAGGATGAAGCCGAAGGCGAGCGAGATGCCGACGGCGTTGATGTAGTCGCCCGCCAGAACCAGGGAGCCGACCCCGAAGAGGACCAGCAGCGCGGTTCCGGTGAACTCCGATACGACCGTTCTCGTCTCCATGGCGTTCTCCTCGCATCGCTCGGACCGCCAGTTGCCCTATGCATTGTGGGGCGTATCGGGGGATTTCGCCTGCCGGTGACCGCTCCGCCGCAGGTCAGCGGTGGTTTCGGCGGGGCCTGCGTCAGCGGCTTCAGCGGCTGAAGAGGGGTTCCCCGGGCACCGTCGCGTCCGGCGGCAGCAGCGCCAGGTTCAGCCCGCGCACCAGCCGGGCCCGCAGCGTCTCATCGGCGGCCAGCGCGCCCGCCACCCGCTGCGCCGTCTCGCGCGCCGGGGCGTGCGGGGACAGGGCGAGCGCCAGCATGCCGTCGGCGTCGGCGGCCGGGGCCAGATGGGCCCGTACGACCTCCGGTTCGGCGGCCAGTACGGTCCGTACCGCCTCGGCGACCGCGGGGTCGGCCAGCGGGTCGGCGCTGGTCCGGCCCTCGGCGAGGGCGAGCAGGGCGGGCCCGGTGAGCTGGTACGGCACCGGTCCCGCGAGGTCCAGCACCACGGTGTCCGCCTTCTCGTGCGCGGCCGCCTCCAGCGCCTGCCGCAGCGGTACGGCGACGGGGCGGGCGTCCGGGCGCCAGCGCGCCAGGGTCTCCAGCGAGGTGAACGCGGGCAGGGCGCGGCGGCCGCCGGGCGCCTCCAGCGTGGGCACGGCCATGTCACTCGTCTTCTCGCGGCGCAGCCCGTCGGGCCCTTCCTCGACCTCGCCGAGCAGGGCGACGACGGGCACGAGCAGCCGCGCCTCGGTGAGGGCGGCCAGCACCTCGGGTTCGGCGGAGCGGTCGTCGGCCCAGGCGGCGAGCGCCGCGGTCAGGCGGGCGTCGGCGGAGCCGTCGTCGCCGGAGAAGCCGGGGTCGGGAATGTTCTTGAGCGCCACTCCACGAGGGTATCGGGGCCGCCGTGAGGTCTTTCTCATGGGTTGTTCATCACCTTGGCCCCCGTCGCGCGGGTGGGCCGTCTAGCCTCGCCCCTCATGGAGAACGACACGTCCGGGGGGATGTCTGGGGGGATGGGGACGGACCGGGGCCGCGGCCCCGGTCGAAGAGCGCGCCGCCCGGCCGTGATCGCGACCGTGACGGCGCTCGCGGCGACCCTGCTGGGGTGCGGGGCGGCCACCGATACTCCGGCGAAGGCCCAGCTGCGGCCGAGCGCCGGGCCGCGCTGTGCGGCGGGCGACATCCAGGGAGGCGGCGTGGAGCGGGTGACCGGGGCCGTGACGCCCGAGGCGGCATCGGCGGCACCGCCCGCCGCATCGGCCCGTACGCTCCGTACGGCGCTCACGCACGCGCTGGCCCCGGTGACGCGCGACTGCGACGGGGAGTTCGCGGTGGCCCTCCTGGACACCCGGTCGGGCGCGAGCGCGTCGTACGGGAACCGCGCGTACGACACGGCGAGCATCGTCAAGGTCGGCATCCTCGCGTCGCTGCTGCTCAAGGCGCAGGACGAGCGGCGCGGGCTGACCGCGAAGGAGCGCGACGCCGCCACCGTGATGATCGAGCACAGCGACAACAAGGCGGCGACCGCCCTGTGGAACGTGATCGGCGGCGCCGACGGCCTCGACGCGGCGCAGCACCGGCTGGGTCTCACCCGCACCCACGGCGGCCGGGCGGGCCTGTGGGGGCTGACCCGGACCACCGCCGCGGATCAGCTGAAGCTGCTGCGCGCGGTGTTCGGTGACGGCTCGGCGCTGAACGCGGACTCCCAGGCGTACATCCGGAAGCTGATGGGCCGGATAGCCAGCGGCCAGGACTGGGGCGTCTCGGCCGCCGCCGACGCGGGCGCGGGCACCCGCCTGAAGAACGGCTGGCTGCCGCGCAGCACGACCGGCCTGTGGGACGTCAACAGCATCGGCCAGGTCACCGCGAGCGGGCACACCTACCTGGTGGCGGTGCTCTCCGACGGCAGCAAGAACATGAACACCGGCGTGGCCCTGGTGGAACAGGCCGCCCGAGCCGCCGTAGGCGCGGCCACCGAGCTGCGGGCGTAGCGGCGGCCAGCGCGTTCGGATGGTGCTCAGCGGGCCGTGAAGCGGCGCAGGGTGCGGGGGGTGGGGAGGGGGCCCTTGCCTCGCCATAGGGTTATCGCGGCTGCCACCAGGGCCGCACCGGCGAGGGCCGCGAACAGGGCCGTCTCGTTGAGGCCGGACTTGTCGTCGGAGGTGCCGGTCAGGGTGGGGCCGGAGCCGAAGAAGCGGCGGGAGGACGACGCGGCGGCGGGTTGCTGGGGTTCGGGTTTCATCGTCTTCGCCGCCTTGAGGGCGGCCGCCGCGTCCACCACGCCCGCGCCCAGCTCTTCGCTGTGGCCGCCGGAGGGGCGGCTTCGGGCGGTCTGTTCCAGCAGCTGCCGGACCTGGCGTGGGCTCAGGTCGGGGTGGGCGGAGCGGATGAGGGCGGCGGCGCCGGAGACGAACGCGGCAGCGGCGCTGGTGCCCCAGCCCTCGTAGTAGCGCTTGTCGGGGTCGGCTATGACCACGTCGACGCCGGGCGCGGCGACGGTGGCGTACCAGCGGCGGGTGGAGAAGGCGGCGCGGTTGCCGTAGCGGTCGACGGCGGTCACCGCGATCACGCCGGGGTAGGCGGCCGGGTAGGAGACGCGGTCGCCCTTGTCGCCGCCGTTGCCCGCGGAGGCGACGACGACGGAGCCCTTGCGCAGCGCGTACTGCACGGCGGCGTCCTCGGCGGGCTCGGGGTGGGCCGAGGCGCTGTCGTCGCCGAGGGACAGGTTGATCACGTCGGCGCCGTGGTCGGCGGCCCAGCGGATGCCCTTCGCGAGCGCGAAGCCCCGGGAGCTGCGGGCCTTGGCGCGCTGCGGGTCGCCGTCCTCCAGGATCACCCGCACCGGCAGGATCTTGGCCTTGGGCGCGACGCCCATGACGCCCTCGTTGTCGCCCGCGCCGTGGCCGCTGGCGGCGACGATGCCCGCCATCGCGGTGCCGTGGCGGGCCCAGGGGCGGTCGCCGCGCTCGGCGCCGAAGCCGATGAGGTCCTTGCCGGGCAGTACCTGTCCCTTGAGGTCGGGGTGCTGGTCGTCGACTCCGGTGTCCAGGACGGCGACGGTCGTGCCCGCGCCCTGGGTGGTCTGCCACGCCTGGCGGGTGTGGAGGGCGTCGAGCGCCCACTCCTGGGCCTGGATGCCGTCGGCCTGCGCGGGGGTGACGGGTATCAGGGTCAGCCCGGCGGCGGCGAGGCTCACGGCGACGCGCCGCGCGGTCCTCATGAGCCGCTCCCCTGCTCGGGGGTGCGGGACAGGGCGCGGCGGAAGGCGTCCTCGGTCGCGTCGGCGATGCCGCGGGCGTCGTTGCCGAGGCCGGACTGGGCGGGGGCGGAGGTCGCGCCGCGCCGGGTCGCCTCGTCCGCCGACTGCGGGTCGGTGACCTTACGGCCGTCGGCGAAGCCGGAGACCGAGAAGATGACGGCGGGGGCGTCGGTCAGGACGCGGATGCGCCAGCTCGCCCGCTGGTCGTCGCCGAAGCGGGCGGCGGCGGTGCCCTTCCCGGCGTACGGACGGGGCATCAGGTCGGTGCGTTCGGCCAGCTTGTCGGCGGTGAAGCGCTCCCGCAGGGCCTTCATCCCGGCGGGGTCGGCCGAGGTGATCAGCAGGCCCACGGTGGTGACGCTGGTGCTGGTGGCGTCGGTGTAGGTGGCGCGCAGCAGGCGTTCGCAGCCCACCGGGGAGAGCGCCTTGGTGAGCAGCGGGTCGAAGCCGCCGCCGCAGCTGCTGTCGGGGGCGACCGCGATCCGGGTCCAGAGGCGGTCGGCGCCGCCGGGTCCTTCGCCCTTGCCGCGCAGGGTGCGGGGGAAGAGGTCGTCCACCGGGGCGCTGTGCCAGGCGGCGCGCGCGGTGGCGTAGTTGTCGGCGGTCGAGGGCGCCGTATCGGGGCTGTCGCCGAGCCAGGTGCCCGCGGCGGCGCCGCCGAGCAGTCCGAGGCCGAGGACGAGGGCGACGGCGGCGGCCACCGTGCGGCTGCGCGGGCGGTGGTGGCCGGTTCCGGCGCTCGGCGCGGTGGCGGGGCGCGGCGGGGCGCCGGGCGGCGGCGGCAGGCGGGTCGGGTCGGCGTCGGGGGCGTACCGGCCGCCGGGACGGCCGGTGTTCCTTGCGTGCGGGCCGGTGTCGCGTCCGCCCCGGGTGGCGCCCCGGGGGAAGGGGACCTTCGCCGGGGCGCCGAACACGGGGGTGTCCGGGTCAGGTACGAAATCGGGGGAGCCGAAGCCGGGCGGCCCGACACGCGGTGGCGGGCCGAAACCGGGCGGGCCCACGCGGGGCGGTGGCCCGAAGCCGGGCGAGGCGCTGGGCGGGGTCGCGTTGCGCGGCTGCGAGGGCGCGGTGCGCGGCGGGGTCGCGGTGCGCGAGGGGGGCGCGGACCGGGGCGTGGGCGCGGTGCGCGGGGGGTGCGCAGGGCGAGGTGGGGGCGTACGACGAGAAGAGTGCGCCTGTTCCGCGTCCGCGCTCACCGGCACCCCCATGCGCCCATCGAGACCTGGTCCACGTCGCTCCGTCCGGTTCTCGCGCCGCCCCACCGCCTTTCGGGCAGGCGGGCCCGAATACGGACATCACGCCGCTGACCTGCCGGTCGTGGCGTGCGCGACACTCTACGGGGCACCGGGCACCCTCCGCATCGGCTGCCCTCTACCCAGCGGTAATCGCGGTCTGGCAAGCTTCACCGCATGTCCGCTTCCGCCGCTGACCGGGCCCGTTACGACCGGGCCACCTCCCATCTCGAAGCGCCTGTGGCGATTGTCGACCTGAGGGCCTTCGACGACAACGCACGCGACTTGGTACGCCGGGCGGGAGGCAAGCCGATCCGGGTCGCCAGCAAGTCGGTACGGTGCCGGGCGCTGCTGGAACGGGTCCTGGCCCGGGACGGCTTCGCGGGGATCATGAGCTTCACGCTCGCGGAGTCCCTGTGGCTGGCCCGCGAGGGCTTCGACGACGTCCTGCTCGCGTACCCGTCCACCGACCGGGACGGCTACGCCACCCTGACCAGCGACCCCAAGCTCGCCGCCGCCGTGACCGTCATGGTGGACGACATCAGCCAGCTCGACCTGATCGAAAGCGTGCGCGCCGGGACCGAAGTGGTCCGGGTCTGCCTGGAGTTGGACACCTCGTTGCGGATGCTGGGCGGCCGGATCCGCGTCGGCGCCCTGCGCTCACCGCTGCGCACCCCCGAGCAGCTGGCCGCGCTGGCGCGGGCGGTCGAGCGCCGCCCCGGCTTCCGGCTGGTCGGCCTGATGGGCTACGAGGGCCATGTGGCCGGGGTCGGCGACGCGGTGAGCGGCCGTCCGCTGCGCTCCCGCGCGATCCGGCTGATGCAGAGCACGGCGCGCCGGGAGCTGGCGGCCCGCCGGGCGGCGGCGGTCCGGGCGGTCCGGGCGGTGGCGGACCTGGAGTTCGTCAATGGCGGTGGCACGGGCAGCGTGCAGCACACCGCCGCCGAGGACGCGGTGACGGAGATCGCCGCCGGGTCCGGGCTCTACCAGCCGCGGCTGTTCGACAACTACACGTCCTTCCGCGGCCGCCCGGCCGCCCTCTTCGCCCAGCCGGTGGTGCGCCGTCCGGGCGTGGGCGTGGTGACCGTACTGGGCGGCGGCTACCCGGCGTCCGGGGCGGCGGGCCCGGACCGGCTGCCGGTGCCGTATCTGCCGGAGGGGCTGGCTTACGACCCGCAGGAGGGCCCGGGCGAGGTGCAGACCCCGCTGCTGGGCACGCCCGCCGACGATCTGCTGATCGGCGACAAGGTGTGGTTCCGGCACGCCAAGGCCGGTGAGCTGTGCGAGCGTTTCGCGGCGCTGCACCTCGTCGAGGACGACCGGGTGGTGGACTCCGTACCGACGTACCGGGGCGAGGGCCACACCTTCCTCTAGGACGCCTTCCTCTAGAACGGCGCTAGATGGACCGGCCGTCGCCCGCCAGCGCCTCGATGCCCTTGACGATCTCGTCCATGTCGCCGAGCGGCGGCGCCTCGTCGCTCACGTCGAAGCCGAAGCGCACCAGGACCATGGTGTCGGGGACGGTGGGCGACGGGAAGGCGAGCGACTGGACGTACCCGTCGTCGCCCTTCTTCGTCATCACCTTCCACCGCACCAGATAGCCCTTCTCCCCCGCGACGTCGACCGCCTCCTCCTTGAGCGGCTTGTGCGAGGTGATCCCGCCGTACGCCTTGCGGTCGGTGTCCTCGTCCGTGCCGTAGGACTCCTCGGCGTTCTGGGCTATGTCCTCCTCGGCGATGCCCTTGGCGGTGTCCGCCTTGAAGCCGCTGGCGGTCCGGGAGAAGGCGCCGCCGCGTACGCAGTCGGTGGACGGGTCGTTCGGGCACGGGTAGCGCGAGGTGGTCACGCCCGCGCCGCCCGCGCTGCTGCGGCCCGCCTGCCAGCCCGACAGCACGGGCAGGGTGATGCCGCTGGCGGCGTCCGGGGCGGCGCTCGGATCGTCGGTGGGCGGCGCGCTGGGACCGTCGGTGGGCAGGCCGGACGGGGCGTCCGAGGGAGCGTCGCCGCCGCCCCCGGGCGGGGCGGGGGCGGTCGGCAGCGGGTTCGCGCGGTCGCCGTCGGCGCTGTCCCCGCTGTCGCCCAGCAGCACGATGCCGCCGATGATCGCGGCGACCACGGCCCCCACCGACAGCGCGAGCACCGCGACCCGGGGGCCTCGGCCGAGCCCCCGGCCGTCGTCCTGGCCCGGCAGATAGCCGGGCACGGGCGGCGGGCCGAAGGGCGAGTCCGGGCCGAAGGGCGAGTCCGCCGGGGCGTTGGCGCCGCGCGTGTACTCGGTCCAGGTGGACCCGTCCCACCACCGATGCAGCGCGGGGCCGTTACCTGTGTAACCGGGATCGGGATACCAGCCCGGGGGCGTGTTCATGCTCACGCGGTCACCCTATGGCCACGGATCGGCTCCGTACACCGGGGTTGCGCGGACTGCGCGCCCGGCCACAATGCGGTGCCACGAGGCGGTCTACAGCGGCGTGACGTACGCCCCGGCGATGCCGCCGTCCACCAGGAACTCGGCCGCGTTGATGAACGACGAGTCGTCGCTGGCCAGGAAGGCGACCGCGGACGCGATCTCCTCCGGCTCGGCGAACCGCCCCACCGGTACGTGCACCAAGCGCCGCGCCGCCCGCTCCGGGTCCTTGGCGAACAGCTCCTTCAGCAGCGGAGTGTTGACCGGCCCCGGGCACAGCGCGTTGACCCGGATGCCCTCGCGCGCGAACTGCACGCCCAGCTCGCGCGACATCGCCAGCACGCCGCCCTTGGAGGCGGTGTAGCTGATCTGCGAGGTCGCGGCGCCCATCACGGCCACGAAGGACGCCGTGTTGATGATGGAGCCCCTCCCCTGCCGCCGCATGTACGGCAGCGCGGCCTTGCAGCACAGATAGACGGAGGTGAGGTTGACCTCCTGGACCCGCTTCCAGGCGTCCAGCCCGGTGGTGAGGATCGAGTCGTCGTCGGGCGGCGAGATGCCCGCGTTGTTGAACGCCACGTCGACCGAGCCGTAGGTGTCGTACGCGGTCTGGAACAGCGCCTCGACCTGCTCCTGATCGGTCACGTCCACCGGGACGTACAGCCCGCCGACCTCGTCGGCCGCCGCCTTGCCCGCGGACTCGTCGATGTCGGCGCAGACGACGTGCGCGCCCTCGGAGGCGAAGCGGCGCGCGGTGGCCAGGCCGATGCCGCTGCCCGCTCCGGTGATGACGGCGGTACGGCCCACCAGGCGGCGGCACACGGGGGTGTCGGTTTCGGTCTTGCTCACGTCACTGCTCCTCGGTGCTGTTCTCGGTGCTGATGAACACGTTCTTGGTCTCGGTGAAGGCGGTCAGCGCGTCGGGGCCCAGCTCCCGGCCGAGGCCGGACTGCTTGTAGCCGCCGAACGGGGTCGCGTAGCGCACGCTGCTGTGCGAGTTGACGGACAGGTTCCCGGCGGCGACGGCGCGCGAGACGCGCAGCGCGCGGCCCACGTCGCGGGTCCAGATCGAGCCGGAGAGGCCGTACTCGGTCGCGTTGGCCAGCCGTACGGCGTCGGCCTCGTCCTCGAAGGGGAGGACGACGGCGACGGGTCCGAAGATCTCCTCCACGGCGGTGCGGTCACCGGGCGCGGTGGCCTCCAGGACGGTGGCCGGGTACCAGAAGCCCTTGCCGCCGGGGGCCTCGCCACGGATCGCGGCGGGCGCGTCCTCGGGTACGTAGGACCGTACGCGCTCCCGCTGCGCGGCCGAGATCAGCGGGCCCATGGCGGTGGCGGGGTCGGCCGGATCGCCGACCGCGAAGGACCGTACGGCGGGCTCCAGCAGCTCCATGAACCGGTCGTAGACACGGCGCTGGACCAGGATCCGGCTGCGGGCGCAGCAGTCCTGGCCGGTGTTGTCCAGGAACGAGCCGGGTGCGGCGCTCGCCGCGGCCTCGATATCGGCGTCGGCGAAGACGATGTTGGGGCTCTTGCCGCCGAGTTCGAGCGTCACGCGCTTCACGCCCGCCGCGCACTTCGCCATGATCTCCTTGCCGACGGCCGTCGACCCGGTGAAGACGACCTTGGCCACGCCCGGGTGCTCGACCAGAGCGGCCCCGGCCACCGGACCGGCGCCGGGCAGCACCTGGAACAGCCCCTCGGGCAGCCCGGCCGCGAGGGCGAGTTCGGCGAGCCGCAGGGCGGTCAGCGGGGTGGTCTCGGCGGGCTTGAGGAGGACGGCGTTGCCCGCGGCGAGGGCGGGCGCGGTGCCCCATCCGGCGATCGGCATCGGGAAGTTCCACGGCGCGATGACGGCGACCACGCCGAGCGGTTCGTGGAAGGTGACGTTCAGGCCGCCCGCGACCGGGATCTGGGCGCCGCTGAGGCGCTCCACGCCCCCAGCCGCGTACTCCAGCAGATCGCGGACGTTGCCCGCCTCCCAGCGGGCGTTGCCGATGGGGTGGCCCGCCTCGCGGACCTCCAGCGCGGCCAGTTCCCCGATGTGGTCGTCCACGGCGGCGGCGAAGCGGCGCAGCAGCCGGGCCCGGTCGGCGGGGGCGAGGGCGGCCCAGCCGCGCTGGGCGGTGGCGGCGCGGGCGACGGCGGCGTCCACGTCGCCGGGGGTGGCGGCCGGGACGGTGGCGATGACCTCCTCGGTGGCCGGGTTGAGGATGTGGTGCTCGTGGGGGTTCTCGTGAGGGTTCTCGTGGGGCATGGTCGCGTTCCTCATCACATGCGCTCGAAGGACCGGAAGCGTTCCCAGTCGGTGACGGCGGTGTCGTACGCCTCCTGCTCGACGCGGGCCATGTTGAGGTAGTGCTCGACCACCTCGTCGCCGAAGGCGGCCCGCGCTATGGGGCTGGCCTGCCACAGGTCGGCGGCGTCGCGCAGCGAGGTCGGCACGTGTTCGGCGTCGCCGGTGTAGGCGTTGCCGGTACAGACCTCGGGCAGCTCCAGCTCGTGCTCGATCCCGTAGAGCCCGGCGGCCACCATTCCGGCGACGGCGAGGTACGGGTTGACGTCGCCGCCGGGGAGCCGGTTCTCCAGCCGGTGGGCCTGGCCGTGGCCGATGACGCGCAGCGCGCAGGTGCGGTTGTCCGGACCCCAGGCGACGGCGGTGGGCGCGAAGGAACCGGGCCGGAAGCGCTTGTAGGAGTTGATGTTGGGCGCGTAGAGGAGGGTGAAGTCGCGCATCGCGGCGATCTGCCCGGCCAGGAAGTGGCGCATGGTCTTCGACATGCCGTACGGGCCCTCGTCGTCCGCGAACACGGGGTGCCCGGCCTCGTCGCGCAGCGAGAGGTGTATGTGGCAGGAGTTGCCCTCGCGCTCGTCGTACTTGGCCATGAAGGTGAGCGCCGTGCCCTCCTGGGCGGCGATCTCCTTGGCGCCGGTCTTGTAGATGACGTGCTGGTCGCAGGTGGTCAGCGCGTCGTCGTAGCGGAAGGCGATCTCATGCTGACCGAGGTTGCACTCGCCCTTCGCCGACTCGACGGTCATCCCGGCGGCGCCCATCTCGTTGCGGATGCGGCGCAGCAGGGGCTCGACGCGGCCGGTGCCGAGGATGGAGTAGTCGACGTTGTACTGGTTGGCGGGGGTCAGCCCTCGGTAGCCGCTGTCCCAGGCCTGTTCATAGGTGTTGTTGAAGACCATGAACTCCAGCTCGGTGCCCGCGTACGCGGTCCAGCCGCGCTCCGCGAGCCGGTCGAGCTGGCGGCGCAGGATCTGCCTCGGGGAGGCGACGACCGGTGAGCCGTCGTGCCAGGCGAGGTCCGCGGTGAGCATCGCGGTGCCGGGGTTCCAGGGGGTGCGGCGCAGGGTGGCGGTGTCGCCGTGGAGGGCGAAGTCGCCGTAGCCGCGCTCCCAGGAGGACATGGCGTAGCCGCCGACGGTGTTCATGTCGGCGTCGACGGCGAGCAGGTAGTTGCAGCCCTCGGTGCCGTGCTCCAGGGCATCGTCCAGGAAGAAGCGGGCGGCGAACCGTTTGCCTGCCAGTCTGCCCTGCATATCGGTGAAGGCCAGGACGACGGTGTCGATCTCCCCGGCGGCGACGAGCCTGGTCAGCTCGTCGACCGAGAGCGGGGGCGTGCGGTCTGCCACGGTGGTGCCTCCTGGCTGCGGACGGACGGGGGTGGGGGGCTCGGGGTGGCCTTAAGGTAATACCGCAGACCATTGATTGGGAAGGAGGTGCGGACGGTTCATGAGCGGGAGTTCTATGAGCGGGAGTTCCATGAGCGGGAGTGAGAGCGGGGGCGCGGGCAGGGGCGTGGGCGGCGACCGGCTGGCGCCGGTGCTGCGCCCAGTGCGCGCCGGGAACGGCTTCGAGGAGGCGCTGGAGCAGATACTCCAGGTCGTACGGCTGGGGCTGGTCCCCGACGGCGGCCGCCTCCCGGCCGAGCGCGAGCTGGCGGAGCGGCTGCGGATCAGCCGGGTGACCCTGCGCGAGGTGCTGAAGGTGCTCCAGGACCAGGGGGTCGTGGAGAGCCGCCGCGGCCGGTACGGCGGCACCTTCGTACGGGCCCGGCCGGAGCCCGCCGCGGGCGGCGAGGACGAGCTGCGGCGGCGGATCGAGGCGGTGGACGTCGAGGACACGCTGCGTTTCCGGGAGGTCCTGGAGGTCGGCGCGGCCGGGCTGTGCGCAGCCCACGGCCTGGACGGCGGCCAGGCCGCGCGGCTGCGCGCCGCCCTCGACGCGACGCGCGACGCCCCACTGGCCGACTACCGGCGGCTGGACACGATGCTGCACCTGACCCTGGCGGAGCTTGCGGGCTCACCGTCGCTGGCCGCCCAGTACGCGGGCGTCCGCGCCACCGTCAACGATCTGCTGGACTGCATCCCGCTGCTGGTACGGAACCTGGAGCACTCCCAGGCCCAGCACGGCGCGCTGGTGGAAGCGGTGCTGGACGGGGACGCGGACGGGGCGCGCGAGGTGATGCGGGAGCACTGCGAGGGCACGGCGGCGCTGCTGCGCGGGTTCCTGCCGTAGCCCCTGTTTTGTGCGGAGGGTCTTGCGCGGACCCTCCCCCTACGGCAAAGGTATGCCCCCACACCAATCTGCCTCATCCGATTGCGCCCGTCCCCTCTCGTGCGAAGCCAGGAGTGCCCATGGCTGACATGGCCGAAGGAACCGAGACCTCCCGCACCGCCCCCGATCCCGGCTCATCTGGTGAACCCGGTGAATCCGGCTATCTGGAGCGGCGCACTCTGCGGCGCGGCAGCGCGGGTCCGCTGCTGCTGACCGGTCTCGGCGTCGCCTATGTGGTCTCCGGCGACTTCTCCGGCTGGAACTTCGGCCTCGCGGAGGGCGGCTTCGGCGGGCTGGCCATCGCCGCCGTGCTCATGGGCCTGATGTACACCTGCATGGTCTTCGCCCTCGCCGAACTCGCCGCGATCCTCCCCACCGCGGGCGGCGGCTACGGCTTCGCGCGGCGCGCCCTCGGCCCCTGGGGCGGGTTCCTCACCGGCACGGCGATCCTCATCGAATACGTCCTCGCGCCCGCAGCCATCTCCATCTTCATCGGCGACTACGTCGAATCGCTCGGCCTCTTCGGCCTGGAGTCGGGCTGGCCGGTCTATCTCGCCTGCTTCGCGATCTTCATCGGGATCCATCTGTGGGGCGTGGGCGAGGCCCTGCGGTTCAGCCTCATCGTGACCGCCATCGCCGTCGCCGCGCTGCTGATCTTCGCCGCCGCGGCCTTCACCGAGTTCGACTCGGGCTCGCTGAACGACATCGCGGTCGACCACTCGGCGTTCGGCGCCAACTCCTGGCTGCCGTTCGGGCTGCTCGGCATCTGGGCGGCGTTCCCCTTCGGCATGTGGTTCTTCCTGGGCGTGGAGGGCGTTCCGCTCGCGGCCGAGGAGACCCGCGAGCCCGCGCGCACCCTGCCCAAGGCCATGGCCTGCTCGATGGGCATCCTGCTGCTCCTGGCCCTGCTCACCTTCCTCGCCGCGACCGGCGCGCGCGGCCCGGACGCCGTGCAGGACGCGGGCAACCCGCTGGTCGAGGCGCTGCAGCCGGACGGTGAGCCCACCACGCTGTCCCGCGTCGTCAACTACGCGGGTCTCGCCGGTCTGGTCGCCTCCTTCTTCTCGCTGATCTTCGCCGGTTCGCGGCAGCTGTTCGCCCTCTCCCGGGCCGGTTACCTCCCCCGCTTCCTCTCCCTGACCAGCCGCCGCAAGGCCCCCTACCTGGGCCTCCTCGTCCCCGGCGCCATCGGCTTCGGCCTCGCCGCCTGGTCGGGCGACGGCGCCCGGATGCTGAACGTCGCGGTCTTCGGCGCCACCATCTCGTACGCCCTGATGTCGCTCTCCCACATCGTGCTGCGCCGCCGCGAGCCGGGCCTCGTACGCCCGTACCGCACCCCCGGCGGCCTCGTGACCTCGTCCATCGCCTTCGTCCTGGCCTGCCTGGCGCTGCTGGCCACCTTCCTGGTGGACAAGGACGCGGCCTTCATCGCACTCGGCGTCTACGCCGTGGCGCTCGCCTACTTCGCCTTCTACAGCCGCCACCGGCTGGTCGCGTCGGCGCCGGAGGAAGAGTTCGCCGCGCTGGCGGAGGCCGAGGCCGAACTGTCCCGCGACTGAGAGAACGGACGGACCGTTGCCCCCTCTTATCGGTATCAGCACCTACCTGGAATCCGCGGCGAGTTGGGGCGTCTGGAACCTCCCCGCCGCCCTGCTCCCCGCCGGGTACCACCAACTCGTCCAGCGCGCCGGGGGCCTGGCCGCCATGCTGCCCCCGGACGCCGCCGGGGGATCGGCGGCCGCCGTGGTCTCCCGCCTGGACGCAGTCGTGATCTCCGGCGGCCCCGATGTGGAGCCCGTACGGTACGGCGCCGCCCCCGACCCCCGGACAGGCCCACCCGCGCGGGAGCGCGACGCGTGGGAACTCGCCCTGATCGAGGCGGCGCTGTCCGCAGGCGTCCCCCTACTGGGCATCTGCCGGGGCCACCAACTCCTCAACGTGGCGCTGGGCGGCACCCTCCACCAGCACCTGGACGCCCACGCGGGCCCACCGGGGGTCTTCGACCAACACGAGGTGAAGCCGGTCCCCGGCACCCTGCTGGCCAAGACCCTGCCGGAACTCCTCTCCGTGCCCACCTACCACCACCAGTCGGTGGACCGCCTCGGCGAGGGCCTGATCGCCAGCGCGTACACGTCGGATGACGGGACGGTGGAGGCGGTGGAGCTGCCTGACGCGGAGGGCTTCGTCCTGGGCGTGCAGTGGCACCCGGAGGCGGGCGACGACCTACGCGTCATGCAGGCGCTGGTGGCAGCGGCAAGCCGCTGACGTCCAGCCCGAGGTGCGCGAACACCACATCCCGGACGCCGCGCACGGCGTCCGGGTCGAGGTGGGCGAGGATGGGAAGGGCCAGGTACCAGCCCGGTCCGGTCAGCAGTTGCCGCAGATGACGCCGGGCCTCCGCGAGCCGTGCAGCGTCCGGGACGGGGCGCGGCACACCCCGTCCGCCCGGTGCTGCAGCTCGTACAACCGCTGCCCCGTCAGGTCGCGCAGGCCCTCCGGGCGCAGGGTGCCCCGGGCTACGCGGGGGAACCGCACCCGTACAGCCTTCGCCCCTCAGGCCCATCACCGATCGGTCAGCGCTCGCCGGTCACCTCGGCGCCGGAGATCCTGGCCGTCGTACGGGTGCCGTCAGCGCCCGGGGCGGTCGGCTGGAGGGTGAGGGTGATGCGCTGGGTCTCGGACGAGGCGTACTTGGCGTCGCCACCGGCCTCGACCACAAGGAAGCGGACCTTCCCGCCGCCGCCCGCCTCCTTGGTGACCGCGACCGTGGCCTCGATCTCGATCGGGCCGACGTCGAACCGCAGCGACTCCCCCGCGCCCTCCGCCGCCGCGGCCGTGAGCTGCGCCCGCAACTCACGGATCATCTCCGACAGTTCCACCATGGTCCCCCCTCGTTGTCACGCGGGACAAAACTCTACAAGGGGACACCGACACCGCCGGTCAGGACGGAATCTCGAAGGAGTCGCCGTAGACCTTCCACTTCAGCGGCGGGTTCAGGTCGAAGTTCTTCGCGTTGAGGAAGACGCGCTGCGCGGTGTCGACCCGGCTGGTGTCGCTGTGCGCCTCCTCGCTCTGCATGGCCTTCTTGCGGGCGTCGAGGAAGGCGCCCAGATACGTGGTCTGGTTGCCGCCCTGGGCCGGGGTCTTGGCGTTGGACATGGCCGTCTTGCGTATGCCGCCGAAGCTGTACTTGCTGCTGCCCGGGCCGTGCATGACGATCGCGTCGTAGTAGATGAACTGACCGAGCGTGCCCAGGCCGTCGTCCTTGCCCTGTTTGACGGACGGGTTGAAGTAGACGCGGTCGCGCTCGTGCTCCTGGGCGTCCTGGAACACCTTGTCGGCGGCGGCCGTCTTCCAGTCCTTGGTGAAGTTGGGGTCGAGGCCGCTGTGGGAGTCGCTGCCGTTGACCTTGCGCAGGGCGGGGAGGTACTTGGCGAGGACGTTGCCGGGCTTCTTCTCGGTGTAGTACTCGACGAGTTCCAGCATGTCGCCGGTGCCGGAGCAGAAGCCGATGATCCCGGCGGTGTAGCCGCGGCCGTCGCCTATGTCCTCGATGTACTTGAACTGGCCGCGCCAGTCCAGCGAGGAGTTCTCGGCGCTGGAGACCAGCTTCATGGCGATCTCCTTCTTGGCCGGATCGTCCAGGTTGGCCGCCACGCCCGTCTCCTGCGCCGAGGAGTGTACGGGGGTGGCGGCCTGGCCCACTCCGACTCCGATGCCGACGCCGGTGAACACCAGCGCGGCGGGTAAGGCCACGGCCGCCGCCGTCAGACCGATCCTTCTGGACATGGGGGACTCCGTTCGCTTGAGCCGTCCGTTAGGAATGTTTCCTAACCATTGAAGCGAGCGCGCCACACCACCCACAAGGCTTTCGACTCAACTCGCCTACTAAGGCTGCGGAATGGGCACCGGCTGGTCGGTGTCGCCGTCCGACTTACGGACCGGAGGCGTGGGCGTACGGACCTCGTCGGGGGCGCCCCCGGCGGCGCCCGGCACCGCCACCGCCCGCCACCACGTCTCCAGCGGCAGCCCGCGCCCCGGCTCGAACGGCTGCCCCGGGCGCGGCACGGCCACGCTCGCGCCCGCCGCCCGGGCGGCGGTGACGGTGCCCTCGGCGGGCTCCTCCCACGGGTGCGGGGCCAGATTGAAGGTGCCCCAGTGGATCGGCAGCATGATCCCCCGGGTGGGCTCGCCGCCCTGGAGGTCGAGGTGGGCGCGGACGCCCTCCTCCGGCGTCATATGAATGTCCGTCCAGAACTCACTGTAGGCACCGATCTGGATCATGGTCGCGTCGAACGGCCCGTACGACGCCCCGATCTCCGCGAAGCCGGGGAAGTAGCCGGTGTCCCCGCTGTGGAAGATCCGGTGCTCGGGCCCGGCCACCACCCAGGAGGCCCACAGGGTGTGCTGGGTGTTGCGCAGCGCGCGGCCGCAGAAGTGGCGGGCGGGGGTGGCGGTGAGCAGCAGCCCGGCCACATCGGTGGACTCGTGCCAGTCCAGCTCCGTCATCCGGTCCGCCGGTACGCCCCAGCGCTCCAGGTGCGCGCCGACGCCGAGCGGGACGACGAACACCGTGCCGGTGCGCACCAGCGCGCGGATCGTGGGCATGTCCAGGTGGTCGTAGTGGTCGTGGGAGATGACGACCGCGTCGACCGGTCCCAGCTCCCGGAGCGGCACCGGGACCGGGTGCAGCCGCTTGGGCCCGACGGACGCGAAGGGCGAACAGCGCTGGCCCCACACCGGATCGAACAGCACCCGCCGCCCGTCGATCTCGGCGAGCACGCTGGAGTGGCCCATCCAGGTCAGCCGCAGCCCGGAGGCGGGCGGGGCCGCCAGTTCGGCGAGGGTGGTGGGGTACACCGGAATGGTCCCGGCGGGCGCCCGGCGTATGCGGTTCTCCTTGCGGAAGTACGTGGGCAGGAACTTCAGCATCGAGCCCGAGGGCGCGGTGCGGCCGTTGCCGCCGGGGTTGGTGAACACACCGTTCGCGAAGTTCGGCGACTGCCGGATGCGCTCCATCCGCTCCCCGGCCGGGTCCGCCCCGAAGGCGGCGGGGCGCAGGGCTGCGGCGAGCCGGGCACGCTGGGGGCTGGAACCGGTCACGGCACCTCCTGGGTGATGGGGAGCGACGGGCACCCCATGGCCTGTGCTGTTGTGCTGCTGCACTGTGACAACTCTCCCGATGGGTGACCTTGTTCCGGAAGGGGGCACCGGGTCTGTTCAGCTCGTTTTCAGGGCGTGTGAACGTCAGCGATCACCGGTGAACGTCAGCAGCAGGTGGTCCTCGACCGGGCGGTAGCCGATCCGCTGATAGAGGGCGTTGCTGGTGGGGTTGGCCAGGTCGGTGAAGAGCAGCACCCGCTCGGCTCCCGCCGTGCGCGCCGCCCGGCTCACGGCGGCCGTGACCGCGCCTCCGTAACCGTGTCCGCGCAGCTCGGGCGGGGTGTAGACGAACGAGACCCGGACGGTGGCCGCGACCGTGCGGCTCACCGCGGCGGTGGCCACCGGCTCGCCGTCCACCTCCCAGAGCAGGGCGCCGTGGTGGCTGAGCCGGTCGTCCACCGTGCGCGCCACCTCGTCCTCGGGCAGCGCTCCGGTGTCGCGGCCGAACGCCGCGTACCAGCTCAGCAGCAGATCGCGGTCGGCGGTGGTGGCCGCCCGGGCCCGCCCCCGTATCGCGGGCCCGGACGGGGTCAGGGTGTCGAGTTGGTACAGCCGCTGGACGTCCTCGGCCCGGCGGACCTCCCCGGTGTGCCGCTCCCAGGCGTCCGCGAAGGCCTCGGCGACGGGGCGTACGCCGTTCACCCCAGTGAGACGGGGCTCGGTGAGACGCGCCCCGGCCAGGGTGCGGGCCAGCGCGTCCGCCGCCTCGGCGGGCATGGCGGAGAGCAGCGGCGGACGGGGCGGGGTGCGGACGTACGCACCGTCCACGGCGCCCGAGGGCGCCCGCCACCAGCCGTAGACCGGCGGCTGGTCGCCGTAACGGCCACTGCCCGCCGCCGCCAGCGAGGAGACGACGGTGAGGAGCAGGGTGTGCCGGACCGGGCGGGCGCGCAGGAACGCGCCCGCGGCGGCCTGGAACGCATCGAGGTCGGAGGTCGTCGTCCACGGCATGCGTCCCAGGCTGGCGGGCGCGGCACGCCCGGCGCACCTTATTTATCGCCGCATCAGCAGCTCAGGTTCGAGCCCGGGGTGGTGCCGAGTATCTGGACCATCCGCTGGTACGCGTTGATCCGGCTCTGCACCTGGCCCGGGTTGCCGCCGTTGCACTCCAGGCTGCCGTTGATGCTGCGGATGGTCTCGCCGAAGCCGCGCTGGTTGACCATGGCGTTGTGCGGGGTCATGGTGCCCGGGCCGGTCTGGGTGTTCCAGTACCAGAGGGCGGTCTTCCAGGACACCGCGGAGTCGTTCTGCACCAGCCAGGGGTTGCCCAGCAGGTCGATGCCCAGGGCGTCGCCCGCGGCCTTGTAGTTGAAGTTCCAGCTGAGCTGGATCGGTCCGCGGCCGTAGTACGCCGCCTGGCCCGCCGGGCAGCCGTACGGCCGGTTCCCGTCGCAGTAGTGCGGGTAGTTCGCCTGGTTCTGCTCGACGATGTGGACGAGACCGCCGGTCTCATGGCTGACGTTGGCAAGGAAGGCGGCGGCCTCCTGCCGCTTCACGGTGTCGCTGCCGGTGTTCGCGAAGCCGGGGTAGGCGCTCAGGGCGGCGGTCAGGCCCTGGTAGCTGTAGAAGCCGTTCCGGTTCGGGAACATCTGGTTGAACTGCGCCTCGCTCACGACGAAGCCGGAGTTCCCGCCCCCGCCGCCGCAGTCGAACGGCTCCCAGTACCAGGTGCTGATCACCGGGTCGTAGCCCGGGTTGTCGTGCTCGGCGCGGTAGTACTTGCCGTCGGTGTACCGGACGATGTCACCGGTCACGTACCACTTGCCCGCGACCCAGTTCGGATAGGTGCAGGCCGCGGGTGCGGCCGTGCCCGCCGCGTCGGCCGAATCCG
Source organism: Streptomyces sp. NPDC001700 (assembly GCF_053596435.1). Taxonomy (NCBI): domain Bacteria; kingdom Bacillati; phylum Actinomycetota; class Actinomycetes; order Kitasatosporales; family Streptomycetaceae; genus Streptomyces; species Streptomyces sp. NPDC001700. The sequence goes on from NZ_JBSFGE010000012.1 coordinate 181,942, forward strand.
CCGATGCGGAAGCCATGGGCATGCCAAACAATAAGGCGCACACCGCCGCCAGCGCGGCGAACCACGTCGTGGCGCGTCTTCTCCACATGAGACCACCCCAATGCTCGTGTTGTCGGAGGACACTCAATCGGCTTGGTCTATACCAGTCAAGGTCCAGACCAAGCCGATGTGGGGTGTGAGCGTCCGGCTCAGGTCTCGCGCTCCGGCACATACGTCTCGGCGTCCAGGCCGAAGGTCCAGGCCACGCCCTCACGGGCGGTCCGGGTGCGGGGCGGGACGCGCAGCCAGTACGTACGGCTCGTACCGTCCGGCTCGGGCGTGGAGTTGACCACCTCGACCATCGCCACCGGCTCGTCGTCCACCAGGTCGATGCGCCACAGCACACCCGTCTCGTCCCGGTGCACGGGCTGCGCCCCGGACTCGTCCAGATAGCGCTCGTAGCCGTAGTGCTCCAGCATCACCCGGCGCAGCTCCGCGTTCTCCTCCGCGCGGATGCGGTCCGGGGTCAGCCCACCCAGCTGGTCGAGGAAGGCCGCGGGCACCGGCATACCGCGCCAGGCGTACAGCGCGAAGCCGTCGGGGAAGGCCAGCGCGGGGCCGTCGCCGCGGTCGAGGCGGCCCGCTTCGTCGCGGTGCAGCTCGACCGGGCGCTCCGCGATCACCACGGCCTTCTCGTACGGCCACCACCACCCGGCGGCGCGGGCGACCTCGGCGGGCCCGTCGAGCCCGCCGTCCGAATCGTCGGCGACGGAGGCCAGCCAGGGCGCGTCGTGCTGCCCCAGCACCGCGTCCAGCAGGGCGAGCCGGATGGCCGTCTCCTGGTCCGCGCGCTCCGTGCGCGAACCCTCCGCCAGGGACTCGATGACGCCGGTGCGGATGCGCTCGGTCAGCGCCCGGGTGACGTCCCACAGCGGCGCCCCCGTCAGCGTCCAGCGCTCGGCCCACCCGGACGGGCCCAGCGCGGTGTGAGCCCGCTCCCGGGCGCGCGCCCAGGGGCGGGTGCGCACGGCGTCCCGCACCGAGGCGCCCGCGGCGCCCGCCACCGGCTCGATCCCGGCGGCGGCGAGGGTGTCGGCGGCCCGCTCGGCGACGTCGCCCGGCAGCCCCTCCCCCTGCCCGGTGAGCAGCAGCGCGACCACCGTGGCCGCGAGCGGCGAGCCGGTCCACACGATCCGCTCCGGCGGCGCCAGCCCTGCCGCTTCGTACGCCAGCCGGATGCCCGCCTCAGCCGCCGCCCGGTCCGCGTGCCCGGTCGCCGCGGCCACCGCGCGCCAGTCCACACCCAACGCCATCTGCGTCATCGTCATGAGTCCTCGTCCCCCGCTCTCAGTCCGCCACGACGCGCACGGCGCCCGGCACGTACTCCCGCTGACGCACCACCCGGTACCACCCCTTGGGCAGCGGTATCGCCGCGTGCTCCTCGTGCACCACCCGCCCGCCGTCCGGCAGATGGAGATACGAGGCGCCGAACGGCCCCGCCTCGCGCACCAGCGTGCCCGGCCCGACCACCGCGTGGGCGTGCCCGGTCACCTCGCCGAGCGCCAGCACCAGCCGCCCCCGCCCGTCCCTGGGCTGCTGCGGCAGCGCGTCGGCGCCCGGCGGCAGCGACTCCCGCGCCACCGGCACGATCAGGACGTCTCCCTGTCGGTACATGCCCTCCCCTTCCGTCGATGGTCCTGACGGTACGCAGGGGGTCCGACAACGCCGCCGACAACGCCCGCCATCAACAGCCGCCAGGGCGGCTGTCGGTGGCGCTTGATACAACTCTTCGCACACCGTGGGGAATCAATCACGCCCCATCGAACCCACCAGGAGAACTCGCGCCCATGTCCTTCATCGGCCACCTGACAGAACTGCACGGCCTTCCGGCCTTCGACTTCCCGCGCCCCGACGAGGAGGAGTCACGGCTGCCCGCACCGGAGGCCGCGGCCTGGCGCATCTCCTACAACCCCTACACCGAGGAGTCGGACGAGAACTTCGAGGAGCGCTTCGAGCGGTTCCTGACCACGGTCGCCCCCTCCCGGGTGCGGGCGCTCATCATCGGCCAGTGGGGCGAGGCGGAGGAGGAGGACGACTCGGCGATGATCGTCGACCTGCTGGTGGCCGCCAAGGACCGGCTGACCGCCCTCGAAGCGGTCTTCATCGGCGATCTGGAGCCGGAGGAGGCCGAGATCTCCTGGATCCAGCAGTCCGATGTGACCCCGGTCCTGGACGCCTACCCCGGGCTGCGGGAGCTGGGCATCCGCGGCGGCAGCGGCCTGCGGTTCCCTGTCGTCACCCACCAGAATCTGCGCAGGCTCCGCTTCGAGACCGGCGGGCTGCCCGGCGAGGTGGTGCGCGGTGTCGCCGGAAGCGAGCTGCCCGCCCTGGAGTACCTGGAGATGTGGCTGGGCGTCGAGGGTTACGGAGGCGATGCCACCGTCGGCGACCTCGCGCCGCTGCTCTCCGGTGGCCGCTTCCCCGCGCTGCGCCATCTCGGCCTGCAGAACAGCGAGATCCAGGACGAGATCGCCGCCGCAGTCGCCGCCGCGCCCGTCGTCGCCCAGCTCACCTCGCTCGATCTGTCCATGGGCGTGCTCACCGACGAGGGCGCGGCGGCGCTGCTCGACGGCCAGCCGCTCACCCACCTCCGGCGGCTCGACCTGGACCACAACTACTTCTCGGAGGCGCTGGAGCAGCGGCTGCGCGACGCCCTGGGGCCGTCCGGGGTGGAGGTCGCACTGTCCGAGAAGGGCGACGAGGACGAATACGACGGCGAAGTCGACCGCTACACGGCCGTCGCCGAGTGACGGCCGCCCGCACCCGACCACAGACATCAGGATTTAGGTGAGGAGCATCCAGCCATGATCGGCCATCATCGGGAGTCCTTCGCCGGTCTGCCCGTCTCCGACTTCGCCAGCACGGATATCGGAGCCGATGCCGACGATCTGCCGCCCGCCGACTCGGTCGCCTGGCGGCTCTCCCTCGACTGGGAGGACAGCCGCCCGTTCATCGAGCTGTGGGCGGACTTCCTGGACACCGTGGCGGCCGAGCATGTCCGCGCAGTGATCGTCGGCAGCTGGTGGGGCAGCGAGGACTACTCCACTGTGCGTCCGGTGCTCGACGCCCTGATCGCCTCCGCCGACCGGCTGCCCGCGCTGCGCGGGCTGTTCCTCGCCGACGTGATGTCCGAGGAGTGCGAGCTGTCCTGGCTGCCGATGGACGACGTCACGCCCGTCCTGGCGGCGTACCCGCTCCTGGAGGAGTTCACGGTGCGCGGCTGCGGCATGGGAGACCTCGGCTTCCGGCCGGTGCGCCACGAGCGGCTGCGGTCGCTGAGGTTCGAGTCCGGCGGGCTGCCGGGCGAGATCGTCCGCGCGGTGGGCGCGAGCGAACTGCCCCGGCTGGAACACCTCGCGCTGTGGCTGGGGGTGGAGCAGTACGGGGGTGATGCCACGGTCGCCGATCTCGCGCCGATCCTCACCAGTGGCCGTTTCCCCGCGCTGACCCATCTCGGGCTGCAGGACAGCGAGATCCAGGACGAGATCGCCGCCGCCGTCGCCGCCGCACCCGTCGTCGCCCAGCTCACCTCGCTCGACCTGTCCATGGGCACGCTCGGCGACGAGGGCGCGGCGGCACTGCTCGACGGCCAGCCGCTCACCCACCTCCAGCGGCTCGACCTGCACCACCACTATCTGTCGGACGCGATGACGCGCCGGATGTGCGACGCCCTGGAGCCGTCCGGGGTCGCGGTCGACGTCTCGGATCCGGAAAAGACCGATGTCTGGGATGACCTCGGTGACGGTGAGGAGGAGTTCCGCTTTGTCGCCGTCTCCGAATAGCCCACGGTTCGCCGTCGTCGGCAATCCCGGCCATCGCCGCGTGGAGATGTTCACCGACGCCGCCCTGGCCGCCGGGCTGGCCGCGCCCCGGGTGCTGGCCTGGCGCGATGTGCTGTGCGGCGGCGTGGAGTTCGAGCCGGGCGAGACCGTACGGATCGACTCGCCCGGCGAGGACCCCGAGGTGGACGCGCTGCTGCGGGGCGCCGGGGACCCGACCCGGGTCGAGGGCACCGCCCGCTGGTACGCCCGGCTCATGGACGCCGTACGGGCCGTCGCGAAGGCCGCGCACACGGCGGACGCGACGCTGCTGGACGACCCCGGTGAGCTGGCCGTCCTGTTCGACAAGCGGCTGTGCCACGGGGTGCTGGACGCGGCCGGTGTCCCCGTACCGTTCTCGCCGACCTCCGGTCCCGGGGCGCCACCGGTGCGCGGCTGGGACGACGTACGGGCGGCGCTCGGCGAGGGCGGGATGCACCGCGCGTTCATCAAGCTCGCGCACGGCTCGTCCGCCTCCGGGGTGCTCGCGATCGAGTACGCGGGCCCGGGCCGCATCCGCGCCACCACCTCGGTGGAGCGCGCGGAGGACGGCGCGCTCTTCAACTCGCTGCGGGTGCGGCGGTATGACACGGAGCGGGAGATCGCCGCGATCCTGGACACGCTGGCCCCGGACGGGCTGCACATCGAGCGCTGGCTGCCCAAGGCGTCCCAGCACAAGCGCGCCGCCGATCTGCGGGTGGTGGTGATCGGCGGCCGGGCGACCCACGCCGTCGTGCGGACCAGCCGCTCCCCCATGACCAATCTCCACCTCGGGGGCGTACGCGGCGATCTGGCCGCCGCCCGCGCGGCCGCGGAGGGGGCCGGGGTGGAGTGGCGCACGGTGCTGGGCACGGCGGAGCGGGCGGCGGCCTGCTTCCCGGACACCCTGTGCGTCGGGGTGGATCTGCTGCCCGGCACCGGGTGGCGGCGGTTCGCGGTCGGCGAGGTCAACGCCTTCGGCGATCTGCTGCCCCGGCTGACCGGGCTGCCCGGCAGCGGCGCCGAGGGCCAAGACACGTACGCGGCGCAGATCGCCGCCGTGATCCGCGCACCCGGGGAGGCAAGCCACGATGCCTGAACCGGAACTGTCTGAACCAGAAGTGTCTGAACCAGAAGTGTCTGAACCGACCCTGGCCGAGCCTGATATGAACGCGGTCGTGGGCAGCCACGATCTGCTGCTGGTCACCCTCGACACCCTCCGCTACGACGTCGCCGCCGAACTCGCCGCCGCCGGGCGGCTCCCCCACCTGACCGCCCGGATGCCGGGCGGGGTCTGGGAGAAGCGGCACGCCCCCGGCAGCTTCACCTACGCCTCCCACCAGGCCATGTTCGCCGGATTCCTGCCCACCCCGGCCCGGCCGGGCCCGCACCCGCGGCTGTTCGCGGCACGCTTCGCGGGCAGCGAGACCACGGCGGAGGGTACGTACGTCTACGACGCCCCGGATCTGGTGACCGGGCTCGCGGCGGCCGGGTACCACACGGTGTGTATCGGCGGTGTCGGCTTCTTCACCAAGCGGCCCCCGATGGGCTCGGTGCTGCCCGGCTACTTCCAGGAGAGCCACTGGGAGCCGGAGTTCGGCGTCCCCTCCCCCACTTCCTTCGAGGCGCAGATCGCCTGCGCCGAGCGGGTCATCGGGGATCTGGCCCCGGAGCGGCGGCTGTTCCTCTTCATCAACGTGTCCGCACTGCACCAGCCCAACTGGTTCCATCTGCCGGGCGCGACCCGCGACAGCGGGGACACCCGCGCCTCCCACGCCGCCGCGCTGGAGTACGTCGACCGCCACATCGGCCGTCTCTTCACCGCGATGAGCGGCCGCGGCCCCGGCTTCGCGATCGTCTGCTCCGACCACGGCACCGCGTACGGCGACGGCGGCTACACCGGCCACCGGCTCGGCCACGAGGCCGTCTGGACCGTGCCGTACACCCACTTCTTCCTTGGGACCCCATGACCATCACCACCACCACCGTCCGCCCGTACCAGTCGTACGTCTACGCCTATCCGCACAAGACCGCGTACGACGAGCTGCCGGACCGGCCCGCGCTGCGCGGGCTGTGGGCGGACGAGCCGAAGGACGCGCTGTCGCTGTACCTGCACATCCCGTTCTGCGAGGTGCGCTGCGGCTTCTGTAATCTCTTCACCCGGATCGGCGCCCCGGACGGCCTCACCACGGCGTATCTGGACGCCCTGGAGCGCCAGGCGGACGCGGTGTCCGACGCGCTCGGGGACGGGGCCCGGTTCGCCGCCGCGGCCTTCGGCGGCGGCACCCCGACGTTTCTGGAGGCGGCCGAGCTGGAGCGGCTGTGCGACATCGCCGAGAAGCGGATGGGCGCGGATCTGGCCGCCGTGCCGCTCTCCGTCGAGGCGTCCCCGGCCACCGCCACCGCCGACCGGCTCGCGGTGCTCGCCGCGCGCGGTACGACACGGCTGAGCCTGGGTGTGCAGAGCTTCGTGGACGCGGAGGCGCGTTCGGCGGTCCGGCCGCAGCGCCGGGCCGATGTCGAGGCCGCGCTGACCCGGATCCGCGAGGCGGGCATCCCCGTCCTCAACATCGACCTGATCTACGGGATCGACGGCCAGACCGAGCGCAGCTGGCTGCGCTCCCTGGACGCGGCCCTCGCCTGGCACCCCGAGGAGCTGTATCTCTATCCCCTCTACGTCCGCCCGCTGACCGGCCTCGGCCGCAAGGAGGCCGCCGAGACGGATGACGAGTGGGACGAGCGGCGGCTGCGGCTGTACCGGCTGGGCCGGGACCATCTCCTCGCGCGCGGCTATGAGCAGGTCTCGATGCGCATGTTCCGCCGTACGGACACCCCCGCCCCCGCGTCCGGCGGCGAGGACTACGCCTGCCAGACGGACGGCATGATCGGCCTGGGCTGCGGCGCCCGCTCGTACACCTCCGGGCTGCACTACTCCTTCGACTACGCGGTCGACATGCGCGAGATACGCGGCATCATCGACGACTATGTCTCCCGCCCCGAGGCCGACTTCGGCCACGCCGAGCACGGGCGGGCGATCACCGGCGACGAGGCCCGCCGCCGCCATCTGCTCCAGTCCGTCCTGCAGGCCGAGGGCCTGGACGTGGCCGCGTACCGGGCGCGGTTCGCCGCCGACCCGGCCGAGGACTTCCCCGAGGAGCTGGCCCGGTTCGCCGCGCGCGGCTGGCTGGACCCTGCCCCGCCCCACGGCAGGCTGAGGCTGTCGCCGGAGGGCCTGGCGCACTCCGACGCGCTCGGCCCCGAGCTGTTCTCCCCCGCCGTGCGCGCCGCGATGGCCGCGTACGAGGCGAAGTGAGCCGAGACACCAAGAACATGGATCTCACCATCCTCTACCGGGGCCCGCTGGCCTCCTGCGACTACGACTGTCCGTACTGCCCGTTCGCCAAGCGGCGCGACAGCCGGGAGGCGCTGCGCGCTGACCGGGCCGCGCTGGAGCGCTTCACGGCGTGGGCCAGGGAGCAGTCGGGCGACCGGCTGTCGGTGCTGTTCACGCCGTGGGGCGAGGGGCTGACGCGCTCCTGGTACCGCCGCGCGCTCACCGAGCTGAGCCGTCTTCCGCACATCGAGCGGGTGGCGATCCAGACCAATCTGAGCTGCCGCACCGACTGGACGGCCGGGGCCGACCCGGACACGCTCGCGCTGTGGTGCACGTACCACCCGGGCCAGACGCCGTACGACCGGTTCCTGACCAAGTGCCGGGAGCTGGCCGCGCGCGGAATACGCCACAGCGTGGGGATCGTCGGTCTCCCGGACCATCTCGACGCGGCCCGCAGGCTGCGCGCCGAACTGCCCGAGCAGGTCTATCTGTGGGTGAACGCGGCGGACGGCCACACCTACACGGACGCGGAGGCCGCCGACTGGACGGCGCTCGATCCGCTCTTCGGCTACAGCCGCCATCCGCACCGGAGCGCCGGTCTGCCGTGCCGGACCGGCGCCTCGGTGATCTCGGTGGACGGCGACGGCACGGTGCGCCGCTGCCACTTCGTCCGCACGGAGCTGGGCAATCTGTACGACGGCTCGTACCGGGCGGCGCTGCGGCCCCGGGCCTGTCCGCTCGCCGTGTGCGACTGCCACATCGGCTACGTCCATCTGGAGTCGCTGCCGCTGTACGACGTGTTCGCGGGCGGGGTCCTGGAGCGGATCCCCGCCCGCCTCCCCGTTCAGTCCTTGCGCCCGACGCCGCCGTAGATGCCGACGGACCCATGGGCCCCGGCCTCGGGCGGCGGCCCGTCCGGGCGCCACAGCGGCGCCCGCACCAGCCCCGGTTCGAGCAGCGTGAACCCGTCGAAGAACGGAAGGATCTCGGCGTGACGGCGCAGGCTCAGCTCTGCGGTGGACTTCCGGTACACCGCGTCGGCCACCTCGTCGGGGCCGTGGAAGTCCAGGGTGCCGTGGCTGATGACCAGATGGCTTGCCGAGGCCATCGGCTCGGTCAGGGTGGCGATGATCCCCGCCGGATCCTCCGCGTCCGAGACGAAGTGGAGGACCGCGACCAGCAGCAGTGCCACGGGTTCGGTGAAGTCGATGTTGTCGCGCACCGCCGGATGCGCCAGGATGTCGGCGGGTCCGCGCGTGTCGGCCAGCGCGAAGTGGGTGCCCGGGGTGCTGGTCAGCTTGGCGTCCGCGTGCGCGGCGACGATCGGGTCGTTGTCGATGTACACCACGCGGGTGTCCGGGGCGATCTCCCGGGCCACTTCATGGGTGTTGGGCGAGGTCGGTATGCCCGTCCCGATGTCGATGATCTGCCGTATGCCGCTCGCCACCACCGTACGGACGGCGCGCAGCAGGAACGCGCGGTTGGCGCGGGCGCTGTCGAGGATGTCCGGGGACTGCCCGATGATGCGCTCGGCGGCCTCGCGGTCGATCTCGTAGTTGTCCTTTCCCCCCAGGTAGTAGTCGTACATCCGGGCCGGATGCGGTCTGCTGGTGTCGATGTCCTGGCCGGACACCCCCGTACCGGAGATGCGCGACGCGGATAATCGCTGGCCGGGTAATCGCTGGTCCGCTGCTGGTCGGTCGGTCACACCATGTCCCCTTGTCAGTCCCCCTCGTTCCCCCGCGGCCGCCCTCGGTCGCCCTCGTCGCGCCCGGGCGTCACAAGAGGAGGAAGTCGGCGTCGCCCGCCTTCGCCCCCTGGATGAAGCGCTTCATCTCCAGGTGCGTGTAGATCAGAGCCGGTCCGTCCGGGTCGGTCGACTGGCGCAGCGCCACCCGGCCGTCCTTGAGCCTCATCGCCTCGACGCAGCTTCCCCCATTGCCACCACTCCACGGCTTGTGCCAGCCCTCGGAACCGAGGTCCCTGGCCGGCATGCCGCTGTAGACGCGGCTCGCGCATATGCGATCCATCGTTCAGATCTCCTTGCGAATGCCACTCAGAATGGCCTGAGTGGTCTGTGCAGGCGCGGCCTGCGCGCACATCCGGTCCAGGGCCTCCAGGAACGCCGAGACATCATCGCGCTGGTCGAAGTAGGAGCCGCTCACGAGCGTCTCCGTATACGCGATGTCGGGCAGCTCCGGGATCGGGAACCGGAAGATATGGAAGGGGCCGTACATCGCCGGGTGCGGTCCGGCGTCGAACGGCATGACCTGCAGTCTGATCTGGGGTGAGTCGGCGACCTCGATGAGCCGCCCGATCTGGGCCCGCATGGTCTCGGCCCCGCCGATGGGACGGCGCAGCACCGTCTCGTCCATCACCACCCACAGCATGGGCGGATCCGGGCGGCGCAGCAGGGCCTGCCGCTCCATCCGCAGCGCGACGTTGCGCTCGATCTCCGTCTCGGGGGCGTGCGGCATGCCCGCGCGGAGCACCGCGCGGGAGTAGTCCTCGGTCTGCAGCAGCCCGGGGATGTAGTGCGGTTCGTAGGCCCGGATGAGGTTGGCCTCGACCTCAAGGCTGACGAACGTGTTGAACCAGTCGGGCAGGACGTCCCGGAACCGGTGCCACCAGCCGTTCTTGTTGGCCTCCTTCGCGAGGGAGAGGAAGGCCTCGACCTCTTGGGGGTCGGTGACGCCGTAGGTGCGCAGCAGTTTCTCGACGTACGGGAGCTTCAGGCCGACCTCGGCCTTCTCCATGCGCCGGATCGTGGCATGGGTGACGTCGAGCGCCCGCCCGGCCTGTTCGAAGGAGAGTCCGGACTTTTCGCGAAGGTCCTGGAGCCGCTTGCCGAGCACGACCCGCAGGACGGTCGGGGCACCGCCCGACCGCGCATCCGCCACTATCGTCCCCCTCCACTTACTGTCACAGCACAGCAGTCTGGCACGGGCTCAGCTTTCGGAACAGTCTGTCCTTGCGATTCTGTAATTTACAGACTGAACCTTGTCACAAGCGATCGTGACAGAGCATAGTTACGGTGTGGCTCCTTCCTACGAGGCTCTCCGGTTAGGGCACAGCGGCTCGACGGTCGCTGCGTGCCTTCAGGACGCGTTTCGTCTCCCGGCGCTGAGCACGTCCGTCGCGGAGGCGAGAAGGCATGTCGTCCTGCGGCTGCGCTCATGGGGTGTCGACCAGGACACCCGTGACAGCGCCGAATTGGTGGTCTCCGAGCTGTTCACCAACGCGGTCCGGCACACCTCAAGCGATGAGGTGCGCTGCTCGTTGCAGCTGATGGGGACCCGGCTGCGGCTCGAAGTGGCCGACCAGGGATGCGCGCGCACGGTGCCGCAGGCGCGGTCGTCGGTGAGCGTGGACCAGGAGGGCGGACGCGGGCTGATGCTGGTCGAGGCCCTGTCCCAGGCCTGGGGCGTACGGCCCCACACGGGCGGCGCGGGCCGCGCCGTATGGGCCTACCTGGCCTGAAACACCCTCACCTCAGCGGCGAACACCCTCAACGCTGCGGCGAACGCCCTCACCGCAGCGGCAGCAAGTCCGGGCGCTTGGGCTCCACATGGTCTCCGGACGACACCCCGCGCAGCCGCCGCCCGATCCACGGCACCAGATACTCGCGCGCCCAGTGGATGTTGTCCCGGCGCACCTCGGCCGGGGTGCGCTGCCCGTCGTCCGGCCACGGCTGGTCGGGGTCGGCGGGCACCTCAAGGCCGAGGACCTGACCGGCGCGCAGCGCGACCCGGGTGTGTCCGTCCGGCGACAGATGGAGCCGGTCGTCGTCCCACGCCCGCCGGTCCTGCACCGAGCGCAGCGACCACAGGTCGAGCACCGGGCAGTCGTAGCGGTCGGCGATCGCCCGCACATGGGCGGTGTACGTGGCGATCTTGCCCCGCAGATGGCGGAGGACCGGGATCCCCCGGGTGTCGAAGCCGGTGCACAACAGCACGGTGGGCACCCGGGAGGTGAGGTCGGCGACGGCGGCCTCGTAGCGCCGGGCGACATCGTCGGGATCGCTGCCGGGCCGCAGGATGTCGTTGCCGCCCGCGCAGAAGGTGACCAGGTCGGGGCCGAGATCGACCGCCCGGGGCACCTGCTCCTCGACGATCGGATCCAGGAGCCGGCCGCGCACGGCGAGGTTGGCGTAGCGGAAATCGTGTTCGGGCCGTCGGTCGGAGAGCAGGACGGCGAGCCGGTCGGCCCAGCCGATGAACACGCCGTCCGGTCCGGGATCGCCAACGCCCTCGGTGAAACTGTCCCCGATGGCTGCGTACGACCCGATCACTTCACGGTTGAGTCTTTGCGAATCGTCTGCCACATCCGGACATCATTCACCCGAACAGGTGACCTACGCGACCGTAACCAGCCGCTGACCAGGGGTGAGTTATCCCACCTGGTCAGTTCGGCGGAGGTGGAATACGGCGGCGTCCAGGTCGCCGCGCAGCCCGGTGCGCAGACCGTGATGGGCGAGCACCGCGCCTCGGTGGACGGTCCCGGTGGCCAGGTCCTCGTACTGCGCGGCCGGGTCGAGGCCGCGCAGCCGCAGCGGGAGCGGGGGTTCGCCGAAGCGCTGCGCGTGCAGCCACGCCAGCACCACGGTCTCCTCGCCGCGTACGTACTGCACCGCGCTGAGCCCGCCGCCGCCCGGCGGCCGCAGCCGGTACTGCTCACCGTGCTGGACGACGGGCCGGATCCGCTTGTAGAGCGCCACCCAGTCGCGGGCCTCGGTCAGTTCGGCCTCGCTCCACTTCGTCAGGTCGCCGCCGACGCCCAGCACCCCGGCCATCGCGCTGATGAAGCGGAAGCGGAGCCCGCTCTGCCGCTGGTTGCCCATGACGTTGGGGCTGTCGGTGACCCAGGCGGCCATCACCCGGGCCGGGTGCAGCTGGCTGAAGCCGTGCTGGATGGCGAGGCGGTCCAGCGGGTCGGTGTTGTCCGAGGTCCACACCTGGTCGGTGCGGCCGAGGACGCCCAGGTCGATCCGGCCGCCGCCGCCCGAGCAGGACTCGAAGGCGACCCCGGGGTGGGCGGCGCGCAGCCGCTCCAGCAGCTCGTACAGCCCGTGGACATGCTCGATGCCCAGCCGCTGCGGATACGGGTCGCCGGGCCAGCCGGGGTCGGTGAAGGAGCGGTTGAAGTCCCACTTCACATAGTCGATGGGGGCGCCGCTGAGCAGGGTGTCCAGCCGCTCCCACAGATACGCGCGGACATCGGGCCGGGCGAGGTTGAGCACCAGCTGGTTGCGGAATTCGGTGCGGGTGCGGCCGGGGTGGTGCTGCACCCAGTCGGGGTGGGCGCGGTAGAGGTCGCTGTCGGCGTTGACCATCTCCGGTTCGACCCAGATGCCGAACCGCATGCCCATCGCGTGCACCTCGTCGGCAAGCGGCTTCAGCCCGTGCGGGAAGCGGTCCGGGTTGGGGGTCCAGTCGCCGAGCCCGGCCCGGTCGCTGGTACGGGACCCGAACCAGCCGTCGTCGACAACGAACAGCTCGACGCCGAGACCGGCGGCGAGCCGGGCGAGGGAGCGCTGCTGCTCCTCGCTCACCTCGAACTCGGTGGCCTCCCAGGAGTTGTAGAGGACCGGCCGGTCCTCGTCCGCGCCGGGGATCACGTGGGCGAGCTGCCAGGCGTGCCAGGCGCGGCTCGCGGCCCCGAAGCCGCCGTCGGTCCACAGCCCCGCGAAGACCGGGGTGGTGTACGACTCGCCGGGGGCCAGGAGCAGCAGCCCCGACTCGTCGTGGCCGACGCCGCCGACGGTCTGTACGGTGCCGTCGGCGAGCCGCTGGACGGCGATCCGCCAGGACCCGGACCAGGCGAGCGCGCAGCTGTGCACCTCGCCGCTCTCCTCGGTGGCCGTCCCGTCGTCGATCGCGATCCAGGGCAGATGCTGATGGCTGGTGTGGCCACGGCGGCTGCCGATGACCTTCTCGCCGGGGGTGAGGTCGGTGCGGGCGAGCTGGCTCTCGGCGGCCCACCGCCCGTACAGATGGCTCAGCCGCCGGTGCTCGCCGACCGGCAGCGACCAGGCGGCGGAGTCGGCGCGCAGCAGCTCCAGCGGGGCGTCGCCCTCGGTGCCGGTGTGGGCTCGGGCGTGAGTGAGGGTCGTCCAGCGCTCGATGACGTCGCCGTCGTCCCGCATCCGGTAGTGGAGGGTGATGTCGAGGTGGTGGAGCGGGTCGTGGAAGCGCAGCCGCAGCTCATCGCCGCTGATGGCGCTCTCTTCGAAGCGCCACTCGGTGCCCCGTACGCCCGCCGCGCGGACGGAGCGGACGGACAGGGCGGGGCGTACGAAGCGCGGGCCGCCCTCGACCGGGTACTCCTCGCGCCCGTCCAGCGGTGATTCGAAGCCTCGGTCGGCGGGCAGAGGTTCGGCGGCGAGGGCCTCGGCGTCCGGGACCGTGAGGCGCGGGCCCCAGTGGAGATGGAGCAGGGCGTCCTCGTCGGTGAGGTGCAGGGCGTAGCTGCCGCGTCGCCCCGAGAGCAGCCAGAGCCGACCGTTTCCGCCGGTTTCAATCATCACACGTCCCCAATTCCCAACAGGTATCAACATCATCGGGCAGGGTGCGTTCGCACGGCAATGGCCTGCGTCACGGTCGGCCGAACTGATTGCAGCAGGAACCCAATGTCGTATGGTCAGCAGAGCCCGCCTCGTCGACGAGCGGCGTGGCGGTTCGATCGTGAGGAGCGCCCGTGACGCAGCCGTCGCCGCAGGTCCCGCAGGCCGAACCCCAGCTGGTGGGGGTCCGCAACTTCCGCGACGTCGGCGGGCTGCCGACCTCCGACGGCCGTCGCGTACGGCCCGGCGTGCTGTTCCGCAGCGGCCACCTCGCCCACGCCACCGACAGCGACGCGGCCTTCCTCGACTCGCTCGGCCTGCACACCGTCTTCGACTTCCGCAACGCGGCCGACATCAAGCTGGAGGGCCCGGACGTCTCCCTCACCGGCGTGCGGAACGTGAACCTCCCGCTGTCCGACCCGGCCGACGGCGCCGGGTTCTGGACCATGGTGCGCGAGGGCGACCTCAACACCCTGCGCGAGCTGCTGGACGACGGGCGCGCCGAGCGGCGGATGATCAACGCGTACCGGGCCATCATCACCAGCCGCATCGTCGAGCACGGCCGGGTGCTCAGCGCCATGGCGGAGGACAGCTCGCCCGCGCTGATGCACTGTTCGGCGGGCAAGGACCGGGCCGGTCTCTCGGTCGCGGTGACCCTGCTGGCGCTCGGGGTCGAGCGGGAGGCCATCGAGGCCGACTATCTGGAGTCGGCCGCCGCCCACCGGCGCTACAAGATCTGGCGCAAGGGCCCCTCGGACGGCTCCGACCCCATGTCCCCGGAGGTGCTGGACCTGCTGAGCCCGCTCTTCGACGCGCGCCCCGCGTATCTCGCGGCGGCCTTCGAGACGATAGAGGAGACCTGGGGCACCCCCGACCGCTATCTCGCCGAGGGCCTGGGCCTGACCGCCCCGCAGCGGATGCGGCTGCGGGAGCGGATGCTCACCGGCTGACGCGACCGGGCGAGTCAGCCGAGGCCCGGAGGACCCCACGGTGTGTCGACCCCCGCCTCGGGCTCGGTGACCCAGCCCGCCGTCAGCACCAGACCGCTGGCCCGGTGCACGGCCAGGAAGCCGAACGGGCGGTCGTACGTCACCGAGATCCGCTTCGCCGTCCGCTGCGGCGGGCCCCCGCCCGGCGCCATCGCCAGCGCGGTCACGGCCGCCGCCCAGAAGCCCTCGGCGCTGAACGACGCGGTGATGGACTGCTGCCCGGAGGAGATCGCCAACGGGCTCGGGCTGATCCCCGGGAAGTGTCCCCGGGAGTCGTCCTGGGCGCTGCCCAGCCCGAACAGCTCCGCGTGCCGCAGCAGATCGTGCTCGGCGGACACGGTGAACTGCGGGGTGGTGAGGGCGACCGTCGGGGTGTCGTCCCAGCTCGGAGCCGCCTCGACCGCGACGCCGGGCCCCACCTCGCCGTACGGCAGCGACGCGCCGCCCCACCCCGGGTACCGCCCGGCCACCGCGCCGATCCCGGCCTCCAGCACCTGGCCGCCCGGTACGCCCTCGGCGCCGAGGACGAGGTGGACGTCGAGCCCGTTGTCGCCCGCGACCCCGGACAGGGTGAGCGGTCCGGCCGGGGTCTCGGGGATGACCCGCAGCACCCCGTCCACATCGTCCGTCGTCCGGCGCAGACCGGCCAGCGACCGGCCGTGCCACGGCCCGCTCGTAGGCGTCAGCATCCCGGGGTGGAACGGCAGCCGCCAGGCCGTCTTCAGCAGGAGCGCCCCGGCCAGCACCAGCTGGGTGTCGGGCGTCAGCGGCGCGGGCATCTTGGCGATCGCGCCGTCGGTGTGCCGGGCGGCCCACGCGTCCAGCTCCCGGCGGTCGCGCTCGGAGTCGCCGGTCAGGAGGCCCCGTACGCCCTGCGGAAGCTGAGCCTCCCATTCGGGCCGTACCGGCAGGTCGCGATGGGTCCACAGTCCGGTGGCCGCCGCCACGCCGTCCATCGCGCCCATCGCCTCCACGACCTCGCGGCCGAGCGCCGTCGCGCCGTCCGCGCCGACGCCGAGCGCGCTCTCCAGCTCGGCGCGGGCCGGGCCGTCGGCGGCGCCCGCGAGCAGGGCGAGCAGCGGCCAGACCCCGGGGCCGGTGAGGGCCGTGGACTCCGTGTCCGAGACGACGGCCCGCACCCACCGCCCGGTCAGCGCGTTGACGGCCTCTGTCGCGGTCGCGTCGGCCATTTCCCGGTCCCCCACTCTCGTCAGCGGTGGGCGACCGCCTGCTTGACGAGAGTCCGCCCGAACTCCCACATCAGCCCGCCGCCCCCGTGTGCGTCATCCATGACCGCCGTGAACGCCTCGACGAAACGGTCCACTTCCCGCTCGCCGATGATCAACGGCGGAATCAGCTTAATGACCTCCAGATGGTCGCCGGAGACCTGGGTGAGGATGCGATGGCGCTGCAGCAGCGGCACCACGACCATCTGCGCGAACAGGCCCTTGCGCGCGGCCTGCAGCATCGCCCAGCGGCCGCGCAGCCCGAGTGAGCACGGCTTGCCGAACTCGATGCCGATCATCAGCCCCCGGCCGCGTACGTCGTGCAGCAGCTCATAGCGGTCGATCAGCGCGGCGAGCCGGTCGCGCAGCAGCTCGCCGGTG
This sequence comes from Streptomyces sp. NPDC001700, assembly GCF_053596435.1. Lineage (NCBI taxonomy): Bacteria > Bacillati > Actinomycetota > Actinomycetes > Kitasatosporales > Streptomycetaceae > Streptomyces > Streptomyces sp. NPDC001700. Next base: position 198,270 of record NZ_JBSFGE010000012.1, read on the forward strand.
CGGCGGGCGTTCGCGACGATCTGCTCGTCCTCCATGACGGCGAGGACGGCGAGCCCCGCCGCCATGGCCTGGGCGTTGGCCCCGAAGCTGGCGGAGTGCACCAGCACCCGGTCCATGGACGAGTAGACCTTCTTGAAGATCCAGTCCTTGCCGAGGGTCGCGCCGACCGGGATGTAGCCGCCGGAGAGCGCCTTGGCGACGCACACCAGGTCCGGTTCGACGCCGTCCTCGTGCTGGTACGCGAAGAAGTCCCCGGTGCGGCCGAGCCCCGTCTGTACCTCGTCGGCGATGAGCAGCGCCTTGTGGCGGCGCAGCAGCTCCTGCGCGGCCCGCAGGAAGCCCGGCGGCGCCTCGTGCACGCCCTTGCCCTGGATCGGTTCGACGACGAGCCCGGCGACGTCCCCGCGCGCCAGCTCCCGTTCCAGCGCGCCCAGGTCGCCCATCGCGATGGCGGTGTCGGGCAGCAGCGGTGCGAAGCCGTCGCGGAAGCCGTCCTCGCCGTTGACCGACAGCGAGCCGGTGGTGAGCCCGTGGAAGGCGTGCTCGCAGTAGAGGACGCGGGGCTTGCGGGTCGCGTAGCGGGCGAACTTGAGCGCGGTCTCGACGGCCTCCGTACCGCTGTTGCCGAAGAAGACCCGGTCCAGGTGCGGGGCGTGGCCGAGCAGCTTCTCGGCGAGCAGCCCGGGCAGCGGCTGGCAGTCGAAGCGGGTCAGATCCGCGAGCGAGGCGTCCAGTACGTCGTGCAGCGCCTTGCGGACGACGGGGTGGTGGCGGCCCAGGCCCATCACCCCGAACCCGGCGAGCATGTCCAGATAGTTCTGGCCCCCGTCGTCCCAGAAGTACGCGCCCTCGGCCCGCTCGTAGACCTTGTCGAAGCCGATGGTGTGCAGCATGCGCGGCAGTTGGTGGTTGAGGTACCGGGTGTGCAGGTCGTAGCGCTCGGACCCGCGCTTGGCCAGTAGCTCGCCCACGTCGAAACCCGAGCGCTGCTCGGCTGCTGTCATGCGTCCCTCTCCTTGGCGGCGGCCTCCCCGGCGGCGGTGCGCGCATCGATACGGGCGAGGGCCGCACCGATGTGGCCCGCTATCTCGGCGGGCGTGAGTCCGATGTCGGCGAGCACCTCGGCGCGCTTGGCGTGCGGCAGGAACGCCTCGGGGATGCCGAAGGTCCGCAGCGGCAGGTCCACGTCCGCGTCCCGCAGCGCCTGGCCGATGGCCGCGCCCACCCCACCGCTGCGTACGTTGTCCTCGACGACGGCCACCGCGCGGTGGCGGGCCGCGAGCGCGGGCAGCTCCGGGTCGACGGGCTTGACCCAGCGCGGGTCGACCACGGTGCAGCCGATGCCGCGCTCGGCCAGCAGCTCGGCGGCGCGCAGCCCGACCGGCGCCATGACCCCGGCCACCACGAGCAGGACGTCCTCCCCGTGGCGCAGCACGTCCATCCCGCCGACCCGCTCCAGGGCCGGAATGGCGGGCCCCACCGACTCCTTGGGGAAGCGGACGACGGTCGGCGCGTCGTCCACGCCGATCGCCTCCCTCAGCTGGGCGCGCAGCTGGTCCGCGTCGCGCGGGGCGGCGATCCGCAGACCGGGCACCACCTGGAGGGCGGACATGTCCCACATGCCGTTGTGGCTGGCCCCGTCGGTGCCGGTGACCCCGGCCCGGTCGAGGACGAACGTGACACCGCAGCGGTGCAGGGCGACGTCCATCAGCAGCTGGTCGAAGGCGCGGTTCAGGAAGGTCGCGTAGACGGCGAAGACCGGGTGCAGCCCGCCGGTGGCGAGCCCGGCCGCCGATACCGCCGCGTGCTGCTCGGCGATGCCGACGTCCCACACCCGGTCCGGGTACGCCTCGGCGAAGCCCGCGAGGCCCACCGGGTCGAGCATGGCGGCGGTGAGGGCCACCACATCGGGCCGCTCGGCCCCGATCCGTACCATCTCCTCGCCGAACACCGACGTCCACGACCGGCCGCCGGAGGGGATGAGGGGCGCGCAGGTGAGCGGGTCCATCGCGGCGACCGTGTGGAAGCGGTCGGCGTCGTCCTCCAGGGCGGGCCGGTAGCCGCGCCCCTTCTCGGTGAGGCAGTGGACCAGGACCGGGCCGTGGAACCGCTTGGCGCGGCGCAGCGCCCCCTCGACCGCCGCCATGTCGTGTCCGTCGATCGGTCCGACGTACTTCAGCCCCAGGTCCTCGAACATGCCCTGCGGCGCGAAGGTCTCCTTGAACCCCTTCTTCGCGCCGTGCAGCGACCCGTACAGCGGCTGTCCGACGACGGGGGTGCGCTGGAGGACGTCCTTGCCCCAGGCGAGGAAGCGTTCGTAGCCGTCGGTGGTGCGGAGGGTGGAGAGGTGGCCGGCGAGGCCGCCGATGGTGGGCGCGTAGGAGCGTTCGTTGTCGTTGACGACGATGATCAGCGGGCGGTCGCGGGCGGCGGCGATGTTGTTGAGCGCCTCCCAGGCCATGCCGCCGGTGAGCGCGCCGTCGCCGATGACCGCGACCACGTGGTCGGTGCGGCCGAGGGTCTCGTTGGCCTTGGCGAGACCGTCGGCCCAGCCCAGCACGGTGGAGGCGTGGCTGTTCTCGATGACGTCGTGCTCGGACTCGGCGCGCGACGGATAGCCGGAGAGCCCGCCCTTGCCGCGGAGCTTGGAGAAGTCCTGGCGGCCGGTGAGCAGCTTATGGACGTAGGACTGGTGGCCGGTGTCCCACAGGACGCGGTCCACCGGCGAGTCGAAGACGCGGTGCAGGGCTATGGACAGCTCGACGACGCCCAGGTTGGGGCCGAGGTGCCCGCCCGTCCTGGCGACCGCGGTGATCAGGAACTCCCTGATCTCCCGGGCGAGCGCGGCCAGCTCCTCCCCGGTCAGCGCCTTCAGGTCGTGCGGGCTCCGGATGTTCTCCAGCAAGGGCATGCTCTCCCGTCACCCCCGGCTTCCGGCCGCGGTCTCGCGGGCCGCGCGCAGCGACTCCTTGAGCGAGCCCATGGTGGCCAGGACGGCGGTGGGTTCGTAACCGCAGTGGGCCATGCAGTTGTCGCAGCGCGGGTCCTTGCCCCGGCCGTACTTGTCCCAGTCGGTCTCCTCGACCAGCTGGCGGTAGGTGGGGACGTAGCCGTCGCTCATCAGGTAGCAGGGCCGCTGCCAGCCGAAGAGCGAGTAGTTGGGGATGCCCCACGCGGTGCACGGGAAGTCGGTCCGGCCCTCCAGGAAGTCCAGGAAGAGCGGGCTGTGGTTGAGCCGCCAGCGGCGCCGGTTGCCGCCTGCGAACGCCTTCCGGAACAGCTCGCGGGTCTGCTCCACGCCCAGGAAGTGGTCCTGGTCGGGTGCCTTCTCGTAGGCGTAGGCGGGCGAGATCATCATCTCGTCCACCTTGAGTTCGTCGTTGAGGAAGTCGAGCACCTCGACGATGGTCTGCGGGGTGTCGGTGTTGAAGAAGGTGGAGTTGGTGGTGACCCGGAAGCCACGCTGTTTGGCCTCCCGGATCGCCGCCACCGCCTCGTCGAACACGCCCTCCTTCGCCACCGACGCGTCGTGCCGCTCGCGCAGCCCGTCGATGTGGACGGCGAACGCGAAGTACGGGGAGGGGGTGAAGTTCTCCATCTTCTTCCGCAGCAGCATCGCGTTGGTGCACAGGAAGACGTACTTCCGCCGCTGCACCAGCTGCCGGACGATCTCGTCGATCTGCGGATGCATCAGGGGCTCGCCGCCCGCGATGGAGACCATCGGAGCGCCCGACTCCAGCACCGCGCCGACCGCCTGCGCCACCGGCATGCGCTGCTTCAGCACCCCCGCCGGATGCTGGATCTTGCCGCAGCCCTCGCACTTGAGGTTGCACGCGAACAGCGGCTCCAACTCCACGATGAGCGGGAACTTGTCCCGCCGCTTGATCACCTTCTGGTCAAAGAGATACGTCGCGACCCGGATGGTCTGGCGGAGCGGCATGGCCATCTAGCTCACCTCCTGAGAGGGAAGAGGAACGGTGCCAGTCGAAGAATGCGGGAAGAACAGTTCGTAGTACCCGGAAGGCCGATATTCCACCGCGCAGTGTCCCGATGCGGACCAGCTCATGTTCAGGAGCGTCCACGATCACCCGGACGGCCGCAACCGGGCGTGCGCCGCCGCGCACCGCGCTGCGCAGGGTGGCGGCGGACTCCATGTCGACCGCGATGGCCCCGGTGGCGTGCAGCTCGGCCCGCTCCGCGCCCCGCACCACATGGTTCGAGCCGACGACCGGCCCGATGTGCACGGTGCGCCCGAGGCCGCCGCGGGCCCGCCGGGCGTGGCGGGCCAGCGCCTCGGCGAGGATCCGGCTGCCGTCGCACGGCGTACGGCCGACCGGGTCGCGGGTCTCGTCGGCCACCACCAGATCCCCCGGGTGCATCCCGGGGGCCAGCCCGGCGCAGAAACCGGTGGCGACCACGGCGGTGCGGAGCGGCCCAGCCGGGGCCGGGCCCTCGGCCAGCGCGCGGCTCACCGCCCGCTCGGCCGCCTGCGGTCCCATGCCGGTACGGAGCACCGTCACCGGCCCGGCGGCGGCCCCGGGACCGGCCCCCCGCAGGGCGAAGCGTTCGATGCCGAGCGCGCAGGCGATCAGCAGCGGGGCACCGCCGGTGTCCGGGGCCGGGTCCCGGGCCGGTCGCGGGGACATCACGTCCTCCGCGGCCGCGCCCCGGTGGCCTCACCGCTCACATAGCGCCCGAGCGCGGTGAGCGGGAAGACCAGCCGGTACAGGTGGTAGTTGATGGAGAAGTCCCAGGGGAAGCCGGTGCCGGTGAAGTACGGCTCGTCCCAGGAGCCGTCCTGCTCCTGGGTGGCCGCGAGCCAGCCGACCGCGCGCTCGACCGCCTTGCTCTCCCGCTCCCCCGCCGCCAGCAGCGCGAGCAGCGCCCACGCGGTCTGCGAGGCGGTGGAGGCGCCGCGCCCCATCCACTCGGGGTCGGGGTACGAGCGCTGGTCCTCGCCCCAGCCGCCGTCCTCGTTCTGCACGCTCTCCAGCCAGCGCACGGCCCGGCGGACGGCCGGATGGGAGATGGGGATCCCGGCGGCGACCAGGGCGGGGACGACGGAGCCCGTCCCGTACACGAAGTTGGTGCCCCAGCGGCCGAACCAGGCGCCGCCCGGTTCCTGCTCGGCCAGCAGCCAGCGGACGGCGCGCCGGGTGCGCGGATCGCGGGCGCCGCCCTCGTGGGCCAGCATCTCCACGACATGGGCGGTGACGTCGGCGGACGGCGGATCGATGACCTCGCCGAAGTCGCAGAACGGCAGCCGGTTGGGCAGCGGGCTGGTGTTGTCGACGTCGAAGGCGCCCCACGCCCCGTTCCGGGACCGCATGCCGAGCGTCCAGCGCACCCCGCGCCGCACGGCCGCGGCGACCCGCTCCGGCTCGGGGTGGTCGACGCGGCGCAGCGCGAGGATGACCTCGGCGGTGTCGTCGATGTCGGGGTAGTTGTCGTTGTGGAACTCGAAGGCCCAGCCGCCGGGGGCGAGCCGGGGCCGCTTGACCGACCAGTCGCCGGGCCGGTCGATCTGCTCGTCGAGCATCCAGTCGGCGCTTTTGACGAGGGCGGGGTGGCCGGGGGCGAGTCCGGCGTCGGCGAGCGCGATGACGGCCAGACAGGTGTCCCAGACCGGGGACTGACAGGCCTCGATCATGCGGCTGCCGTCCTCGCGCTGGATGGCGAAGCGGTCCAGCGAGGCGAGCCCCGCGCGCATCACCGGGTGGTCGAGGTCGTAGCCGAGGAGGTGGAGCGCGATCACGGAGTAGACGGCGGGTGGCTGGATGCCGCCCCAGCAGCCGTCGTTCTCCTGCCGCTCCACGATCCAGCGGGCGCAGGAGCGCAGCGCGGCCCGGCGCAGCGGGCGCAGCGCCACCTTGCGGTAGAGGTGCAGGGCGCGGTCGAGGCGCTGGAAGGCGCCGTCCCAGGAGGCGAGGGGGGCGGCGGGCCGGGGCGGACCGGGTCTTCGCGGGTCGGCGTGGAGTTCGTCGAGGGAGAACGGGGCGGGGCGCACCGGGCGCTTCGCGGAGACGACGGTGAGCGGCACGATGGTCTGCCGCGCCCAGCAGCCGAAGTCGTAGAGGTTGAGCGGCAGCCAGGCCGGAAAGTAGATGATCTCCGGCGGCAGCTCGGGCAGGTCCTCCCACCGCCACCAGCCGAAGAGCGCCAGCCAGATGCGGGTGAAGACGCGGGCGTTCGCCACCCCGCCCTGGTCGCGCACCCACGTGGAGGCGGCCGCCATATGGGGTGCGTCGGGCGCGTCACCGGCCAGCCGGAGGGCGACGTACGCCTCGATGGTGGCGGACAGGTCCGGCGGGCCGCCGTGGAAGGTGACCCAGGTGCCGTCCGCGTTCTGCTGCGAGCGGATGTAGCGGCCCGCGGCGTCGAGCACGCCGGGGCTCTGGATGCCCAGGAACTGCCGGAGCATCAGGTCCTCGGCGTCCATGGTGACGTTGGTCTCCAGGTCGCCCTTCCACCAGCCCTGCTCGTCCTGGCGGGAGAGCAGCTGCCGGACCGCGCGGTCCGTGGCCTGACGGGCGAGCACTAACGTCTCGGACTCGGATGACTCGGACGGTTGGACGGTTGTCGCTGTCATGGCTTCCCCTCTGCAGTGTGATCTGCCGTCGTTGGGGCCTCCGTCGGCCGGCACCGGGCTGGTGCCGGCCGGCGACTGCGAGCCTGGTCCTGCGTGCTACGGGCCTAGGCGCGGTCGATTGTGATCATCTCTCCCGGACGACGACGAAGTCCGCGAGCGCCACGAACTGTTCTCGCACCGCGCCCGGCATGTCCACCTCGTCGAGGGCCTCGATGGCCTTCGCGTACTGCCTGCGGGCCTCCTGCGAGGTCCAGTCCCGGCCGCCCGCCTCCTCGATCAGCGCGGCGCGGGTCGCGAACTCCTCCTCGCTGAAGTCGGCGAACTCCTCCTCCGGCTTGTGCGCGTCGGCGGCGAGGATCTGCGCCAGGTCCTCGGAGGCCCGGCCGCCCGCGGCGAGCGCGGCGACCACCGGCAGCGACTTCTTGCGCTGGCGCAGATCGCTCCAGGTCTGCTTGCCGGTCGAGACCGGGTCGCCCCAGATGCCGAGCACGTCGTCCACGGCCTGGAAGGCGAGGCCCAGGTGGTACCCGTACCGCTCCAGGGTGTCGGCGGTGCGGTCGTCGGCGCCGCCGAGGACGGCGCCGATGGAGGTGGCGCAGGCGAGCAGCGCGCCCGTCTTGTTGCCCTCCATCTCCAGGCACTCCTCGACGGTGACCCGCTCCCGGTGCTCGTACGAGATGTCCTGCGCCTGGCCGTCGATCAGCTTGCGGGTCGCGGAGGTGAGCCGCCGGGTGGCGCGCCCCGCCTCTACGGTGCCCAGCTCCAGCAGTATTTCCCCGGCCAGCGCGAAGAGCGCGTCCCCGACCAGGATCGCCTGGGCCGGTCCGTGCACCTTCCACACCGTGTCGCGGTGGCGGCGCTGCTCGTCACCGTCCATCAGGTCGTCGTGGAGCAGCGAGAAGTTGTGCACCAGCTCGACCGCGACCGCGCCGGGCACTCCGACCTCCGGGTCCGCCCCGGCCGCCTGCGCGGACAGCAGCGCGAGCGCCGGGCGCACGGCCTTGCCGCCGTCCCCCGCGGCGGGGCGGCCATCGGCGTCGATCCAGCCGAAGTGGTAGGCCGCGACGGTGTCCATGGGCGGAGCCAGCCGCTCCACCGCCGCGCGCAGCTCCGGCGTGGCAAGCGTACGGCCGCGCTCCAGCAGCGCGTTGACGCCTGCTGAGTCGACAGCTGGGGTCGCCGGGGTCACGGTCTCTCCTCTGGTTTCTGTGGTGGTGCTCATGCCGCCTCCTTGGGCGTCCCCCCGCCGAAGGCGGGAAGCGGAATCACATGCGGGCGGCCGTCGGAAAGGGCGGCCCGGGCCGCGGTGAGCCCGCTGCGCACGGCGCCTTCCATGGTCGCGGGCCAGCCGGTGGCGGTCCACGCGCCGGCCAGGTACAGGCCGGGTGCGCGGGTGGGGGCGCCGGGCCGCAGGCGGCCGACGCCGGGGACCGGGGCGAACGTGGCGGTGCGCTCCCGGGTGACGAAGAAGTCCCGTACCTCCGCGCCGCGGGCGGCCGGCAGCAGCCGCTCCAGCTCGGGGAGATAGCGGGCGCGCAGCTCGGCCACCGGACGGTCGATGTCGTCCTGGGCGGCGGACTGCGACACCGCGAGGTACTGGCTGTCCCCGGCGCCCGGCGCGCCCCGCAGCCCGGAGGCGTCGGTGCGGTCGAAGACCCACTGGACGGGGCTGCCGAGCGCGGCGAAGAACGGGCGGCGCAGCACGGTGCGGTCGTAGACGACGTGCAGGTTGAGGATGGGCGCGGTGCCGATGCGCAGCAGCCGGTCCGGATGGTCGAGGGCGCCCTCGGGGAGCAGCGCGTGCGCGTCCCGCTGTGGTACGGCGAGGACCACGGTGTCCACCGGGTCACGCAGCGGGCCCTGGTCGGTGTGCACGGTCCAGGGGCCCTCGGGGGCGCGCGTGACGGCGCTCACGCGGGTGCGCAGCTCGGTCCGTACGCCCGCCGCGTCCAGCGCGGCACGGGCCTGGGTGTCGTGCAGCTCGCCGAGCGGGGCGCGGGCCCAGCCGATGTCGGCGGCACCGGCCTCGGAGAGCAGCCCGGTCTTGAAGACCATCGCGGCCAGGCCCAGCGAGGCGTGCTCGGCGGTGGCGTTGAGGGTGGCCACGCCCACCAGGTCCCACAGCGCCTCGACGGCGCGCGGCGACTGGCCGTGGCGGCGCAGCCAGCCCGCGAAGTCCTCGCCGTCGAGCGCCGGGTCCAGCGGGTCGAGCCGCCCCAGGGCGAGCGCGGCGCGGCCCACCTGGGCGCGCTCGGCGAGCGAGAGGTGCGGGTAGGTGGCGAGGCTGGCGGCCAGGTGCAGCGGCACCGGCAGGCCGGTGCGGCGCAGCCGTCCGAGCCGCCGCCCGGGCCGCGCGGCGGCATCCACGACGGGTACGTCCAGCCGCCCCTGGAGCGTGGCGAGCGGGGTGGCGCCGACCCGGTCCAGGAACCACTGGTAGGCGGTGCAGCAGCGCAGATAGACGTGCTGCCCGTTGTCGACGGTCAGCTCGCCTACGGGTGAGGAGCGGCGGAACGAGAAGGCGAGCCCGCCGAGCCGGGGGCGCCCCTCGGTCAGCGTGACGCGCACCCCGGCGTCGGCGAGCGCGAGCGCGGCGGTGATCCCGGCGAGCCCGCCGCCGATGACGACGGCGGTGCGCGGGGTGTGCTGCCCCTCACCTGGCTGCCGGACGAGCGCGGCCGCCCCCTCGGGGCGGCCTGCCGGGTCCGGGTCCGGGCGGTCGGCGGAGTGTGCGGTGCGGGCCGTCATGTGGTCACCTCCTCGGGTGAACACGACGCGGCACCGGGCCGCGAGGTTGCGTCGATCACCGGATCCCCCCGGCCCCTCGGCGGACGGCGGCGCGGGAGTCGAGCCCGGCGAGGCCGCGCAGCGCGACGTACGCCTTCTCACGGCCCGGCAGCGAAACGCGGCCGCGCAGCACGGCAGCGGGGTCTTCGGCGATCCGCTCCAGGAGTCTGCGGTAGATGCCCGCCATGGCGGCCACACACGCCCCGCTGCGCCGGTCCAGCATCGGCAGCAGCCGGTATCCCTCGGCGAACAGCGCCCTGGCGCGCCGGACCTCGAACTGCACCAGCCCGGTGAAGTCGGCGCCGGGCGGCACGGCCGAGGTGTGGAAGGCGTCGGCGCAGCCGAACTTGGCGAGGTCGTCGGAGGGCAGATAGGTACGCCCCGTCGAGGCGTCCTCGCGGACGTCGCGCAGGATGTTGGTCAGCTGGAGCGCGAGGCCGAGGGTATCGGCGTATTCGGGAGCGCGAGCGGGGTCGCGCGCGCCGGGTACGGTGCCGAACACGCCGAGGGAGAGCCGCCCGATGGCCCCCGCCACACAGCGGCAGTAGTCCTTGAGGTCGTCCCAGGTCTCGTACGTCTCCCCGGCCACGTCCTTCAGCACGCCGTCGATCAGCTCGTCGAGCCCGCCGAGCGGGATCGGGAAGCGCCGGGCGGCGTGGGTGAGCGCGACGGCCACCGGGTCGGTGTCGTCGTCCTCGATCGCACCGCCGCGGATCCGGTCGAGCAGGGCGCGGGTCTGGTCGAGCCGGGCCCGCTTGGCGTCGTCGGGCAGCGCGCCGTCGCCGATGTCGTCGATACGGCGCGAGAAGGCGTAGAGCGCCGACATCGCGTGGCGCTTCTCGGTGGGCAGCAGCCTGATGCCGTAGGCGAAGTTGCGGGCCTGGTGCCCGGTCACGGCCTCGCAGTAGCGGTATGCCGCGAGCACTGGCGCGGACGCGTGCGGAGATCCGTCCACGGTCCGGCTCACCCCTCTCTTCGCAGTGTCGCCCCCACCTCGCGCAGCAGGCTGAGCTTGGTGGGCCTGGGCGGTCCAGGGAGTACGTCATGTCCCGCGGCCGCGACCGCCCGCAAGGCGGCCCGCCCCCCGGCCACGAATCCGGCGAGCAGCACCTTCAGCCTGCCGTGGACGCTACCCACCAGCGGGGTGCCTTCATTCAGCAGGTCTCGGGCGCGTTCCGCCTCGTACGCGACCAGGGCGCACACCGATGCGCCGCCTTTCGGGGCGGCGAGGTCGGCCTCGGTCACCCCGAAGCGTTTCATGTCCTCCGCCGGGAGGTAGACGCGGTCCCTGCCGAGGTCCTCGGTGACGTCCTGAAGGTGCTCGATGATTTGCAGGGCGGTGCAGATCGCGTCGGAGCGGCGGACCCGCTCGGGGGTGGCGGTGCCGGTGATGCCGAGGACGAGCCGCCCCACCGGGTTGGCGGATAGCTCGCAGTAGTCCAGCAGTTCCTGGTAGGAGCCGTACCGCCGGACCCGCTGGTCCTGGCGGTTGGCCTCGATCAGCCCTCGGAAGGGCGCCGGGGTGAGGCCGTGGCGGCGGACGGTGGGGCGCAGCGCGCGCAGCAGCGGATGGCGGGGCGGCGCGGCGGGGGTGTCGGCGAAGACGCGGCCGAGGTCGGCCTCGAAGGCGTCGAGCATGGCGACCCGGTCGTCGGCGAGGGACCGGTCCAGGCCCAGCAGCTCGGCGTCGGCGCCGCCGGGAGGCAGATCGCCGTCGCCGATGTCGTCCACGAGTCGGGCGTAGCCGTATACGGCCATGAGGTCGGCGCGCCAGGCGCGGGGGATGAAGAAGGGGGCCACGGGGAAGTTCTCGTGCGCGGCCTTGTCGAGCACGGCGCGGGCGGCTTTCTGTCCGCCGCTCAGGCTGCCCGACGTGGTGGAGGACCCGCTGCGCTCGTCCTCCGCGGTCACCGTGGGCAGCCAGGCGTACGGGCGAGGACCAGCACGCCGCGCGGATCCCGGTGACCGGGGCCCGTGGGCGTACTGGAAATGGGCCGTGGAGCCAATGCCGTCACATCCCCCGTTCTACACCGGTTACCAGGGTCGGCACGATCCGGACACGCCGCGCCGATACGTGGGCGGCGGACGGCCGCGCACCCCCGAACAGGGGACAGCCGCACACGTCCGACATGATCCGGTTGGGCATGGGCACAGCTTACGCCCCCGGCGCACACGCGTACGGAACCACACCCCGGCCGAGACCCCCGGACCTGCCCGGCAGCGGCCGGGTCAGGCGTCCTCGTCGTAGAACTCGGTGATGTCCAGCATGGTGCACAGGTCGCGCAGCTCGAACTCGAAGAAGGACTTCCCCTCCGAGAGCCCGAACGACATATGCCCCAGCGCCTCCATGGAGATCACCCCGTACAACCGCGCCCAGCAGCGCAGCATGACGGCGATGGCACCCGGCGGCATGTCGACGCCCTGGTCCTCGCTGAGCGCCCCCAGCTGACGGGCGAGCGCCGGATCCAGCTCGTCCTCCTCGGGGGCGGGGAAGCCCCGCACCCGCCACAGGTCGGAGACCAGGTCGGAGAAGACGGACCCGAAGACCCAGCCCATGGTGCGCTCCGGCTTGGTCTCCTCGCGCCCGAGGCCCGGGGCCCAGGGTCCGAGGATCAGCCCGAACTCATGGGGGTGCTTGATGGCCCAGACGCGCAGCGCCCGGGCGCCGCCGATCAGTCTGCGACCGGGCTCGCCCTCGGGGAGCTGCCCGATGACCCCGCGCATATAGCGGGCCATTTCCGCGAAGATGTCCACCCGCAACTGCAGGATCAGCGCGTCCCGGCTGCTGAAGTAGCGATAGACGGCCGGCGCGGTCATGCCCATCTCACGGGCGATGGCCCGGATGGTCACATTCTCCGGGCCCTCCTGAACCAGGAGCGTCCGGGCGACGTCCTTGATTTCGCGGATGGTCGCGATGCGCAACCGCTCACGCCGTGAGTACGGTGCGACGTGCGCTTCCCCTGGCGACACGCGTCCCCCTCCCTCATACCCCGCCGCTCGGCAACCCGGCGTACACGCACACGATACAGCGCCTCCGTTTAGTGAACAGCGGCAGCGGCAGTACCTCTGCGTCACGACCTGGTGGACGTGTGTTCACCAGGTCCCTCCCCCGATGCGGAATACAGCTTCCGCTTTGCATATGTCATCCCCCGTAAGCCTGATGGACCCTTCTGACCACCACCTTAGTGGGCGGGGTGACAGTGCGTGAGCTTTTCCACAGGACGGGTGCACGCCGAAGGGCCGGGACCGCCCAGCGGCCCCGGCCCTTCGTGAGTTTTCGGCCGCACACCGGCGAGCTGCCGGTTACTTGCCGGTCTCCTTCTCGTAGGCCTTGATGACCTCGTCCGTCGGGCCGTCCATCAGCAGCTCGCCCTTCTCCAGCCACAGCACCCGGTCACAGGTGTCCCGGATGGACTTGTTGTTGTGGCTGACCAGGAAGACCGTTCCGGCGTCCTTGCGCAGCTCCCGGATGCGGGCCTCCGAGCGCTTCTGGAACTTCCGGTCACCGGTGGCCAGGGCCTCGTCGATCATCAGCACATCGTGGTCCTTGGCCGCCGCGATGGAGAACCGCAGCCGCGCCGCCATACCGGAGGAGTACGTCCGCATCGGGAGGGTGATGAAATCACCCTTCTCGTTGATGCCCGAGAAGTCCACGATGTCCTCATACCGCTCGCGGACCTGCTCGCGCGACATCCCCATGGCCAGACCGCCCAGTATGACGTTCCGCTCCCCGGTGAGGTCGTTCATCAGGGCCGCGTTGACGCCGAGCAGCGACGGCTGACCGTCGGTGTAGACGCTGCCCCGCTCGGCGGGCAGCAGCCCCGCCACGGCCTTCAGGAGGGTCGACTTGCCGGAGCCATTGGACCCGATCAGGCCGATGGACTCACCCCGGTAGGCCACGAAGGTGACCCCGCGCACGGCATGCACCTCACGCAGACCGGGAGAACCCTTGCGGCGCATGATGCGGCTCAGCGCGGCGGTGGCGCTGCCACGGCCCTTGGGTCCCCCGTTGACGCGGTAGACGATGTGCACATCGTCCGCGATGACGGTGGGCACCCGCGCCTCGGCGGGCGCGGGCGGCTCGACGGTTTCCAGTGTCTGTTCAGCCACGGCCGTACTGCTCCTCCGCCTTCCAGAAGTACACGAAACCCGCCGCGCCGATCACGACCGCCCAGCCGAGCGCGAAGGCCCAGACGTGGTCCGGCAGGTTCGACGCGCCGTATCCGTCGATCAGCGAGAACCGGATGAGGTCCATGTAGACGGCCGCAGGGTTCCACTGCAGGATATCGGTGACCCAGCCGGGCACGTTCTTCTCCTCCAGCATGTGCGGGATGCTGAACATGACCCCGGACGCGTACATCCACGTCCGCAGCAGGAACGGCATCAGCTGCGCGAGGTCCGGCGTCTTGGCGCCCATCCGGGCGACGATGAGCGAGAGACCGGTGTTGAACACGAACTGCAGCGTCAGCGCCGGGATCACCAGCAGCCACGACCAACCGGGGTAGCTGCCGAAGGACACCATGATGACGACCAGCACGATCATCGAGAACAGCAGCTGCTGGAGCTGCTGGAGCGAGAACGAGATCGGCAGCGAGGCCCTGGGGAAGTGCAGCGCCCTGACCAGACCGAGATTGCCCGAGATCGACCGCACACCCGCGAGGACCGAGTTCTGGGTGAAGGTGAAGACGAAGACACCGGTCACCAGGAACGGAATGAAGACCTCGTGCGACATCCCCCGGCTGGTGCTCAGCAGCAGCCCGAAGATGAGGTAGTACACCAGCGCGTTCAGGAGCGGCGTCGCCACCTGCCACAGCTGCCCCAGCTTGGCCTGGCTGTACTGCGCGGTCAGCTTGGCCTGGGAGAACGCCAGGATGAAGTGGCGGCGGCCCCACATCTGGCGGATGTACGCCCCGAGGCCCACCCGGGCGCCGCTCACCGACAGGCCGTACTTCTTCGCCAGCTCGGCCGGGGACAGGCCGTCGTCGGGTGAGGGCGGAGCACTCACGGCGACCGCACTGTCGTGCGTAGTCTCGCTCACAGTTGACACTTTCGTCTTCAGGGTGCGCTGAGCGGGGCCGCGCCCCGGTCGCGCTCGATGCGTATCTGATACGAGCTTGTCAGATGACAGGAGGCCGGCCCAGTCGGGTCAGGCGCCATACCGTACGCCACTTCATGGGGCGCCGTGGACCGCAAGGGGTCTTCCAGCCTTCGCGGAACCCGCCCAGCCAGGCACGCAGCGCGGTCTTGGAGGGACGCCTGGCCAGCGTGAGCAGCAGCCAGACGCCCAGATACACGGGTACGAGCAGGGCCGGAAGGTTTCGCCGGGCCAGCCAGACCCGGTTGCGCGCGACCATGCGGTGGTAGACCGCGTGGCGGCTCGGCGCGGTGGTCGGGTGGTGCAGCACCATGTCCGACCGGTAGTCGATCATCCATCCCGCGTCCAGCGCCCGCCAGGCCAGATCGGTCTCCTCATGGGCGTAGAAGAAGTCGTCCGGCAACCCTCCGACCTGCTCGAAGACCTCGGTGCGGACCGCGTTGGCACCACCGAGGAAGGTGGTGACCCGCGAGGACCGCATCGGGTCGGCGGCGCGCAGCCGGGGCACGTGGCGGCGCTGGGTGACGCCCGTGTCGGGGTCGGCGATACGGAAGGAGATGATGCCCAGCTCCGGGTCGTCGGCGAACGCCGCACGGCACAGCTCGGCCGTGTCGGTGCCCGGCAGCAGCCCGTCGTCGTCCAGGAACAGCAGCACGTCGACGTCGCGGCCGCCCGGTCCGAACGCCTCGATGCCGACGTTGCGCCCCGCCGGGATGCCCACGTTCTCGGGCAGCTCGACGGTCCGTACGTCCTCGGGGAGCGCCGGAAGCGGTGAGCCGTTGCCCACGACGACCACCTCGACGCGGTCGCCGTCCTGCTTGGCGACCGAGTCGAGCAGCGCGCGCAGCTCTTCGGGGCGGTTGCCCATCGTCAGGACAACCGCTCCGACCTTCATCGTGCCGCCCGTCACTTGAGCCTGCTCGACGCGAGGATGGACACCAGGTGAAGCAGTGTTTGCACCAAAGCGATACCGGCGAGCACGGCCACACCCAGCCGGGTGAAGAAGAGGTCGCCGCGCACCTGGTCCACGACCGCCAGCGCGAGGACGAGCAGCGACGCCTCGATCCCCAGGATCAGCCGGTGGAACTGGAGCGCCGCGGCCGCCTTGCGGGCCAGCGCCATCCCGGACGAGCGCGGCTCGGACGCCGCCTCCTTGACCGGGGGGAGACCGCCCTGGTGCCGGGCGACCCCGACGAGGTCGGTCTCGGCCTTGATCAGGACAGCGCCGAGCGCGGCGAGGGTGCCGAGGAACGCCCACAGCCAGTCGATCCGCCCGGAGCCCCACAGGTCGGCGGCGCGCAGCCCGAAGCCGACGAGTACCGCGGCGTCGCACAGGTAGGCGCCGACCCGGTCCAGGTACACACCGTTCAGCGAGAACTGCTTCTTCCAGCGGGCTATCTCGCCGTCGACGCAGTCCAGCAGCAGGTAGAGCTGGACCATCAGCACGCCGAGCACGGCGCCCGCGATCCCCGGCACCAGCAGTGCCGGGGCCGCGAGGACGCCGAAGACGGTCATCAGATACGTCAGCTGGTTGGGCGTCACCCGGGTGTTCACCAGGTGCCGGTCGCAGCGCAGCGAGATCTCCCGCATGTACAGGCGCCCGGCCCAGTGCTCACCGCTCCGCCGGTCCTTCACCCCCACGGGGTGAACGACCGGGCGGAGTTCAGCCACTGATGGCTTGACTGACTGCTTTGGCATAGTCGGCGTAAGCGTCCCTGATCGCGTCGGAAGAGAGGTCGAGGTGCTCGAGGATCGTGTAGCGCCCGGGGCGGGTCTTCGGCGCGTACTCCACGACCTGGACGAACTCGTCCACGGTGAAGCCGATCTCCTCGGGCAGCACCGGAAGACCGTGCCGGTGCAGCACTTCGGCCATGAACGCCGACTGCTCGTGCTCCCCGCGCAGGTACATCGCGAACGCCCCGCCAAGCCCGCACTGCTCGCCGTGGCTCGCCGCGCGCTTGGGGAACATGAGGTCGAAGGCGTGGTTGATCTCGTGGCAGGCGCCGGACGCCGGACGGGAGTCGCCCGCGACCGACATCGAGATGCCGGTGAGGACCAGGCCCTCGGCCAGCACCTGGAGGAAGCTGTCGTCGCCGACGCCGCCGGGGTGGCGCAGCACGGCCTCGCCCGCCTGGCGTGCCATGGCGGCCGCGAGTCCGTCGATCTGCTCGCCCGTCTCGCGGTTGGACAGCTCCCAGTCCCGGACCGCCGAGATGTTGGAGAGCGCGTCGCCGATGCCGGAGCGGACGAAGCGGACCGGGGCCTCGCGGATCACATCGAGGTCGATGACCACGGCGATCGGGTTCGGCACGCCGTACGAGCCACGGCCCGCGTCGTTGTCGAGGGTCGCGACCGGTGAGCACAGACCGTCGTGCGAGAGGTTCGTGGCGACGGCGACCAGCGGGAGGCCGATGCGCGCCGCGGCGAACTTCGCACAGTCGATGATCTTGCCACCGCCGAGACCCACGACCGCGTCGTAGTGCCCGGACTTCATCCGGTCGGCGAGCTTGATCGCGTCATCGAGGGTGCCGCCGCCCACCTCGTACCAGCTCGCGCCCGGCAGCATCGGGGCCAGCCGCTCGCGCAGCAGGGCCCCGGAGCCGCCGCTGATCGCGACGGCGAGCTTGCCGGAGGACGAGATCCGCTGGTCGGCCAGGACGTCCGCCAGGTCGTCCAGGGCGCCCGCGCGGATGTCGACGACGAGCGGCGAGGGGATGAGCCTCGTCAGTACTGGCACGCGATTTCACGGCCCTTCGCCAGGTCGTCATGGTTGTCGATCTCGACCCACTTGACGTCGCCGATCGGGGCCACGTCGACCTTGAAGCCGCGGTTGACCAGCTCCTGGTAGCCGTCCTCGTAGTAGAGGTCGGGGTCGCGCTCGAAGGTGGTCTTCAGGGCGTCGGCGAGGTCGGCCGCGGCGTCGCCCTCGATGAGGGTGACGCCGATGTACTCGCCGGTCGCCTCGGCCGGGTCCATCAGCTTGGTGATCTTCTGGACGCCCTTGGCGGGGTCCGCGACGACCTTCATCTCCTCGTCGGCGAGCTGCTTCACCGTGTCGAGCGCGAGGATGATCTTCTGGCCGTTGCCCTGCGCGGCGAGCAGGGTCTTCTCGACGGAGACCGGGTGCACGGTGTCGCCGTTGGCGAGGATCACGGTGTGCTTGATCGCGTCACGCGCGCACCACAGGGAGTAGGCGTTGTTCCACTCCTCGGCCTTGTCGTTGTCGATCAGGGTGAGCTTGAGGCCGTACTTCTGCTCCAGGGCCTCCTTGCGCTCGTAGACCGCTTCCTTGCGGTAGCCGACCACGATCGCGACCTCGGTCAGGCCGACCTCCGCGAAGTTGCCGAGGGTGAGGTCGAGGACGGTGGTCTCACCGTCGACCGGCACCAGGGCCTTGGGGAGGGTGTCGGTGTAGGGGCGCAGACGCCGTCCGGCGCCGGCCGCCAGCACGAGGCCGATCATGCGGGTTCTCCTGTTTCGTCGTGGACAGCGGGTGCTCCGGAGGACACCCAGAAGCGGATGCTCTCGATGAGCACCGTCAGCGCGATGACCCCGGCGAGCGCGGTCAGCGCGATGGTGAAACCTTGGGTCGGGCCGCCCTGGCTCCGGCCGAGCGACAGCGCGGCGATGGCCGTGACCACCAGGATCCGCCCCTCGTGCCCGCCTATCGCCCGCACCAGCCAGTGCGGGGGCGCCCCGGTGCCGCCGCGGATGCGGTACACCGTGTCGTAGTGATGGTAGGCGACGGCCGCCACCAGCCCGAAAGCAGCAGGCAACGCTCCGTTTACCTCCGACCGGGCGGCGAGGATGAGGACGGTTCCGTACTCGGCGGCCCGGAAGAGCGGCGGCACCAGCCAGTCGAGCGGGCCCTTGAGGGGCGCGGCCACGGCACGGTCCGCGCACGCCGCGTAGAAGGCGGCCAGCAGGACGAGCTGCCATGAGCCGAAGGCGAACGTGTCCGCGGCAGTGACCATCATGACGGCGCCGCAGAGCGCGAGGCAGGGCGCCAGAAAACGGCTCGGCTTGCGCGGGGCCGCCTTGGCACCCAGCTCCGCCAGCGGGCCCGAGTCCGCGAGGTCGGCGAGGGCCTGGGCGGCCCGGTCGGTGCGCCGCGCCTTGCGGGTGAGCGAGCGCAGCACCCGCCCGGCGGTGGTGTAGCAGGCGGCCAGCGCACAGCCGATGATCAGGACGTAGAGGGTGATCCGGGGCGTGGTGAGCGCGGTCAGCACCGCGATCATCGCCCAGCGCTCGCCGATCGGCAGCACGATCATGCGCCGCACCCAGACCGTCCAGCCGACGCTGTTGAGGCGGTCGGAGAGGGCGGCGGTGGGGCTGGTGTTGTTGGTGGCGTCGTGGTTGGCCTCGTTGAACGAGAAGTCCACGACATGGCGGCAGGTCTGGAGCACCATCGCGCCCAGCGCGAGCGCCCATACGTCGTCGCCATTGGCGTTCGCCGCGCCGAGGGCGAGGCCCGCGTAGTACGCGTACTCCTTGGCGCGGTCGAACGTCGCGTCCAGCCAGGCGCCGAGGGTGGAGTACTGCAGCGAGTAGCGGGCCAGCTGGCCGTCGGTGCAGTCGAGGACGAACGAGGCGATCAGCAGCAGCCCGGCCGCGATGAACCCGGGCCGGGTGCCGGTGGCGGCGCAGCCCGCCGCGATGAGGGCGGTGAGGAGGGAGGCCGTGGTGACCTGATTGGGCGTCAGTCCGCGCCGGGCGCACCAGCGGGCGATGTAGCGGGAGTAGGGGCTGACACAGAAGGTCGTGAAGAAGCCGTCGCGCCCCTTCACGGCGGTGCGCAGCCGCACCTTCTCCTCGTCCACGGCCGAGGTCTGCGCCAGCGCCGTCGCCCGCCGCTCCGCGTCCGCGGGGACGGTGGCGACGAGCACGCCCAGCTCGGGGCGGTGCGGGGCGACGCCTTCGGCGTCGAGGGCGGTGGCGATGTCGTCCACGAGGGAGGGCGTACGGGCTTCCGCCACTTCCTCGGCCGTCGCTTCCTCGGCCCTCGTTTCCTCCGCGCTGGCGATCGTCGCCACCGATCCGGCGGCCACGGGCGCACTCGGCCCGGCGGCGCCGGGGGCCTCCGTGGCGGACGTCACCGCGCGGGTGAGCGCGGCCCGTGCCTCCGGCTGCGCCGTCAGCGCGCCGGGCACGGCGGCCGCGGGGAAGCGGGGGTCGGTCAGCGCCAGCCGCAGGGCGTGGCCGTGACCGACGAAACGGGGATCGACGAGGGCCACCCGCTCACGCGGCGGGACGGCGGCCAGCTCCGTCGCCACCCCGGCCGCGTCGGTCGTCGTGCGCACGTCGAAACCCAGCGACCGCAGGTCGTCCTGGAGAGACGAGCCGGCGACCGGAGCACCGGTGAGAATCGCGGTCGACAGACGAACTCACTCCTTGGCAGCTGACATGTGGCCGCGCCGCTCTGGCACAGGCCTGGAGCCCTCGGAACAGGGGGCATCGCGCATCCCGGTCCCGGGTGGGGCGGGCGGCATGTCGGCAGAGGCTATCGGATCGATGGAAGCAGCCGTTCACCGCGCATTCACCACACGATCGGGGGAACGACCGCTTCCGCGCGCCGCCGATCATCATGGTGGATGGCGTGTCCCCTCGACAAACGGACGCCGCCCTGACCTGTGGATAGGGTGCCGTCATGACGTGGCTGATCACAGGTGGTGCCGGATATATCGGGGCGCATGTCGTGCGGGCGATGGCCCAGGCCGGTGAGCGGGTGGCCGTGCTCGACGACCTCTCCAGCGGAAACCCCGGGCGGCTGCCCGAGGACGTTCCGCTCGTACGCGGCTCCACGCTCGACCGTGAGCTGCTGGACCGTACGTTCGCCGAGCTGAACATCACCGGCGTGGTGCATCTCGCGGCGAAGAAGCAGGTCGGAGAGTCGGTCGAGCAGCCGCTGCGGTACTACCGGGAAAATGTGCACGGACTCACCGTGCTGCTGGAGGCCGTGGCCGACGCCGGGATCGGCAGCTTCCTCTTCTCCTCCTCCGCCGCCGTCTACGGCATGCCTGATGTGGAACTGGTCACCGAGGACACCCCGTGCGTGCCGATGAACCCGTACGGAGAGACCAAGCTCGCCGGAGAATGGCTGGTCAGGGCCGTGGGAGCGGCGCATTCGATCTCGACTGCGTGTCTGCGCTACTTCAATGTGGCGGGTGCCACGCGGCCCGAGCTGTCCGACACCGGAGTGTTCAACATCATCCCGATGATGTTCGAGCGGATCACAGATGGGGAGGCCCCGAGGATCTTCGGTGACGACTATCCGACCCCGGACGGCACCTGTATCCGCGACTACATCCATGTCGAGGACCTGGCCTCCGCCCACCTCGCCGTGGCCCGCCGCCTGGCCGCGTCCCCGGGCGCGGGCGATCTGACGGTGAACATCGGCACCGGCCAGGGCGTCTCGGTGCGCGAGATGGCCGACCTGATCGCCGAGGTCACCGGCCGCCGCGAGCCCGCCCCCGTGGTCGGGCCGCGCCGCCCGGGCGACCCGGCCCGGGTCGTCGGATCGACCGAACTGATCACCAAGGAGCTGGGCTGGAGCGCCCGGCACGGGGTGCGCGCGATGGTCGAGTCGGCCTGGGAGGGCTGGCGTCTCCACCACCCCGAGGCGGGCGAGGAGTAAACGGCTGCGGCCGGTCGGCGGTACGGCCCGCCCGGGCCACGGTCCCCGCGTAGTTCACTGGGTGCGGGGGCCGCGCCGGGCAGGAGGGCCGTACCGACATGGGCGCAGGTCATGACCACCGCACCGCGGGCGCCGGACACCGGTGGCGGTTGCGGCTCGCGCTGGTCATCACCGTCACCGTGATGCTCGTGGAGATCGTCGGCGGACTGCTCGCCGATTCGCTCGCGCTGCTGGCGGACGCCGGGCACATGGCGACGGACGCGCTCGGCCTGGCCATGGCGCTGCTGGCGATCCACTTCGCGGGGCGCCCGCCGAGCCCGCGGCGTACGTACGGCTACGCGCGCGCCGAGATCCTGGCGGCGCTGGCGAACTGTCTGCTGCTGTTCGGCGTCGGCGGCTACATCCTCTGCGAGGCGGTGCTGCGCCTCCTCGACCCCGCCGCCACCCAGGGCCGTCTGGTGATCGTCTACGGGGCGGTCGGGCTGGCCGCGAACCTGGTGTCGCTGGCCCTGCTGCGGGGCGGCCAGCGGGAGAGCCTGAACGTGCGGGGCGCGTTCCTGGAGGTGCTGGCGGACGCCCTCGGGTCGGTCGCGGTGCTGGTGTCGGCCGGGATCATCCTGGCCACGGGGTGGCAGGCGGCGGACCCGATCGCCTCGCTCGGGATCGCGCTCATGATCGTGCCGCGTACGTACGCCCTGCTCCGGGAGACGCTGAACGTGCTCCTGGAGGCGGCGCCCAGGGATGTCGACATGGCCGCGGTGCGCGCCCATATCCTCGCCCTGCCCGGAGTGGAGGGGCTGCACGATCTCCACGTATGGACGATCACCTCCGGAATGCCGGTGCTCTCCGCCCATGTGGTGGTCGATCGGCCGGTGCTCGACGCGGTGAGTCATGAGCGGCTGCTGCACGATCTCCAGGGATGTCTAGGGAAGCATTTCGACGTCACACACTGCACGTTTCAGCTGGAACCGGGTGGACATGCTGATCACGAAGCCCGGCTGTGCCAGTGACACGTGCATGGGTGCGGCAGACTTGGGGGCCAAAGTCGGAACTATGAGGACGGTCATGCCGATCACACCCGCCAGCGGCCCTTCCGCCGAGACCGCCGCGTCCCCCGCGACGAACGGCTCGCCGGAATCGATCATGCTTGAACTGGTCGATGAGGACGGCACCACGATCGGCACCGCGGAGAAGCTGTCCGCGCACCTGGCGCCCGGGCAGCTGCACCGGGCGTTCTCCGTCTTCCTCTTCGACGCGCAGGGACGGCTGCTGCTCCAGCGCCGCGCCCTGGGCAAGTACCACTCCCCCGGCGTGTGGTCGAACACCTGCTGCGGCCATCCGTACCCCGGCGAGCCGCCGTTCGTGGCCGCGTCCCGCCGGACCGGCGAGGAGCTGGGCGTCGCGCCCGCGCTGCTCGGTGAGGCGGGCACGGTCCGCTACAACCATCCGGACCCCGCCTCGGGGCTGGTCGAGCAGGAGTACAACCACCTGTTCGTCGGGCTGCTGAAGGACACGCCTCGGCCGGATCCGCAGGAGATCGGCGAGACCGCCTTCGTCACGGCGGACGAGCTGGCGAAGCTGCACGCGGAGGGCCCGTTCTCGGCCTGGTTCATGACCGTGCTGGACGCGGCCCGGCCGGCGATCCGGGAGCTGACCGGGGCGGCCGCAGGCTGGTGAGCCCTCCGCCCGGGGTGGGTCCTGGGACGGTGTGGTTCAGCGGCAGGGTCGCCCAGACCGCCTTGCCGCCGCTCGCCGTGTGATCGACGTCGTACCGCCCGCCGGACTCCTCCGCGATCGCCCGCACCAGCAGCAGTCCGCGGCCGCCGGTCCGGTCCTGGTCCGTCTCCAGCTCCAGGGGTCTGGGCCGGTACGGATGGTTGTCCTCGACGGCGACCCGCACCCAGCCCCGGCGGATCGACACCTCGACGGCGATCTGCGGGGAGAGCAGCGCCGCGTGCCGCACCGCGTTGGTGACCAGCTCGGAGACGATCAGCAGCAGATTCGGCACCAGATCGCCGTGTCCGGACACCCCCTGATGGATCAGCAGATCCCGCACCGCGTGCCGGGCCTGCGGTACGGAGGTCTCCAGGGCCGGAGCGGTGAACCGCCACACCCCCTCACCGACCGCGCCGACCGCCGGTCCGCGCGGCGGGGCGTGCCCCTGTTCGGCTCTCCCGACGATCTCCATGCCCGACACCCACCCATCGCCACGGCTCGACCTCTCGGGTCGAGTGTTGGGAACGGTCAGGTACGGACCGGCGGAGTTGACGTAACTTCACGCCTATCGACCGCTTTTGCTCGTTGGCGTATGCCAGGGTCACTCGCTCGACTGTTCCTGCCCGCCTGAATGACGTCCCCTGGTGCCTATGGCTTGACCCTCGCCCAGTGCTCCGGCCCCTCCGGCCCCTCCGGCCCGGATACGATCCGCCGCATGGAGCCCTGCCTGCGGCACGACGTCTCGGACGGCATAGCGACCGTCGTCATCCGCAATCCCGCCAAGCGCAACGCGCTGACCCCCGCCATGTGGCGGGCGCTGCCCCCGCTGCTCGACCAGTTCGCGGCCGACCCCGCCGTACGGGCCCTCGTGCTCACCGGCCACGGGGACACCTTCTGCGCGGGCGCCGACATCGGCTCGCTCACCGCGACGTACGAGGAGACGACGGGCCTCGCGCTGCCCGCCGAGGAGGCCCTCGCGGCGTTCCCCAAACCGACGCTGGCCGCGGTGCGCGGCTACTGCGTGGGCGGCGGCTGCCAGTTGGCGGCCGCCTGCGATCTGCGGTTCGCGGAGGAGGGCACGCTCTTCGGGATCACCCCGGCCAAGCTCGGCATCGTCTACTCCCCCGGCTCCACCCGGCGGCTGGTGGAGCTGATCGGCCCGGCCGCCGCCAAGTACCTGCTGTTCTCGGGCGAGCTGATCGACACCGCGCGGGCGCTGCGCACCGGGCTGGTCGACGAGGTGCTGCCGACCGGTGAGCTGGACAAGCGGACCGCGGAGTTCACGCGGGTGCTGGTGTCCCGGTCGCAGCTCACCCAAGCGGCGGCCAAGGAGTTCGCCGCCGGGCCCGCCGACGCGGAGCGGGTCGCGTACTGGCAGGCGCAGGCGGGGGCCAGCGGGGAGGCCGGGGAGGGGATCGCCGCCTTCCTGGAGCGCCGGGCGCCGCGCTTCGGATGGACCCCGCCGGTCGCCTGACGGTCGCCGGAGCCCACCCCGGACCTGGGCTTCCGGACCCGGCTGACAGCGTTTCTTACCAGCCGGTAGCGTGCGGCCCATGACCACTCTTCCCGAGCGCGCCGTACGGCGCTGCCACTCCGTCGTCAATCCGCTGCACTCCTGCGTCTACTTCGCCCCGGACTACGCCAAGGAGCTGGCCGAACTGGGCCTGGAGGAGCGCGGCGCCGTCTACTTCGTGGGCCGTGCGGCGGCGTTCGGCCGGGTGGGCGCGGGGACCGTCACCGCGACCTTCTACAACTTCAAGCACGACCTGGTCGCCCGCCACATCCCGCGCGCCTGGGACGTGGTCTCCCCCGAGGCCGCCCTGGCGGCCCGGCTGCGGGCCGCCGACTCCGTACTGCGGCGGCTGCTCGGGGACGACGCGCTGGCCTCGAAGGAGATGGCCGAGGCGGCCGAGCTGGCGCTGCGCGCCACCGAGGCGTGTTCCCGCTCCGCGCGCCCCCTGTACGCCGCCCACGCCGACCTGCCCGTGCCCGAGGCCCCGCACCTGGCCCTGTGGCACGCCGCCACGCTGCTGCGCGAGCACCGCGGCGACACCCATCTGATGACCCTCGTCGCCGCCGGGCTCGACGGGGTGGAGGCCATGGTCAGCCACGCGGCGACCGGCAAGGGCATGTCCCCGAAGTGGCTTCTGGCGACCCGTGGCTGGTCGGCCGAGGAGCTGGCCGCCGGGCAGGACCGGCTGCGGGCACGCGGGCTGCTGGACGAGGCGGGCGAGCTGACGCAGGCGGGGATCGACCAGCGCGAGTGGCTGGAGGCCGAGACGGACCGCCTGGACGCCGCCCCGTACGAGCACCTGGGCGCGGCCGGGGTGGCCCGGCTGGCGGAGCTGGCCGGGGCGTTCACGACGCAGGCCATGGAGTCGGGCGCCTTCCCGGCGGACCTCCTGGGCAAGGGCTGACGCTTCCCCCGAGGGTCGGGGCGGGTTTGCGGGGAGCGGAGCGGGATACCCGGCTGATGAGTGATCGGCCGCCCTTTCACCGGGCGCCCAACCGCGCGCCGCGCACGCAGGCGAGTGCCCGTGCTCCGCGTACGTGCGGCGCCCGGCGGCGGCTGCCGACCTGCTCCCGACCCTCGTAGGGAGGTCTGAAGTGTTGCGAGCTATCGCCGATGTGCTCCGTGCCATCGGATCCGCCATCGCCACGGTGGTGACGCTTCCGTTCCGTGCCCTTGCCCGGCTGTTCGGCGGGGCCGCCGACACGGCGGGCGGCGCACGCCGCCGCAGGCACGTCTGACCCGTACGCCCCCTTCCGGGCCCCTCCGACACCCGCCGAACACGTCGTCCATGACCGCTTCGTCAGTGCTACCTGCCACAATGCAGAGGCAGTGCAGACCGAAAGCGGAGCGTGATCGTGACGACGACCATCGAAGGCAGGATCGCCGAGGAACTCGGCGTACGGGAACGGCAGGTCAAGGCCGCCGTCGAGCTGCTCGACGGCGGCTCTACCGTGCCGTTCATCGCGCGCTACCGCAAGGAAGCGACGGAAATGCTCGACGACGCGCAGTTGCGCTCCCTGGAGGAGCGGCTGCGCTATCTGCGCGAGCTGGAGGAGCGGCGCACCGCGATCCTCGAATCGGTCAGGTCGCAGGGGAAGCTGGACGAGGCGCTGGAGGCGCAGATCCTCGCCGCCGACTCCAAGGCCCGGCTGGAGGACATCTACCTCCCGTACAAGCCGAAGCGCCGCACGAAGGCGCAGATCGCCCGCGAGGCCGGTCTCGAACCGCTCGCCGACGGGCTGCTCGGCGATCCGACCGTGGAGCCGACGGCCGCCGCCGCCGCGTTCGTGGACGCCGAGAAGGGCGTCGCGGACCCGGCCGCCGCGCTGGAGGGCGCGCGGGCGATCCTCACCGAGCGGTTCGGGGAGGACGCGGACCTCATCGGTGAGCTGCGCGAGCGCATGTGGTCGCGCGGGCGGGCCGCCACCAAGGTGCGGGAGGGCAAGGAGGAGGCGGGCGCCAAGTTCGCCGACTACTTCGACTTCTCCGAGCCCTTCACCGAGCTGCCCTCGCACCGGGTGCTGGCGATGTTCCGCGGTGAGAAGGAAGAGGTCCTGGACCTCGCCCTGGAGCCGGAGGAGCCGTCCGAGGACCCCGGCCCCACCTCGTATGAGCGGTCCATCGCGCACCGCTTCGGCATCGCCGACCGAGGCCGTCCGGCCGACAAGTGGCTGGCCGACACCGTGCGGTGGGCCTGGCGCACCCGTGTCCTGGTCCACCTCGGTATCGATCTGCGGTTGCGGCTGCGGCAGGCCGCCGAGGACGAGGCCGTGCGGGTCTTCGCCGCCAACCTCCGCGATCTGCTGCTCGCCGCCCCGGCGGGCACGCGCGCCACGATGGGTCTCGACCCCGGCTTCCGTACGGGCGTGAAGGTGGCCATCGTCGACGCGACCGGCAAGGTGGCCGCGACCGACACGATCTATCCGCACGTCCCGCGCAACCAGTGGAAGGAGTCGCTGGACCGGCTCGCCAAGCTGGCCCGCGAGCACGACGTCGACCTGATCGCCATCGGCAACGGCACGGCCTCCCGGGAGACCGACAAGCTCGCGGGCGACCTGTGCGACAAGCACCCGGAGCTGAAGCTGACCAAGGTGATGGTCTCCGAGGCGGGCGCCTCCGTGTACTCCGCCTCCGCCTTCGCCTCCCAGGAGCTGCCGGACCTCGACGTCTCGCTGCGCGGTGCGGTGTCGATCGCGCGGCGGCTCCAGGACCCGCTGGCCGAGCTGGTCAAGATCGATCCGAAGTCGATCGGGGTCGGTCAGTACCAGCACGATCTGTCCGAGGTGAAGCTGTCGCGTTCGCTCGACGCGGTCGTCGAGGACTGTGTGAACGGGGTCGGAGTGGACGTCAACACCGCCTCCGCGCCGCTCCTCAGCCGGGTCTCGGGCATCGGCGCCGGGCTCGCGGAGAACATCGTCACCCACCGCGACACCAACGGGCCCTTCCGCAGCCGCAAGGCCCTCAAGGACGTGGCCCGGCTCGGCCCCAAGGCGTACGAGCAGTGCGCGGGCTTCCTCCGCATCCGCGGCGGCGACGACCCGCTGGACGGCTCCAGCGTCCACCCCGAGGCCTACCCGGTGGTGCGCCGCATGATCGCCTCCACGGGTGGCGACGTGACCGCGCTCATCGGCAACACGGCCACGCTGCGGTCGCTTCGGGCGGATGATTTCGTGGACGACGCCTTCGGTCTGCCGACCGTCACCGACATCCTGCGGGAGCTGGAGAAGCCGGGCCGTGACCCGCGCCCCGCCTTCAAGACGGCCACCTTCAAGGAGGGCGTCGAGAAGATCGGCGACCTGGCGTCCGGGATGATCCTGGAGGGCGTCGTCACGAACGTGGCGGCCTTTGGGGCGTTCGTGGATGTCGGGGTGCACCAGGATGGGCTGGTGCACGTCTCCGCGATGTCCAAGACGTTCGTCAAGGATCCGCGGGATGTGGTGAAGCCGGGTGACATCGTGCGGGTGAAGGTCCTCGATGTGGACATTCCGCGTAAGCGGATTTCGCTGACGCTGCGGCTGGATGATGAGGCCACCCCGGCCGGTGGTGGCGGTGGCGGCGGTGGCCGCTCGGAGCAGGGTGGTGGCGGGCGCCGTTCCGCCCCCAAGCCGCGGCAGAGCGGCGGCGGGCGCGGTGGTGGCGGCGGCGGTTCGCGGGGCGGTGGCGGGCGGGATGCCGCGCCTGCCAATGGGGCGATGGCGGATGCGCTGCGGCGTGCCGGGCTGGTGGATCCGAAGCGGCGGTAGCCGTTGCGGGGGCGGGGTGGGTTCTCCCCCACCCCGCCCCTTCCCGAACCGGGGCTCCGCCCCGGACCCCGGTCCTCAAGCGCCGGACGGGCTGGATAAGCCCAGCACCCGAAACCGGTCTCGAGCGCGGAACGGGCTGAACCGCGAGACGCGGGCCCCGGGCGGGGCTGGACGCTGAGGCAGCGCCCCGGACCCGGACCCGGTCCGCAAGCCCCGGGACGACGGGCCTCTCCGACGCGGGCGCGTGCGCGCGACGGGGCAGGTCCGGGTCCCGGGAGGTGGGCTTCGGCGGCCGGGGTCAGGACTCCGTCACGCGGCCCTCGGCTACGTTCAGGCGGCGGGTGGTGTGGACCGCTTCCAGCATGCGGCGGTCGTGGGTGACCAGGAGCAGCGTGCCCTGGTAGGAGGCGAGGGCGGACTCCAGTTGCTCGATCGCGGGCAGGTCGAGGTGGTTGGTGGGCTCGTCCAGGACCAGCAGGTTGACGCCTCGGGCCTGGAGCAGGGCCAGTGCCGCGCGGGTGCGCTCCCCCGGGGAGAGCGTGGACGCCGGGCGCAGTACGTGGGCGGCCTTGAGGCCGAACTTGGCCAGCAGGGTCCGTACGTCCGCGGGCGCCATCTCCGGCGCGGCCGCGCCGAAAGCGTCCAGCAGGGCCTCGGTGCCGAAGAAGAGCGCGCGGGCCTGGTCGACCTCGCCGACCACCACCCCCGGTCCGAGTGACGCATGGCCCTCGTCCAGGGGGAGGCGGCCCAACAGGGCAGCCAGCAAAGTGGACTTGCCTGAGCCGTTCGCCCCGGTCACCGCGATCCGGTCGGCCCAGTCCACCTGGAGGTCGACCGGGCCGAAGTGGAATTCGCCGCGCCGCACCTCGGCCCCGCGCAGGGTCGCCACGACCGCGCCGGAGCGCGGTGCGGCGGCGATCTCCATCTTCAGTTCCCACTCCTTGCGCGGCTCCTCGACCACCTCCATCCGCTCGATCAGCCGGTCGGTCTGGCGCGCCTTGGCGGCCTGCTTCTCGGTGGACTCGACACGGTGGTTCCGGGCGATCTTGTCGCCGTCGGTGGCCTTGCGGCGGGCGTTCTTGACGCCCTTCTCCATCCAGGCGCGCTGGGTACGGGCCCGGGCCTCCAGGGAGGCGCGGGTGTCCGCGTAGTCCTCGTAGCGTTCGCGGGCGTGACGGCGGGCGGTCTCCCGCTCCTCCAGATAGGCGGTGTAGCCGCCGCCGAACAGGTTCACCTGCTGCTGGGCCAGGTCGAGTTCGAGGACCTTGTCGACGGTACGCGCGAGGAATTCGCGGTCGTGGCTGACGAGCACCGTACCGGCGCGCAGTCCGCCGACGAACGTTTCGAGGCGCTGGAGCCCGTCGAGGTCGAGGTCGTTCGTCGGCTCGTCGAGCAGGAAGACGTCGTACCGGCTGAGCAGCAGCGAGGCGAGACCGGCGCGGGCCGCCTGGCCGCCGGAGAGGGCGGTCATGGGGCGGTCGAGCGAGATGTCGAGCCCGAGGGACGCGGCGACCTCGTCGGCGCGTTCGTCGAGGTCGGCGGCGCCGAGCGAGAGCCAGCGCTCCAGGGCGACGGCGTACGCGTCGTCCGCGCCGGGTGCGCCGTCCGCGAGCGCCTGGGTGCTGGCGTCGAGGTCGGCCTGCGCGGCGGCCACGCCGGTGCGGCGGGCCAGGAACGCCCGCACGGTCTCCCCCGCCCGCCGCTCGGGCTCCTGCGGGAGGTGGCCCACGGTGGCGTGCGGCGGGCTGAGCCGGATGGCGCCCTGCTCGGGGTCGGTGAGCCCGGCGAGCAGCCGCAGCAGGGTCGACTTCCCCGCGCCATTGACCCCGACGAGGCCGATGACCTCGCCTGGGGCGACGACGAGGTCGAGCCCGGAGAAGAGGGGGCGGTCACCGTGTCCGGCGGCCAGGTCCTTGGCGACGAGAGTGGCAGTCATCAGACAGTAGATCCTATCCGCCGCCCACCCCTGCGGGCTCGCCCTTTCCCTCGCCCCCTTCCTCCTCGGACCCGCCGTGGATCGGTACCCCGGGCGTCCTAGCGGATCTTCTGCACATGGGTGGTGTCGGTGTCGAGGAGGGTGCCGTCGACGCCGGTCGGCGCGATTTCCGGGACCGGGGTGCCGTGCTGGTCGACAAGGGTGGAGTGGGCCTCGCCGGGGGCGAAGGCGTGGCGTTCTCCCCACTGGCGCAGGGTGAGGACAACGGGGAAGAGATCGCGGCCGGCGTCGGTGAGCACGTATTCCTGGCGGCGGCCCGATGCCGCGGTGCGCTGGGCGAGGAGCCCGTGAGCGGTGAGCTTGCGGAGGCGGTCGGTGAGGATGTTGCGGGCGATGCCGGTGCGCCGCTGGAACTCGGTGAACGATCGCGCCCCGTCCATCGCGTCGCGGATGACGAGAAGGCTCCACCTGTCGCCCACGAGGTCGAGCGTGCGGGCGACGGGGCAGTCGGGGTCGGTCCAGTCGGGGTTCGGGGCGCGCATGGTGGTGCGCGACATGACACCTCCCAATGAGTTGCGGATTGAAACCATCATGCCGTACGGTCAAATTGGTTGCAATCTGCTACTGATTGGAGTTGGGGTCGATGAACGCGTGGCGGCGTTTACTGCTCGCGGTGGTGTGTGGTGTCGCCGTGGCAAGCATCTACGCCGCACAGCCGGTGCTGGAGCCGATGGGACGCGATCTCGGTGTGCCGGGAGAACTCACGGGGTGGATCGTCGCGACCGGCCAGTTCGGCTATCTGGCAGGGCTGGTGCTGCTGGTGCCCCTCGGCGATGTGGTCGACAGGCGCCGACTCATCGCCGCACATCTGGCGCTCACCGCGGCGGGCATGGCCCTGACGGCCTTGGCACCAGCCGCATGGGTGGCGTTCGCGGGGCTCGCGGCGGCCGGAGTGTTCGCGGTCGTGGTGCAGACCACGGTGGCCTACGCCGCGTCGGTCTCGCCGCCAGCCGAACGCGGACGGAACATCGGTGTCGTGACCTCGGGCGTCGTGGTCGGCATCCTGGGCGCGCGGGTCGTCACCGGCACGCTCGCCGACATATGGGGCTGGCGGAGCGTCTACGCCGTGCTCGCCGCGCTGTCACTCGGGCTGGCGGCCCTCGCCCTCGTCGCACTGCCGCCGGAGGAGCGCCCCAACGGGCCTGCGGGGTACGGGCGGGCCGTCGCCGCACTCGGCGGGCTGTTCGGGCAGCGCATCTTCCTGACGCGCGGGCTCATCGCGTTCTTCCTGTTCGCTTCGTTCGGAACCCTGTGGAGCGGACTGTCCCTGCCGCTGGCGGACACGCCATGGCAGTTGAGCGAGAGCCAGATCGGACTGTTCGGCATCGCCGGACTCGCCGGTGCACTCGGCGCGGCGCGCGCGGGACGGTGGGCGGACGCGGGGCGGGCGGCCTCGGTCACCGGTCTCTCGCTCACCCTGCTCATCCTCTCCTGGGCAGCCATCGCCCAGCTGCCGTGGTCGCTGTGGCTCCCCATCGCCGGAATCGTGGTTCTCGACTTCGCTGTCCAGGCCGTGCATGTGAGCAATCAGCACCTGCTCACCGCAGCGCATCCGGATCGCACCAGCAGTGCCATCGGCGGCTACATGGTCTTCTACTCGCTCGGCTCCGCCCTCGGCGCGGCCGCGACCACCGCCGTCTTCACCGCCCACGGCTGGACGGGCTCCAGCCTCCTCGGGGCCGCGTTCGCGGCCTGCGCACTGGCCGTCTGGGCGATCGACAGGCGACTACCCCCGGATAGCGCGAACCTCCGGTCCGAACCGCGCTATGGCGTCATCGGGGCCGTCAGGACCGTGTTTGCCGTGCGGGCCTCCAGGTAGGTGTGGCCTCGGGTTGCTTTCGGGGGGAGGGGGAGGGGGTGGAGGCCGGGTTGGAGGGGGGCGTCGAATACGGGGTGGGTGTGGGGGCGGGAGAGGCGGTCCAGGCGGTGGGCGGACAGGCGGACGCGGCACTCGGACGTGACCTCGATGAGCGCTTCTCCGTTGCGCGCCGCCAGGCGGACCAGGCGGCGGCGGTCCGGGGGGGTGGGGTCGAGGGCCTGTGCCACCTGGGCGACGAGCAGGGGGACGATGGGGGCGAGGCCGGTGATGAAGACGGCGTCGGAACGGGCCTTCGCGAAGGCGTCGCGGACGGCGTCGCGCTCGTCCTGATGGCTCGTCCGGCCGAAGAACACCACGCCGTAGCGGCGGAGTTCGGCGGCGTGGGCTCCCGCCGCGTCGAGGGTGATCTCGGCGCCGATGCCGGTGCGCCGCAGGGCGGCGGCGAGCTTGGCGAGGAGGGCGGCGCGGCGGCCGATGAGGAGGACGCGGCGGTGGGCGGAGAGGTCGTGGGCGTCGGCGGTGAGGAGCAGTCGGCCGAGTTCGGCGCGGTACTGGTCGCCGTGGAAGCGGTAGGGGCCGATGCCGTGGTAGCCGTCGCGTTCGGGGTCGAAGGCCCGGTCGGTCTGCCAGCGGAAGTCCCGCCAGATGATGTCGGGACCGTCCCGTTCGATGACGGCGGTGACCGCGCCGCAGGCGAGCCCTTCGCATTCGGGGCAGCCGTAGATGACGTACCGTCCGCCGTCGAGCGGCGGCTCGGTCTCCAGCAGGAGTCCGCGGACCTGTTCGGCGAAGACGGTGGGGCCGAGGTCGGAGGCGAGCGGGGAGACGGCGTCGAGGTCGGCGAGGCGGGGCAGGAGTGGGGTGCCGTCCACCACGAAGTCCAGGAAATCGCGGTGCGTTTGGTACGCGCCGTCGGACAGGACGCCGCCGGCGCGCATCGCCGGGGCCAGCCCGAATGTGGCGTACTCGGTGGTCATGCCCCAAGTATTCCCGCATCGGGGCAGCAGCACCGCGACTCGCCTAGGGGGTGTCTTGTCGATCAGGCCGGATCAGCGAGCGGCGTCAGGGGGCACCTCCCAGCGGTAGCTGGGGGCGCAGGGGGCACCTCCCAGCGGTAGCTGGGGGAGGCGCGAGGGGGCACCGCCCAGCGGTAGCTGGGGGAGCGACGAGCGCGGGGTCGCGAGGTGCCGCCCGCCGCGGCAGCGGCTGATGTCACAGCGGCGTCGGGAGCCCGGCATGATCGGCAAGACGCCCCCTGCAGCGGGAGGAAAGCGGATGGGGCACAGGGTCCGCCTCTCGCCGGAGCCCCGGGCCGGGATGCGCGGGGCATCGGCAGGGGTCCGGCGAGAAGGCTTCGTCGCACCGGGTGCGGTGGCGACGGGCCCCGTGTGGCGGTGCGGGTGGGCTAGCGGGACGTCGAGGTCTCGGCCTCGGAGGCGTCCTTGGAGGCGGACTCGCCCGTCCCGGCGGCACCGTCGATGTTCTCGGCGGGAGCGGCCGGGCCGATCCGGATCTCGAAGTCGCCGTCGTACTTCTCGTGTCCGGCGATGACGGCCATCTCGACCGCTTCCTCGCCCTTCTCGCCCCGTACGATCAGCGGGTCGCGGCGCAGGTCCTTCAGCAGGGCCCAGCACAATCCGACCATCACCAGGGTGAAGGGCGCCGCCACCAGGATCGTCAGGTTCTGCAATCCGGTGAGCGCGTCGTCACCACCGCCGCCGACGAGGAGCATGACGGCCGCGACGCCGCCCGTGACAACGCCCCAGAAGATGACGACGAAGCGGCTCGGCTCGAAGGAGCCCTTCTGCGAGAGGGTGCCCATCACGATCGAGGCCGCGTCCGCGCCGGAGACGAAGAAGATGCCGACGAGGACCATCACGACGACGCTCATGACGCTGGCGATCGGGTACTGCTCGAGCACACCGAACAGCTGGCCCTCAGGCGTGGTCTCCTTGCCGAGCTTCCCGGCGGCCTGGAGCTTCATCGACGAGCCGCCGAAGATGGCGAACCAGATGAGGCTGACCGAGCTGGGGACCAGGATCACACCGCCGACGAACTGCCGGATGGTGCGGCCACGGCTGATCCGCGCGATGAACATGCCGACGAACGGCGTCCAGGAGATCCACCACGCCCAGTAGAAGACCGTCCAGTCGCTCAGCCAGGTCGCGACGGTGTCGCCACCGGTGGCCTCGGTACGGCCGACCAGCTGCGGCAGGTCACCGACGTAGGAGCCGATGGAGGTCGGGAGCAGGTCGAGGATGATGATCGTGGGACCGGCCACGAACACGAACACGGCCAGGAACAGCGCCAGGACCATGTTGATGTTGGACAGCCACTGGATGCCCTTGGCGACGCCCGAGACGGCGGAGGCGATGAACGCGACCGTCAGGACGGCGATCACGGTGACGAGCAGCCCGGTACCGACGTCGCTCTTCCAGCCCAGCACCTCGACACCGCTGCCGATCTGCAGCGCGCCGAGCCCGAGGGACGCGGCGGAGCCGAAGAGGGTCGCGAAGATCGCGAGGATGTCGATGACGCGGCCGCCCGCGCCATTGGCGTTCTTGCTGCCGATCAGCGGGGTGAAGACCGCGCTGATGGTCTGGCGGCGGCCACGGCGGAAGGTGCTGTAGGCGATGGCGAGGCCCACGACCGCGTAGATCGCCCACGGGTGGAGCGTCCAGTGGAAGAGCGTCGTGGACATGGCGACCTGCATCTTCTCGGCCGCGGTGCCGGGGTCGGTGCCCGGCGGCGGGGTGATGAAGTGCGCCAGCGGCTCACTCACCCCGTAGAACATCAGGCCGATGCCCATGCCCGCGCTGAACATCATCGCGACCCATGAGACGGTCTTGAACTCGGGGTCCTCGCCTTCCTTCCCGAGCGTGATCTTGCCGTAGCGGCTCATCGCCAGCCACAGCGCGAAGATCACAAAGCCGGTGGCGGCGAGGATGAACGCCCAGCCACCGTTGTGGATCAGTCCGGACAGCATGCTGTCCGAGACACTCTCCAGAGTGTCCGTGAACAGGGCTCCCCAGACCACGAACGCGAGCGTGAGCCCGGCGGAGACGCCGAACACGATGCGGTCGGTCTGGGGAGCCGGAGTCGGGTCGGGACTACCGGGAAGGTCTGCCGTGACCGGAGGGTCGTTTCTTACGTCCCCCGAGTCCTTCTGTGTCTCCGTCACGCATAAACCTTTCACTGTGTTTGATTCCACTGGGTTTAATGGAACGAAGATGCGGCTACCCAGTAGTCGGATACGTATGTCAATAGGATCCTTGTTGTGTCAGCACGTGTTCATGCGCTGACCTGCGGTGAGGTGGTACGCTGCCCCGCCGTCCAGCAGGAGCGGCACGAGGGCCCGCAGCGGCTGCCGCAGCGGTACGAGGACATCACCTCCGGCGCCCCGGAGCACCCGGCTCCGTATCCCGTGAAGTCCCAGCTCATCCCGTACGTCGGCGTACTGCGCGGCGCTCAGCCGGTAGCCGCACGGCGGGTCCTGGAGCACCTCGCCCGCCTCGGCCGGGTCGTTGTCGGCGCCGCCGAGGTACACCGGACCCCGGTCGGCGTAGCCGGACAGCCGGGCCGCCGTCGTCGCGGCCTCTATGCGCGGGCGCCGGTCGCGTACGAAGTCGAACGCACCGTCCAGGGCGGCGAGTTGGGAGCCCACCCGGCGCTTGTTGTTGACGGCGGGGTCGGCCTTCTCGGCGTCGGTGAGCGGGTCGACGCGGGTCTCCACGAGCTGCCCGATGGTGTTCTTGACCCCGGCGGTGTTCCGCAGGATGCGCTCCTGGCCGTCGCCCGCAACCTGCTTGACCGGCTCGCCGGTTTCGGGGTCGGTCCAGATGCCGTAGACGCCGGTGGAGTAGCCCGCGTCCTCGGCGTGCGGGCGTACGTACCGGTCCGCGAGGGCGCGCGCCTCGTGGTGGACGGGGGTGGCGGTGTTGAGGTTGCGCGGCCACAGGGCCAGCAGGTCCTTCATGTAGTACGGGACGGTGGCCCCGTACTCGTGCAGGTCGTAGACGGTGTCCGGCCGCCAGTCGCGGATGACGCGCGTCATGGCGCGGGCCTCGGCGGTGGTGAGCGCGATGTGGTCGCGGTTGATGTCCGTGCCATGGGAGTTGCCCCGGGTGTCGGCGGCCCGGCCGTCGGGGTTGGCGGTGGGCACGACCAGGACGTTCGTCCGCTCCAGGAAGCGGCGGGTCTTCCGGTCCTTGGCGTAGGCGAGATCGCGCACAGTGGCCAGACAGGCCTCGCGGCCTGACGGTTCGTCACCGTGCTGGGAGCAGATGAGCAGCAGGGAGTTGCCGCGCGCGGCCCGGGCCGGGTCGGCGGGCGCCCCGGGGGCGCCGATCCGCACCAGGTTGAGGGGGCGGCCCTGCGCGGTGGTGCCGATGGTGTCGACGGCGACGCGCGCGCTCGCCCGGTCGACGGCCGCGAGGAAGTCCGCCTCCTCGGCCTGGGTCGTCCAGCGGGCGCCCTGGCTGGTCTCGAAGCCGGTGCGCGGCGCTCCGGGCTCGGCCCGCGCGGGCGCGGCCAGCAGCGAGCCGGTGAGCAGCGCGCCGAGCGCGCCGCAGGTCACGGCGGTGCGGATGAGGGGGACGGGTGAGAACACGGTGCGGACCTCCAGGGATCGCGGTGTGGTGCGGACGCCCGGTGAGGCGCCCGGGTGCGGGCGCCTCACCGGAGGTGTGCGGGGTGCGGATCAGCGCAGGGGCAGAGGGGACTCGATGTGCGGGGTGCGGACGCCGCGCAGGCGCTCGGGGGCGACCTGGGGCGCGGCGGCCTCGGTCTTCAGGGAGCCGGTCAGCGGCAGACGGGCCGCCGTGCGGTTCAGGTCGAGGGTCAACCGGGGTGTGGTGGTGGGCGGTTCGAGGAGTCCGGCGTCCGTACCGGCGATGATCAGGCCCAGCCGGTGGCCCGCCGGGACCACATGGTCGGTGGCGGCCAGGTCGAGGGTGATGGTGTACGGCTTGCCGGGGGTCAGCGGGCGGCCCTTGCCGGGGTCGGCGTAGTGGCCGAGGTCGGCCCAGCCACGGCTGAAGACGGTGTAGTCGACCGCCTTCGTATCGGCCTCGGTCGCCTTGAAGCAGGCGCTGTCGCCCCCTGTGCTGCTCCCCCAGCAGGTGCGGCCGTCGAGGGTGACGATGCCCTCGCCTGCCCCTCCGTAGTCGCGGATGGTGTCGGGGCCGAGGTCGACCAGGACCGCGGAGAGGTGGGCGCTGGTGGTGGAGGGGGTGGCGGTGACCGTGACGGTGCCGGAGCCGGACAGCCGCAGGTCCTTGGTCAGCGGCGGCGTGCTGAAGCCCGCCTTGGCGGCGGTCGGCCGGTCGATGTCGGCGGCCCAGTCGGTCTCGCTCAGCCGGGGGTCGTCGGTGAAGGACGCGGTGGCGCCGGGCCTGGCCCGCTCGGTGCCGAGGACGCCCACCCCGGGCGTCTCGCCGGTGCCGGGCCGCAGGGTGGTCTGCCGGGTGCCGGACGGGGGCCAGACGCGGTCGGTGGACCACTGGTCGGGGGCGCGTTCGACGTCGGCCATGGGCTCGCGCTCGATGCCGTTGTCGAGGCCGAGGAGATAGTGGTCGAACCAGCGGTGCAGCGTCTTGACCCACGCCCCGCGCCGGAAGTCGAACGGGTCGACGTGTCCGGCCTGCGACAGCCAGATCTTGCGCTCCACGCCCGCGTCGGCGAGCGCGTCCCACCACTGTCCGAGGTGCTTGGTGCGGACGTTGAGGTCCTGCGTGCCGTGGACGGCGAAGACGCTGGCGCGCACCTTGCGGGCGTCGGGCACGTAGTCGCGGGCGCTCCACAGACCGGTCCAGTCGCCGCTGCGCGGGGCGCCGTCGACGAGACGCTTCTGTACGGCGTCGCAGCGCTGGTGCGCGGCGTCGCTCTCCACGGCGCCGGCCAGCCCGTCGGGGCCGGAGCCGAAGAGGGCGGCGCCCTTCGCGAAGTAGTAGTCGTACCAGGAGGAGATGGCGCCGATGGGCACGATGGTCTTGAGGCCCTTGACCCCGGTGGCGGCGACGCCGTTGGCGATGGTGCCGTCGTAGCTCTTGCCGATCATGCCGGTGCGGCCGTTGCTCCACGACGCCTTGACCGGCGTGCCGCCCGCCGCCGCGCTGTAGCCGGTGGCGCGGCCGTTCAGCCAGTCCACGACGGCCTTGGCGGACTGGATGTCGGAGCGGCCGCCGACGTCGACACAGCCGTCGGAGCGGTTGGTTCCGGCGAGGTCCACGAGGACGGTGGCATAGCCGCGCGGGACGAAGTAGTTGTCGTAGAAGAGCGGGAACTGCACCGGTTTGCCGGTGGCGTCATACGTCTTGAGCTGGCTCTCGTTGCCGCGTCCGCAGCAGGAGTAATACGGACTGGCGTCCATGATCACGGGAATCTTCCGGCCCTGCCGGGCGGCCTCGCGCGGCCGGACGATGTCGACGGCGACCCGGTCGGTCCTGCCGTCCGCGTCACCGTCGAGTTTCGTGTCCACCCATACGGACTCGCGTATGGCGTCGTCGTATGAGTAGACCGGTCTGCTCTCCGGGACCGTGGCCGCGTGGGCCGGTGGGGTGCCGAGGGGAGACAGCGGGAGGAGGGTGGCGGCCACCAGTGCGGTGAGCGCCGGAACGAGGTGCCTGGCCCAGTGGATGCGGG
This sequence comes from Streptomyces sp. NPDC001700, assembly GCF_053596435.1. Classification (NCBI taxonomy): domain Bacteria; kingdom Bacillati; phylum Actinomycetota; class Actinomycetes; order Kitasatosporales; family Streptomycetaceae; genus Streptomyces; species Streptomyces sp. NPDC001700. The sequence continues at coordinate 236,804 of NZ_JBSFGE010000012.1, forward strand.
GTTTCCGCCTACGTAGCAGCACGGGCCGGACGTTAGCGCGAGTGAACTCCTGTACAGAAGAGGGCGAACGGCGCGGCGCGGCATGGGGCCCGTGTGGCGGCTGGATGTCGATTGCATGTCAGATAACGGATGGACGGGAAGTGCGCACGGGGAGTACATAGAGTCGCGAATGATCGTTCTCGCCTACGAGTTGGAGGACTCGTGCGTCACCACAGACTCATCGTCCCGAGCGCTGCCGCGGCCTGCCTCCTGCTGGCGATCCCGGCCTCGGCGGCCACTCCTTCGCCCGGCGCGCCCGGCATCGGGGACTCCTACTACCCGTCGTACGGCAACGGTGGCTACGACGTCTCCCACTACGACCTGCGGCTGAAGTACCAGCCGAAGTCGGACGGGCTGGAGGGCACGGCGACGATCGTCGCCACCGCCAAGCAGGACCTGTCCCGCTTCAACCTCGACTTCGCGCTCGATGTGCGCGAGGTGCTGGTGGGCGGGAAGAAGGCGGCGTTCACGAAGACCGGAGACCACGAGCTGGAGGTCACCCCCTCCTCGGCCATCGACTCCGGCCGCTCCTTCACCGTCGTGGTGCGCTACAGCGGTACGCCGTCGAAGGTGGAGGCGGGCGGGTTCACCGGCTGGCAGCGGTCGCCGGACGGCGGGGTGGCGGCCAATGAGCCGGAGTCGGCGTGGTGGTGGTTCCCGAGCAACGACCATCCGCTGGACAAGGCCACGTACGACGTCTCGGTGGCGGTGCCGGACGGTACGCAGGCCATCTCCAACGGCGTGCTGAAGTCGAGCAGTTCGCAGCTGGGCTGGACGCGCTACAACTGGCGCTCCAGCAAGCCGCAGGCCACCTATCTGGCCACGCTCGCGGTCGGCAAGTTCGACATCACGACGGACACCACCGCGAACGGGCTGCCGGTCCTCAACGCGTACAGCAAGGACCTCGGCGAGAACGCGGGCGCGGCGCGGGCCAGCATCGAGCGGTCGGCCGAGGTCGTCGACTGGGCGTCCACGGTCTTCGGCCCGTACCCCTTCGAGGCGGTGGGCGGCTATGTGCCGAACGTGTCCGCCGGGTTCGCCCTGGAGACCCAGACCCGGCCCTTCTACGGCCCGAAGAAGTTCGCCAAGGGCTCGAACGTGTCGGTGGTCGTGCACGAGCTGGCGCACCAGTGGTTCGGCGACAGCGTCTCGGTGAAGGACTGGCGCGACATCTGGATCAACGAGGGCTTCGCGAGCTACGCGCAGTGGCTGTGGTCGGAGAAGGAGGGCGAGGGCACGGCGCAGGAGCTGGCGGACTACACGTACGACTCCTACCCGGCCGACGACCCGTTCTGGAAGGTCGAGCCGGGCGACCCGGGCGCGGCCAACCAGTTCCACGAGGCGGTGTACGACCGGGGCGCGCTGGCGCTGCAGGCGCTGCGGAACCGTATCGGCGACAAGGCCTTCTTCAAGATCCTGAAGGGGTGGACGACGGAGCACCGGTACGGCAACGCCTCGGTGAAGGACTTCGTGAACTACGCCGAGAAGGTGTCCGGGAAGCCCCTGTCCGCGCTCTTCGACACCTGGCTGTTCACCCCGTCGAAGCCGGGGGCGCCCCAGGCGCGGGCGGCGGAGCTGAGCCCGGCGAAGGCGCCGGTGCGGCCGAAGTCCTGGGAGAAGATCCAGGCGGCGCACAGCGAGCGGTGATCTGACGTCAGCCGCCCGTTCCCGGCCCCTGTGTGAGGGGGCCGGGAACGGGCGGCGTTTTTATGGGGTGCTGCTTTATCGGCTGACCGGGCGCAGGGTGACGGTGTAGTCGTACGCCTTGTCGGCCTTGACCCGGTACTGGTCGCGCACGGGGTTCGGGGTGTCGCCCACGCCGGTGACGTCGTGGTCGGCGTGGAGGGTGTTCCAGCCCGCGTTGCGCTTGAGGAGATGCGGGTACGCGGCGCGGTCGAGGTCGTCGTACGCGGTGGCGCCCGCTTGGAGGTCACCGGAGACCAGCAGCCCGGGGCCGCCCCTCCCGTCGGTGAGGGACGCCCAGCGCACATCGTCGTGGTTGCCGTGGTCCTGCGGCTTCAGATACTCCTCGTACTGGTCCTCGACCGGGGACGACCACACGCCCATGGGCGCGCCGTCCTTGCGGTCGTTGTAGTTCTCGACCGGGCCGCGGCCGTACCACCGGAACGTGTCGTACCGTTCCGGCACCTTGAGCTTCATGCCCACGCGCGGCAGGTACGACAGCTTGCGGAACTCGCCGCGCGCCTCCACCTTGTGCTGGACGCGCATCTTCCCCGAGCCGTCGACGCGGTAGGTCATGGTCTGGTCGAAGGACGCGTTGGTCGCCTCGGGCGGCGCGACCGTGGTCGTGAAGGCGACGCTGACGGTGCCGTCGTCGCCCGGGGTCACGTCCGTGCCCTTGACGGTGGCGCGCAGCCGGTCGAGGCCGAGGGAGCGCCACTGCTTGCCCTCCGCCGTGCCCCAGTCGGAGCGCTCGTTGCTGATGGGGGCGCGCCAGGCGTCGAGTTCGGGGCCGGAGGTGAGCAGCTCGCGGCCGCCCGCGCGCATCGAGGTGAGCGTGCCCTTCTTCTTGTCGAAGGTGTAGCGGAAGTCGGGTCCGGTGACCTCGACCGTGTCGTCGTTGTCGGCGACCGTGGCCTTGCCGTCGCCCGTACGCGCCTGCTCCGGCTCGGGGACCTTGTCGCCGCCGACCGCGAACTGGCCGAAGGAGACGACGTGTCCGGCCTTCGCCCAGTCGGTGTCGTGGGCGGTCACCGCCTGGACGGTGAGGTAGCGCTCGTAGCCGCCGGGGTTCGCGGGCGGGGCGGGCAGCTGGACCTCGTCGCTCGCCTCGGGCCCGACGTCCAGCGCGCGGGTGCCGCTGGCGACGGTCTTCGCGCCCTCGGTCACCTTCCAGCGCAGTTTCAGGTCGGAGGTGCCGGTGAAGACGCGCTCGTTGGTGACCTTGACCTTGCCGGTGCGGGCGTCGGCGTCGGTGATACGGATCGGCGCCTGCACCCAGGCGAGCTGGGCGGTCTCCGGCTCCGGCTTGCGGTCGGCGGTGATCAGGCCGTCGACGCCGGATTCGTAGAGGCCGTACGACAGATAGCTGCCCTTGCGCTGGAAGGTGTCGAAGTCCAAAGCGATCAGGGCGTCCCGCTTCGGGTCCTCACCGGCGGCGAGCCGGTCCGCGCCGAGTGCGGTGTCGTAGACGCGGACCTGGTCGATGGTGCCCTTGGCAGTGCGTCCCGGGTAGCCGTCCTCCATGGTGTCGGCGTTGCGGCCGACGCCGAGGTCGTAGCCGGTGTAGTCGATGCGGCCGCTCCAGGCGGTCTCGGCGAGCTGCTTGCCGTCGACGTGGAGGCGTAGCGCGCTTCCGTCGTAGGTGCCGGTGACGCGGTGCCAGGCGCCGGTCCAGCCCTCGGGGACGTCCGCGGTCACCGTGCGGGGCTTGCCCTCGCTGGTGATCGTGAACTCCAGGGTGTCCGCGTCCTTCATGCGCAGCACGTACTGGTCGCCCTTGCTGACCATGGTGAAGTCGCCGGTGAACGGCTCGGCGGGCTTGACCTGGGCGTCGAGGGTGACCGCCTTGCCGGTCAGGTCGAACTTCGGGTCGCGGTAGGTCTCCACGAAGTCGTCCAGGCCGGACAGATACAGCGCCTTATCGTGCTTGCCATTGTTCCCGTCCACGATCTTCGGCTTACCGGACAGGCTCGCCGCGACGCGGTTGCCGGAGGAGTCGGGGGTGGTGATCAGGGGGCGCTCGATGTTCTGCTCGGCCCAGTCCCAGATGAAGCCGCCCTGGGCCCTGGGGTATTTCCGCATGACCTCCCAGAACTCCCGGAAGTTGCCAAGGCTGTTACCCATCGCGTGGGCGTATTCGCCCATCACGATCGGCTTGGTGAAGGACTTTGCCTTGGATTCGAGGGAGGCGGGGGTGGGGTAGCGCGGGCCCGCGATATCGGCGAACGGAGCATCGCCGTCAGGGCGGTTGGGCTGGTGGTACAGCGGCCGGGTCGGGTCGGTCTTCTTCGTCCACTCGGCCATCGTGTAATGCGCCTTGCCGAGCCCGGCCTCGTTGCCGGTGTCCCACATGATGACGCTGGGGTGGTTCTTGTCGCGCTCGACCATGCCCTGGTGGCGCTCCAGGAACGCCTTCTGCCACTCGGGCTTCTCGGCGAGGCAGTCGTCCGGGCAGTTCTCGAAGCTGTGGGTCTCCACCTCCATCTCGTCGTCGATGAGGATGCCCTCACGGTCGGCGAGTTCGTAGAGGTAGGGGTCGGAGGGGTAGTGGGAGGTGCGGATCGCGTTGACGTTCAGCCGCTTCATCAGCCGGACGTCCTGCTCCATGCGCTCCCGGGTGGCGTACCGGCCGGTGGTGGGGTCGGTCTCGGCGCGGTTGACGCCGCGTATGAGGATGCGCTTGCCGTTGAGCTTGAGCTGCTGGTCCTTGACCTCGACCTCGCGGAAGCCGACGCTCTGGCGGGCGGTCTGGGTGACCTTGCCGTCGGCGTCGCGCAGCTTCAGTTCGAGCCGGTAGAGGTTCGGTGTCTCGTCGGACCACTTGGCGGGGTTCTTCACCTGTGCCGTCAGCTCGGCCTTGCCGTCGGCCTCCTCGGCGGACAGCCGCCGCACTTCGCGGCCGCGCGGGTCGTACAGCACGCCCGTGACCCGCTGCTTCCCCTTCTCACCGCCCTCGGCGCGCGCGATGTCGACCTCGGCGCGGAGCGTGGCGTCCCGGTAGTCGGAGTCGAGGTCGGTGGTGACGTACGCGTCCTCCATCCGGGTCTTCGGGGTGGAGTACAGCGATACGGAGCGGAAGATGCCCGCGAAACGCCACTGGTCGTAGTCCTCCAGGTACGAACCCGCGCTCCAGCGGTGCACCTGGACGGCGACGCGGTTGTGGCCGGGCCGCAGATAGTCGGTCACGTCGAACTCGGCGGGGACGTAGCCGCCCTGGTCGTAGCCGACGTAGCGGCCGTTGACCCAGACGAACGCGCCGGAGGTCATCCCGTCGAAGCGGAGCACCTGCCGCCGCCCGTCCCAGTCCCTCGGCACCTGGACGTCCTTGAGGTACGCCCCGGTGGGGTTGACGTCGCGCGGGATCTTCGGGGGCTTCTCGGGGACGATCTCGCCGTCGATGTTGCGGAAGATCGGGTGGTCGAGGTCGTCGGTCTGCCAGGTGTGCGGGACCTTGACGCGCTGGAATCCCTGGGAAGAGGACGCGTCGTAGCCCTCCTTCCAGAAGCCCTGGGGCGCGTCCTCGGGCTTGTCGGCGAGGGCGAACCGCCAGCTGCCGTCGAGGCTGCGCTGCCACTTCTGCGCGTCCGGCCCGGTGGGCTTCAGCCGGGTGTGCGGGGGCTCCTGGCCCTCCCCGGTCTTCTCCGGATCTTCCAGGTAACTGTGCACATCGGCGGGGAACTTGCCCGCGTCCGGCGCTCTTCCGGCGGCGGTGTCCGCCGTGGTGAGGGCGGCGCCGAGCGCGGTGGCCATGGCGGCCGCCACCGCGATCAGTCGTGTGCCGTACCTGCCGCGTACCGTGCCCAATCCGACCTCACCTCACATATTCGCAAGAAAACCAACACAGCTGAACAGCGATGCACGCTATTGGCCGGGTAAAGAGAGCGTCAACGGTGCGGACCGATCTCTGTGCGATCAGATAAGGCCGGAAGGTTTCACAGCGATGATGAGACAGCAATACTGATACGCCCGAGCGGGCAGCACACCGGAGAGCGAGGCGCGCCCATGAGCACCCCCGAGAGCGGGGAACCGACCCTGACCGTCGACGAGCTGGCGGCCCGGGCCGGGGTGACCGTCCGCACGATCCGTTTCTACGGCACCCGGGGCCTGCTGCCGCCGCCCGCCATCGGCCCGCGCCGGGTGGGGCACTACGGGCCCGATCATCTGTCGCGGCTCGCGCTGATCGAGGAGTTGCAGCACCACGGCATGACCCTCTCCGCCATCGAGCGCTATCTGCGGCAGCTCCCGGCGGACCTGAGCGCGGACGACCTCGCCATCCACCGCGCCCTCGTCGCCTCCTGGGCGCCCGAGGCACCCGAGGAGGCGACCCGCGAGCAACTGGCCCGGCGCGCCGGGCGCGAGCTGTCCGACGAGGACGTCGACCGGCTGGCCGCCCTCCACGCGCTGGAGCGCACCGACCGGCCGGACGTCTTCCGCGTCGACCCCGGGGTGCTGCACCTGGGCCTGCGGCTGCTGGACGTCCCGATCGACCTGGAGACGATATTGGCGGCCCATACGGTCGTCCAGGAGCACAGCCGCTCCGTGGCCCGCGAGCTGGGGCGGCTCTTCCGCGACGAGGTGTGGGGCCCGGAGCGGGAGCCGGAGTCCGGCGGCGGGGCGGAGCGGATGGCGGCGAAGAAGTCGCTGTCGGCGGACATGCAACCGCTGGTGGTGCAGGCGCTGGTGATCGCGTTTCAGCGGTCGATGAAGCAGGAGCTGCGGGCCTGGTACGGGACCGCGGACTGAACCGCTAGTCCTGTACGAGGGCGGCGGCCAGCTCGGCGGGGCGGGTGGCGAACGGCGAGTGGCTGCCCGGCAGCGTCCGTACGGTGAACGGCTGGTCCGGCATCGCCGCGTCGGTCTCCGCGATCATCAGGTCCTGCAGGGCGGGCGTCAGGGCCCAGTCCTCGGCACACCGGATGAAGGTGCGCGGGATGCGGCCCCACCGCTCGCGGGTGAGGGTGACCGGGGTGGTCGGTATCGCGAACGGCATATCGGGGCTGAGGGCGTGGCGCCAGCGGGCGAAGGCGTCTGCGGGGACGTCGTGGTAGTAGGCCAGCCGCAGCGCCTCCGCGTACTCCGGGTCGTCGGACAGCGGATTGACGCGGAACGCGCCGATGGCCTCCGGGTCGCCCACCATCAGCCCCTGTCCACGGGTGGTCGCGGTCTGCTCCGGGGCCGCCATGTAGTCGGCGAAGCGGGGGCGTGCGGCCGGTACGACGGACGTGAGGTAGACCAGCTCGTCGACCAGTTCGGGGGCCTGCTCGGCGGCCAGGGAGGCGGAGACGCCACCGGCGCTGTGCGAGACGAGGACCACCCTGCGGTGGCCGCGCACCGCGCGCAGCGCCGAGACGACGGACCCGGCGCACTCCTCCAGGGTCAGCCCGGCCAGGGCGGACTTCTCGGTCGCGAAGCCGGGCTGGCCCGGGGCGTGGTAGCCCGAGGGCACCGGGGCGTCGAAGCCGTGCCCCGGCAGGTCGACGGCGAGGCTCACCGCGCCGAGCCCGGCCAGGGCGCGCTGGGTTGGGGCCCACTGCCAGGAGGAGTGCCAGGCGCCGTGGACGAGGACGAAGAGGGTGTTGCTTGTATTGCTCACGTTGCTTGTGTTGCTCACGTTGCTCATGAGGACAGTCCACCCGCTCAGGGGCCTGTCATCCAGCGGCATATCTCGCCAACGAGGCGCCGATATCCGCCAGATATCGACGCCCCTGTCGGTCAACGCTAGTCCGTGAAGCGTTCGCCGCGCTCCGCCTTCTCCAGCAGCAGCGGCGAGGGCGCGAACCGCTCCCCGTACGCCGCCTGGAGTTCCCGGGCGCGGGCCACGAAGCCCGGCACGCCGCCCTCGTAGCCGTTGATGTACTGGAGCACCCCGCCCGTCCAGCCGGGGAAGCCGATGCCCAGGATCGAGCCGATGTTGGCATCCGCTACGGACGTCAGCACGCCCTCCTCCAGCAGCCGCACCGTGTCGAGGGCCTCGCGGAAGAGCATGCGCTCCTTCATGTCCTCGAAGGGGATGCCCTTGTCAGGGGTGGTGCCGAAGTGTTCGCGCAGCCCCGGCCACAGCCCCAGGCGCTTGCCGGTGGCCGCGTCGTACTCGTAGAACCCCGCTCCCCCGCTGCGGCCCGGGCGGCCGAACTCCTCCACCATGCGGTCGATGACCGCGTCCGCCGGGTGCGGCTGCCACGCGCCGCCCGCCTCCAGCGTCGCGCGCCGGGTCTCCTCGCGGATCCTGCGCGGGAGGGTCAGGGTGAGTTCGTCCATCAGGGAGAGCACCTTGGCGGGGTAGCCCGCCTGGGCGGCGGCCTGTTCGACCGAGGCGGGGTCGATGCCCTCGCCGACCATCGCCACGCCCTCGTTGATGAAGTGGCCGATGACGCGGGAGGTGAAGAAGCCGCGTGAGTCGCTGACGACGATCGGGGTCTTGTTGATCTGCCGTACCAGGTCGAAGGCGCGGGCCAGAGCCTCGTCCCCGGTGCGGTCGCCCTTGATGATCTCGACCAGGGGCATCTTGTCGACGGGTGAGAAGAAGTGCAGCCCGATGAAGTCGTCCGCGCGCTGCACGCCCTCCGCGAGCAGGGTGATCGGCAGGGTGGAGGTGTTGGAGCACAGGAGGGCGTCCGGCGCGACGATGGGCTCGATCTCCTGGAAGACCTTGTGCTTGAGCGCCGGGTCCTCGAAGACCGCCTCGATGACGGCGTCACAGCCCGCGAGGTCGCGGGGGTCGGCGGTCGGGGTGATACGGGCCAGCAGCTCGTCGCGCCGGGCCTCGCTCGTACGGCCCTTGGCGACCGCCTTGGCCAGCAGCCCTTCCGCGTACGCCTTGCCCTTGGCCGCCGCCTCGGCGGACACGTCCTTCAGCACGACCTCGATCCCGGCCTTGGCGCAGGCGTAGGCGATGCCCGCGCCCATCATCCCGGCGCCGAGCACGGCGACCTTGCGGACCGTGCGGGGCTCGATGTTTTTTGGGCGGTTGGCACCGGAGTTGACCGCCTGGAGATCGAAGAAGAACGCCTGGATCATGTTCTTGGCGGTCTGGCCGGTGACCAGCTCGGTGAAGTACCGGGCCTCGATGGTCTGCGCCGTCTCGAAGTCGACCTGTGAGCCCTCGACGGCGGCGGCGAGGATGTTGCGCGGGGCCGGGTAGGGGGCGCCGTTCAGCTGCTTGCGCAGATTGGCCGGGAAGGCGGGGAGGTTGACGGCGAACTTCGGGTCCGCCGGGGTGCCGCCGGGGATGCGGTAGCCCTTCTCGTCCCAGGGCTGCCGGGACTCGGGGTGCGCGTCGATGAAGGCGCGCGCCCGCGCCAGCATCTCGTCCGCCGTGTCCACGACCTCGTGCACAAGACCTGCCTCCAGCGCCCGGCGCGGGGCGTACCGGGTGCCCTGGAGCAGCACCTTGAGCAGCGCGTCGGCGACGCCCAGCAGCCGCACCGACCGCACGACGCCACCGCTGCCGGGCAGCAGCCCGAGGGTCACCTCGGGGAACCCGATCCGCGACGCGGGGGTGTCGAGCGCGACCCGGTGATGGCAGGCGAGCGCGATCTCGAACCCGCCACCGAGCGCCGCCCCGTTGATCGCGGCGACGACGGGCTTGCCGAGGGTCTCGATCCGGCGCAGCCCGCGCTTGATGCGCAGGTTCGTCTCGAAGACCTGCTGCGCCTGGTCGGCCCCCAGCCTGATCATGTCCTTGAGGTCCCCGCCCGCGAAGAACGTCTTCTTGGCGGAGGTGACGATGACGCCACGGATCGACTCGCTCTCCGCCTCCAGCCGCTCGGCGACGGCGTCGAGGGAGCCGATGAAGGCGGCGTTCATGGTGTTGGCGGACTGACCGGGGTCGTCCAGGACAAGGGTGACGATGCCGTCGTCGCCCTGCTCCCAGCGGATGGTCGAGGCGCTGGCGGGATTGCTCATCTCACGGTCTCCAGGGGGCGAGGGTGGGCCCAGGGGCGAAGCCCCGGTGGGGTCCGAGGCAAAGCCCCGGGTTCGGGAAGGGGCGGCGTGGGGAGAGGTCCGGCCACGGCTACAGCCGTTCGACCACCGTCGCGATGCCCATGCCGCCGCCCACGCACAGCGTCGCCAGGCCGTAGCGTTCGTCGCGGCGTTCCAGTTCGTCCACCAGGGTGCCCAGGATCATCGCGCCGGTGGCGCCCAGGGGGTGGCCCATGGCGATCGCGCCGCCGTTGACGTTGATCTTGTCCAACCCCAGGCCCATGTCCTCGGCGAAGCGGAGTACGACCGCCGCGAAGGCCTCGTTGATCTCGACCAGGTCGATGTCGTCGATGGTCAGCCCGGCCTTGGCCAGGGCCTTGCGGGTGGCGGGGGCCGGGCCCGTGAGCATGATGGTCGGGTCGGCGCCGGAGACGGCGGCGGAGACGATGCGGGCGCGGGGGTTAAGCCCGTAGCGTTCGCCGGTCTCGCGGTTGCCGATGGCGACGAGGGCCGCGCCGTCCACGATGCCGGAGGAGTTGCCCGCGTGGTGGACGTGGTCGATGGCCTCCACCCAGTGGTACTTCTGCAGCGCCACCGCGTCGAAGCCGCCCGCCTCGCCGATCGTCGCGAACGACGGCTTGAGCCCGGCCAGGGTCTCGGGGGTGGTGCCGGGGCGGATGTGTTCGTCGTGGTCGAGGACGGTCAGCCCGGCGCGGTCGCGGACCGGGACGACGGAGCGGTCGAAGCGGCCGTCCTTCCATGCCTGGGCCGCCCGTTCCTGGGACAGCGCGGCGAAGGTGTCCACGTCGTGGCGGGTGAAGCCGCCGAGGGTGGCGATGAGGTCGGCGCCGATGCCCTGGGGGACGAAGCCCGTCTCGTAGTTGGTCATCGGGTCGGCGAACCACGCGCCGCCGTCGGAGCCCATCTTCACGCGCGACATGGACTCGACGCCGCCCGCCAGCACCAGGTCCTCCCAGCCCGAACGGACCTTGGCGGCGGCCAGGTTGACGGCCTCCAGACCCGAGGCGCAGAAGCGGTTCTCCTGGACGCCCGCCACGGTGACCGGGAGCCCGGCCGCGATGGCCGAGACCTTGGCGATGTCGGAACCTTGGTCGCCGAGCGGGCTGACGACGCCGAGCACCACATCGTCGATGGCCGCCGGGTCGAGGTCGGGGAACCGCCGCCGGATCTCGTGGATGAGGCCCACGACGAGGTCGACGGGCTTGGTGCCGTGCAGGGCGCCGTCGGCCTTGCCGCGCCCGCGCGGGGTGCGGATGGCGTCGTACACGTACGCTTCGGTGCTCACGTCTGCTGCCTTTCGGGGGGCTTCAAGGGAGAGGAGGGCGGTTGGCGCGTTACGACGAGGGCCCCTCACCAGGCGGCGTCGGCAGGACGCCGGGGACGCCCCAGTCGCGGGCCACCTCGGCGGCGTCCGCGCCGGGCCGGGCGGGGCCGCCGCGCACCCGGCCGGGGGTGGCGGAGAAGCGCGGGGCGGGCGCGGGCTGGGTGATGCCCGCCTCGTCGACGAAGGTGTCGCGGGCGGCGAGTTGCGGGTGCCGGGGGGCCTCGCTCAGCGACAGTACGGGCGAGACGCACGCGTCCGACCCGGTGAACACCGCCGTCCACTCCTCGCGGGTGCGCTCCTTGAAGCGGGCGGCGATGACGTCGCGCAGCTGGTCCCAGCTGTGGACGTCGCGGCGGTTGGGCACCTCGTCGGCGACCCCGAGCAGGTCGATGAACTCGGCGTAGAACGCGGGCTCCAGCGCGCCGACCGCCATATAGCCGCCGTCGGCGGTCTCGTACGTGCCGTAGAAGGGGCTGCCGCCGTCGAGGAGGTTGCTGCCGCGCCGGTCCTGCCAGCCACCGGCGGCCATCATGCCGTGCAGGACGGCGGTCAGGTGCGCGGTGCCGTCCACGATCGCCGCGTCCACCACCTGGCCGGTGCCGCCGGAGCGGGCGTGCTGGAGGGCGGCGAGGACGCCGATGACGAGGTAGAGCGAGCCGCCCGCGTAGTCCCCGAGCAGATTCACGGGCATGACCGGCGGGCCGTCGGCGGCCCCGATCGCGCCCAGGGCGCCGGTGATGGCGATGTAGCCGATGTCGTGCCCGGCCGTGCCGGAGAGCGGGCCCTCCTGCCCCCAGCCGGTCATCCGGCCGTAGACGAGCGCCGGGTTACGGGCGAGGCAGGTGTCCGGGCCGAGGCCCAGCCGCTCGGCGACGCCGGGGCGGTAGCCCTCGATGAGGATGTCGGCCCGCTCGACGAGGCCGAGCGCCGCGTCCCGGCCGTGCTCGGACTTCAGGTCGAGGAGGACGGAGCGCTTGTTGCGGTTGGCGAGGTCGTACGCCGGGTCGATCTTCAGGCCGCCGGGCCGTCCGGGGCGGTCGACCCGTACGACATCGGCGCCCAGGTCGCCCAGGAGCATGGCCGCGAACGGCCCGGGGCCGATCCCGGCCAGCTCCACCACCCGCACCCCGGCCAGCGGTCCGTGCCCCGCCGCTCCGCCCACCTGTGCTGCCGCCTGCGCTGCCGCCGCCATCCGGGACCGTCCTAGCCTTTGTGACACCACCGCTGTAACACCGCCGATGCTAGGAACGCGCCCCTCATTCCACAAGCCCCCACCCGGGGCGGCGCGTTCAGCGCGGCGTGTCCGCCCCCTCCGAGGAAGACGAAGGCTCCCGCAGCAGCTGGTCGCCGGAGAGCGCCGGGTCCACCAGACGGCCCAGCCGCCGTGGCACATCCGCTCCCACCAGCACGATCACCACCAGCGTCAGACCGGACGTCAGCACCGCCAGGGCCTGCCCGAGCGGCATCCCCTCCGCCAGCCGCGTGCCCAGCACCGGGGCCACCGCGCCACCGAGCGCCCCCGTGTTGTAGACGAAGCCGAGCGACGCGGCGCGGCTGTAGGTGGGGAAGTGTCCGGCGATGTACTTCGGCAGGATGCCGGAGATCCCCTGACTCAGGGCGAGCAGACAGAACAGCAGCACACCCAGCCCCACCAGCGTGTCCCGCACCGCGAACACCGGGAAGACGAAGCACAGCGAGGCGAGCAGGGTGTACGCGTAGGCCCGCCGGGTGCCGATCCAGTCACCGGCGAACCCGGCCAGCCAGCATCCGGCCATCGTGCCGAAGCCCGCGTAGAACATCGCGTCGGTGACCTCGGACGGCGTGTACCCCAGCTCCGTCTTCAGATAGGTGGGCAGCAGCGCCTGGATGGGCCAGCTGTAGAGGAAGGCGCAGAAGACGGTGGCCATCAGCGCCACGTACAGCAGCCAGCCCCGCCGTCCCCCGAGCTGGGCGGCGAAGGCGAGCAGCGCGCCCGCCGCCAGCAGCGACAGCGGCCACCGCCAGCCCGCGCCCAGCGGGGTGAACACGCAGAACAGCGCGGCGCTCGCGGCCACCGCGAGGGCCGCGTTGAGGTATGCGCGGCGGCCGGTGAACAGCGGCCGGAACGGGTTCGGCCGGGCCGCGCCGGACGCGGCCACCTCCTCGCGCCAGTCCCCCGCCTCCGGGAGCGCGCGCCGCACCCACAGCGCGACGAAGACGGGCAGGACGCCGATGTAGAACATCCAGCGCCAGCCCCAGTGCGGTACGACCCACTTGTACAGCTCGGCGGCGAGGATCGTGCCGCCCGCGTAACCGGAGATCAGAAAGCCGGAGGCGCGGTTGCGCAACTGGGCGGGCCAGCTCTCCAGGGCGTACGTCGCGCTCGCGCTGTACTCACCGGCCATGCCCATGCCAATCAGCAGCCGGGCGGTGAACAGGCTGAAGTAGTTCCAGGCGAAGCCGCACGCGAAGGTGCCCAGCGAGTAGAGCAGAATGCTGGCGATCATCGCGGGCTTGCGCCCGTAGCGGTCCCCCATCGCGCCGAGCAGCGCCCCGCCGAGCCAGCGGGTGATGAACGCGCCCGAGACCAGGCTCGCCGCCGACGCCGCGCTCAGGTCGAACTCGTCGGCGATCTCGGTCAGTACGAGGGCGATGAGCACGAAGTCGAAACCGTCGAGCAGGTAGCCGATCCAGGCGGCGAACATCGACTTCCACTGACGCCGGGAGACCTGGCGGTACCAGGGCCCGGCTATCTCGACGCCCGTCACGACAACAGCCCTCCTTCTTCGAGGAGTTGACGCACCGTCTTCACCGCATCGCCTCCGAGCGGCACCTGCGGCGCGGCCGTCGCCGGGCAGGCGATGACGCCCAGCAGATGCAGCGCCGCCTTGAACGCGCCGAGCGCCGAGGAGCTGCCGCCCATCGCGGCCGGATCCCCGGCGTCGGTGAGCGCGAACAGCGCCGCCAGCCGGTCCTGTTCGGCCGCCGCCCGCTCCCAGCGGCCCGCGCGGGCGTGCGCGTAGAGCCGTACGTAACCCGCCGGGTCGACATTGCCCAGCCCGGGGACGACGCCATGGACCCCGGCCAACAGGGCTCCGTCCACGGCGAGTTCGGACCCGGAGAGCACGGAGAAGGACTCCATGAGCCCCCGGCGGCGCGCCTCCACCAGCAGCCGCCGCAGCGCCCCGTCCTCGCCGCTGCTGTCCTTGAGCCCGGCGAGCGTGCCATCGGCGGCCAGCTCCAGCACGACCTGCGGTGGCAGCTTGGAGTGGACGGACGCCGGGATGTCGTACGCGAACAGCGGCAGCCCCGCACCCTCGCGCACCCGCCGGAAGTGGTCGGCGATCTCCACCGGATGCGTACGGGTGTAGAAGGGCGCGGTGGCCACGATCCCGTCCGCGCCCAGCGCGGCGGCGGTCCGGGCATGGTCCACGACCCGCTCGGTCGCCATGTCGATCGCCCCGGCGAGCACCGGCACCCGCCCGCCCGCCACCCCGACCACCGTCTCCAGGACGGTACGGCGCCTCCCGTCCCCCAGATACGCCGCCTCACCGCTCGACCCGAGCGCGAACAGCCCGCTCACCCCCGCGCCGATCAGCCGCTCGGCGAGGGCGGCGAGGGAGACCGCGTCGACCTCGCCGTCGGGTGTGAGGGGAGTGCACAGGGGCGGGACCACACCGGTGAGCGGAGCCGGAAGACTCATCAGGACCCTGCTTTCTCCATGATGCCCAATGGGGCAATACGGACGTCGGACGTCCTACGTTTTGGGCCGAATCTGACTGAGCACCAGCTCGCTGTCAAGTACGCCCGCACGCGGATGATGCCCAGCGCCCCGTCCGCATACCGCCAGCCATCGCACCGTCAGCGGACGACGATGAGACCCATGAGCGACCACGCATACGAGATCCGGGCCATCGCGCCCGAGGTGGCGAAGCAATTGCGGATCATGGACGACGCGGGCAACCCCCCGCGCCTGGTGGTGGACGACGAGGGCGACAACCCACTCCGCTGCTGCCTGGGCCGGAGCCTGCCGGGCGAGACCATCGCCCTCGTCTCCTACGCCCCGCTGCGCCGCTGGGCCGAGGAGACGGACGCCGACCCCGGCCCGTACGACGAGCAGGGCCCGGTCTTCCTCCACGCCGAGGAGTGCGACGGCTGGACGGGCCCGGGCTTCCCGCTCGGCATGTGGGACGACCACCGGGTGCTGCGCGCCTACTCCGCGTCGGGCGACATCCTCCGCGGCCGCCTGCTGACCGGCGGCGGACAGCGCGCGTGCGAGGACACCCTCACCGAGCTGTACACGGACCCCGAGGTGGCCACGGTGCATGTGCGCTGCGTCGAGTTCGGCTGCTTCGTCGCCGAGACACGCCGGGTGGGTTAGGCGCACCGCTCGACCTGTTGCCCTGAGCATCAGGGCGACGGCCACGACTACCCGCATCACCACTGAGGAATCAGCGCGAGAGGCGCAGTGTCCAGCCTGCCGAGTCCTGACTGTCGTCCTGTCGGACGAGACTCGGGGTGTAGCTCTCGGGGGCAGGGCGGCCTGCTGTCTCCCAGTCGCTGAGCCAGCCGTGCAGAACAGTCAATGAGGGCGACTGGGGCCCATCGGCCAGGATGGTGCCGTCCTGCTGGATGACGGCGGCTGTGGTCCGGGTCGAGTGCCCGACCGCCCACAGGTCCGGGCTCAACCCGGCCATCGTCAGATAGGGGTTGTCGATGGCGGCGACGAACGTTCGCCAGGACGGCCAGTCGACTTCAGGGCCCTCGTACGGCTCGGTGTGCGCATCCTTCAGCAGGCGGTCCAGGGTGGTGCGGGCGCCGTCGTTCCGCCAGTCGTCCTTTCCGCGCCACGCGAGGGAGATCCAGGAGGGACCGGGGACGCGGTTCTCCCAGTCGACCCACCTGCCCGGCAGGTCGAGGTTGCCTTTCGGCGAGGTGGTCGCCTCGATGTAGCCGCCCGTGAACACCGCCTCCACCTGGGGCTTCCTGTCGCGGACACGGATCTTGGCGACCACCGTCATGTGGGGCACGGGCGCGATCGGCAGTGGAGCGACGATGAGGCCACCGTCGACCACCTGCTCCACCCACGCCTGGGGCAGCAGCGACGGGGTGCACCAGGCCACCATCCGGTCGTACGGGGCGCGGTCGGGAAAGCCCGCTGTGCCATCCGCGGTGTGGCAGCGGATGTTGTGCAGGCCTCGCTCGTGGTGAATGAGGTTGGCCCAGCGGGTCAGGTAGGTGTCGATGTCGAGGCTGACGACAGCCCCCTGGGAGCCGACGAGCTGTGCGAGCAGGGCGCCGGAGTAGCCGGAGCCGGTGCCGAATTCGGCGACGTTCATGCCCGGGTCGACGTCCAGCGTGCCCAGCTCACGGTGGATGACGGCAGGGTTTGAGCGGTGCGGGGTGGCGCCGCGGCCTTGGTGGTGGGTGTAGTGGCGTTCGGGGACGGTTTCGGCGATTTCGGCGATGGCGGTCACTGTTCACTCCTTCGAGGGGACGGGGCACTCGTTTGCGGTAACCGCTCCGGGCAGGCGAAGGACACGCGCCCCTGCGGTCGGGCCCGGGGTCAGATCGTCAGGGCGGTGTGGTGATGCCACCCCGCAGTGGTGTATTCGCCGACCGGGCCGTACCCGGGGAGTTCGGCCCACGCGTGGTACTCGACCGGTGGCGGGGAGAACCGCACACCCAAGCACCAGTGCAGGCGGCAGCCGAGCAGTGCGGCGGCCAAAACCGCCCCGAGTGAGGTCTCCATGCAGGCGGCCCGGCCGGGCCACAGGCGGCCGGTGTGCCTGACGGCCATGACCAGTGCTTCGGCCTGTGGCGCGGTCAGCGGTCGGCGGCCTGCCCGCCGGGCCCAGCGGACCGCGCGGGCGGTGTGCCGGAACGGCAGCCGAAGCAGCACCAGGGCCAGCGCGAACCCGACGGCCGCGGCGCAGCGCTCGGCGAAGGTGCCGGTGCGGACGGTGGAGTAGGCCTCCATGCTCGTCATCGCCACCACCGCCACCAGCGGGGGCGGCCCGCGCTCCCCGCCTCGGTGACGGCGAGTCCCTGGGCTGCGAGGGCGTCAGCGACCGTACGGACATCGGCGGCGGCATGCTCACTGCTGATGCCGTAGCGGATGGCGTACTGTTCGGCGGCCTGGTCCTCGGTGGTGCCGGACAGCAGGAGCATGACCGCGGCGGCCGCGGTCGGGGTCAGATGGGTCCAGCGGCCGGTGCGCTCGTCAAGGATGGCGCCGCCGTCGTCGGCGAGCACCGGGCGAGCGGTCTCACGCAGCTGCCACACGGTCGGCCACCTCCCACCATGTGGCGGGGGTGGTGGTCTCAAGCTGGCGCAGCCACACCTCAGCGCCGACCGCCAAGTGCAGGGCGCCCTGGGCTGTTGACTGTCCGGCGGCTGCGCGCTGGAGCATGCCCGTGACGGGTGCTTGGGTGATCAGTCCGGCGGCGGCCAGCCGGGAGGTGGGGCCGAGCAACTGGGCGAGGACCGGGGCGTGCTCGGTGAGTCCTGCGTACGCGAGCGCGTTGAAGCCGCCCTTCGTCGTACGCGACAGGGCGGAGTCCGGCAGGACACCGGTGTGGGCGAATGCCTCGCTTAGCAGTGGCTTGTACCGGCCTGGGGTGCCGCGTTGGTCTGCGGGCACGGCCAGACAGGCCCGGATGACCTCGTTGTCCAGGAAGGGAGCGGCGATCTCCACGCCGTGGCCGGTGAGTGCGATCTCGCGCCACCCGGTGGTGTTTGCCCCGACTCGCGCGAGGTCTTGGCGGTCCGTCCATGCCGTCAGATGACGGGGCTCCTCGGGCAGCTCGTCGGCGGCCGCCTCCAGAGCATCGGCGAGCTGGTGACGCGTCTGGGGGCTCATCCAGTCGGCGGTGGTCAGCAAGGGCGTCCAGGCGACGGGCCGCTCTGCCTGTGGTGCCCACTCACGAGGATTGTCACGCAGTTCGGCGGCGGATTGCCGCCAGGCGTCGGTCAGGCCGGTGCGCGAGGCCGGGCGGGCGCGCCGCAGCATGGTCAGCGGGGAGACGTGCCTCAGTCGGGCGTGAGCCTGCGCGTGCGTCACAGCTCGGCGGTGCTGCCGGTCGCGCAGCAGATCAGCCAGATAGGAGGAGGGTGCGGAAAGTACCGCGTCCCCGCCCGCCCCGGTGAAGTGGACGCCCGCTGGCTGATGTTCGGCGACGGCGTCCAGCACCGCTTTTTTGATGCTGGCGGTGACGGCGTATGGGTTGGGGCTGTCGGTCAGGGGCAGCGAGGACAGGTCGTTCACGCCGCTGTAGTACACGGTCTCGTCGCGGCCGGGCACCGTGTGATGGGTGAGCCTCGGTACCGCAGCGGCGGTGCGCACCGCATACGCAAGGTCGTCATCCCGCAGCCGGGGATCGGCGAACGTCACCGCGGCGACCTGCCCGCGCCGTGCGGCGAGGCACGCCAGCGTGGTGGAGTCCAGCCCGGCCAGGTCCGCGCTCACCGCTCGTGTGCCGTCCAGGCGCGTGTCGACCGCCTCGCTCAGCGCTGCCCGTACCCGCGGGGCGGCCTCGGGAAGGCTCATCGGCTGATACTGGACCGGCTCATAGCGGACGGTGCTCGCCCCGCTGGGGGTGATCAACAGCAGGTGTCCGGTCGGTACGCGGCTCACGGCGCGGAACAGGCTCCGCTGCCCTAAGACATCCGGTTGCGCCAGGGCCAGGTGCGCGGCCAGCGCGATCGGGTCGAACGGTGCGCCATCGAGCGCGGCCAGCGCCCCGGCCGATGTCGACCACCACGTTCCCGCGCCCTCTGTTCGCCAGTACACCGGGTGCTGGCCCGCCAGATCGCCGATCACTGCCAGGGATTCGCCGCTGCGTGCGATCGTGAGGTACGAGCCGGGCCACCGGGTCAGCGCGTCCCAGTCTCTTGCCCGCACGGCCGCCAGCGCATGGTGCAGTTGGTGGCCGTCGGCGCCACAGTCTCCGATGATCGCCAGCGCCAGCGGGCCGGAGCCCGCCGAGCGGATGTGACCGGTTGGCCAGCCGACGGCCCATGCCGCGTCCATGCCCGGTACGGGCTTGCCGTTCCTCGGCAGCCGATCGTGTCGGCTCGCTCCGTACCATCCCGTGCTCCACCGCATCAGCCACCCGCTCTCATCGCTCTCGCTCTTGGTGTCGAACCCGGGGCCGGGCCACGGCGCACACCCGCCCGGCCCCAGGCAGCCCATGGATCAGGCGTTCTTGTACTCGGTGTCGTCGGCGGTGTCGAAGCTTTGCGTGCCCAGCGTTACCTCGACGACGTCACCGGCGTCCAGCACGACCGGAGCGGTGTACACAGGAGTGGTGGTCTGCGTGTTCATGATTCCTCCCTTTCGCGGCGTTCCATCCCTCGTGCCCGGGAATGGGCATGCGAACAGTCAACTCAGGCCGCGGCACCGGCGGTACGGTGTCGGGCAGGGCAAGCGGTATATCGGGTATATGGGCAGGTACTCATGGCCAAGCGCACGCCGAATCACCAGCTGCGAAACCTCATCGCCGAGTCCGGGCTGACGTACCAGTCCCTGGCCAAGGAGGTACGCGCCGTGGCCGCCGAGTGCGGGGCGGCGTTACGGACCAACAAGTCCACCATCGAGCACTGGATCAGCGGCGCCGTCCCCGCAGGCGATACCGGCCGCTACCTCGCCGTAGCCCTCTCCCGCCAGCTCGGGCGCCTGCTGACCCTTCACGATCTAGGCCTCGCGCCGCGCGAAGAGGATGACGACAACCTCGGCCTGTCCCTCGCCGAAGATCCACTGGACGCCCTGCTACCGATGTGGAGCCACGAATTGGACCGGCACCGCTTCCTTACCTCGTCTGCCTACTCGGTCGCCGCCGCTGGCTTGCCGCTGTCGTACGTCCGAGAAGTCGCCGACCGCACCGCCACCGCCCGCACCGGCCGGACCATCGGGATGGCGGAGGTCGAAGCGGTCCGCGACATGGTGCGGCTCTTCTCCGAGATGGATGAGCGCCACGGTGGGCAGCACGGGCGCAGCGCCCTGGTGCAATATCTGCGCGATGACGTCGCCCCCCTGTGCCGCGGTCGTTTCCATAGCGACAAGGTCCGCCAGCACATGCTCTCCGCCGCCAGCCGAGGCGTGCACCTGATCGGTTGGAAGTCCTACGACGCAGGTCAACAGGGTCTGGCCCAGCGCTATTACCTGCAG
The DNA here is from genome assembly GCF_053596435.1 of Streptomyces sp. NPDC001700. NCBI lineage: Bacteria > Bacillati > Actinomycetota > Actinomycetes > Kitasatosporales > Streptomycetaceae > Streptomyces > Streptomyces sp. NPDC001700. The sequence continues at coordinate 256,942 of NZ_JBSFGE010000012.1, forward strand.
TCCTACGCACTCGCCGTCGAGTCCGGCATTCCCGGGCACGATGGATTCGTGATGCGCACGATGGCCATGCAAGGGCTCAAGCTGCACCGGCCCGAGCACTGCCAGGGCCTGGCTGAGACCGGGCTGAACCGTGCCAAGGGCAAGGTCGACGTGCAGACCGAAGCCCTCTTCCGCGTCGTGCACGCCCACACCCTGGCCAAGTCCCGGCAGCGGCAAAGGGCTGTCGCAGAGGCCGAGCGGGCGCGTGCTCTCCTGGCCGCCGAGCGCGGAGATGAGGTGCCGTTCTGGGCTCTCACCTGGGGACCGCCTCCTGCGTCGGTCTACTCGCGCAACGCGAAGGTCTACGAGACGCTGGGCGACCGGAAAGCAGCGGCGGAGCAGTACGCGCGGGCCGCCGCGTCCCGCCCGGCGAGCTATGCACGGATCGTTGGCCTCGATCTGGTGGCGAGCGCCGAAATGCAGCTCAAGGGCGGCAGCATCGAGCAGGCCTGTGCCACATGGAACCGGGCGATGGACCACATGGACGGGGTGCGGTCCGTCCGAGCCCGTAAGGCAGTGACCCGGATGCGCAGCGATCTCGCCCGCTTCCGCGCTCGCGGCGTGCGTTGCGCGGCTGAACTGGATGAGCGAGCCGTCGAGTTTCTGCGGCTCCGGTGATCACGTGCCGTGCCCGGAACTGAACGTCAGCGGGCGTCCGCCAACGCTCGGCGGCATAGGGCGTCGGCTCGGCGGGTGGATTCGGGTTGGCGGTAGGCGGGGGTCAGGTGGAGGGTGTGGGCGCAGGCCTCGTCGAGGGTCACCCGGTGGCCGACGGAGACGAACACCGGCTTCACGCCGTCCCGGGTGCGCAGGGCCCGGCCGACCTCCTCGTCGCCGTCGAGCAGCGGCGTCCAGTCGCCTCGGTGCGGGCCGGGCGGGGCGTGGCGGAAGGTGAAGGGGTTCTTGGCGACGCCGATGGTCGGCAGGCCGGTGAGCACGCCCAGGTGGCTGGCCAGGCCGAAGCGGCGGGGGTGGGCGATGCCGTAGCCGTCGCAGACGACGACGCCGGGGCGGTGGCCGAGGCGGTCGAGGGCGCCGAGCGCGTCCAGGACGGCCGGGATCTCGCGGAACGCCAGCAGGCCAGGTACGTACGGGAAGGTGACCCGGCCGACCGCCGTGGCCTCCCCGGCGACGGCGAGGGTACGGGGGTCCAGCGCGACGGCGGCCGCCGCGACGACGCCGCGCTCGTCGTCGTACGCCACGTCCACCCCGACGACCGCCCCGGGCCCGCCGCCCGGGGCGGGTACGGCACCGGCCTCCGCGCGGACCGATCCCCGCAGCCGCTCCTGCGTGGCGGTCGCCTCGGCCTCGGTCGTGGGCCAGTCGGGCGGGAGTTCATAGCGGGGGTCGGTGGCGCTCTTCATGATCGGTCACGTTACCGGCCCTCACCTGCCCGGGTTCGCTCCAGGCGGGCTGTGCGGCCCTTCTCGCCCGACGCCCAGCAGCCGCCGTCCGGGGCGCAGTCGACCGTGTCGTACGAACCGGAGTCGACGGTGCGCCAGGTGCGGCCGCCGTCCGCCGTCACGTCGGTGCCGGTCGGGCCGACCGCGAGGGCGGTGCGGCGCGCGTACGGGAGCCAGGCGGCGCCGGAGCGGTAGGCGGGCGGGGGCTGGGCGGCCGGGGTCCAGGCGGCGCCGCCGTCCCCGGTGACGGCGGCCGCGCGCGGGGACGGCTGGTCGGCGCGGTAGTCGCCGCCGACGGCGAGGCCGTGGCGGGTGTCGCGGAAGGCGAGGGCGAAGACGCCACGGGCCGGGTCACCGGCGGGGATCGGCGCCTCGGCGGCGGTCCAGGTGCGGCCACGGTCGGCGGTGTGGAAGATCCGGGCGGTGGCGGCGCCGCCGGTGGCGAACCACGCGTCCCGGCGCCCGGCGCTCACCAGGCACTGCCCGCTCGCGGCGAACGCGGACTCGCCGGGCTGCGCGGCGGGCATCCCGCCGGAGGGCTGGACGCGCCAGGTGCGGCCGCCGTCGCCGGTGGCGAGGATGCGGTACTTGCCGTCCACGGGGTCGCTGAGCGCGAGGCCATGGCGGGCGTCGAAGAAGGTGAGGCAGTCGTAGAAGGCGCGCGGATCGGGGTTACGGAACGTCTCGCTCCAGGTGGCGCCGCCGTCGTCCGTACGGAACACCCGGGACGCCTCGCCCTCGCCGATGGCCAGCACCACCGCGCGCCGCGCGCCGAACGCCTCGATGTCGCGGAACTCCAGCCCCTCCGCGCCGGGCGGGGACACATCGCGCCAGTTGCGGCCGCCGTCGCGGGTGCGCAGCACCGTGCCCTTCGTGCCCGCGACCCAGGCGGTGTGGCGGCCCACGGCGGCGAGGCCCCGGAAGCGGGCGTCGGTGCCGGTGTCCTTCAGCTGCCATCCCGCGCGTAGACCGTCCGCTTGCGCGGGTGCGGCGAGGACGGCGGCGAGCGCCGCCCCGCAGAGCCCGGCGGCCGCCATGCGTCTCATCATGCCCATGATCCCCATGCCCGTCATGGGGGTGGAAGCTAGCCCATGGGCGGTACGCCGTCCATATCGCCGTGGATTGTGGGGAACAGCACTCGGCGGCGCCCGCGAGATATCGCGAGCGCCGCCGAAGAGCCGTCAGCCGTGCCGGGCTACTTGTTCACGCAGAGCCGGACCAGCAGCGACACGCACTTCTGCGAGTCGTCGGTCGGCGCCGACGTCGGGGTGTCGGGCTGGCTCGGCGTGTCCTGCGGGTCCGCCGTACCGCCGCTGTCGCCGCTGCCGCCGTCGTCGGAGCCGCCACCTGAGCCACCGTCGTCCGTCGGGTCCTGCGAGGGAGACGAGGGCTCGGAGGTGGGCTCGGAGGTCGGAGTCGAACCGGTTTCCGTCGGATCGGGCGACTTGGTGGGCTTCGACGGAGCCGTGGGCTTTTCTGACGGTTCCGAAGACGACGGATCCGAGGGAGCGGACGACGGCTCGGTGGACCGCGACGGCGACACCGCGCTCGACGGTACGCCCGAGGGCCCGGTGCCCGTGGCCGGTCGACCCCGGGACGCCTCGCCCTCGCGCTTGCCATCCGCGTGCGGCTTGTCCGGCGTCCGCGACGCGGCCTCGGTGGCGTCCGTACCGGAGGAACCGGACGTACCCGAAGAATCAGGCGCGTCCGAGAACTTGTGGCTCGGCGCCGACGCCACCGCGGCAGGCTGGCCCGCCTCCGCCGCGCCGCCGTTGGTGAGGGCGAGCCCCGTCATGATCGCCGCACCCGCGACGAACAGCACCCCGGCCCCGGCCACCGCGACCGCCACCGGCCCGGCCTCGCGCACCTGCCCGTGCATCAGGTGGCCCATCGAGCGCCGACCCGAGACGAGCGGACCGTTCGCCGGAGCCGCGTGCGCGCCGCCGATCGGCACGGTCGCCGGACCGCCCACCCCAGCGGCTCCGGCGCCCGCCGCGGCGGCGCTCGTCGCGGCCATTCCGGCCGCGGCGGCCAGCGGCCGCAGATACGGCGCGGTGCCCCGGTCGTACAGCGCCAGCAGCGCCGGGCCGGTCAGCGCGGCCAGTCGGCCATCGGCCGCCACCAGCCGCTCCATCCGGGACCGGCAGTCCGGGCAGCCGTCGATGTGCACCGCGATCCGCTCGGCCTGGTGCGGATCGTCCGCGCCCTGCACATGGCCGGGCAGTCCGTCCCAGTGGCCACCGCAGGCGGCGCTGGCCGGAGTGCCGGGCTGCGCGCGCAGGAACTCGTGGCGCAGGCTCTCCCGGGCCCGTTCCACGAGCGCGGCCGCGGCCTCGGTGGTCGTACGCGTACGACGGGCCGCCTCTTCCGGCGGCAGGTCTTCGGCCTCGGCGAGCCAGAGCGCCTTGACCCAGCGCTGCGGCAGCTCGCCGAGGACACGTATCAGCGGTTCGAGCAGCGAGGCCTGCTGCGGCGGGCCCCAGTTCACGGAGGCCACGGCGAGCCCGCGCACGGCGCCCGTGAGTTCGCCCGGCAGGGCGTCGGCCTCGATGGACTCCCCCGCGCGCAGCCGCCGCCAGATACGGAAGTAGGCCTCGGCGACGAGGTCTCCCGCCATCCAGGGGTTGCCGGTGAGGGTGCGGGCGTACCCGACAAGTCGTGGATATTCGGATTCGTAAAGCCGGGTGTACGCGGCCGCGTCCAGCGCCGCGGGACGTTCGGTCATGGTGGAACAACCCCTGGGGTGGGTGCCTCGGGAGAGCGGAGTGCGGCGGAAGTTTTGTAACAGCTCCGCACGGGACCCGAGACCGAGCATGGATTTGGCAAGCCTAAATGCCGTATGTCCCCCCGAAAAACCAGTCGTGACGCACGTCACGCCCACCGCGGGTGCACTGGCCACTTCACCCGTACGTCTTATGGACGTAGAGACGGCGAAGGCTCGCACCGATCGCAAGGGAGCAGGCGTTGTGACCACTGTCATCGACCAAGCAGTCCAGGCCCACCTCATCGCGTCGACCCCGGAAGCACGCGCCATCCCGGCGTGCCTGCGCTACGAGCGGGACGATCCGTTCGCCGTCCGCGTTTCCTTCCCGCCCACCGCGTCCCTCGACGGCACCGCCGTGGAGTGGACATTTGGGCGCGAACTGCTCGCGGCCGGGCTGCGCGGACCCGCGGGCAGCGGTGACGTCCAGATGTGGCCGTGTGGAACGGAACGCACCGTACTGGAGTTCCACGCGCCCGAGGGGATGGCGATGGTGCAGTTCGACACCGCGGACCTGCGGCGGTTCCTGGACCGCTCGTACGCGGTGGTGCCCGAGGGGTCCGAGGGCGGGGAGCTGGACCTGGACGACGGGCTGGCGTCGCTGCTCAGAGACGCGGCCTGAACCTTTTTCAGTGCCGGGTTTCGCCCCGGGTCAGCTGGTGGTCGTGGTCGCGGCGGCGGTCGCCGCCGACAGCGCCGTGGCGACCGCGGCGGCGAGCGCCGCCCGCACCTGGTCGGCCACGCCCTCCAGCGCGGCCCCCGGCGCGCCGCTGCGCGCCTCCAGCTCCGCGATGCGCCTCCGGTGCGCTTTGAGGTCCTTGTGGGTGACGACGGTCGTCAGCCCGCCCGCGGCGGCGAGCGCGATCAGCGCCGCGTCCCGCTCGGACACCTCGGCCACGGGCCGTCCCCCGGCCAGGACGCCCACCGCCTCGTCCCGCATCTCCGCGACCAGCTGCGACCGTTCCAGCGCGTACTCCCTGACCGGGAACAGGCCGAGCACCCGCCGTGTGCTCACGCGCAGGTACCCGGCCGCCCGCAGCTGGTCCCGTACGGCCCGCTCGGTCACCTGCGGATGGTGGCCCACCCACGTCCCCCAGCGCCGCGGCCGCGACTCCTCGATCAGCTCCAGCAGCCCGTCCAGCGCCGGGTCACCCGTCCGCGCGTCCGGCAGCGGCTTGGGCCAGCCGTCCGCGTCGACGAGCAACTCGCGCTGCGCCAGTTCGGTGAGCGCCCCGGCCTGGACGAGATAGCCCAGGTGGGTGACGGGTTTGCCGGTGCCGGGGTCGAAGGCGAGCAGATAGAGCGTGGCGGCGAGGGAGAGCGAACCGTTCGGCACGGGATCCTCCGGGCATGATCCGGTCGGGCGGGTGCCCCGACCCTAGGGCGTGTGCCCTCCCGGGCGACGGCGACGCGCACCCTCGGGCGTTGCGGGTGCTACGGGGGTGCTACGGGTGGTGCAGCTTCACGACCGCCGTGGTGGTCGTCCGCCGGAACGCGTCGACCGGCGCGTGCTCGTAGTTCCCCATCTCGCCCCACTCAACGACGGTGACGGTCCGCCCGTCGCGCCCCACCCCGTACAGGTGGATCCCCGGCTCCGAGTCCGGGTACGAGGTGTGGACGCCGTACACATGGGCGCCGTCCTCGGCCGGGAGCGTGCCGTAGTCCCGCCAGGACGCCGTGCCCTCGGGGTAGTCGCGCTGCCAGTCGGCGGCGCAGTTGCGCACCTTCTTCTCGGCGGCCGCGGCGAGCTTGCGGGCGGCGTCCACGGTGGCGGCCTTGACGACGACCTGGCTCGCGCTCGTGTCGTACTCGGTCCAGAAGGTCCGATGGGTGGCCCCGGCCGAGGGCAGCGTGCCCTCGACGCAGAAGGGGACGTTCTCCGGCAGCCCCGGGGTGACGTCGCTCGCGTACCAGTCCGACGACGGGTGCGGCGGCAGCTCCTTCGGTACGAGGTGACCGGGCGTGCCCGGGGCGGCGGTCGCGGTGGCCGTCGCCGTCGCGGCCCCGGCCAGGAGGGCGGTCGCGGTCAGGGCGCCGAGGGCGGCGGTGCGGAGTGTGTGTCGAGACATACGCATGGAAAGGTCTCCTCGCTTCGCATTTGGTGGAAGAACCGCCAAACTCACGGCGGCAGCCCAAGACTGCGCGGCACCGCGCCGCCACCGCTACGGGAAGCGTGGCATCCGGGACGCGGGAACGCCCGCACGTACGCTGACTTGGGGGAATGACGACGCCCTGGAACGCGCGCGCGGAAAGGGGCAGAGGGAAATGGGGGACGGGCCGGTGGGCAGAGCCGATGGGGGCGGTACGGGCGATGGGGCCGACGAGGTCGAGGAGTTCGCGGGAAGCCTGCGCGCGCTGAAGGAGCGCTCGGGCCGCAGTTACGGGGCCCTGGCCACCCGTCTGAACGTCAGCACGTCCACGCTGCACCGCTACTGCAACGGCGACGCGGTCCCCATGGACTACGCCCCGGTGGAGCGCTTGGCCCGGCTGTGCGGCGCGACCCCGGACGAACTGCTCGCCCTCCACCGCCGCTGGCTCCTGGCCGACGCCCGCCGGGGCGGTGCGACGGGCGGTGCGGCGGCCGGGCGGGGGCGGTTACGGAGCGTTCCGGATGACGTGCCGTCGGGCGGGGAGGGGCGCCCGGCGTGGCGTACCCGGCCGTGGGCGCTGGTCGCGGGGGCGGCCGCCGTTGTCGTCCTCGCCGTCACGGCCGTGGAGGTGCGGTCGTCGTCTGGCAGCGGGGGCGGGAGCGGGCCGAGGAACCACAGCGCCGTCTCGCCCCCGGCCGCGACCGCGACACCGAAGGCCCCCGCCACGCGCCCGCCCACCGCCGGGCCCACCGCCCGGGGCCGTCTGGAGCGGAAGGAGACCGGCGAGGGGACGACGCGGTCGGGCGCGCCGCACAGTGGGACACCGGAGCGGCGCGGCGGCAGCACAGCGGCGTCCCGGCCGCCCGGGAAGGCCCAGTTACCTTTCACCCTCGGCACCCGCTCCCACGTCTGGGAGAACGGCTGCGACCACCGCTACCTCATCGACCGGCCGCCCGCCGACGTCGCCCCGCCGCCCACCGAGCAGGACGCCCCCGCCTGGGCCGCCGCCCATGACGCGGTGCACGGTGGCACCACCAACGTCGAGGTGACCGTCCAGGGGCGGGCGGATTCCGCCGTCGTGCTGCGCGCCCTGCACGTACGGGTCGTGGGGCGCCGTACGCCGCTCGCCTGGTCGTCGTACGCCATGGACAACGGCTGCGGCGGCGCCCTCACCCCGCGCGCCTTCTCCGTCGACCTGGATGCCGCCCGGCCCCAGGCGCGCCCGACCGACGGCAACGACGAGGGCAAGCCGATCCCCGCCGTCCGCTTCCCGTACCGCGTCTCCGCGTCGGACCCCGAGGTGCTGCTGGTCAACGCCCGTACGGCGGGCTGCGACTGCCGCTGGTACCTGGAGCTGGAGTGGACGAGCGGGGACCGCTCCGGGACGGTGCGGATCGACGACGACGGCGCGCCGTTCCGCACCAGCGGCGTCACGGGCCGCCCCGCGTACGGGTACGACTACGGGGACGGGGCCTGGCACGGGAGCACGTAGCACCTACCCCCCCCCGGCCTGAGCCCTGCTCCCCCGGCCTGAGCGCTACTCCCCCGCCGTCGTCAGCCGCAGCGCCGCGTCCCGCACGTCCGGGTGCGGGTGCTGCCGCAAGCCCCGCACCCGTTCCCGCCAGGGCTCCGCCCATTCCGTACGGGGGCCGCCGACGCCCGTGAGCACGGCGGCGAAGAGCCCGGCGGCGTGTCCGCCGTCCTCCTCCAGCTGCGACGCGGCGCGCAGCAGCCCCTCCCGGCCGCCCGGTCGCGCGGCGGCGGTGAGCCGGTCGCGCAGGACGTCGGCGGTGCGGGCGGCGAGCGCGGGGCGGGAGGTGTGCAGCCGGGCGAGGCGGGCGAGGGCGGCGGTGAGCGCGCTCGGCCGGGCGTCCAGGTCGAGGGCGTGGACGAGGACCTGGGCGGCCTCGGGGACGAACGTCTCGTACCCGGCGAGGAGTTCGGCGGCGCCGAGCGCGTGGCGCCGCATCTCGCGCGGCCGGACCCGCCCGCGCTGGGCGAGTTGGGCGGCCAGGTGGCGGATGCGCTGGCGGGCGGGCCGGTCCCGGTCGGGTTCGGCGTCGGGCATGCCGGTGCGGGCGTCGGCGGTGACGAGGGCGGCGAGCGCCCAGGCGAGGGGGTTGTCCTCGGAGGTGCCGTCGGGCGCGGCGGCCATGAGGGCGAGCAGGGCGTCGGCGGCGGACCGCCAGCTCGCCCGGTTGCCCAGGTCGGTGACGGCCGCGACCAGCAGCGCGGCCGCGTCCGGCGCCCAGGGCGACCAGCGGGCGAGCGCGGCGTGGCCGGAGGCGGCCACTTCGGGGTCCTCGGTGTCGCAGACGACGCGGATGAGCTGGGCGTAGCGCTCGCGGTGGAGTTCGGGGAGGTCGAGCGGGAGGGTGCGGAGCACGGCGTGGCGCAGTTCGCGGCGCCCCCCGGCGGCGGCCGACAGCAGTTCCCAGGCGCGTTTGGTGCCGAGCAGCCGGGCCGCGAAGCGTACGCAGACGGCCTGGACGTCGGGGTGTTGGCCGGGGAGCCCCTGCGCGTCGGCGAGGAGGGTGGCCGCGTCGGGGACGGGGAGGTGGGTGGCGGCGAGCCGGGCGGCCTCCTTACGGCTGGTGATCTTGGGCGGGACGGACGGTACGGCGGTGGCGACGCCGTCGGGCGCCAGCACGCCGCGGATGAGCCGGTCCAGCCGGGACGGCGCGACGTACCGGGCGCCCCTGGCCGCCGCGTACACCGCTACCCGCGCGCGGTCGCCGCCCGCGTGGGCGAGCAAAAGGGGCAGGGCGTCCCCGGGGCGGCGGGTGCGGGGCAGGGCGGCGAGCGCGGCCTCGGCGAGCACCACGTCGTCGGCGGCGGCCCACGTCCTGACCAGCGGCGCGCCCTCGTCGAGCGGTGCGGCGCGGGCGATGGCGGAGGCGCGTTCGGGTGGTGGCAGGTCGGTGTCGGCGGCGGCCTTGGCCAGGAGGCGGGCGGCGGCGGCCTGTTGACGCGGCAGCCAGCGGGCGGCGTCGCGGCCGGTGGGCGGCGTCCAGTGGGTGCCGTGGGTGAGGAAGCGGCCGTACGGCGGGGTGTCGCCGAGCGCGACGTCGAGCAGGTCGGTGCGGCGCCGGGTGAGCACCGCCAGCACCGGCGGCAGGACGGCGGCGGAGGGCTCCTGGGCGAGGAGTTCGGCCACCCGGGCGTCCCGTTCGCGGGGCGGCTCCAGCCACAGGGCGATCGCGGTACGGGCGGTCTCGCCGCGCCCGAACGCGATGGCCTGCCACAGCAGTTCCTGCAGCTCGGGCAGGGTGTGGGCGCGCCGTCCGAGGGAGCGGGCGAGGGCGAACGTCAGCTCGTGGTCGACGCGTTCCGCGCCCGCCTCCAGCCAGGGGCGCAGCGCCTCGAACACGGCGTGTTCCTGGCCGCGCCGCAACTGGTGGTCGAGGCGGCCGAGGTCGGCGGCGCCGACGCTGCCCGCGAGCCGGGTGACGGTGCGCAGCGCCCAGCCGAGCAGTTCGCGCCGCCCGGTGACGGCGTGTTCGCGCAGCAGCGCGACCGCGAGGCGGCGCAGCGCGCGGCGGGTGGCGGCGGAGGAGTCGCGGGCCTGGATGGCGTCGGTGGCGACCCGGTCGAGGGGTTCGGCGGCGTCGTCGGTGAAGAGGTTGGGCGGGGTGGTGGCGAGCGCGCCGAGGGCGGCGTGGCGTACCGGGTCCTGCTCGTTGCGCAGCCGTTCCAGCTGGCGCAGCAGCGCGGTGACGGCGTCCGGGTCGCCGGAGCGGGTCGCGTTGCGGATCAGCAGCGGGTAGGCGGTGGCGCGGTCGTCGGCGGCGGGGCGGCGGGTGGCCGCCAGCAGCTCGTCGCGGGCCTCCTCGACCGGCAGATACGCGACCGCTTCGAGCACCGTGGCCCAGTGCGCGCCGCGCTCGCGCGCCTGCGTGGCCATACGGCGCGCCTCCTCCTGGCGGCGCGGGCGCGGCAGGGCGTCGAGGACGGCGGGGGCCAGGACGGCGTGGGCGGGGTCGCGGTCGGCGGTGGCGGCGTCGAAGAACGCGGCGCGGCGGGCGGGCGGCAGGGCGGCCAGCAGCCGCGCCAGGGACTCGGCGTCGCGCGCCAACTCCCGCCCCAGCGCGTCGAGTTCTGCCGGATCGGCCGTCACGAGGCGGCGGAGCACGGCCCGCTCCAGCCCCGGGCCGCACAGGAGTTGGGTGTGCTCGGGCGTGAGCAGCAGATCGATCGTACGGCCGGGATCGGCGGCCACCAGCGTGCCGAGCCGGTGCTGTATCGGCGTGGGCAGCGGGCTGTGGCACCGCCGCTCCAGCAGGTCCAGCACGCGGTGCGGTTCGGCGCGGGCGGCGAGCGCCACGCCGGGCGCGTACCGCTGCCACCATCCGGCGCGCAGCGCCTCGGGCAGCGCGGTCAGCTGCCGTTCGGCCTCGTCGAGGACGGCGGCGGGGTGGCGGGTGGTGAGCGGCCGCCAGCTGCCGACCGCGTGGAACACCGCGGGCAGCAGCCGTACGACGGTGTCCGCCCCGCACCCCGGCAACAGCCGCGCCGCCTCGGCGTCGCCCCAGCGCTCCCGCAGCGGCTCCACGAGGCGGTCGGCGAGCGCGGTGCGGTGCTGGGCCACGACGGCCCGGATGAGCTGGCGCCGTACGGCGGCGGGCGCGTCCTCGAACGCCGCCTCCAGCGCCTCGTCCCGGACCCGCGCCCGCAGCGCGTGGCCGCGCACCAGCGGGTCGGGGTCGGTGAGCAGCGTCTCCAGATGCCCGGTCCGCCCGCCGATGGCGGCCGCCGCGGCGGCCAGCCGCCGCTCGTACCCGCCACGCCCGGCCAGCTCCCCCACCACCCCGGCCAACTGCCCACGCGCACTGGCCGCCCGCACCCGCAGGGCCAACTCCCGCATGCGCCGCGGATAGGGCAAGGGGTCGAGGGCGGCGAGCAGTTCGTCGGCGAGGACGCGGGACGCGTCGGGGTCGTACACCATGCCGAGGATTCTCCCCGCCACCTGCCCCACTCCCCCACCGGGTAGGCCTCCCCCACCCCGCCCCTCCCCGAACCATGGGCTCCGCCCCTGCCCCCGCCCGGAAGGCCGTGCCGCCTGGCAGAGCGACGAATGCGCGTCGGGCGCGCCGCCAGGGACCGGTTCGTCGACCGAAGTCGGCGACCGGGCGCCGGGCGCCCAGCACGGCGCCCCGCCCCGCGACTGCAGCCCGGAGGGTGGGCCCGGCGACGTCGGCAGCCAGACACCGGGCCATGCGACGCGCCCCAGGCGAAAGGGAACAGGCCGCTCCGCCCAACCGGACCGGACACCGGCCCCCGGCCCGCGCCGGGCGACCTGCGGCGGCAACCGAGTGCCGGACGATCCGGCACGCCCCAGAGGTAGCGGACGGAAACAGGGGTGCCCGGCCCCGCGACCTCAGCCCGCAGGGTCAGGCCCGGCGACGTCGACAGCCGGGCCGGGCCAAACGGCGCGCCCCGGGACGTCGGAGGGGAACAGGGCGCTCCGCGCCTGCCCCTCCCCGCCCGGAGGGCCGGACCGCCGAGGCGGGGCTCCCGGTAGCCGCGCCACATGGCAGGGCGCCAGCTGCGCCCCGGGCAGGCGGCCGGGTACCGACCCGGGCGGAGAGCCGGGGCAGCCGCGCGCCGGGCGATCCGGCACGCCCCAGAGGGCGGCGGCCGGAGACAGGGGCGCCCGGCCCCGCGACCTCAGCCCGCAGGGCTGGGCCCGGCGTCGGCGGGCGGGTGACGGGCGACGCGGCGGCTGGGGACAGGGGTGCGCTGGCCCATGCCCCTCCCCGCCCGGAGGGCCGGGGCGGGTCGGGTACGGGGCTCTCGGCCGGTGGCCGTCAGCGGCGCGGGCGCCAGGCCGGGGGGCGGCCGGGTGCCGCCCTGCCCGGGCGCACGGGCCGCCGCCTGCCGCCGGGGCCGGACGGGGGCTTACGTCGTGCGGGGGTGGGGCGGGGCGTTTACGCTCGGGGTGTGGACTGGCCGGGGGACCCCAGGCAGAGGGGGCACTATGCCGGAGCTGTTCATCGGCGGGCAGTGGACCGCCACCCTCGACGGACAGACGCGGGACATCCGCTGCCCGGCGGACGGGGCCCTGGTGGCCTCCGTGGACGAGGCCGGGGCGAAGGACGTGGCCATGGCCGTCGCGGCGGCGCGGGACGCGTTCGACCGGGGGCCGTGGCCGGGCACGCCCGCCACGGAGCGGGGGCGGCTGCTGTTGCGGGTGGCCGATCTGCTGGAGCGCGACAAGGCGGATCTGGCCCGGGCCGAGTCCCTGGACACGGGGAAGCGGCTGGTGGAGAGCGAGTACGACCTCGACGACATCGCCGGGTGCTTCCGCTACTTCGGCCACCTCGTCGCCGCCGGTGGCGCGGACCGGGTGCTGGACACCGGCAGTCCGGAGATCGACAGCAGGGTGGTGCGGGAACCGGTCGGGGTGTGTGCCCTGATCACGCCGTGGAACTATCCCCTGCTGCAGACGGCCTGGAAGGTGGCACCCGCGCTGGCCGCCGGGAACACGTTCGTCCTCAAGCCCAGCGAGCTGACCCCGCACACCGCGATCGGGCTGATGCGGCTGCTGACCGAGGCGGGGGTGCCGCCGGGCGCGGCCAATCTCGTCCTGGGGGCGGGGTCCACGACCGGTGCGCCGCTGGTCACGGACGAGCGGGTGGACATGGTGTCGTTCACCGGCGGCGTGGTGACCGGCCGGTGGATCATGGCGGCGGCCGCGCCCACCGTCAAGAGGCTCGCCCTGGAACTGGGCGGCAAGAACCCGAACATCGTGTTCACCGACTCCGACTTCGACACCGCCGTGGACTACGCGCTGACGGCCGTGTTCCTGCACTCCGGCCAGGTGTGCTCGGCGGGCGCCAGGCTGCTGGTCCAGGAGCAGCTGCACGACGCGTTCGTGGACGAGGTGGTGGCGCGCGCGAGGGCGATCCGGCTCGGTGGCCCGTTCGACGAGAACGCCCGCACCGGCCCGCTGATCTCGGCCGCGCACCTCGACAAGGTGGCCAACTACGTGGCGGCGGGCATCGACGAGGGCGCGGTGCTGCGCTGTGGTGGAACACCCCCCGACGAGCCGTCCCTCGCGGGCGGCCACTACTACCTGCCCACCGTCCTGGACGACTGCACGCCGGACATGACGGTGGTGCAGGAGGAGTCGTTCGGCCCGGTGCTCACCGTGGAGCGGTTCCGGGACGAGGACGAGGCGCTGGCGCTCGCCAATGACACGGTGTACGGCCTGGCGGGCGCGGTGTGGACGCAGGACGCGGAGAAGGCGCAGCGCGTGGCGTCGCGGCTGCGCGCCGGAACGGTCTGGATCAACGACTTCCACCCGTACGTGCCGCAGGCCGAGTGGGGCGGGATGAAACAGTCCGGCATCGGCCGGGAGCTGGGCCCGGCCGGGCTGCACGAGTACCAGGAGACGAAGCACATCTGGCGCAACACCGCGCCCCGCCCCCAGCGGTGGTTCACGTGACGGCGGCCGAACCGACCGAGCCCGACTCACCCCGCCAAGGCCCCCGCCAGGACACCGCACACGACGACGACTCACTCACCGAACTCGGCTACCGCCCCGAACTCAAGCGCACACTCGGCAACTTCCACACCTTCGCCGCCGGGATCAGCTACATCTCCATCCTCACCGGCACCTTCCAGCTGTTCTACTTCGGCGTGACCCACGGCGGTCCGGCGTACTGGTGGTCATGGCCGATGGTGTTCCTCGGCCAGCTGATGGTGGCGCTGTGCTTCTGCGAGCTGGCGGGCCGCTATCCGGTGGCGGGGTCGGTGTACAACTGGTCCAAGCTGCTGGGCGGCCCGCACGTCGGCTGGCTGGGCGGCTGGATGATGATGACGGCCTCGATGGTGTCCCTGGCCGCGGTGGCGCTCGCGTACCAGATCACGCTGCCGCAGATCTCCGCGTGGTTCCAGTTCGTCGGCGACGGCGGCAGCGGCACCGAGCGGGCGGCCAACGCGGTCGTCCTCGGCTCGATCCTGGTCCTGTTCACGACCCTGGTGAACGGCTTCGGGGTGAAGCTGATGGCCCGTATCAACTCGGCCGGGGTGGCCATCGAGCTGGTCGCCGCGATCGTGCTGATCCTGCTGCTGGCCGCGCACTTCACCCGTGGCCCGTCCGTCGTGCTGGACACCTTCGGCCGCAGCGAGGGCCAGCATCTGGGCTACTTCGGCGCGTTCCTGACCGCCTCGCTCGCCTCCGCGTACGTGATGTACGGCTTCGACACGGCGTCGTCGCTCGGCGAGGAGTCCGTGAACCCGGGCCGCAACGCGCCGCGCGCGATTCTGCGCGCGCTGGTCGCGTCGTTCCTCATCGGCGGGTTCATCCTGCTGTTCGCCCTGATGGCGGTGGAGAACCTGCACGCGAAACAGCTGGCGGAGGACGGTCTGCAGTACGTGGTGCTGTCCACCCTCGGGCACACCATGGGCGAGATCATGCTGTGGTGCGTGGTCATCGCGATCACCGTGTGCGCGCTGGCCGTGCACACCGCCAGCATCCGGCTGATGTTCGCGATGGCGCGGGACAACAACCTGCCCGGCGGCTCCCGGCTCGCCCATGTCCATCCGCGCTTCCAGACACCGGTGCTCCCGGCCGTCCTGATCGGTCTGGTGGCGGTCGGCATCCTGGTCATCAACATCAACCAGCCGCAGATCTTCTCGGTGGTCACCAGCATCGCGATCATCATGATCTACCTGGCGTATCTGCTGGTCACCCTGCCCATGCTGGTGCGGCGGCTGCGGGGCCGGTGGCAGCCCGCCGAGGGCCGCTTCTCGCTGGGGCGGTTCGGTACGCCGGTCAACGCGCTGGCCGTGCTGTGGGGCATCGCGATGTCCGTCAACCTGGCCTGGCCACGCGCCGAGGTGTACAACGCGACCGGCCCGCAGCACTGGTATCTGCGCTGGGGCGCGGTCCTGTTCATCGGCGTGGTGGCGCTCGGTGGCTTCACCTACTACTGGTTCGTGCAGCGCAAGCACACCGGCGTACTCGCCGAGCACGCCGCTCCGACCACCACGTGAAGGAGAGCGCCCGTGGACGAGTTCGACTACGTGGTGGTCGGTGGCGGCACGGCCGGGTCGGTCGTCGCGGCACGGCTGAGCGAGGACCCGGCGGTGTCGGTGTGCCTCCTGGAGGCGGGCCCCTCGGACGTCGGCGACGACAGCGTCCTGCGGCTGGACCGGTGGATGGCGCTGCTGGAGTCCGGCTACGACTGGGACTATCCCGTCGAGCCGCAGAAGAAGGGCAACAGCTTCCTGCGCCACGCCCGCGCGCGCGTGCTCGGCGGCTGCTCCTCCCACAACTCCTGCATCGCCTTCTGGGCGCCCGCCGAGGACCTGGACGAGTGGGCCGAGGGCGGTTGTACGGGGTGGAGCGCGGAGGACACGTACCCGCTGTTCCGGCGGCTGGAGCGCAGCGACGCGCCCGGCGACCACCACGGCCGCGGCGGCCCGGTCACCCTGCGCACCGTACCGCCGCACGACCCGTGCGGCCGGGCGCTGCTGGCGGCGTGCGAGGAGGCGGGCATCCCGGTCACCCCGTTCAACACCGGCCGGACCGTAGTGCGCGGCGCCCACTGGTTCCAGATCAACGCGCGCGAGGACGGCACCCGCTGCTCCGCCTCCGTCGCCTACCTCCACCCGGTCATGTCCGGGCGCCCCAATCTGGCCGTACGCACCGGGCTGCAGGCCAAGCGGCTGCTGCTGGACCCGGACCGCCGCTGCATCGGCGTCGACTACCTCGCCCCCGACCTGATCCACACCCACACCGTGCACGCGCGGCGCGAGGTGGTCGTCTCCTGCGGCGCCATCGACACCCCGAAGCTGCTGATGCTGTCGGGCATCGGGCCCGGGGACCATCTGCGCGAGACGGGCGTGGAGGTGATCGTGGACTCCCCCGGCGTCGGCGAGAACCTCCAGGACCACCCCGAGGGCGTCATCATGTGGCACGCGGAGCAGCCCATGGTCCGCAGCTCCACCCAGTGGTGGGAGATCGGCATCTTCGCCGCCACCGAACCGGATCTCGACCGGCCCGACCTGATGTTCCACTACGGCTCGGTGCCGTTCGACATGAACACCTACCGCCACGGCTATCCGACGTCCGAGAACGCCTTCTGCCTCACCCCCAACGTCACCCGCGCCCGCTCCACCGGCACCGTACGGCTGCGCACCCGCGACTTCCGCGACAAGCCGAGGGTCGACCCCCGCTACTTCACCCACGACCACGACATCCGCGTGATGATCCACGGGCTGCGGCTGGCCCGCAACATCGTGGCCCGCCCCGCGCTGGCCCTGTGGGCGGGCGCCGAACTCGCCCCCGGGCCCGGCGCGGACACCGACGACGAGCTGTTCGCGTACATCCGCGACACCCACAACACCGTCTACCACCCGTCCTGCACGGTGAGGATGGGCGCGCCCGACGACCCGGCCGCGCCGCTCGACCCGCAGCTGCGGGTCAAGGGGGTGGCGGGGCTGCGGGTGGCCGACGGCTCGGTGATGCCGCATCTGGTGGCCGTCAACCCGTGCATCACGACGATGATGATCGGCGAGAAGTGCGCCGAGCTGCTGAGGCGCGGCAACGCGTAAGCGTCTGGTGTAACTCCGTGGCCACGTAGGCGTCTGGTGCAACTCCCGTGGCCAAGGGGGGCGTTGGCACCGCCCGGCCACAGCCATCCCTTGAGCCCGCACACCCCCGGCGACCACTCTGATCGCACCTTCCGACAGCAGAGTCGGATGCGATGAGGGAGGAAGCCAGCCGATGCGAAGATCGCGTCGCCTTGTGGCTGTGGTGGGCGCCGCCGGTGTGGTGGCCGTCCTGGCCACCCCGGTGGCCGGTGCCCGGCCGTCCCAGTCCGCCGCGCAGGCCCCGCAGGCCGCCCAGCCGGTTCGTACCCAACAGCACACCGTCACCCTGATCACCGGTGACACGGTCACCGTCACCACCGGCCCCGACGGCAAGTACGCCGTGGAGGTGGAGCGGGCGCCGGGCCGCGAGTCGGCGGAGTTCGTCACCGCCCAGCAGAACAAGGAGATCAGCGTCGTACCCGTCGACGCGCTCCGGCTGATGGACAAGGGCCGTATCGACGCGGGCCTGTTCAACATCACCCAGCTCATCAAGCAGGGCTACGACGACCGGAAGACCGGCTCGATCCCGGTCATCGCCACCTACCGAGGCGACGGCGCGCACCCGGCCCCCGAGGGCGCGCGCAAGACCCTCGCCCTGAGCAGCGTGGACGGTGCGGCGCTCAGCGCCCGCAAGGCCGACGCGGCGGACTTCTGGGCCGACGTCAGCCGTGACAAGGGGTTACGGAAGCTCTGGCTGGACCGGAAGGTCAAGGCGTCGCTGGACGTCAGCGTCCCGCAGATCGGCGCCCCGGAGATGTGGAAGGCCGGACACGACGGCGAGGGCGTCAAGGTCGCCGTGCTGGACACCGGCATCGACGCCACCCACCCGGACGTCAAGGACGCCGTCGCCGACTCCAAGAGCTTCGTGCCGGACCAGACCGTCAAGGACGGCCACGGCCACGGCACCCATGTGGCCGACACCATCGCGGGCGGTGGCGCCGGGTCCGAGGGCAAGTACAAGGGCGTGGCGCCGGGCGCGAAGCTGCTGGTCGGCAAGGTGATGAACGACGCGGGCGAGGGCTACTCGTCGTGGATCATCGAGGGCATGGAGTGGGCCGCCGCCTCCGACGCCAAGATCGTCTCGATGTCGCTCGGCGGCCCGGCGACCGGTCCCTCGGACCCGCTGAGCGAGGCGGTCGACCAGCTGTCGGCGTCCTCCGGGGCGCTGTTCGTGATCGCGGCGGGCAACTCCGGCCCCTTCGAGGGAACGGTGGAGACGCCCGGCATCGCGAACTCGGCCCTCACGGTCGGCGCCGTCGACAAGTCCGACAAGTGGGCGACCTTCTCCAGCCGTGGGCCGCGCACCGGCGACTACGCGGTCAAGCCCGAGATCACCGCGCCCGGCGTGAACATCACGGCCGCCCGCGCGGCCGGTACGTCCATGGGCACCCCCGTCAACGACCTGTACACCGCCTCCAGCGGCACCTCCATGGCGACGCCGCACGTCGCGGGCGCGGCGGCGATCGTCGCCGGGGCGCACCCCGACTGGAGTGGCCAGCAGATCAAGGACGCCCTGGCCAGCACCGCCAAGACGCGTGCGTCGGACGGCCCGTTCACCCAGGGCGACGGCCGGGTCGACGTACCGCGCGCGGCCGCCCAGAACGTGTTCGGGACCCCGGTCCTCAACTACGGCAGTTACGCGTACGACGCCGATGAGGCCGACCCCAAGACCATCCGGTACACCAACGCCACCGACCAGCCGGTGACGCTGAAGCTGGCGTCCTCGGTCGGCGGCGACTCCCTCACCCTCGGCTCCGACACCGTGACCGTGCCCGCCAACGGCGAGGTGAAGACCCTGGTCACCGTCGACCCGACCAAGGCGGCGGCGGGCCGCCACGCCGGATACATCACCGCCACCGGCGACGACGGCGCGGGCGGCACGGTCAAGGTGACCACGGCCGTCGCGTACGAGAAGACGGAGAAGCTCCACAACCTCAACGTCACGCTGCTGGACCGGGAGGGCAAGCAGTCACCCGGCGGGCTCTACACCCTCCAGCGGCTCAGTGACATCAGCCAGAACCAGTTCGGCTACGTAGGCGGCTCCGACACCTTCCAGCTGCCGCCCGGCACGTACTCCCTCGCCACCTGGATCCCGGTCTACGACAGCGGCAAGCACGAGATCGCGACGAGCATCGTGGGCGATCCGGAGATCGAGCTGAACGGCGACGTCTCCCTCACCCTCGACGCCCGCAAGGCCGTCGAGATCAAGCCGGAGACCAAGGAGAAGGACGCCGAGTCCCAGGGTCCGATCACCTCCTGGCACCGGGAGCTGAAGGGCGGCTCCTCCTTCGGCCTCACCTACTCCATGGGCAAGTGGAAGAAGCACATCTACGCGGCGCCCACCAAGAAGGTCACCCAGGGCCTCTTCGAGTTCTACAGCCGCTGGCGACTGGAGAAGACGAAGCTGACCGCGCGCGTCACCAGCCCCGAGCGGGTCACGCTGAACCCGGAGTACGCGGGCACGTACACCGGCTGGCCCGTCAAGATCGACGGCAAGCGGAAGGTGCGGGTGGTGTCCGCCGGGGCCGGTACGGCCGAGGACTTCGAGGGCCTGGATGTGAAGGGCAAGGCCGTGCTGGTGGGTCTGGCGCCCGACGGCTGGCCCGAGGAGGCGGTCGCCAACGCCACCAAGGCGGGCGCCGCGTACGTCCTCGTCTACCGCAAGACCACGCTCGGTCTGTGGATCACCGCGGTCGACAGCGCGACCATCCCCGTGATGTCGCTGCCCGGCGAGGAGGGCGACAAGCTGCTCTCACTGCTGGACGGCCAGGGCAAGGGGGTGACCGTCGAGCTGGGCGGCACGGCCAACACGCCGTACGTGTACGACGTGCTGCTGCCCCAGCACGACGCCATCGGCACGGACCTCACGTACCCCCTCAACAGCCGCACCACCCACAAGGTCAACGCCCGCTACCACGCCCCCGTGAAGGGCGGCCACCTCGGCGCCGAGGCCACCCACACCTTCCGCCCCTACCAGCTCTTCTCGGTGGAGCAGAAGGCCGAGGTGCCGCTGGGCACCGAGCGCACCGAGTACTACAGCGCCGACCCCGACACCCGCGTGTGGCGCACCGCCATGCAGGACTACGACGGCGCAGGACGGCAGTGGGCGCCGCTCACGACGTACGCGCCCGGGACGAAGGAGACCGTGAACTGGCTCTCCCCCGTCATCCGCCCCACGACCTCCGCCGAATTCGGCACCTCGGAGCGCGAGGGTGACCAACTCACGCTTTCTGTACCCGAGTTCTCCGACTCGGGCGCCGGACACTACGGCTCCGCGGGCGCGGCCAAGGACGGCGTGGACGCGGTGAAGACCAGCCTGTACGCGGACGGCGAGCTGGTCGGCGAGGCGCAGTACGGCTCGGGCACCTTCGCCGTACCGGCCGCGAAGGCCGCGTACCGGCTGACGATCGACGCACGTCGGACCGCCGAGTGGTCCGCGTACTCCACCCGAACGCAGACCGAGTGGAACTTCCACTCCGCCCACACCACCGAGAAGACTCCCCTCCCCCTGCTCTCCCTCGACTACGACCTGGGCGTTGACCTGCTGGGTCGCGCCAAGGCGGGGAAGCGCTTCACGTTCGGCCTGACCCCGCGCCACCAGGAGGGCGCGGCGGCCGCGAAGGTACGTACCGTCAAGGCCTGGGTGACCTACGACGACGGCGCCACCTGGAAGGCGGTGAAACTCCAGCGCGACGGTGCCGCCTACGAGGCCACCGTCAACCACCCCCGGCTCGGCGCCACCAACGGCTTCACCGGCCTGCGCGTCCAGGCCACCGACGCCGACGGCAACCGAATCGATCAAACGGTCATTCGTGCATATGGCCTGAAGTAGGCCGAAAGCCGTCCTCTGGTGGTAACGAACACCGTCTAGCGTGCCGTTGATTGAATCGTTGCATCGACGCGCTGGAGCCGCCACAAGTGGACAGCAGACCCGTGCCTGTGACCGACGGGACCCCTGCCGCGAATCCGAGCCCCTGGGCCGCGGCGGGGGTCTCCGACTTCGACGAGACGCTGTATCACGCGATCCTCCACCAGCCCGACGCGGGCGTCACCGGCTGGGCGGAACTGCTCCGCACCTCCCCCTCCCGCGTCCGCCGAGGCTGCGCCCGCCTCCTGCGCCTCGGCCTCCTCCAGGCCCCCGACTCCACCGGCGGGCCACGCCCCGTCGACCCCCGCGTCGCCGTACGGGCCCTCATCCGCAAACGCGAAACCGAGTCCGAACTCCTCGCCGCCACCGCCGACGACATGGCCAAGGTCTACGCGGCCGGGCTGCTGCGCGCCGAACCGTCCGGCCTGATCGAAGTGGTCCACGGCGAAAGCGCCAACGCGGCGCGGCTGGAAGAGCTGTACGCCCGCGCCGAACACGACATCTGCCTCTTCGACGCCCCGCCCTACCTCGCCCCGCTCACCCCGCAGCTCGACCTCCAGGGCGAGGTGCTGCGCCGCGGCGTCTCGTACCGCACCATCTACTCCGTCTCCTCCCTGGAGACCCCCCAACTCCTCGCCTACGCCGAGGGCATGGTCGCCCTCGGCGAACAGGCCCGGGTCCTCCCCACCGTCCCCATGAAGCTCCTGGTCGTCGACGGCCGCTCCGCCATGCTCCCGCTGACCAGCGCGGACGCGGGCCCCGGCTACTGCGCCGTCATCGTCCGCCACTCCGCCCTCACGGACGCCCTCCGCACCCTCTTCGAAACCCTCTGGCAGCAGGCCACACCCCTGAGCGGCGTCCGCGACGAGGGCCACGAAGACCTCACCGAGGCGGACCGCGACCTGGTGGGCCTGCTGGCGGTGGGCATGAAGGACGAGGCGATAGCCCGCCACCTGGGCATAAGCCTGCGCACCCTGCGCCGCCGCATCAGCAGCCTCCAACTCCGCCTGGGAGCGAGAGGCCGCTTCCAAGCAGGCGCAAGAGCCGCCCACCGAGGCTGGGCCTAGCTTCCCCCCACCCCCTAGCGCCACTGCGGGGTCGCGCCGCCCGCCCTCGGGGCCGTTGCCTCGATCTTCTCGCGGATCTCCCGCATCACCGCCACGATCCGCTCCTCCCGCCCCTCCGCCGCCAGCCGCGCCGTCGGTACGGAGCAGCTGATGGCGTCCACGGCGGGAGCGTCGTACCGCAGGGCGAAGCCGAAGCCCACGATCCCGGTGACGCCCTCCTCGCGGTCGACCGCGTAGCCGCGCTCACGGGTGCGGGCCAGGTCGGCGGCGAGGGAGGCGCGGTCGGGGTGGGTCCGAGGGGTGAGGGGCGTCAAGGGGCCGTCCGGCAGCGGGAGTTCGTCGTCGGGGCGTTCCGCGAGGAGCGCCTTGCCGAGGGCCCCGGCGTACGAGGGGAGGCGGCGGCCCACCCGGCTGAAGGGCCGCAGGTATTCGTGCGACTCACGGGTGGCGAGGTAGACGACGTCGCCGCCGTCCAGCCGGGCGAAGTGGATGGTCTCGCCGAGCGCGTCGGACGCCTCGTCCAGATAGGGCCGCGCCGCCCGCACCCGCGGATCGCTGTCGAGGTAGCTCGTCCCCGTCAGCAGGGCCCGGATGCCGATGCCGTACAGCGAGCCGGTGACATCCGTACGCACCCAGCCCCGGTCGATCAGGGTCTGCAGCAGCGCGTACATGCTGCTGCGCGGCACGTCCAGCTCCTCGGCCAGCTCCCGGAGCCGGGCGGGCTGGTCGCCACGGGCCGCGAGCAGTTCGAGGAGCTGCACCGTGCGGCCCGCAGACTTCACTTCGCGTACGCCACCGGTTTCCGCCATGGGTCGCATCGTAATCCGCGGGAGGCCACCCGCTCACGTCCCACCTATTGACGCCCCCGTGTGCGCATTCCTAACCTCTATCTTCATACGTAGACGCCATCTACATAGGGAGACGAGACATGACGGCCCTCACGGCCGATGCGGCGACGACGGCGGCCCGGCTGCGCGACGGGATGGCGAGCGGCGTGCTCTCGTTCCCGCTGACCAGCTTCACCACCGACCAGGGAGCAAGCGCACTCGACCTGCCCGCCTACCGCGACTACCTCGCGGCGCAGATCGAGACCGGCCCGGGCGCGATCTTCCCGGCGTGCGGCACCGGCGAGTTCTTCTCCCTCGACGAGGACGAGTACCGCGACGTCATCACCGCCGCCGTCCGCGAGGCCGACGGCCGGCTGCCGGTCGTCGCGGGGATCGGCTACGGCTGGGCGCAGGCGGCGCGGTTCGCCCGGATCGCGGAGGAGGCGGGCGCGGACGCCGCGCTCGTCCTGCCGCACTACCTGGTCAAGGGCCCGCAGTCGGGGCTGGTCGAACAGATCCGGCAGATCGCCTCCCGCACCCGGCTGCCGCTGATCGCGTACCAGCGCGACCAGGTCGCGTTCACCATGGACAGCCTGCGCGAACTGGCCCGCACCCCGGGCGTCATCGGCCTGAAGGACGGCCACAGCGACCTCGACCGGCTGCAGCGCCTGAAGCTCGCCGCGCCGGAGGACTTCCTGTTCTTCAACGGCGCCGCGACCGCAGAGGTCCAGGCCCGCCCGTACGCCAGCATCGGCATCACCGCGTACTCGTCGGCCGTCCACGCCTTCGCCCCCGAGATCGCGAACGCCTTCTTCACCGCCCAGCGCGACGGCGACGACGCTACGGTGGAGCGGCTGCTGCGCGACTTCTACGTACCCCTCGTCGAGCTGCGCGACCGTGTCCCCGGCTATGCCGTTTCGCTGGTCAAGGCGGCGGCGCGGCTGCGCGGGCGGCCGGTCGGCCCGGTGCGCGCACCGCTCGCCGACCCCGGCAAGGACGATCTCGCCGACCTCGAAGCACTGCTGACCACCGGACTCGACCTCGTGGGAGCCGCACGATGACGCAGACGACCGGCACGACCCAGGCGCAGGGATTGACCATCACCGAGGTGCGGCTGACGCCTATCCTCGTCGCCGACCCCCCGCTGCTGAACACCCAGGGCGTCCACCAGCCCTACACCCCCCGGCTGATCATCGAGGTGGTCACCGAGGACGGCACGACCGGCATCGGCGAGACGTACGGCGACACCAAGTACCTCGACCTGGCCCGCCCGCTGGCCGAGAAGCTGCCCGGCCACGGCGTCACCGACCTGAACGGGCTCTTCACCCTGGCCGACGAGGTCGCGGTGGACGCCTCCCGGGTCGAGAACTCGGTCGACGTCGGCGGCCTGCGCGGCGTCCAGACGGCGGACAAGCTGCGGCTGTCGATCGTCTCCGGCTTCGAGGTGGCCTGCCTGGACGCGTGGGGCAAGGCGACCGGCCTGCCGGTGCACGCGCTGCTCGGCGGCAAGGTCCGCGACCGCGTCGAGTACAGCGCGTACCTCTTCTACCGCTGGGCCGAGCACCCGGACGGCGTCGCCTGCGAGCCCGACGACTGGGACGAGGCCACCACCCCGGCCGGGGTCGTCGCGCAGGCGGAGCGCTTCTCCCGCGACTACGGCTTCACCTCCTTCAAGCTCAAGGGCGGCGTCTTCGAGCCGGACGAGGAGATCGCCGCGATCCGCGCCCTGGCCGAGCGCTTCCCCGGCCAGCCGACGCGCCTGGACCCCAACGGCGCCTGGTCCGTGCCCACGTCGCTGCACGTGGCGGAGGAGCTGCGGGACGTCCTGGAGTACCTGGAGGACCCGACCAGCGGTACGCCCGGGATGGCCGAGGTCGCCGCGTCCGCCGGTGTCCCGCTGGCCACCAACATGTGCGTGACCACCTTCGGGGAGATCCGGGAGGCGTTCACCAAGGGCGCGGTGCAGGTCGTCCTCTCCGACCACCACTACTGGGGCGGGCTGCGCAACACCCGCGAACTGGCCGCCATCTGCCGCACCTTCGGCGTCGGCCTGTCCATGCACTCCAACACCCATCTGGGCATCAGTCTGGCCGCCATGACGCACGTCGCGGCCACCGTGCCCAACCTGGACTACGCGTGCGACAGCCACTACCCGTGGCAGACCGAGGACGTGATCACCGAGCGCCTCACCTTCCGCGACGGCCGTCTCGACGTGTCCGACGCCCCCGGGCTCGGCGTCGAGCTGGACCGTGACCGGCTCGCCGTACTGCACCAGCGCTGGCTGGACGACGACGGCACGATGCGGGACCGCGACGATGCGGCCGCGATGCGGGTCGCCGACCCGGAGTGGGTGACCCCGGCCATTCCGCGCTGGTAGTACGCACCGCTGGTACTGCTGGTAGTACGCACCATCTGCCCGGTCCGGGCCGTCTACGGGGGCGGCCCGGGCCGGGTTTGCACGTCACCTTGACGTTGAACCGATTCACCGGTTCCATCGTGGGGCTGGCTGGGAGCGCTCCCAGGCACCCAGACACAACCCCCCGCACCCTCCGCGAGAGGAACCCCCACCCATGCGCAGACTCTTAGCGTTTGTCATGGCCACGTCCTTGCTCATCCTGGGCCTCAGCCTGAGCACCACCTCAGCCCACGCGGCTCAGACAACCGCCCTGGGCAACGGCTCGGTGACCGACCCGAACATCGTCTACACCGGCCGCTGGGACCTCGGCGACACCACCGCCGCCGTCCCCAACTGGACCGGCGGCTACCTCCAGACCGCGTTCACCGGGACGACGGTGAAGGTCAAGGCGCGCAACGCGGTGAACTTCTACGCCAGCGTCGACGGCGGCGCCGACGTCTTCTACGCGGGCGTCAGGGGCACCGTCAACCTCACCCCCACCCCGCTCCCCCAGGGCAACCACACCCTCCGCGTCTCCTACCGCTCCGGCGACACCGTCTTCCAGGGCCTGGTCCTCGACGCGGGCGCGGGCACCACCACGCCCCGCGTACCGTCGAAGCTCATCGAGTTCGTCGGCGACTCCATCACCGCCGGTGCCCTCACCGACCGGCTCGCGCTCGACTCGTACGGCTGGAAGACCGGCGAACAACTCGGCGCGCGCCACACCCAGATCGCCCGCGCGGGCTACTGCCTGGTCGGCAAGAGCGGGTGCGTGGGCCTGGCCACCCAGTTCTTCAAGACGGCCTCCACCGGCGACCAGAACTGGGACTTCTCCCGCTACCAGGCGAACGCCGTCGTCATCAACCTGGGCACCAACGACATCGGGCACGGCGTCACCGGCGCCGAATTCCAGTCGGCGTACACCGCCCTGCTCCGCGACATCCGCACCAAGTACCCGAACGCGTCCCTCTTCGCCGTCCAGACCCTCAAGAAGCGCTATCCGGCAGAGACCAAGGCGGCCGTGAGCGCGCGCACCAGCGCGGGCGACGCGAAGGTGTACTACGTCGACACCAGCGGCTGGCTCACCGACGGCACGGACTACGAGGACAGCAACGGCCACCCCAACGAGGCGGGCCACACCAAGTTCGCGAACCGCCTGGCCCCGGTCATCGCCGCGAAACTCGGCTCCGCGCCGCTGAAGGCCGCCACTGCCGCCCCCGGCCAGCCGGGCGACCCGAACATCAAGTTCAGCGGCCGCTGGGACACCACGACCTCCGCCACCGCCTACACCCCCTACTGGGCGGGCGCCTACTTCCGCACCGGCTTCACGGGCCGCACCGTCAAGCTCAAGCAGCGGAACGCCATCGACCTGTGGGCCAGCATCGACGGCGGCCCCGCCACCTTCTACGACGAGGCCAAGGGCACGGTGAACCTCACCCCGACCCCGCTCGCCGCCGGAAACCACACCCTTCAGATCAACTACCAGGTCATCGCGGGCAGTTACCACGGCGACGCGGTCTTCCAGGGCCTCACCCTCGACAGCGGCGCCACCACCTTCGCCCCGCCCGCCCCGAAGAAACTGATCGAGTTCGTCGGCGACTCCATCACCGTCGGCACCACCACCTCCCAGAACGCCCGCACCGCCTACGGCTGGCTCATCGGCGAACGCCTCGGCGCCGACCACACCCAGATCGCCCAGGGCGGCGCCGCGCTCGTCGACACGGCCGACGACCGGATGAGTCTGGAGCAGCAGTTCACCAAGCTCAACCCCAACGCCGCCACGCCCGTCTGGGACTTCTCCCGCTACCAGGCCACCGCCGTCGTCATCAACCTGGGCACCAACGACGTGGGGCGCGGCGTGAGTTCGGCGCAGTTCCAGGCCTCGTACACCAGCCTCCTCCGCAAGGTCCGCACCGCCTACCCGGGCGCCTGGATCTTCGCCCTGCGCACCTTCAGCGGCCGGTTCGGCACCGAGACCAAGGCCGCCGTCACCGCCTTCGGCGACGCCAGGGCCTCGTACATCGACACCACCGGCTGGCTGTCCTCCGGCGACCTCTCCGACTCCG
Source organism: Streptomyces sp. NPDC001700 (assembly GCF_053596435.1). Lineage (NCBI taxonomy): Bacteria > Bacillati > Actinomycetota > Actinomycetes > Kitasatosporales > Streptomycetaceae > Streptomyces > Streptomyces sp. NPDC001700. Next base: position 284,060 of record NZ_JBSFGE010000012.1, read on the forward strand.
TCCACCCGAACGACCAGGGCCACCGCACCATCACCACCCGCCTGGCCCCGATCGTCTCCGCCAAGCTCGGCGGCTAGCGCGCGCCGCGCCTGGAAACCTGTCGCCATGGATACGTTCGCGGCCCGGCTGGAGCTGGCATGGCCGAGCTGCTGTCCGGCATCTACGCGATCGGCGAGCAGGGCGAGATCTGGCTGAAGCGGCTCCGGGGCGCCGGGCCGCCACCCGACCATGAGATGGCCCAGGCGGAGGCCTTCCTGAGCGCGGGATCAGCCCTCCCCGCCGGAAAACCTCTGCGCGAGATCGCGGTGCTTGTCTGCGGCCAGCTTCCCCTGGGCAGGGCTGATGACCGATCCGGCCATGCGGCTCAGGCGCTCGACCTCCTCCGCGAAGCGCAGGTGTTCACGGTGCGCGTGCTCACGGCAGGCAAGGCAGGTGACACGGTCCGGCCGAGGCGAGGTCATCGCGTAGGGCACCCGCAGCCCGCATCCCGTGGCGACGGAACTCGGCAGGTCACCGGCCAGCCCGAACGTGGATGCCAAGACGTCGCGGGTGGCGGCATCGTCGTGGGCCACCTTCGACTGAACGTGGATGTGCGGATCTTCCCCGCCCATGAATCCTCCCTGCCCCGGCGGATAATGCCAGGAGTTGAGCAACACCTCCCTGCTATCGTGCGCCGATGGCATCGGTCAAGCAGGTCCAAATCACCTTCGACTGCGCGGAACCCGAGCGCGTCGCCCGCTTCTGGTGCGAGGTGTTGGGGTACGTCGTACCGCCGCCACCGGAGGGGTTCGCCACGTGGGACGATTTCAACCACTCTCTGCCGCCTGAGCGGCAGGGCGCGGCGTTCGCCTGCAGTGATCCCTCGGGCGTGGGCCCGCGCCTGTTCTTCCAGCGCGTCCCCGAAGGCAAGGTCGTCAAGAATCGGGTGCACCTCTGCGTGCGCGTCGGCACCGGACTCGTGGGCGACGAGCGCCTCGCCACGCTCGAAGCCGAATGCGCACGACTGATCACGCTCGGCGCGGCACACGAGCGAACGCTGTATGCCGATGACGAGAACGAGTCGTGCATCGTGATGCAGGACATCGAGGGCAACGAGTTCTGCCTCGACTGATCGCCCACAGCTCGTCGTCTACGCTCCGCCCATGGTTCCTGAGACGCTGGACAGGAACGGGGATGCCGCCGGGCCGGTCGTGGGCCGATTCGGCGGCCCGCTCCTGCTGTTCGCCCTCCCCGAGCGCAGCGACGACTACTCGCCGATGGGCAGCGTGGTGTACGTCCCCGCCGGTACGGCCGTGGAGGAGCGGGACAGGTATTCCTGGAACGAGGACGACCGACGTCCTCCACGGTCCGGCGGCTGACATTCGGTGTCGCCAGGAGCGCCTGAGAATCACGGCATACACGCTCGGCGGCGGCCAGCGCACTGGCCGAGGCGCCCGTCCTTGCTGAGCCTGCTGAGTACGGACGTCTGCGTCGGCGTGAGCCCTTCCGTGTCGTACGACTCCCGCAGCCGTCCCACGACGATGCGGATCTCATGCGCGGCGTGTACGGAGGACGCGGACATGCCGGAGTAGGGGTCTCAGTCAACCCCCCACCGACATTTCGTCAGTCCAGCCTGTCCAGTGTGGGCTGAACAGGCTGGACTGTTTAATCAGGCGTGCGTGGCGAACCCGACGAACGTGTCCCACGCGGTAGCCGGGAACGTCAGCATCGGCCCCTCAGTAACCTTGCTGTCGCGGACGTGAATGGCCTCGGGGCAGGCGGCCACCTCGACGCACTGGCCGCCCTCGCCGCCGCTGTAGCTGCTCTTACGCCACTCCATGGCGACCTCGACGCAGTTGCCGCCCTCACCCCCGCTGTAGCTGCTCTTGAACCACATCAACTCGCTTATACCCCTGCTCATAGCTCTCCCAGCATCCCCTCGATAAGGCCCAGCGACTCCCGTGGGTTGAGAGCCTGGGCCCGGATAATCCCATACCGCACGGCGATGGCGCGGACCTCTTCCCGATCGGTGATCAGGGTGCCCCGCCCCTGACCTTCCAGGTAGGCGACCTGCTCCCCCTTCTTGGGGACCATCAACGTGAACGGGCCGTCGATACCGGCGTTGTCCTCCCGGGCCGATGGCATGACCTGGATCTCGACGTTGCGGTTCTCCCCGATGAGCAGCAGATGCTCCAACTGTCCGCGCTGGACCTTCTTTCCGCCATACAGCTTGCGCAGCACCGACTCCTCGATGACGAAGCTCATGACGGGGGCGGGGTTCGCGTTGAAGACCGTCTGACGAGCGATCCGCGCGGTCACGCCTCGTTCGATGACCTCCTGGCCCAGCCGGGGACGACGCAGCGAGAACATCGCGTGCGCGTAGTCATCCGTCTGCAAGAGTCCGGTGATGATGTGGGTGTCGTACACATGGACCTCATGCGCCTCCCCTTCGATCTCCGCCGCGTCCTGGAAGAAGGCCGGATACTGAGCCAGTGCGGCCTGTTCCTTCTGCGCCTTGAGGACGCCCCCGGCGGCCAGGACCTCATCCGACCTGTCGATCAGATCCGGCTTGGGGATGCGACGCCCGCATTCCACCGACGCGATCTGATCCGCGCTGTACCCGACCCGTTGCCCCAGTTCCCCCTGCGTGAGCCCGGCCTTCTCCCGCAACAGCTTCAGCTGCCTGCCGAACCCCCTCGTGAACGGAGACGACTCGTCCTTACCCGCCATGGGTCACCACCCCTGCCGACCGCGCCCCGCGTGTCCGTCAGACACTGTCCGTACAAGCGCGCTTACTGGTCAGGCTAGGCACACACCCGCCACCCTCGTTGGCATGACGACCGAAAATCCCCCCTCACGGGGTACGTCCGAGGGTCAGCTCCCCGCCGTACCCGGAGAGTTCGCCATGCGCTTCACCGCTACGGACGCGTTCCCGGGCGGGACTTCCACGTACACCTGACCGCACCGCTGGACGAGTCCGGCGACCCGATCCGTATCGAGGTGTCGGACACCCGGGGCGAGCGGATGCCCGCGCTGACCCCGGCGGCACCGGAGGCGGAGACGGGGCGCGGGCTGTTCCTCGTATCGCAGGCGTACGCGAAGTGGGCGAGGACCTGCGGGAGGACGGCGCGCGGGAGGTTGAACAGCGACCAGCACCCGAGTACGCCGCCGAGGGACGCTTCCGCGAGGCCGTTTCCCGTATGCTCCGCGCCCGTACGCCCGGAGCCGGGATCGGCAGTGAGGAAGTGGGCGTCATTCGCGCGATCACCGCCGCTTTCGGCGCGGCCGACGAACGCCTTGGCGGAGGTCACGGACTCACGACCGTCACGGCTTACCTTGCCGACACCGCGGCTCCCCTGCTCGCCGGGCGCTTCCCCAACGAGGCCGTCCGGCAGGTTGCCTTCGGAGCGGTTGCGGAACTCGCCTACCTTGCCGGATGGCAACACCACGACCTCGGCCGCGAAGGGGCAGCGCAGCGCTACTACCTCGTCGGCTACCAACTGGCCTGCGAGGCAGACCCGCACGGACACGCCGCCTGGATGATGCGAGCCCTGGCGCACCAAGCGCTCTCACTCAAACAACCGTTCCTAAAGACTGAGTGGTAGTGAGTCCTGGTTCCAGGACTCGTGCTCAGCCGGGTGCCCCGGACGGTGTTGGGCACCCTGGTCGCCCGCTTTCGCTCCGCCTCCGGCGCCGACGGATCGTGTCCGTGGTCCGGGAACGCGGGGGCGGGTTTCCTCACACCCCGGAACACCCGATGCGGCCTGGACGGTCCGATGCCCCGCACCATCGCTCTGGTCGTGCGGGGGCGGTGCCGTCCGTCGCCGGATCGGGTACCCCAGGGCGCGCCTTCCGATCGCCACCGCTGCCGCATGGTGGCGAGTGGTCTTCCTGTTCTTGCTGGTGAGGGGCTTTTGCCAGTGCTGAGCGCCCCACTTGGACGTGTACGCGGGGTCGACGGCCACGATCGTGATGCCGAGCTCGGCCGCCATCGAGGCCAGCCGTGCCCGCAACTTGGCAGTGGGCATGCCGGAGATCAGCTCGCGGAACCGCT
>NZ_JBSFGE010000013.1:0-264709 GCF_053596435.1 Streptomyces sp. NPDC001700
GGCCGCGCGCCTCCGGCGCCACCATGAAGTTGCCGCTGGCGATGTGGGAGCCGGGGCCGGGGCGGTTGGGGTACATGTTCGAGGTGCCCAGCACGCGCTGGTTCTCCACGGCTACGACGGCGTGCCCCGGGGGCGGCACGACCCACATGTCGTGGGCCTGTGCCTCCGTCTGGTGGGGGTCGTAGCAGAAGGTGTCCCCCTTGCGGACGATCTGCTCGATGATCGGCCAGACCTGCGGCCAGTCGCGTTCCTCGAACGCCCGAATTTCCATCCGTCAGACGCTAGCGACGGAGTTCAGTCCGTTCGATCGAATTTTCTGCGGCGATCAGCGAGCTGTCGGACGGTTGTGAGCCGAGCCCGGGGAGGGCGGCATCGCGATCGGCGGCGGGTCGAAAGTCGTCTACCTCCACTACCGCGCAGCGCGCTAGCCGACTCGTCTTCGATGCGAGTCGGGAGCGGTCAGGGGCACCGGTTCGAGGTGTACGCGTCCCTCGGCGAGATAGCGGTCGAGTTCGGGCGGTCGGTAGGACGCGTCCTCGTCGTGGCGTATGCGAGCGGTTTCCGAGAGATATTCGCGCCCGTCGGCACGACCCGACTTGTCCGCGGCCTGTCCAATGGGCCGGTGCCACGGTCGGGCCATGAGGTAGGGGCCGGTGCGTGAGTTGTGCATCGTGCCCATGATGTCGGGGCGCACATAGAAGTCCACGCTGGCGTTCGGGGTCATGGCGCGCAGTCTGGCCTCGCTGAGGACCTCGGGGTTGAACTCCAGCCCGTGACGGCGAGCCTGGTGGACCATCCACAGCAGGGAAATGTCGGACAGGGCCGTCTCGCTGTAGCCGCCGCCGACGTCGCTGTGCACTCCGGCGAACCACACCTGCTTCAATTCCTGGCCGTTGTCGTCGGCGCCGGGTTGCTGATGCCATAGCGTCGGGATGAACGGTGTGCGCTGCTCGTCGATGGCCAGTGCGTGGAAGGCCGCCTCCACCCAGCTGCTCAGTTCGGTGTCGTGGAACGCCCACCGACGGTTGACCGAGGCCACGGCCGGTTTGAGCCACCGGGGCCCCGGAACCGGGATGCCGAGAGTACCGACTGTGTCCCACACTCCGATGAAGCGGATCCGCGTCTCGTGCGCATATGTCTGGCGGAACAGGGTGGCGGCCGTGCCGCTCGGCTTCTCGATCCGGTCGCGGTACAGGGCCCACGCTTCCTTGATCCGGTGGGCGTTCTCCCGGCGCAGGATGCCGGAGTTGCGCACCAGGCCGGCAAGGCTGCGGGCGGTGAAAGCCCCCCGGCTGAATCCGAACAGGTACAGATGGTCGCCGGGCTCGTAGGCGTCGGCGAGGAAGCGGTAGGCGTCCAGGACGTTGCTGGACAACCCCATGCCGAACGCGCCGCCGCGCAGGCGCTCCCACCGGCGTGTGCCGACGCCGCGACCGTAGTACACGCGCTGCTCTACGCCGCCCGCCCGCGGTTGAACGGCCAGAGCGACCTTGGTGACGTTCGTCTTGTTGGGCTGGTCGGCGAGGTCCCACGTGCCGTCACAGCAGACGATCAGATTCTTGGTCATGGCAGCTCCCTACGGGGAGGAACAGCGACCGCACATCATTGATGTCATTGCCCCGGCGCATCCCGCGCCGCGCGCCGGGCATACCGGCCGACAGACCTGATTCGATGCTCGCACCACTCCGCCGACCTCGCCATTCGCCGCAGTCGAGTGTCGACCGATATTGGCACTGGTCTGCGCTCGTCAGTCTCCCGGAGCGCGCCGGGTGCCTTTCCGGTTCAGCCGTTCGCCGGGGCCACGCCTATCGGGCAGGAGACGCCCGTGCCTACGGGGGAAGCCCTGTTCGGATTCGACCGGCTGCTGACGACCCAGGCACCGGCACCTGCGCACTGCACCACATGCTCATCCCGTTCTTCACCGCCGAGCAGGCCGAGCGGCTGGCTGAGCGAAGGGGATCAGGCGCCAAGGTCGTGGTACATGACGTGCAGTCCGACCCGGCCAAGTGCCGGGTGGTGAAACGCGTCCGGGACGGTGCCGATGAGGGTGAAGCCGAGGTGTTCGTACAGTCTGACGGCGGGGGTGTTGGAGGCGGCGACCGCGTTGAACTGCACGCCCGCGTAGCCGCTGGTCGAGGCCCAGTTGAGCAGGTACTCGCCCAGGGCCTGACCGACCCCCCGGCCGCGCGCCTCCGGCGCCACCATGAAGTTGCCGCTGGCGATGTGGGAGCCGGGGCCGGGGCGGTTGGGGTACATGTTCGAGGTGCCCAGCACGTCGATTTCCATCCGACAGACGCTAGCGACGGCGTTCCGCCTTTTCGACCGAGATTCCGCGGCCTCAGTCAGCCCCCGGCCAACTTCGCTGGTCGGGGGCTGAGGGGGATTCCCACACCGCAAGCTCAGTGCTTGGCGGACTTCGGTGTGGTCTGTGCGGGTGCGGAGTCGGCGGAGTCGGCGGAGTCGGTGGCGTCGCAGCCGGGGACGCTGTTGGGCGGGGCGCAGTTGGTCGGATCGTTCTTGAAGACCCTGCTCTGGATGAGGTCCACCCTGAACGGCGTCTGCATGGTCGAGTTCCCCTCGCTCTCCTTGCCCCCCGTGTTCTCCTTGACCTCCTTGCGCGGGGAGCTGTTGGTGCCACCGATGAAGAGGTGAAGGGACGTTCCGGGGTTCCCGATGCCGCCTCCGGTGGTGGGTCCGCCGTTCGACGTGTTCTTGGTGACGACGCTGCGGTAGAGGGTTGTCGTCTCGTCCGCGCCGGTGAAGACGCCGCCGCCGTTGGTCCGGGCGATACCGTCCCTGATCGTGGTGTTGTCCACGCGCAGCGGCCCGGTCCTGAGGTTGATGGCCAGGGTGACGATGCCGCCCCCGTACTCACCGGCGTCGTTGCCGTTGATCAACACATGGTTGAGCTTGGTGTCCCCCGCGTTGGCGAGGCCGCCTCCCCAGGATCCGCCCGTGTTGTCGTGGAGAGTGCCACCCTCCATCGTCATCGTGCCGTCGGTGGCCACTCCGCCACCGAAGCCCCCTCGGTTGTTGGTGACCCTGGTGTTCTTCAAGGTGAGCGTTCCCTGCCGGTTCCAGATCCCGCCGCCGACGTCGGCGATGTTGTTCCTGACCGTGGAGTCGGTCAGGGTGAGGGTGCCGCCCTCGTTGAAGATGCCCCCACCTTCGCTGTCCGCGGCAATGGTCTCCCCATAGCGCACCGTGATCGACTTCAGGCCGAGGTTGCCGCCCTGCTTCACATGGAAGATGCGGAAGCCCTGGGGGGAACTGCGTTCGATGCTGGTGTTGTCTCCGCTGATCCGCACATTGCCGGTGATCTCGGGGAGGCCGTCACCCTCGTTGTCGGCCTGCGTCAAGGTATAGACGCACCGAGGGGCGAGGACGATGCTGCCGCCGCCGGTGTTGGCGTCCGTGATGGCCGCCTTCAGGGCGGCGACATCGTTGCACGGGACGCGGGTCGACGTCCGCGCTTGTGCTTGTCCGGCGGGCAGAAAAGTCAGGCACAGGCCGAGGCCGGTGGCGGCGGTGACGGATGCGCGTATGAGCGGGTTGGACATGTGGCTTCCCTCGGTGTGGGGAACAGGGACGGTACGACCCCGGTGACGCCCAGCTACTGAGTCTTCACCTTGAGCGCCACTGATCACCCTCAGGTATATGCGACGTGCGCATTCGGCGCATTTCATGCCTGCCGTTCGAGTGCTGTGGCCCCAGCCGTTCGGCGGTACACCGGATGAGGCTGCTCCGTCCGGCAGTTATGAAGGAAACGTCAATGTGCCTTTTCGCTCCCCAGTATTGAGAAAGGCCTAGCGATGAAGAACATCGTGCGGACCGGTGCCGTGACCGCCGCGGTTGGTATGGGGGTGTCCCTTGCGCTCCTGCCGACTGGGCCCGCCAGTGCCGCCGGGGGGACTCAGGTGCCGTGCAACGACATCACTGCCCTGAGAAATGCCATCAGCCAGGCCAACACCAGCGGCGGCAGCATCACCCTCGCGCCCCGCTGCACCTACACCCTGACCTCACCCGACAACCCGGATGACGGGCTTCCGGAGATCACCGGGAACGTGACCATATCCGGCCGCGGCGCCACCATACGACGCGCGCCGGACTCGACGGAGAACTTCCGCATATTCCATGTGCAGTTCGGCGGCACACTCACCCTGAAGTCGCTCACGGTCAGCGGCGGAAGAATAGCCGACAACAACGCCGGCGGCGGCATCTGGAACAGCGGCACCCTGAACCTGAACAGCGCGACCATCAAGCGCAATCTGGCCGGAACGGGTGGTGGCATCCACAGCCCCGGCGGACAGCTCAATCTCGACCGCAGCACCATTGAGCGCAACACCGCAACCCATAATGGCGGCGGAATCACCAACGGAAGCAACCCCATCTTCGGCCGCATCGGCTCGCTGACGATGAAGGGTGGGGCGCTGCGCGACAACCGGGCACTCAGCGACAGCGGTGGCGGTCTGGAGAACCTCAGAAGTACGACGTCGCTGGACTCCGTATTGATCAGCGGCAACACCGCCCTGCACGGTGGCGGCATCCACCAGTTCGGCGGAACCCTGCACCTCACGTCGACCACCGTCAGCCACAACATCGCCGTGACAGGCGCGGGCCTGATGAGCGAGTTCAGTACGCCCACGCTGGTGCGAAGCCTGGTCACCCGCAACACGGCGATCACCGCCGGCGGCGGGATCTTCAATGGGGCCTCCAGCGGGGTCACCCTCACCGACAGCAAGGTCATCCGCAACGCCCCGGACAACTGCAGTCCCGAAGGCAGCGTTCCCGGATGCGGCAACACACCACCGAACTCGCCTGTCAAGCAGCGCAAAGCCCGCAAGTGACCCGCCCGTGGGGCTGCGGCCTCAGCCGTCGGCCGGGGCCACGCCTATCGGGCAGGAGACGCCCGTGCCGCCGATGCCGCAGTAGCCTGCGGGGTTTTTGTCCAGGTACTGCTGGTGGTACGGCTCGGCCGGGTAGAAGGGGCCCGCGGGAAGGATTTCGGTGGCGATCTCGCCGTAGCCCGAGCCGGTCAGGACGGACTGGTAGGCGGTACGGGAGGACTCGGCCTCGGACTGCTGCTCGGGGGAGTGGGTGTAGACGGCCGAGCGGTACTGGGTGCCGACGTCGTTGCCCTGGCGGAAGTGCTGGGTGGGGTCGTGGGACTCCCAGAAGAGCTTCAGGAGCGCGCCGTACGAGGTGAGGGCGGGGTCGAAGACGACGCGGACGGCCTCGGTGTGGGCGGTGAGGCCGCTGCAGACCTCTTCGTAGGTGGGGTTCTCGGTGTGGCCGCCCTGGTAGCCGACCAGGGTGGTCCAGACGCCGGGGGCCTGCCAGAAGACGCGCTCCGCGCCCCAGAAGCAGCCGAGGCCGAAGTCGGCGACGGCCAGGCCCTGCGGGTACGGGCCGCTGAGGGGGTTGCCGAGGACGGTGTGGCGGTCGGGGACCGTGAAGCCCGGTTCGGGGCGGCCCTTCAGTGCCTCCTCGGGGGTCGGGAGGTGGTTCTCGCGGCGGCTGAACAGCATCGGGAGGGCTCCTCGGGGGGCAAGAGCGGGCAGAAGAGTACGGCGGCTACCCGTTACAACGGGCGGGGGTGCGCTCGAATTCCGGGGCGCCGGGGCCGTTCACCTGCGCCGGGGTGCCGGACCGTCGCCGCGCCGTTCACTTCGGCAGGGTCGCCGGGGAGCCGCCGTGGCCCTCCCAGCCGGCCACCGCCAGCGCCCGGTAGACGGCGTACTCGGCGGCCGGGTCCGCCCCGTACGACCACGGCACCGCGCCCACATGGCCGTCCACGTGGCGCAGCTGCTCCATGGCGTCCGCGTACCGCTCCGACCGGACCAGGAACCAGACCAGCAGGTGGCGGACGTGGGGCAGGACCGGGTGGTCGGCGGGGGCCCGGCGGACGGCGTACAGGGCGCCCTCGACCGCCTTGGTGACCACATCGCTCTGGTACAGGCTGCGGACGAGGTTGACCTCGGGCAGGTGCTCGAAGACGCCGAACAGCGGCAGCGCGGGCAGGAGGCTCTTGTCGGGGGCGGAGGCGGCCGCGGCGTGGGTGAAGCGGTCGGCGCGGTCCTGGGAGCCGTGCCACTTCTCGCACCAGTAGTGGAGGGCGGCGAGGTGGGCGCCCATGTGGTGCGGGGCCCGGTCGGTGACCTTGGTCCACAGCTCCTCGAAGTCGGCCTGCCGGTAGGGGAGACCACGGGCGACGCCGAGTTCGATGATGTACGGAACGGGGTCGTCCGGGGCCAGCCGCGCCGCCTCGTGGCAGACGTCCCGGGCCTCCTCCAGGATCATGCGGAAGTCCTGCGAGGACGGGTCGCGCAGCGCCTGGCGGACCAGGAACTCCGCCTGCACGGCGGCCGCGCCCGGGTCCTCGGGGGCCGCGACGCGCCACGTGCGCAGCCACATCCCGCCCTTGCCGGGGGCCTGGGCGAGCTCGAAGGCGGCGGCCCCGGCGAGCGTCTGGACGCGCTGCCAGCGCAGTTCGGAGGTCGCCTCGGTGAGCGCGAGCAGCCGGGAGGCGGGCTGCCAGTCCTGCCCGGACTGGACCTCCTCCAGCGCGTCGATGAGCTGGCGGTCCGGGCCGGGCAGCCGTACGTCCAGCTGCTCGGGCGGTACGAAGCCGTACTCACCCGGGTCCGTGGCGCGCACCGCGCCCCGCAGGGCCTCGCGGCCGCCGCGCCTCCGCCGCAGGGCGGGCAGCACGATCAGCCCACCGATCATGACGATGGCGATGAGGAAGATCAGAAGCTCCATGAGGTGTCCCCGTGTGAAGTCCCGTGACGGCTTGTGCTCCAGCCTATGCGCCCCGACTGACATCGCGGACAGCCGTTGAATCCTGGACGGGCCCCCGGCCACATCCTGCACCCGCCCGCCGCGCGTTACGCTCGGGCTCATGACCGATCAGGACCCCCAGAGCTTCGAGACGCTCGCCATCCACGCGGGCCAGGAGGCGGACGCGCTCACCGGCGCCGTCGTTCCGCCGATCTACCAGGTCTCCACCTACAAGCAGGACGGGGTGGGCGGCCTGCGCGGCGGCTATGAGTACAGCCGCTCCGCCAACCCCACCCGCACCGCCCTGGAGGAGAACCTGGCGGCCCTGGAGGGAGGCCGCCGCGGGCTCGCCTTCGCCTCCGGCCTCGCCGCCGAGGACTGCCTGCTGCGCACGCTGCTGGCGCCGGGCGACCACGTGGTGATCCCGAACGACGCGTACGGCGGCACGTTCCGCCTCTTCGCCAAGGTCGTCGAGCGCTGGGGCGTGGAGTGGTCGGTCGCCGACACCTCCGACCCGGCCTCGGTACGGGCCGCGCTGCGCCCCCGTACGAAGGTGATCTGGGTCGAGACGCCGAGCAACCCGCTGCTGGGCATCACCGACATCGCCGCCGTCGCCGACGTCGCCCGCACCGCTGGGGCCCGGCTCGTCGTGGACAACACGTTCGCCAGCCCGTATCTGCAGCAGCCGCTGGCGCTCGGCGCGGACATCGTCGTGCACTCGACCACCAAGTACATGGGCGGCCACTCGGACGTCGTCGGCGGCGCGCTGATCGTCTCCGACCCGGCCCTCGGCGACGAACTCGCCTTCCACCAGAACGCGATGGGCGCCGTCGCCGCCCCCTTCGACTCCTGGCTGGTGCTGCGCGGCATCAAGACGCTCGGCGTACGGATGGACCGGCACAGCGCGAACGCCGAGCGCGTCGCGGAGCTGCTCACCGCCCACCCCAAGGTGGCCCAGGTCTACTACCCGGGGCTGGCCGAGCACGCGGGCCACGAGGTCGCCGCCAAGCAGATGCGGTCCTTCGGCGGCATGGTGTCGTTCCGGGCCGCCGGTGGCGAGGAGGCGGCGGTCGAGGTCTGCAACCGGGCCCGGCTGTTCACGCTCGGCGAGTCGCTGGGCGGCGTCGAGTCGCTGATCGAGCACCCGGGGCGGATGACCCACGCCTCGACGGCCGGTTCGGCGCTGGAGGTGCCGGGGGATCTCGTACGGCTGTCGGTGGGCATCGAGCACATCGACGACCTGCTGGCGGACCTGAGCCAGGCGCTGGCCTGAGCAGCTGAGTCACCTCGGAGTCACCACCCCTCCAGCGGAGGGGTGGTGTCGGCGGGCGGCCCCGCCCACGGGTGGACGACCGCGGCCCAGACGGTGAACGCGACGATCGCGGCGAGCAGCACCGCCCAGCCGACGGTCCGCGCCGTCCGGCGGCGGCGCAGCAGCCGCTGTCCGCGACCGGCCGCCCTACCGGCCAGATCCGGCGGCAGAACCGGATGCGGCCCCTCCAGCATCCGCCGGACCTGGTCCTCCTTGCGGTCCGGGAAGCTCATCGCGCTACTCCCGCAGCTGGGCCGGGGCGCGGTGCGGGGGTGCGCATCAGCGTGACGGCCCGAGTGCAGATGGCCCGTACGCGCTCGACCGGCAGGCCCAGCGTGGCCGCCGTCTGCTCCTCCGCGACCCCCTCGTACAGCCGCAGCACCAGCACCAGCCGCTCGCGCGGGGTGAGCCGGTCCAGGACGCCGCCGCGCGGGCGGCGGTAGCGGCGGGCCCGGTGGGCGAAGAGGGCGGCCAGCTCCTGGCGGGTGCGGTCGTACGGATCCTCGCCGCGCAGCTGGTCCCAGCGGGCGTAGGTGCGTGCGAGCGCGGCGGTCAGGAGGTCCTGCGCGGCGGCGGTGCCGACGGCGGTGCCGGTTTCGGCTTTGTATCCGGCTTCGGATTCGGCTTCGGTTCCCCCCGAGCGGTCCCCTGTACGTTCCCCTGTGAGCAGTGTGGCCGCGTGCAACAACCTGCCACCCGCGCCCGCGACAAATGCCTCGAATTCCCGGGCCCGGCGGCTCTCCCGTGCTGCCCGCCGCTCTCGCACCGCGCCCTCCGCCTTCCGTTCCTCAAGGACACGGCAGTCAGGGGCGCCCGGTCAAGAGTCGAGCAGGAGTCCAGTGAGAGGTCTGGTCCGGCTCAGGACGCCGGGGCCGCCGCCTGCGGCACCGCGCCGTGCGCGGCGGAGAGGGCGACGTTGAAGCGGGTGAGCAGATCGCAGAACATATCGCGCTCCTCCACCGTCCAGTCGTCCGTGACCTGCGCCATCAGCTCGCGCCGCGAGGAGCGCACCTCCTCCAGGCGGGCCTTGCCGCGCGGGGAGAGCTGGAGCACGACGGCGCGGCCGTCCTCGGGGTGCGAGGTGCGCTTGACCAGGCCGGAGTCGACGAGCGGGGCGACCTGCCGGGTCACGGTGGACGAGTCGATGCCCATGCCTCCGGCGAGTGCCTTGACCCCCATGGGGCCTTCCTGGTCGAGCCGGTTGAGCAGCAGGTAGGCGGCGCGGTCCATCGAGTTGCGGGCCTGTCCGACGCCGCCGAGCCGGGTCTGCTCCGCGCGGCGGGCGAAGACCGCGACCTGGTGCTGGAGTGAATCGAGTACGCCGGTGTCGAGTTGAGTCGTCATGTCCGATTGGGTGGGCATGGCCTAGGGCTCACTTCATGCGGTGGTCTGTGGGATGTGGCACAGAGTACGCGGCCCGGGCCCTGCCCGTACGGGGGCTGCAGAAACCTGCCGACAACCGGCCAACCCCTGGTTCCCCCGGCCCGGCCGTGTTGTGGCGGAGCTGCGAGACTGGGCCCATGGCTCCACGATCCGGCGGTATGGCTCCCCGACCCGGCGGCGAGGAAGGGTCCGGCCGGGCTCCGCGTCCCGCCCGCTCCGTACCGTCCGCTCCGCTCGCGGTCACGCTGGACGATGTGCGCGAGGCGCAGAAGATGCTCTCGGGGGTCTCCCGGCTGACCGCTCTGGAGGGCAGCCGCTATCTGACCGGTCTGGTCGGCTCCCCGGTGCAGCTGAAGTGCGAGAACCTGCAGCGTACGGGCTCCTTCAAGCTGCGCGGCGCCTATGTGCGGATCGCCCGTCTGACGGCTGAAGAGCGGGCTGCGGGGGTGGTCGCGGCGAGCGCCGGGAACCATGCGCAGGGCGTCGCGCTCGCGGCCTCGCTGCTGGGGGTGCGGTCGACCGTCTTCATGCCCGAGGGCGCGCCGCTGCCGAAGATCGCGGCGACCCGGGACTACGGCGCGGAGGTCCGGTTCGAGGGCCAGATCGTGGACGAGACGATGCGGGCGGCGCGGCGGTACGCGGAGGAGACGGGTGCGGTCTTCATCCATCCGTTCGACCACCCGGACGTCATCGCGGGCCAGGGCACGCTGGGCCTGGAGATCCTGGAGCAGTGCCCCGAGGTGCGCACCATCGTGGTGGGCATCGGCGGGGGCGGGCTGGTCGCCGGGGTCGCGGTGGCGGTGAAGGCGCTGCGGCCGGACGTACGGGTGGTGGGCGTGCAGGCGGCGGGCGCCGCGGCGTATCCGGCCTCGCTGGCGGCGGGGCGCCCGGTGCCGGTCGAGGCGCCGGTGACGATGGCGGACGGCATCAAGGTGGGGCTGCCGGGCGACGTTCCGTTCGAGATCATCAACGCGCTCGTCGACGAGGTCCGCACGGTCAGCGAGGACGAGCTGTCCAGCGCGCTGCTGCTGTGCCTGGAGCGGGCGAAGCTGGTGGTGGAACCGGCGGGGGCGAGTCCGGTGGCGGCGGTGCTGTCGGATCCGGAGTCCTTCGAGGGCCCGGTGGTGTCGGTGCTCTCGGGTGGCAACGTCGATCCGCTGCTGATGCAGCGCATCCTGCGGCACGGCATGGCCGCGGCGGGCCGCTATCTGTCGCTGCGGCTGCGGCTGACCGACCGGCCGGGGGCGCTGGCGACGCTGCTGGCGGAGCTGTCGGCGATGGACGCCAATGTGCTCGACATCAGCCATGTGCGGATCAACCCGCGTCTCGGGCTCAGCGAGGCGGAAGTGGAGCTTCAGCTGGAGACGAAGGGGCCGGAGCACTGCGATGAGGTCCGGAAGGCGCTGCACGGGGCCGGGTACACGGTGATGATCTGAGGACTCTCCTCAGGTCTCCTCCCGTCTCCTCCCGTCTCTTCACGTCTCGCGTATGTCGCGATGTATCGCGACCGCGCTAGGATTTCCTTCTCACTTGCTGTCGCGACGCTGCCGTTGTGGCCGGACATATGCCTTTATTGAGGGGACGCGTCCCCTGTGGCGCTGACCCGACCCGGGAACACCCAACTCTGGGAGTGCCAACATGCCAGGCGCGATCCATGCCGAGGGCCTGGTGAAGACCTTCGGTGACGTAACAGCTCTGGACGGCGTCGACCTCGACGTACCGGAAGGAACCGTGCTCGGGCTGCTCGGCCCCAACGGCGCGGGCAAGACCACCGCGGTGCGCGTACTGACCACGCTGCTGCGCCCGGACAGCGGAACGGCGGTGGTCGCGGGGGTGGATGTGCTGAAGTACCCCAACGAGGTCCGCCGGTCCATCGGCCTGTCCGGGCAGTTCGCCGCCGTCGACGAGTATCTGACGGGCCGCGAGAACCTCCGGATGGTCGGCCAGCTCTACCAGATGGGCGCGCGCGAGGCGAAGGCCCGCGCGGACGAGCTGCTGGAGCGGTTCCGCCTCGCGGACGCGGCCGACCGCACCGCCAAGACGTACTCCGGCGGCATGCGCCGCCGTCTCGACCTCGCCGCCGCCCTGGTCGTCAGCCCGCCCGTCATGTTCATGGACGAGCCGACGACGGGGCTCGACCCGCGCAACCGGCAGGCGCTGTGGGAGGTCATCCAGGAACTGGTGGCGGGGGGTACGACGCTGCTGCTGACCACGCAGTATCTGGAGGAGGCCGACCATCTGGCCCATGACATCTGCGTGATCGACCGCGGCAAGGTCATCGCCCGTGGCACCTCCGACCAGCTCAAGGCCCGTACAGGCGGGGAGCGGGTGGAGGTCGTGGTGCACGAGCGGGAGCACATCGCGGTCGCCGAACATGTGCTGCGGGTGCTGGGCAAGGGCGAGACCACGGTGCAGGAGCACACCCGCAAGGTCACCGTGCCGGTGGTCGGCGGGGCCAAGCTGCTCGCCGAGGTCATCCGCGAACTGGACACCCGGGGAGTGGAGATCGACGACATCGGGCTGCGCCGCCCGACGCTCGACGACGTCTTCATCTCGCTCACCGGTCATGGTGCCGAGGACAGCGACGGGCGAGAGGGAGGCAAGTGATGGCTGTTGTCGAGGAGTCGGGTGCCACCGTCGCCGCCGCCCCCCGGCCGCGCGGCGGACCGCTCGCGGCGGCACGGGACTCGCTGGTGGTCGCCCAGCGCAATTTGATCCGAATGATGCGGATTCCGGAAGTAGTCATTTTTGGCCTTATCCAGCCCATTATGTTCGTGGTGCTGTTCAGCTATGTATTCGGCGGCGCGATCATGGTGCCGGGGCAGGCCAGTGCCTCCGCGGACGTCTATCGCGAGTTCCTGATGGGCGGGATCTTCGCGCAGACCGTCACCTTCGCGACGGCGGGCGCGGGCGCGGGGATCGCCGACGACATGCACAAGGGGCTGATCGACCGGTTCCGCTCACTGCCGATGGCGCGCGGCGCGGTGCTCACCGGCCGTACGCTCGCGGATCTGGTGCAGACGGCGCTGACGCTGGTCGTGCTGGCGATCGTCGCGCTCATCGTGGGCTGGCGGGTGCACGACGGAATCCTGAGCGCGCTGGGCGCGTTCGGCCTGCTGCTTCTGCTCGGGTACGCCTTCTCGTGGATCGGCGCGCTGATCGGGCTGACGGTACGGACCCCCGAGGCCGCGACGTCCGGCGGGCTGATCTGGCTGTTCCCGCTGACCTTCATCTCGAACGCGTTCGTGCCGTCCAGCCAGATGCCCGAGTTCCTGGGGCACATCGCGGACTGGAACCCGTTCAGCGCCACGGTGCAGGCCTGCCGGGAGCTGTTCGGCAATCCGGAGGGCGTGGTCTCGGATGCCTGGCCGATGCAGCATCCGGTGCTGGCGTCGGTGCTGTGGTCGGTGGTGATCATCGTGGTGTTCCGGACGCTGTCGGTCCGGAAGTACCGCTCGGCGACGGCTTGAGTGCTGCTACAGCGAGCCCCCGGCCGTGGTGGCCGGGGGCTCGCTGTGAGATGTGCGGGCGTTGGGAGGGCGCTCAGCCCTGATAGGGCTTCGCGTCCAGGATGCGCACCGAGGCCGTGCGGCCGTTGGGGAGTTCGTATTCGGCGTCCTGGCCGACCTTCTTGCCGTTCACACCCGTACCCAGCGGGGACTGCGGCGAGTAGGTCTCGATGTCCGAGCTCGCGTATTCACGAGAGGCGAGAAGGAAGGTCAGGGTGTCGTCCGGGTCGCCGTCGAAGGCGATGGTGACGACCATGCCGGGGGCGACCACGCCGGTGTCCGCGGGTGCCTCTCCGACCTTCGCGTGCTCCAGGAGCTGCGTCAGCTGACGCACGCGAAGCTCCTGCTTGCCCTGTTCCTCCTTGGCGGCGTGGTAACCGCCGTTCTCCCGGAGGTCACCTTCCTCCCGGGCAGCCTCGATCTTCTTCGCGATCTCGATACGTGCCGGACCCGACAGGTACTCCAGCTCGGCCTTGAGCTGGTCGTACGCCTCCTGGGTCAGCCAGGTGACGTTCTCGCTGGTCTGGGTCACAGGTGCTCCTCGTCGGTGCTGGGAATACAAATGAACGCCCTACTCAGAAGGGTGCGCCTTCAAAGCCGGGCGAAACCACGAGCCTAACAATTCCGACAGGAAACGGGGAGGAGGGAACTTGACTCCATGCGCATGAAACGGGACAAATCCGGCGAGTTCGGGCATGAGTCGACCAAGTCTCCGACCGAGCCTCCGGCCGTGGCTCAAGCCGGTGTCAGGGCGGCGTCCGGGGCCGTGCCCGGGCGGTGCCTGGGCGGGCCGCCCGGCTCAGCTGTCCGCGGCGGAGCCGCAGCCGATCAGCTCGGCGCTGGTCGCGCGCGCGGTGGTACGCACCGTCACGACCTTGATCATGTCGTCCTGGCGCTGCCCGAAGGTGAAGCTCTTGCGGCCTACCTCTTCGTGGTAGGTGTCCAGCGTGCGCACCGTGCACTCGGCGGTGGCGTCCTGGTCCTTGGTGATCTCCAGCCGGACCTCGACCGTGTCGTCCGAGGTCACCTCGAAACCGGTCAGCTGCCCGCTGACGTCCTGCTCGATGACGTACGCGTACCCGAACCAGGCGATCAGGGCGACCAGACCGGCGCCGAGCACCGAACCGATGATCTTCAGCTTGCGGTCGGCCCGCTCATCCGCGGAGCGGCCGTAGCGCCCCTCGGGAAGGCCCTCGCGCACCGCCGACATGATCGCTTCCTCCTGCTTGGGAGACCCGGAATTATTCGGGCCCGCTGTGGGTCACTATAGAAGCCGTCTTCCGCGACGAATCACTGAGGATCGAAGTTGACTGAGCAGCTGCGTTTGATGGCCGTGCACGCGCACCCGGATGACGAGTCGAGCAAGGGCGCGGCCACGATGGCCAAGTACGTGTCCGAGGGGGTGGACGTGCTGGTCGCGACCTGCACGGGCGGTGAGCGCGGCTCCATCCTCAACCCGAAGCTCCAG
Source organism: Streptomyces sp. NPDC001700 (assembly GCF_053596435.1). Lineage (NCBI taxonomy): Bacteria > Bacillati > Actinomycetota > Actinomycetes > Kitasatosporales > Streptomycetaceae > Streptomyces > Streptomyces sp. NPDC001700. The sequence goes on from NZ_JBSFGE010000013.1 coordinate 14,453, forward strand.
GGGGATCCGTACATCGAGGAGCACATCCACGAGGTGCGCGCCAAGGAGATGGACGAGGCGCGCGAGATCCTCGGGGTCAAGCAGGAGTGGCTGGGCTTCGTGGACTCCGGGCTGCCCGAGGGCGACCCGCTGCCCCCGCTGCCCGACGGCTGCTTCGCGCTCCAGGACGTGGACGAGGCGGCGGGCGCGCTCGTCAAGCTGATCCGCTCCTTCAAGCCGCAGGTCATCACGACGTATGACGAGAACGGCGGCTATCCGCACCCCGACCACATCATGACCCACAAGATCACGATGGTGGCCTTCGAGGCGGCCGGGGACCCGGAGAAGTACCCCGAGGCGGGCCCGGCCTGGCAGCCGCAGAAGCTCTACTACAACCAGGGCTTCAACCGGCCGCGCACCGTCGCGCTGCACGAGGGGCTGCTCGCGCGCGGCCTGGACTCGCCGTACGGGGAGTGGCTGGAGCGCTGGAAGGACTTCTCCAGGCGCGAGCGCACCCTGACCACGTATGTGCCGTGCGCGGACTTCTTCGAGATCCGCGACAAGGCGCTGATCGCGCACCGCACGCAGATCGACCCCGACGGCGGCTGGTTCCGGGTGCCCATGGACATCCAGAAGGAGCTGTGGCCGACGGAAGAGTACGAGCTGGCGAAGTCGCTCGTCGATACCTCCCTCCCCGAGGACGACCTCTTCGCGGGCATCCGCAACAATTGACCCCATGATGAGCGCGACCAGCACCCTCGCCATGACGCATCTCGTCCCGCTCGCCAAGGATCTGGACGAGAACAAGGTGACCCCGGGCCTGCTCGGGTTCGTCGTCTTCGCACTGATCGGCGGCGCGGTGTGGCTCCTGATGAAGTCCATGAACAAGCACATGAACAAGGTGGACTTCGAGGAGGCGCCGGAGCCCGGTGCAGCCCGGGCCACCGCCTCCCCGAAGGGCGGGAAGGGCGCCACGGGGGAGCACACCAACGGGGAGCGCACGGCCTGAGCGGCCCGGCGTAGCGCCCCCTCCCGGGCCCCGGCCCGGAGCGGACCGGCCTCACCCCGGGCGCGGGGGCTGGGTCAGGCGCGGGGGCGGTCGGACAGCACGGCCATGACCTCGCGGGAGCGGCGGCTCGGCACCATGCCGAGCTGCCATGCCTGCCACCCCGTTTCCGGCTCCACACCCCGCTCCAGCACCAGCGCGAACGCCTCCGCGCACCCCTCCAGCCGGGGATCCCCGCCCGCCGCGGCCCCGCCCGGCTCCTCCCGTAGCTCCCGCAGCAGCTCCGCCAGCTCCTCCTGCGCCACCGCCGTGCCGATGACTGACCCGCCCGCCGAGGCGAACGGCAGCAGCGTGCAGCGCAGGAACCGCGCCCAGGACCCACCGCGCCGGTCCCCGTACCCCGCGAACAGCCGGGCCGCCTCGTCCACCAGCTCCAGCGCCTGCACCGCCCGGCCGTTCCCCGCGTCGATCACCGCCAGCTCGACGCATGACCACGCCTCGCCATGGGCCACCCCCACCCGGTGGAAGTCCTGCCGCGCGTCCTGCAGCAGCTGCCGCGCGAAGCCGCTGTTGCGCAGCGAGCCGGTCTGCGCCGCCCGCAGATCACGGGTGACCCGCGCCGCGTGGTGCCGGGCACACGCCAGCCCGTACACATCGCGCATCCGGTTGAACATCGTGCGGGCCCGCTCCAGCTCGCGCACCGCCGCGTCCCGGTCGCCGCGCTCCTCCAGCGCCTGGCCCAGGTAGTACAGCGTCCAGGCTTCACCGCGCGCGTCCTCGTTCTCCCGGTGCCGGGAGAGGGCCTGGCGCAGCTGGTCCACGGCCGCCGACGGCTCCCCGGCCACCAGCCGGGCCCGGGCCAGCTGGGTCAGCGCCCAGGCCTCACCGCGCTGGTCGTGGGTGCGGTGGTACGCGCCCAGCGCGTCCCGCAGCTCGGCCTCCGCGCGCGACACGTCGCCCATCCGCAGACACGCCTGCCCGAGCTGGAAGTGCGCCCACGCCTGGCCGTGCAGGCTCTCGGACTCCCGGTGCAGCTCCAGGGACTGCCGCAGCAGGTCCAGCGCCTCGGCCAGCTGCCCTCGGTCCCGCTCCACGGCGGCCAGCGCGTGCATCGTCCACCCCCGGTCCCCGCGCAGCGGCTCGGACGTCTGCAGGTCCAGCGCCTCGCGCAGCTTCGCCGAGGCCTCCACCAGATTCCCCTGGTGGTGCAGGGTGATGCCGAGGCTGCACAGCGCCCGGGCGGCCCCCGCCTCGTGCTGGGCCTCGAAATACAGGTCGACCACCGAGGACAGCGTCGTACGGGCCTGGTCCAGCTCGCCGAGCTGGCGGGCGGCGATACCGGTGCGCCACTGCACGGACCGCACCAGCAGCCCCTGGTCGACGGCCTGGGTCAGCTCGCTGATCTCGCCCAGCCGGTACAGGTCGCCGCGCAGCAGGCAGTAGTCGCACAGGGCGCCCAGCAGATGCAGCACCACGGACTGGTCCACGCCCTCCGCGTGGCGCAGCGCCGCCGTGATGAAGCTCGACTCGTCGTCCAGCCAGCCCAGCGCCGCGTCCAGCGAGGTGAAGCCGTGGCCGCCCGCCGTGCCCTTGGTGAAGACGTCGGCGCGGGTGGACGTCTTGCCGTCGACCAGCCGGATCACCGAGTCCGCCAGCTCGGCGTAGCTGCGGATCAGCCGCTCCTGGGCGGCGGTGCGCTGCTCGGGCTCCTCCTCGTCCGCCAGCCGGGCGGCGGCGAACGAGCGCACCACGTCGTGCAGCCGGTAGCGGCTGCCGCGCACATGCTGGATCAGCCCGGCGCGGCCCAGCGCGTCCAGATGGCGGGCCGCCTCCTGCTGATCGGCGCCCAGCAGCGCCGCGGCCGCCGCCGCGCCCATGCTCGCCCGCCCGGCCAGCGCGAGGCGCCGCAGCAGCCGCCGGGCGGCGTCCTGCTGGTCGGTGTAGCGCAGCCACAGGGTGCGCTCGACCGGGCCGACCGGCCCGTACGCCTCCAGGTCGGTGGCGAGGGCGGCAGGGGTGCGCGGGCCGAGGGAGGAGCCCGCGATCCGCAGCGCGAGCGGCAGCCGCCCGCACAGCTCGGCGATCCGCTCCACGGACTGCCCGTCGTACGGACCGGGCCCGGCCGGATTCTCGGCGGAGACCCGCAGCAGCTCCTCGGCGCCCGACTGGTCCAGCGGGCCGACCTCCAGCCTGTGCACCCATGCGGCCAGCTCCGGCGGCAGGGAGAGCGGGGTGCGCGAGGTGACCAGGATCAGGCTGTCGGACCGCTCCGGGACCAGCGTGCACACCTGCTCCGCGTCGCTCGCGTCGTCCAGCACGATCGTGACGGGCAGCCCGGTGATGTGCTGGTGATACAGCTCGATGAGCCGCTTGAGGTGCTGGTCCTGACCGGTCCGTTCCCGGAAGAGCAGCTGGTCGCGGGGTGCCCCGAGCCGGTTCAGCAGATGCAGCAGCGCGTCGCGGGTCGACAGCGGTGCCTGCTCGGCGCTGTCCCCGCGCAGATCCACCAGGCACGCGCCCCGGAACTGGTCGCGCAGCTCATGGGCCGCCCGCACGGCCAGCATCGTGCGGCCCGAGCCCGGCGGGCCCTCCAGCAGCACCACCGTCGGCTTGGTCTCGGTGCTGGCCCGCGCCTGGTGCACCCACTGGGCGATCTGGGTGGTCTGCGCGCGGCGCCCGGCGAACGGGCCGTCCGCCTGGGGGAGATGGCCGAAGGACTGCTCCAGCACGGTGCGCCTGCGGGCCGCCTGGCTGCGGTCCGCGCCCCGCAGCCGCGGCGCCTGCCCGCCGGCCGGGGAGCCGGAGCGCTTGGGGGAGCCGCCGCCCTGGCGGGTGGCGGCCGAGGTCATCCGGTGCTGGTCGATGAACGGCCGGATACCGCGCACCTCGACCGCCGTCAGCCACTGCAGCCGGAGCTGCTCGGGCCCGCCGGGCTGGTTGCGCAGCGCCGCCTGGCGGTGGGCGGCGGGCCAGTGCGCCGCGGTGAGCTTGAGGACGGCCGCGGCCGACCCCGCCACGCCCGCGGTCACGCCCGCGCCCAGCGCCGTGCCCGCCGACGTGCCGAAGGTGAGGTCCGCGCCGAACGCGGCGACCGCCGCCACCCCCGCGGCCAGCGCCGGGGTGGCCAGCCGCCCCCGCCCCAGCATCGCCGAGAGCGGTCTGCTGCCCGCCTCCGCCTCCTCCAGCGCGCGCACATACGCGCCGTACTCCTCGGCCGCGGTCGCCGCCATCTCGTCCAGCGAGCCCCGCGCGCGGGTCAGCAGCACCCCGCCGTCCGTGCGGCCGCCCGAGCGCCGCACCTCCTCCTCCACGGCCCGCGTCAGCAGCCGCTCGACCTCCGTCCGGTGGCTGTCCCGCAGCACGGCCAGTGAGCCCGGCATGTGATCCCCCTCCTGCACGAGCGCCACGCGTGAATCGCGCGTTGCTCCCCAAGTCTTCCCCTTCTGCCTCATTTCCGGCAGCCCTGTGGATAACTCCCCCTGTGGACAACTAGCCTGACCCGCGCGGTGGGCCATACCCGGGCCCAGCGCGTGGGGGCGCTTCACGCGCCGGGAGCGCGCGGCGGCCGTGGTCGAACGAGACGTTCGAGACGGTGCTCCAGCTCTTCAGCGGGCCACGTCTGCGGCCGCGTTCAGCGGGCCACGTCTACGGGCCGCGCCTGACGTCAGCTGCCCGCGATGACCGTCGTCGTCACCGTCACCGCGATCATCGTCGCCAGTGCTTCCTCCGCGGCCTTCACGGCGCTGCGCACCGCCGTCGCGGCCCACTGGCCGTGGGCGATCGACTCCATGGCCGCCGCGACCCGGCGCGCGTCGGCGTCCGGGAAAACCAGGCGGTGCAGTTTCGCTCCGTGCAGCAGGGCCACCAGGCTCGCCGTGCGGGTGTCCGGCGCCGCGCCCTGGAGGACGACCGCGTCAAGGCGCTGCCGTACCGCCGCCTCCACCGAGCCGTCGGCCTCCGGGTAGCGGCGCACGGGGAAGAGGCCGAGCACCTTCTTCCTCTCCTCCCGCACCAGCCCCTTCTCGACCAGGCCCGTGTTCGCCCGGGCCACCGCGTCCGTCTTCAACTGGGCGATCCAGTCCTTGGTTTTGCGCGGCCTGTCCTTGCCGCCGATGGCGGCGAGCGCGCTGTCGAGGGCGGGCTCGCCCAATGGCGCCGCGTCGATGACGCTGACCTTGTCGTCGGCCACGTCGATCCGGCCGGCCAGGGCGAGTTCCACCAGCGAGGCCGCGGAGATCGCCAGGGCCACCTTCGCCGACTCCTTCGCGGTGCCGGACTCGTCGTCCAACGAGAGGAGCAGGAGCTGCTCGCCCAGCGTGGTGGGCGGTTCCGTGGGCGGTTCTATCGGTGTGTGCATTCCACCAGTGTCCGGTGCCACGTCGTTGTCTCGGCCACGGAGGTTACGTCTGTCGAGGCAGAACCCTCACAGACACACGACCTGACCGGCAGGTTCACGACCAAGATCGCCTGCGGAACCCGATGGCGTCGGCTGCGCACCGGGGACATGCGCTGGTGCTCCTTCTTCCAGTGCTGTCAGGTGGCTCCCAGGTCCACAGCGACGGAGAAGGGTGCGACGGCCTTCACCGTGCCGGTGAACACCTCGCCTTCCCGGTAGGCCCTGTTGGCGGGGTCGAGAACGTAGGTGTAGACGATCGGAACGCCGGTGGCAGCCTGTTCGACGCGCCAGTAGAAAGGGATCCCGGCCTTGGCGTACTGGTCCACCTTCACGATCCGGTCGGTGGTCTCCGAGCCGGGCGACACGACCTCGACGACCAGGAGTACGTGTTCGGGGCGGGTGGGGGTGAGGTCGATGGTCTCCGCTCGGTAGACGATGACGTCCGGACGGCGGTTGGTGAGAGGTACGTCCTGCAGGCGGACATCGAAGTCCGTGTCGGCGTTCCAGTCCGGGCCTGCGGCGGCGTCCAGGGCATTGGCCAGGATTCGGGCCAGCCGGTTGTGCCGCTTGGATGCGCTCGGGCTCACGACGACCATCCCGTCCACGATCTCAATGCCGGCACACTGCTCCTCGGACCAGGAGTCGTACTGCTCCGCGCTGATCTGGCTGCGCATCCACGCGGGCGCCACCATCTCGGCGGTCATGGCGTACCTCCTCGAGGGTGTTCTCAGTTCCGGTGCTGCCCAGCTCAGCGTACTGTCCTCCGCAGCCGGGGCGCCGGGTCTGGACGGGGAGGGGAAGCGTCTCGTGGTCTTGATCGCGCAGAGCAACAGGCGCGCCGATCTCAGGCCAGGCCCTTCACAGAGTGGGGAGGCTGTCGTCCACCACGTGATGGCGCATAAGCGCAGTTCTGCCAAGCGAGGCAGAGCCCGTGTGGGCCGCGCCGACGGATGTGGGCACTGTGAGAGGCTGGCCGCATGAATCGGTTGGGTGGCGCGACCTCGCCCTATCTGCTCCAGCACGCCGAGAATCCGGTCGATTGGTGGCCCTGGGAGTCGGGTGCCTTCGAGGAGGCGCGTCGGCGCGGTGTACCGATTCTGCTGTCGGTCGGCTACTCGGCGTGCCACTGGTGTCATGTCATGGCGCACGAGTCCTTCGAGGACGCCGAGACGGCCGAGTATCTGAATGCCCACTTCGTCTCCGTCAAGGTCGACCGCGAGGAGCGGCCCGACGTCGACGCCGTGTACATGGAGGCGGTGCAGGCGGCTACCGGGCAGGGTGGGTGGCCCATGACGGTGTTTCTGACGCCCGACGCCGAGCCCTTCTACTTCGGTACGTACTTCCCGCCCCGGCCCCGGCCCGGTGTGCCCTCCTTCCGGCAGGTGCTGGAGGGGGTCCGTGCCGCGTGGGCCGATCGGCGGGACGAGGTGAAGGATGTGGCCGGGAAGATCGTGCGGGATCTGGCCGAGCGCACCGGTATCGCGCTGGGGTCCGGTGCGCCGCAGCCGCCCGGTGAGGAGGATCTGGCCGCCGCGCTGATGGGGCTGACCCGTGAATTCGACGCGGTGCGGGGCGGGTTCGGCGGGGCGCCGAAGTTCCCGCCGTCCATGGCGCTGGAGTTCCTGCTGCGGCACCATGCCCGGACCGGGTCCGAGGGTGCGTTGCAGATGGTGCAGGCCACCTGTGAGGCGATGGCCCGCGGCGGTATTTACGACCAGCTCGGGGGCGGGTTCGCGCGCTACTCCGTTGATGCGGAATGGATCGTTCCGCACTTCGAGAAGATGCTCTACGACAACGCGCTGCTGTGTCGCGTGTACGCCCACCTCTGGCGGGCCACCGGCTCGGATCTCGCGCGCCGGGTCGCGCTGGAGACCGCCGACTTCCTGGTCCGCGAGCTGCGCACCGAGCAGGGCGGATTCGCCTCCGCGCTGGACGCCGACAGCGACGACGGCACCGGGCGGCACGTCGAGGGCGCGTACTACGTGTGGACGGCCGGGCAGCTGCGGGAGGTGCTGGGCGAGGCGGATGCCGAGCAGGCCGCCGCGTACTTCGGGGTGACCGAGGAGGGCACGTTCGAGGCGGGCGCGTCCGTGCTTCAGCTGCCCGACGGCGCGCGCCCGGCCGACGCCGCCCGGCTCGCCTCTGTACGGGAGCGGCTGCTGGCCGCGCGGGAGCGGCGGGAGCGGCCCGGCCGCGACGACAAGATCGTGGCCGCCTGGAACGGGCTGGCCATCGCCGCCCTCGCCGAGACCGGCGCCTACTTCGACCGCCCCGACCTGGTCGAGGCCGCGACCGAGGCCGCCGACCTGCTCGTACGCCTCCACATGGACAACGGCGGGCGGCTCGCCCGCACCTCGCTGGGCGGCGCCGTGGGCGGCCACGCGGGTGTGCTGGAGGACTACGCGGATGTGGCCGAGGGATTCCTCGCCCTGGCCGCGGTGTCCGGCGAGGGCGTGTGGGTCGAGTTCTCGGGGCTGCTCCTGGACACCGTGCTGCACCACTTCGCCGCCGAGGACGGCACCCTGTTCGACACCGCCGACGACGCCGAGACGCTCATCCGGCGGCCCCAGGACCCGACCGACAACGCCGTCCCCTCGGGGTGGACGGCGGCCGCCGGGGCGCTGCTGTCCTACGCCGCGGTCTCGGGTAGCGGGCGCCACCGGGAGGCGGCCGAGCGCGCGCTGGCCGTGGTACGGGCGCTGGGGGCACGGGTGCCGCGGTTCATCGGCTGGGGGCTCGCCGTGGCCGAGGCGAGGCTGGACGGGCCGCGCGAGGTGGCCGTCGTCGGACCGGACGGCGACCCCGCGACCCGCGCCCTGCACCGGGCCGCGCTGCTGGGCACGGCGCCGGGTGCGGTGATCGCGGTGGGCGCGCCCGGCTCCGACGAGGTGCCGCTGCTGGAGGGGCGCGTGCTGCTGGAGGGCCGCCCGGCGGCGTATGTCTGCCGCCACTTCACCTGTGACGCCCCGACGGCGGACGTGGACGCGCTGACGGCCCGCCTCGGCGGCTGACGCCGCGCGCTGCGGGGTCGAGCGCCACGGCCAACGCCGGTCGGCGGTACGCCCGGGCCGAGGCCGTGCGGCACCAGCGCGCCGGGCTGGCCCGGCGCGGCATCGCGCGGAATCGCCCCCGCCGGAGGCAGCGCAGGACGGTGCCGTGAGGGACCGGCGTCCCCGGGTCGGTTCGAGATGGCGTTGTAGGGGACCGGCGGCCCAGGCCGAGGCCGTGCGATCGTCGTGGCGGGGTGGCCCGGTTTGGCGTTGCGCGGGGTCGCCTCCCGGGGGCGGCGCAGGGCGGTGCCGTGGGGGACGGGCGCCCCGGGGCGGTCTGGGGTGGCGTTGTTCGGGACCGATGCCCCCGGAGTGGTCCGGGGCGAGGCCGTTGTGACCGGCGCGGCGGGGTGGTCCGGTTTGGCGTCGCGTGGGATCGCCCCCGGAGGTGGCGCAGGGCGGTGCTGCGCGGGATCGGTACCCCCGGGTTGGTCCGGGGTGGTGTTGTACGGGACCGGTGCGCCCGGGGTGGCCCAGGTCGGGGCCGTGTTACCGATGCGGCGGGGTGGCCCGGTTTGGCGTTGCGCGGGGTCGCCTCCCGGGGGCGGCGCAGGGCGGTGCCGTGGGGGGCGGGTGCCCCCGGGGCGGCGCTGTGCTGCCGTAGCGGCTTGGAAGCGCGGCGGGCGGTCGCAGCGGTTCGGTGCCACGTTGTGTGGTCGCCGGGGCTTGGAGTCGGTTCGGGCGGCCGGGGGCTACAGCGGGAGGCCTTTGGCCAGCATGGCCAGGGCTCGGTCGATGCTGTTCTCCACGGCCTTCACGCCGTGGCGGTCGAAGCCGTGGAAGACCGCTTCCTGGAGCGCGCCCAGGACCGCTCCGACGAGCACCCGTACCTCCAGGTCCTCCGGTGAGCGGCCGCTGCGCTCGGCCAGGGCCTCGCCCATCAGGACCCCGGTCTTGGCCATGCCCTCGCCCATGCGGGCGCGCAGTGCCGGGACCTGGCGGATCAGGGTGAGGCGGGTCAGCATCTCCGCGCGCTCGTCATCGGTGAGCTGCCGCGCCATGTCGATCAGGACGCGCCGCAGGGAGGAGACCGGCGGCTCGTCCAGCGGGCGGTCCCGGAGCGCGGTGGCGATGGCCTCGTCGTACTCGTCCGTGAGGACGATGTCCTCCTTGGTGGGGAAGTACCGGAAGACCGTGCTGGGGGAGACGTCGGCGGCCTCCGCGATCCGGTCCACCGGGGTCGCCTCGTAGCCCTGTTCCGCGAACAGCCGGTAGGCGGCCCGCCGGATCGCCTGCCGGGTCTGGATCTTCTTGCGTTCGCGCAGTCCGGGCCGGGGCTCGGGGGGAGTGGTGTGTGCGGAGGCCATGCTGATCATTGTCGGGCACTGGCGGGCGGCCGGAGTCAGGATCCGGAGTCAGGAATGTTGGTAGGCGACCAGGGAGATGCCGACGTAGTGCACGACGAAGGCGGCGAGCGTGAGGGAGTGGAACACCTCGTGGAAGCCGAACCAGCGCGGTGAGGGGTTGGGGCGCTTGGTCCCGTAGATCACCGCGCCCGCGCTGTAGAGCAGGCCGCCGACGACGATCAGTGTCATGACGGCGATGCCGCCGGTGCGCAGGAAGTCCGGCAGGAAGAACACAGCCGCCCAGCCCAGGGCGATGTAGCACGGGGTGTAGAGCCAGCGCGGGGCGCCGACCCAGAACACCCGGAAGGCGATGCCCGCGAGCGCACCGGCCCACACCAGCCACAGCAGCAGCTGCTGTTTGCCGTGCGGGAGGAGCAGCATCGTGAAGGGCGTGTACGTGCCCGCGATGATCAGGAAGATATTGGCGTGATCCAGGCGGCGCAGGACCGCCGTGGCGCGCGGGCCCCAATTGCCCCGGTGGTACAGGGCGCTCGTGCCGAAGAGCGCGCAGGCGGTGAGGGTGAAGATGCCGCACGCGACGCGTCCCCGGGGGCTGTCGGCGAGCGCGGTGAGCACCACTCCCGCGATGAGCGCGGCGGGGAACATGCCAGCGTGCAGCCAGCCGCGCAGCATGGGTTTGAGGGGGAGCGGGGCTGCCTCGGGCCCTGGGGATGGGTCAACGGCGGCGTCGGGCGCGGCTGCAGTCATAGCGCTCATGCTACCGACGCCACCGTACGTTACCGGTCCGTGTCGAGTGGTGATGGTCACGAAGGTGCCCACTGGACAGATGGCTCGCATCGTCGGATGATCAAATGAGCGCGGTCGGCACCGGATGAGCTGAGCATCCGGGTCGCAGCCCCCAAGGGGTAGCTGTCTCCACATGCGGATGTGCGTGCACATATCCGCCCAAACCCTCAAACCAAGACGCCGGAGCAGTGCGGTTCCGGCGGGATGGAGCGATCGTGGCGCCCAGCAATGTGGCATCTACCCTCACCACGGCCCCGACCAGCCACCAGGAACTGATCTCCTGGGTCGGCGAGATCGCCGCCCTCACCCAGCCCGATGAAGTGGTCTGGTGTGACGGTTCGGAGTCGGAGTACGACCGTCTGTGTGCGCAGCTCGTCGAGAAGGGCACGTTCAAACGGCTCGACCCGATCAAGCGCCCCAACTCGTACTACGCGGCCTCCGATCCCAGCGATGTGGCGCGCGTCGAGGACCGCACCTTCATCTGCTCCGAGAAGGAAGCGGACGCGGGCCCGACGAACCACTGGAAAGACCCCGCCGAGATGCGGCAGATCTTCGCGGGCGAACAGGGCATATTCCGGGGCTCGATGCGCGGCCGCACCATGTACGTGGTCCCGTTCTGCATGGGCCCGCTCGGCTCGCCGCTGTCCGCGATCGGCGTGGAGATCACCGACTCCGCGTACGTCGCCGTCGCCATGCGCACCATGACCCGCATGGGACAGGACGTCCTCGACGTCCTGGGCGACAAGGGCTTCTTCGTGAAGGCCGTCCACACCCTGGGCGCCCCGCTGGAGCCGGGTCAGGACGACGTTCCGTGGCCGTGCAACAGCACCAAGTACATCTCGCACTTCCCGGAGTCGCGCGAGATCTGGTCGTACGGCTCCGGCTACGGCGGCAACGCGCTGCTGGGCAAGAAGTGCTACGCCCTGCGCATCGCCTCCGTCATGGCGCGTGACGAGGGCTGGCTCGCCGAGCACATGCTGATCCTCAAGCTCACCCCGCCGCGCGGGGAGGCCAAGTACGTGGCCGCGGCGTTCCCGAGCGCGTGCGGCAAGACCAACCTCGCGATGCTGGAGCCGACCATCCCCGGCTGGACGGTCGAGACGATCGGCGACGACATCGCCTGGATGCGGTTCGGCGAGGACGGCCAGCTGTACGCGATCAACCCCGAGGCGGGCTTCTTCGGCGTCGCGCCCGGCACAGGTGAGCACACCAACGCCAACGCGATGAAGACCCTGTGGGGCAACTCCGTCTTCACCAACGTCGCGCTCACCGACGACGGCGACGTGTGGTGGGAGGGCATGACCGAGGAGGCGCCCGCCCACCTCACCGACTGGAAGGGCAACGACTGGACCCCGGCGAGCGAGACGCCTGCGGCCCACCCCAACGCCCGCTTCACCGTGCCCGCCGGACAGTGCCCGATCATCGCGCCCGAGTGGGAGGACCCCAAGGGCGTGCCGATCTCGGCGATCCTCTTCGGCGGCCGCCGTGCCAGCGCGGTTCCGCTGGTCACCGAGTCCTTCAACTGGCAGCACGGTGTCTTCCTCGGCGCGAACGTGGCGAGCGAGAAGACCGCGGCCGCCGAGGGCAAGGTCGGCGAGCTGCGCCGCGACCCGTTCGCGATGCTGCCCTTCTGTGGCTACAACATGGGCGACTACATGGGCCACTGGGTCGAGGTCGGCAAGGACAAGGACCAGGCGAAGCTCCCGAAGATCTACTACGTCAACTGGTTCCGCAAGAACGACGCGGGCAAGTTCGTCTGGCCCGGCTTCGGCGAGAACAGCCGCGTCCTGAAGTGGATCGTGGACCGGCTGGACGGCAAGGCCGACGGGGTCGAGACGCCCATCGGCATCCTGCCGACCAAGGAGGCCCTGGACACCGACGGCCTGGGGCTGGGCGATGAGGAACTGGACTTCCTCCTCACCGTCGACAAGGAGGTGTGGCGCGAGGAGGCCGCCCTGGTCCCCGAGCACCTCAACACCTTCGGTGAGCACACGCCGAAGGAGCTGTGGGACGAGTACCGGGCGCTGGTTCAGCGCCTGGGCTGAACCTCACGTGTATGAACAGGCTGGGCCCGCACCGCACGGTGCGGGCCCAGCCTGTTCACAGACGTGATCAAGGGGAGTTCCTACACCTCGGGTCTGGACGGTTTCCGGTGCGACGGCGGATGGTAGGCCCTGGACACCAGCACGATGCACGAGGAGAGCCCCGCATGAGTGTCGCGCCCAGTGAATCCGTCGCCTTCAAACCCTTCGCCTCCGCGCCCGGCGAGGCGAGCACCGACCGGGTCTCGGCGATCCGGCTCTCCCTGGTGTACCTGCCGCTGCAGGCCCCCATCAGCGACGCCAAGGTGCTGACCGGGAGGCAGAAGCCGCTCACCGAAGTGGCCTTCCTCTTCGCGGAGATCAGCACCGAGGGCGGCCATCAGGGGCTGGGCTTCAGCTACTCCAAGCGGGCCGGTGGGCCCGCGCTGTACGCCCACGCGCAGGAGATCGCGCCCGAGCTGATCGGCGAGGACCCCAGCGACACCGGCCGCCTGTGGAACAAGCTGGTGTGGGCGGGCGCGTCCATGGGCCGCAGCGGGGCCGCCGTGCAGGCGGTCGCCGCGTTCGACATCGCGCTGTGGGACCTCAAGGCCCGGCGGGCCCGGCTGCCGCTGGCCAAGCTGCTGGGCGCGCACCGCGACGCGGTCAGCGTCTACAACACCTCCGGCGGCTTTCTCTCCACGCCCATCGAGCAGGTGCTGGAGAACATCGACCTGGCCCGCTCCCGGGGCGTCGCCGGGATCAAGCTCAAGGTGGGCTCGCCGGACTGGCGGGTGGACCTCGCCCGGGTGGAGACCGTACGGGAGCATCTGGGCGACGGCGTTCCGCTGATGGTGGACGCCAACCAGCAGTGGGACCGGATCACCGCGACCCGGGTCGGCCGGGTGCTGGAGAAGTTCGACCTGACGTGGATCGAGGAGCCGCTCGACGCGTACGACGCCGAGGGCCACGCGGCCCTCGCCGCCACCCTGGACACGCCCATAGCCACCGGCGAGATGCTGACCAGCGCGCATGAGCACGCGGCGCTGATCGAGGCGGGCTCCGCCGACTTCGTGCAGCCCGACGCCCCACGGGTCGGCGGCATCACCCCGTTCCTTCAGATCATGACGCTCGCCGACTACAAGGGCCTGAGCCTCGCCCCGCACTTCGCGATGGAGATCCACGTCCATCTCTCGGCGGCCTACCCGCGCACCGCGTGGGTCGAGCACTTCGAGTGGCTGGAGCCGCTGTTCAACGAGCGGCTGGAGCTGCGCGACGGCCGCATGGTCATCCCCGACCGGGCCGGTCTCGGCCTCTCGCTCAGCGATCAGGCGGCGGCCTGGACGAAGGAGGCGGCCCGCTTCGGCGAAGGCGCCTGAGGATCCCTGGATTCCTAGTCGGTCTGCGCCGTGAACGCCGCGTACGCGGGCTCGTCGAAGAGGACGAAGCGCACCTCTTCGACGCCCGTGTCCGCCGCGCGGACCGACCGCACCGCGATCCGGGCGGCGTCGTCCATCGGCCAGCGGTAGACGCCGGTGGAGATCGCCGGGAACGCGACCGTCCGCGCGCCCAGTTCATCGGCGACGCGCAGGGACTCGCGGTAGCAGGACGCCAGCAGGTCCGAGCGGTCCTCGGTGGCGGACCACACCGGCCCCACGGTGTGGATGACCCAGCGGGCGTCGAGCCGCCCCGCCGTCGTGGCCACGGCCTGGCCGGTGGGCAGCCCCTTGCCGTAGTGGGAGGCGCGCAGATCGCGGCAGGCGTCGAGGATCTCGGGCCCGCCCCGCCGGTGAATGGCCCCGTCGACCCCGCCGCCGCCGAGCAGCGAGGAGTTCGCCGCGTTGACGATGGCGTCGGCGCGCTGCGCGGTGATGTCGCCCTGGACGAGGGTGATGGTGGTCATGGCTCCATCGTGGGCCATGGGCTCGGGGCTCGCCGAAGGGGTTTCAGACGGGCTTGCCGAAAGGGCTTCAGACGGCAGGGGCTTCAGACGGCAGGGGCTTCAGACGGTGACGCCCAGGGCCGCCGTATGCGCATCCAGGCGCTCTGCGGTCAGCGCGGTGGCCGCCGCGTCGTCGCGCGAGGTGGCGATGACCAGGGCCCAGCCCGCCACGGTATGGGCGCGCTGGTGGAGGGCGGCGACATGGGCCGGGTCGGCGTCGGCCGTGGTGGGGGCGGCGCGCAGCGGGGCGCGGCCGCCCCGCAGCCGTATGACCTGGTCGGCCAGGCGCTCCGCCGCCTCGTCCAGGGCCGGGTCCGGGGTGAGGACACGCAGCTCGTCGGTCACGGTCAGCAGCGCGGTCAGATGTCCGGCGAGCCTGATGTCCAGCTCCTCCTCGCGGGAGCGGTGCGGGAAATCAGGCTCGGGCTCGGCCATGGTGTGGACCGACTTGGTGCGGATCGGCTCGTACATGGATGGCCTCCAAACGTTCAGGAGACCATCCTAACTTAGACCCAGTCTAAAGTTGAGCCCTCTACAGAGACTCGTTCAGGCTTCTCAGGGCTGGCTGTAGCCGTCGAGGAAGTTCCCGATCCGGGTCACCGCTTCGGCCAGGTCCTTCTTGGCCGGGAGCGTGACGATGCGGAAGTGGTCCGGCTCCGGCCAGTTGAAGCCCGTGCCGTGCACGATCATGATCTTCTCGGCGCGCAGCAGGTCGAGCACCATCTGCCGGTCGTCCTTGATCTTGTAGACCTTGGGGTCCAGCTTCGGGAACGCGTACAGCGCGCCCTTCGGCTTCACGCAGCTCACGCCCGGGATCTGGGTCAGCAGCTCGTACGCCGTGTCGCGCTGCTCCAGCAGCCGCCCGCCCGGGAGCACCAGGTCGTTGATCGTCTGACGGCCGCCGAGGGCGGCGGCCACCGCGTGCTGTGCGGGCATGTTGGCGCACAGCCGCATGTTGGCCAGGATCGTCAGCCCCTCCAGATAGCTGGTGGCGTGGGCCTTGGGGCCGCAGACCGCGAGCCAGCCGCTGCGGTAGCCCGCGACGCGGTAGGCCTTGGAGAGCCCGTTGAACGTCAGCGTCAGCAGGTCCGGGGCGAGGGCGGCGGTCGGGGTGTGGGTGGCGCCGTCGTAGAGGATCTTGTCGTAGATCTCGTCCGAGCAGACGATCAGCTGGTGGCGGCGGGCGATGTCGGTGATGCCGCGCAGCACCTCTTCGCTGTAGACGGCGCCCGTCGGGTTGTTCGGGTTGATGATGACGATCGCCTTGGTGCGGTCGGTCACCTTGCGCTCGATGTCAGCGAGGTCCGGCAGCCAGTCCGCCTGCTCGTCGCAGCGGTAGTGGACGGCGGTGCCGCCCGCGAGCGAGACCGAGGCGGTCCACAGCGGATAGTCGGGGGAGGGCACCAGGACCTCGTCCCCGTCGTCCAGCAGCCCCTGCATCGACATCTGGATCAGCTCGGAGACGCCGTTGCCGAGGAAGACGTCCTCGACGTCGAGGTGGATGCCCTGGGTCTGGTAGTGCTGCATCACCGCGCGCCGGGCGGAGAGCAGTCCCTTGGCGTCGCCGTAGCCGTGTGCGTCGCCGAGGTTGCGCAGCATGTCCTCAAGGATCTCCGGCGGGCAGTCGAAGCCGAAGGTTGCCGGGTTTCCGGTGTTGAGCTTGAGGATGCGGTGACCCGCTGCCTCCAGTCGCATCGCCTCCTCAAGAACCGGGCCACGGATTTCGTAGCAGACGTTGGCGAGCTTCGTGGACTGGATCACCTGCATGTCGGCCACCTTACGGCGGAGTATCCGGCCACGCTCGGTGTTTTTCACCACGTGGACGCCATGTGGACGGTGTACGGGAGCGCTCCACGGCGGCGCCGGGCGCTTCGCGCCCCCTCCGCGCGGGCCGGTAACAAGTGTGTTACCCCCGTTAATTTCCGCGAACGAAGGGTTGGCCTGGGCGGAACCGCTGGCTATCGTTCACGCACCTCATCCAATCGTTCAGCTGAACGAATCGTCTCAACGAATCGTCTGAACGAATCGATCTGAACGAATCGCCCTCGAAGCGAAGGTGCCCCCGTCCATGTCCGAGACCTCCCTCCGATCAGACCCCGGGGCGTCCGGGATACCGCGGCGGTCGGTGCTCGCCGCCGCGGCCGCGGGCGGCGGCGCCCTCGCCGGGTCCGCCCTGCTCACCGGCTGCTCGGGCGCCGCGTCCGCCTCCCCGACCGAGGCCGTGCCCAGCCGCGGCCCGGCCGGACGCCCCGCCCCCGGGGGCACCCTGCGCATCGCCCGGCCGCCCGCCTCCGACGCCGAGACGCTGGACCCGGCGAGCGCGCTGTCCGCGTACGAATACCTCGGCGCCCTCTACAACCGGCTCGTCCGCGTCGACAAGGACGGCAGGACCGTCCCCGACCTCGCCGAGTCCTGGGAGCCCGACGCGAAGGCCAGCACCTGGACCTTCCGGCTGCGCCGGGGCGTCACCTTCCACGACGGCTCCGCCCTCACCTCCGCCGACGCCGCGTACACCCTGCGGCACATCCTCGACGCCGCGACCGCCTCCCCGCAGGGCCCGGTGCTCGCCCCGCTCATCGACCCGAAGCGGCTGCGCACCCCCGACGCGCACACCCTCGTGATCCCGCTGAAGAGCCCGCACGCCGAGTTCCCCAGCCTGCTCACCCACTACAACTGCTACGTCATCCCCGACGGCAGCGCCCGTTCCATCGGCCGCACCGGCATCGGCACCGGCCCCTTCAAACTGGCCTCCTTCACCTCCGCCGGACCGGGCAGGGTCGTGGCGTACGGGGACCACTGGGCCGGGCGCCCGGTGCTGGACGCCATCGACTTCTTCTCCGTCGCCGATATGCAGGCACGGGCCAACGCCCTGCTCGCCGGGCAGGTCGATCTGCTCTCCCAGACCAACCTGGACTTCGCCACCGCCCGCGTCGTCGCCGCCTCCAGCCGCGCCACCATCGCCCGCTCGAAGAACGCCCAGTGGTACGTGCTGCCGATGCTCACCACCGAGAAGCCGTTCACCGATGTGCGGGTCCGGCAGGCCATGAAGCTCGCGTACGACCCCGAGCACATCCGGAAGGTCGCCCTCCAGGGCGCGGGCACGCTGGGCTGGGACAACCCCGTACCGCCGAACGACCCCGCCCACATCGCCGCCCACCCCGACCACGACCCCGAGCGGGCGCGGCAGCTGCTGAAGCGGGCCGGGCACGAACGGCTGGCGGTGGACCTCTACACGTCCTCGTACGACCCGATCTTCACGCCGATGGCGCTCGCCTACCAGGAGTCCGCCGCCCGCGCCGGGATCCGGGTGCGGGTCAAGACCGCGGCAGCCGACTCGTACTACACCCAGATCTGGATGAAGAAGCCGCTCATGGCCACCTACTGGTACACCGGGCGCCCCGTCGACCAGCTCCTCAACCAGGTCTTCCGCAGCGACTCCTCCTACAACGAGACCGCCTGGTCGGACAAGGAGTTCGACGCGCTCCTCGACCGGGCCCGCCGCGAGACCGACGGGGGCCGCCGCCGCGAGCTGTACGGGCAGGCGCAGACCCTGATCGTCGAACGCGGCGGGGCGATCACCCCGATGTTCGCCGACCGGCTCACCGGCATCTCCCGGGACGTGCGCGGCTACACCGAGCACGGCTTCGAGTTCGACTACCTCGGCATCGGCCTGAAGGGGGCGTGAGAAGCGTGTTCACCTTCATCGCCCGCCGCGCCGCCGCCGCGCTCGGCACCCTGCTGCTCTCCTCCGTGATGGTCTTCCTGGCCGTCCAGGCGCTGCCCGGCGACGTCGCCACCCAGGTGCTCGGCAAGGACGCGACCCCCGACGCGGTCGCCGCGCTGCGCAAGCAGATGGGGCTCGACCAGCCCGCCTGGGAGCGCTACTTCGACTGGATCAAGGGCGCCCTGCACGGCGACTTCGGCACCTCCCTGGTCACCACCAAGCCGGTGGGCGGCGAGGTCGCCCAGTACCTCGGCAACTCCGCCCTCATCGCCGTCGTCACCGTCCTTTTCGCGGTCACCGGCTCGCTCGTCCTCGGCATCCTCGCCGGGCTCTACCGCGACCGCTGGCCGGACCATGTGATCTCCACGGTCAGCCTGGTGGGGATGTCCATCCCCGAGTTCGTCGTGGCCACCCTGCTGGTGCTCGCCTTCTCCGTCGCCATCCCCGTGCTGCCCGCCGTGGTGCTGTACGGGCCGGGGGCCTCCACGGGTGAACTGCTCCCGGCGGTGTGGCTGCCCGCCGCGTCGCTCGCCATCGTGATGGCCGCGTACATCGTGCGGATGGCCCGTACGTCCGTCATCGACGTCATGGCGAGCGAATACGTCACCACAGCCCGCCTCAAGGGGCTGTCCACCTGGCGCGTGGTCACCCGGCACGCGCTGCCGGGCGCGCTGCTGCCCACCCTCCACGTGATCGCGCTCAACGTGGCGTGGCTGGTGGGCGGTGTCGCCGTCGTCGAGAACGTCTTCAACTACCCCGGCATCGGCAAGCTGCTGCTCACCTCCGTACAGAACCGCGACCTGCCGGTCATCCAGGCCATCGCGCTCATCAGCGCGGTCGTCTACGTCGTCTGCAATCTGGCCGCCGACCTCGGCTCCATGGCCCTCAACCCCAAGCTCCGCACCCGAGGAGGGAGGATCCGTTGAGCACGCTGAAGCCGTCTGCCGCGGCCCCCGTTCCCACCCCGCCGCCCGCCCGGTCACCGGCCCCTTCGCGCCTGGCCGCCGCCCGTATCTGGCGCACCGTACGTACCTCCCGGCCCGCCGCCATCGGGCTCGCGATCGTCGCCGTCCATGTCGTGATCGCGCTGCTCGCGCCGCTGCTCACCCCGTACCACCCCACCACCGGCGATGCCGCGCACGCGCTGCTCGGGCCCGGCGCCGACCACTGGGCGGGCACCGACCAGTACGGGCGCGATGTGCTGACCCGGGTGCTGTACGGCGGGCGGTACGCGCTCGGCGTGTCCGTCACCGCGACCCTCCTCACCATCGCGCTGGGTACCGTCCTCGGCTGCGCGGCCGCGCTGCGGGGCGGCTGGCTGGACGATCTGCTGATGCGGATCCTGGACGCGGTGCTGTCCATCCCCGCGATCCTCGTCCTGCTGGTCATCGTCACCGCGCTGGGCACCGGCTCCGGGGTCATCGTGCTGGCCATCGGCGTCATCTGCGTGCCCCAGGTGGTACGCGTCGTACGCGGCGCCGCGCTCGCCGTCGTCCCCCAGGACTACGTCACCGCGGCGCGCGCCCGGGGCGAGGGGACGTGGGCGATCCTGCGGCGTGAGGTGCTGCCCAACATCACCGATGTGGTGTGCGTCGAGTTCGCCATGCGGGCGTCGTGGGTCGTGCTGCTGATCTCGTCGCTGTCCTTCCTCGGCTTCGGCGCCGATCCGCCCACCCCGGACTGGGGGCTCATGGTGTCCGAGAACCGCACCGCCATCACCGTCGTGCCGATGGCCAGCCTCGCGCCGATCATCGCCCTGGCCACGCTGGTCGTCGGGCTCAACCTGGCTGCTGATGGGCTGTCCAAGGCGTGGGGCGTCGACCGTATCCGGGAGGGGTCCTGATGAGCGCCATCGTCTCTGTGGGTGGTCTTGGTGTCGCCTACCGGTCCGGTGGGCGGGATGTTCCCGTCGTCCACGACGTTTCCTTTGAGCTGGCGCCGGGTGAGACCCTCGCCCTCGTCGGCGAGTCCGGGAGCGGCAAGTCCACTGTCGCCGCCACGCTGCTGGGTCATCTGCGGCACGGCTCGCGGCTCACGGGCGGCACGGTGCGGGTCGACGGGCGGGACGTCTTCGCCCTTCCGGCGCGGGAGTTGCGGCGGCTGCGCGGCGGTACGGTCGCGATGATCGCCCAGAACGCGGGCCAGGCCCTCACCCCCTCCATGCGCGTCGGGCGGCAGATCGCCGAGGCGGGCGGCGATGTGCCGGTCACGGAGCTTCTTGAGCAGGTTCGGCTGGAGCGGCCTGCTGTGTTGGCCCGCCGCTATCCGCATGAGCTGTCCGGCGGACAGCAGCAGCGGGTCGCCATCGCCATGGCTATCGCCACCCGGCCCAAGGTGCTGGTGCTGGACGAGCCCACGACGGGGCTCGACGTCCTCACTCAGCGCTCCGTGCTGGACCTGGTCGGCTCGTTGCGCGACGAACTCGGCCTGGCGGCGGTCCTTGTCAGCCATGACTTGGGTGTCGTCGCGCGGATGGCCGACGATGTCTGCGTCCTGCGGTCGGGGCGGGTCGTCGAGGCCGCCTCCACTCGGCGGCTCTTCGCCGCCCCCGCCGACCCGTATACGCGTCGTCTGCTGGCCAGTGTGCCTCGGTTGAGCGATACCGGGCTGGCGTTGGTGGGCGATGACGGCACGCGGGAGGTGCGGGCGAAGCGGGCGGTGGCCGATGACGCGGCCGCGTCTGTCGATGTGCGGGATGTGACGATCGATTACGGCTCGTCCCGGGCTGTTGACGGCGTCTCCTTCCAGGTGCGGCGGGGCGAGGTGCTGGCGCTGGTCGGCGAGTCGGGGAGCGGCAAGTCCACGCTTGCGTGGGCGCTGGCGGGACTGCGGGCGCCGTCGGGTGGCGCGATGACCCACGAGACCGGTGACCTGGGAGCGTCTGCGCGGCGGCGGCCGCTTGCGCTTCGGCGCAAGATCCAGCTCGTCTTCCAGAACGCCGATACGTCGCTGAATCCGCGCCGCTCGGTGGGGGATGCGGTGCGGCGGCCCCTGCGCTTCTTCGGCGCTGTCTCCTCGCGTGACGAGGCGGCCGCGAGGGCCCGCGCCCTCATCTCCGACGTCCGCCTGGACCCGGACTTCGCCGACCGCCTCCCCGCGCAGCTCTCCGGCGGGCAGCGGCAGCGCATCGGCATCGCGCGGGCGCTGGCAGGTGAGCCGGATGTGCTGATCGCGGATGAGATCACTACGGCGCTGGATGTGTCGGTGCAGGCGGATGTGTTGCGGCTGCTGGATGACTTGCGGCGGGAGCGGTCGCTGGCCTGTCTTTTCATCAGCCACGATTTGGCGGTGGTGCGGGGGATCGCTGATCGGGTGGTGGTGCTGCGGGGTGGGGTGGTGGTGGAGGAGGGGGCGACGGACGCGGTGTTCGCCGCTCCGGGCCATCCGTACACCCGGCAGCTGATGGCCGCCGCGCTGGAGCCCGACCCGGATGCGGTGGCCCCTGCCGGGGTGGCCGACGCCTGGGCGGATGCCGCCGAGTCGGGTGCGGTCTGGGACGACTTGGGCGAGGGGCACCGGGTTCGCAGGTGGCGGTCGCCGGATGCCTAGCCCCCACCCCGCCCCTTCCCGAAACCGGGGCGAGGCCCCGGACCCCGCACCGGTGTTGCCCCTTGAGGTCTCGCCGCCGGGTGCGGGGCCGTGGGCGGGTTGTGCCCACCCGTTCCTCCCCCAGCTACCGCTGGGAGGTGCCCCCCGGCGGAACGATTGCCCACAACATGGCGCATATCTGCCCCGGCCGCACCCTCAGCCCCTCCCGGGGTACCACCCAGCCCCTCCGGCGATTGAGGAGCGGGGTCCTGGGGCGGACGTGCCCCAATCCCAGCCCCTCCGGCGATTGAGGAGCGGGGGCCGGGGCGGAGCCCCGGGTTCGGGAAGGGGCGGGGTGGGGGACGGCTCGCCGCAGGCGTACACAACACCAGGTAGAGGAGTGACGTGAGGTACAGGGAAGCCTTCGACCGTGAGGTGCGGGTCGAGGACGTATGGATTCCGACCCGCGACGGGACCCGGCTGCACGCCCGGATCTGGCGGCCGACAGACGCGGAGACCGCCCCCGTACCAGCCCTGCTGGAATACCTCCCGTACCGCAAGAGCGACTGGACCGCCCCGCGCGACGCGCAGCGTCACCCCTGGTACGCCGGGCACGGCTACGCCTCCGTACGGGTCGACCTGCGCGGCAGCGGCGACTCCGAGGGCGTGATGCGCGACGAGTACGACGAGACCGAGCTGGCGGACGGCGTGGACGTCGTCAACTGGCTGGCCGAGCAGCCCTGGTGCACCGGCAAGGTGGGGATGTTCGGGATCTCGTGGGGCGGGTTCAACGCACTGCAGATCGCCGCCCTGCGCCCCGAGCCGCTGAAGGCGATCGTCACGGTGTGCTCGGCGGACGACCGTTACGACAACGACGTCCACTACATCGGCGGCGCCGTCCTCGGCATCGACATGCTCGCCTGGGCGGGCACGATGCTGGCGTTCACGGCCCGCCCCCCGCACCCCACCTCGGTCGGCGAGGACCGCTGGCTGCCGATGTGGCGGGAGCGGCTGGACGCGCTGGAGCCGTATCTCCACACCTGGCTCGCCCACCAGGAGCGGGACGCGTACTGGCGGCACGGCAGCGTGTGCGAGGACTACGCGGCGGTCGACGCCGCCGTGCTCGCGGTCGGCGGCTGGGCCGACCCGTACCGGGACACCGTGCTGCGGCTGGTGGAGCACCTGGACGCGCCCGTACGGGGGCTGATCGGCCCCTGGTCGCACCAGTACCCGGACCGGGGGCTGCCGCCGGGCCCGGCGATCGGGTTCCTGCAGGAGACGCTGCGCTGGTGGGACCACTGGCTGAAAGACCAGCCGACCGGCGTCATGGACGAGCCGCTGCTCCGGGCCTGGATCAACGACCCGGTGCCGCCCGCCACCTCGTACGAGACCATGCCCGGCCGCTGGGTCGGCGACGACGCCTGGCCCGCCCCCTCCGTGACCTGGGACGAACGCCCCCTCGGCAGCGGCGCGGACCCGGTGATCGTGCGGTCGCCGCTGCACACCGGGCTCGACGCGGGCCGCTACTTCCCCTTCGGCAACGCCACCGATCTGCCGCCGGACCAGCGCGAGGAGGACGGCCGTTCAGTCTGCTTCGACTCGGCGCCGCTCGATGAGCGGGTGGAGATCCTGGGCCGCCCCCGCGTCCGGCTGCGGCTCGACAGCGCGACCCGGCGCGCCCATGTCATCGCGCGTGTCTGCGACGTGGCGCCGGACGGTTCGTCCACCCTGGTCACCCGGGGGGTGCTCAACCTGATGTCCCGGCACGGCCGGGAGAAGG
This sequence comes from Streptomyces sp. NPDC001700, assembly GCF_053596435.1. Classification (NCBI taxonomy): domain Bacteria; kingdom Bacillati; phylum Actinomycetota; class Actinomycetes; order Kitasatosporales; family Streptomycetaceae; genus Streptomyces; species Streptomyces sp. NPDC001700. The sequence continues at coordinate 37,972 of NZ_JBSFGE010000013.1, forward strand.
CCGTGGAATGGGAGCCGGGGACGTACGAGGACGTCGAGTTCGAGCTGAACGGGACGGGGTACGCCTTCCCGCCCGGGCACCGTGTCCGGGTCGCGGTCTCCGACGCGTACTGGCCGTGGGTCTGGCCGCACGGCGAGCGCGGACAGCTGACCGTACGGCCCGTCGAGAGCGCGCTGCTGCTGCCCGTACGGGACCCGGGCGCGGACGCCGCGCGGGCGCCGATCATCTTCGAGGAGCCCGAACAGGCCACGCCGCTGGCCATCACCGTGGACGCGCCCGCCGAGCCCCGGCCCGAGCGGACCATCACCCACGACGTGGCCACGGGGGAGTGGGTGCTGGACGTGGACCCCAACTACGGCGGTTCGCGTACGTACCCGGACGGGCTGCGGTACGAGGAGAGCGCCCGCGAGACGTACCGCATCCGCTCCGGCGACCCGCTGTCCGCCGTGGCAAGCTCGCGGTGGACCATCCGGCTGCGGCGCGAGGGCTGGGACGCCGAGATTCACACCTCGACGGAACTGCGCGCCACCGCATCGGAATTCATCATGGACAGCAGCGTCGAAGCACGGGCGAACGGAGAGACAGTGGCAAGCCGCGCATGGCAGCACACCATCCCGAGGACGTCCGCGTGACGTCCTCGTCCGAGCGCCGCCCCGCGCGCCGCGCCGTACCTCGGTCGGCCCGCTCCCGGCAGCCGACCGAGGTACGGCGCCGACTGATCGTGGAGGCCGCCGTTCCGCTCATCGCGGAGCGGGGCACCGCGGGGGTCGGGGTGCGCGAGGTCGCCGCTGCGGCGGGGGTCTCGGTCGGCACCGTCACGTACCACTTCGAGAGCGTGCAGGAAGTCCTCTCCGAGGCGATGGTCCTGCACATAGAGGGCTATTACGCCGCCCTCACCGAGGCCGCCGACCGCGCCACCAGCGGCGCGGAGGGCCTGCGGCTGCTCATCGACGCGCTCTTCACGGACGACACGGACCAGCACTGGCGGATGTGGTTCGACTACTGGAACGCGGGCGAGCGCGACCAGACGTTCGCCCGCGGGGCGGCCGAGCGGTACGAGAGCTGGCACGGCGAGATCCGGTCGCTGGTCGAGCGGGGCTGCGCCGAGGGCGACTTCCGCTGCGACGACCCGGCGGACTTCACCCTCCGCTTCTCCGCGCTGGCGGATGGGCTGGCGCTGCGGCGGCTGCGGCAGGTCCCGGCCCTGAGCGTCGAGGACGCGCGCCGCCATCTGCGGCGCTTCGCGGAGGCGGAGCTGGCTGGCTGAGAGGAGTGGGCTCACTTCTTTTGGACGGGCGGGCAGGTGCCGGTGTCGGAGCCGATGCTGTTGATGGTGGCGTTGTCGCGGGAGTCATCGCCGTAGTTGATCTGGTCGGTGCACTTGACGCCGTCCAGGTTGGGGGTGCCCTCGGTCTGGTCGCCCTGAACCGGCGGGCAGGTGCCGGTGTCGGATCCGATGCTGTTGATCGTGGCGTTGTCGCGGGAGTCACCGCCGTAGTTGATCTGGTCGGTGCACTTCACGCCCTCGATGTTGGGGGTGCCCTCGGTCTGGTCGTCCTTGGCCTGGTCGCCCTGGACGGGCGGGCAGGTGCCGGTGTCGGAGCCGATGCTGTTGATCGTGGCGTTGTCCCGGGGGTCACCCGCGTAGTCGATCTGGTCGGTGCACTTCGTGTCGGGCTTGTTCGGGACCCCCTGCGAGCCCTTGGCGCCACCGGCCTTCTCCGAGGAACCGGGCGACTGGGTGGCGCTCGCCGAGGTGCGGTCCTGCTGCGAGGACGAGGCGTCCGTCTCATTGCCCTGGCAGGCCGTGAGCCCCAGCGCGGCAACGGTGATCGCGAAGGCGGCTGCGGCCTTGCGGGCGCGGAGGGTGGAAAGGTGCGACATGACGTCCCCGTCTCAGTCGAAGCGGTGGTTCGGGCTTGTGACAACAAGACTGTCGGCCCCCGCTGTTGAACCACCGCCGTACGGCTAACGCCCGGCTAACGCTCCCGACGCATGGCATGAGTGCCTGCCAGGGAGAGCCGGTGCGACCGGCTCAGGCGAGGACGGCGTCCTCGAACGCGCATTCCTCGGCGAGATCCCCGGCATCCTGTGGACGCCCGGATCCGCATCCGCACCGGCGCCGCTGATCCTGCTCGGTCACCCCGGCGGACTGACCACGAAAGTCCATCTGGCCGCCGACGGCCGCTGCCGCCCACGGACGTCCGGCGAACTCCCAGCCGGCTCGACCCCGCCTACGAAGTCCGATGGCGGCCACTCGCCGGCTGACCGCATCCGGGCAGGAACGGGGGCCAACTGTGCGGCGGTCGGCCCCTGTTCCCGCGGAGACCTACTTGGGGCTGCTCTTCTTGTGGACCACCGCGAGGTAGCCCTGGCCCGCCTGGAAGCTGTGCAGGTGCCGGCGGATCTCAGGGTCGATGCGCTCCGAGGGCTGCGCGTTGGGGTCATGGGTGACGTTGAGCATGTACTGGGACACCAGGTCCCAGTCCTGGATCAGTTCCAGGTTCTCATTCCGCATCGTGGTGGGCCGGTTGTAGTGCACGGCGTTGCGGATGTCGGACTCGACCGGCCGGAAGCGGGCGGCCTCGGAGGTGGCGGTGATGACGGTGATCAGGCTGCTCGCCAGATCGTTCCGGGTGGGGGCACCGGCCACCGGATCGGGGGCGCCGAGCCGGCTCATCCGGTAGCGGCCGTCGGCGTTGTCCAGGTCGGAGAAGGCGCCCCACAGGCCGCTGCGTCCGTACTGGATGTTGTGGCGGTCGGGGTTGTCGGGGTTGCCTTCGCGCCCATAGGCCACGGTCCTTTCCAGCCCGTCGTAGTTGCCCGGCAGGCCGGTGTGCACGACGTTGCGGGGGTTCCAGCCCAGGCTGGGCCCGATGGAGCGGTCCCCGAACTCGTAGAGCGTGCCCGGCTCCGGGTCGTCGCCGTTGTGGGTGGCCCAGGCGTGCAGGTACAGGTTGCTGGCGGTGAAGAAAAGATCGACGGGCTGGCTCCCTTCCCGGTAGACCCGCAGCCGGATCAGGTCGTTGTCGTCGGGCTCGGTGGTGCGTACGTAGTCGCGCAGTACGTGCCCGGTCTCCTGGCGCAGGCCCTGGATCGCCTGCTGGTAGCTGCTGGCGAACTGGACGTTGCCCTGCGCCGAGTCGCCCTGCGGCGAGATCGAGAGCGACACATGATGCACGCGGGGAGGGCCTTGCGGCGGCCGGTTCTGCCCGTGACCATGCCTGTGCCTCTGGCTGGACCGCTGGGCAGCGCTGCGTGACTTCAACTTGCCGCCCACATCTTCGTCCTTGCTCTCGCTGTCGCCTGCTTTGTCTGCGGCCTTCGGCGCAGCACTGTGGGCGGCGGCAGCCTGCTGCCCACCGTCCTGGGAGGAGTGGTGCGCGCCGCTGGCAACCGCCGTGACCCCCACGGCAAGCGCGGCTGCCGGAGCAACCCCCCACAGAGCGGCACGTCGGAAAGAACGTCGTTTAATGATCATGCCCACCAAGACTCGCCTGCGCGGCAGGGCAGTTGCGCACCGAGTGCCCCTAATACATGACTGTTACAGTCATCGTTCGGCTGACAGTCAACGGCACCAACATCGAGACCGGCACCGGTCCCTACCGCCTCGCTTCCAGCCGGACACCAGCCGAGGAATCCGCCCAGGTCGGCCAGGGAGTTAGGTGTCGGGCCCGCCTGGCGGGTGGCCGAGGCGGTGAGGAAATGCGGGAGTTTCGATCACCGCATTGGAGCAGTGGAATTACCAGCCGCGCGCAGACGCGTTCCCTGCCTCGTCGGCATCGCCATCGTTGTCGTGCGTGGGCAAGCGACCGCTCCGGCTCTCCGCGACCCGCAGTGCGTCGCGCAGGGCCTCGCACAGCCGCTCCGCGAGGAAGCGGACTTCCCGGACGTCGGCCTTCCGGTCGTTGAGCAGCGCGTGGGCGTGGCCGAGGAGTTCGGCGCCCATGCACAGCTGAAGGTCCTCGATCTCATCCGCCCTGCGGCTCAAGCGGCTGCTGCCGCCGTCTGTTGACAGAAAGCACGGCTTGCCATCAGGGCTTGACCACGGCAGTAGCCGCAGACCATGTGTCGTGGTCACCGCGTCACCTCCGTTCGTGCTCGGAAGAAGTGGGGGATGTACGGAGGTGCCGGGTCCGTGTCCCAGAAGATCGGAATCCGCTCTTCGACCGGGACGCGAGGGAGGTGGAGAGTGGGCGTGTCGTTGTACCAGAAAGGATGCGGTCGGCGGTCCGAAGCCGTGAGGACGGGACGGGTGGCGAGATACGCCGCGCTATGCCGACCCGGACGAGGCTTGATCAGTTCGCGCAGTCTCCGCAGCACCGTTCGGGCGGTACTCTTCCGCATGTTGACGCTCCTAGTAAGCGTTGGCCATGCCCCCGGGCCGTGTGCAGCGGTCGCGGGGGTCTTGCTTGGCATGGACTGCCGCCCCAAGAGTTTCGAGCCTGAGGACATGCGGCGGAACCGCGAACGGGGAACCCCGCTGGTTGATTTGGGGAACCCCGCTCCGGGGCCGGGGTTACTCTGAGAAGAGATGCCTGCCGTCCCTGCTAGGTGGCCCATGGACGAACGCGAAACACGTCGCAGCGACTATCCACTGACGATTCCTGGCGTGCTGTTACAGGGCGAGGCCATGCAGCGCGCATGCGCCACCCGGGACTTCCGAGAGATCTTCCGACTCGTGAACCGGCGCACCGGGGCAAGTCATGCCGCCATGGCGGCGGCCATCGGGAAGATGACCAGCTCCCGCGTGAGCGACATCATCCGAGGCGCTCGTGGCATCCGTGGGCAGCAAGTAATCGAACGCGTTGCCGATGGTTTCGGTATCCCTGGTGAAATGTTGGGCTTGCCCAGGCGTCCATGGGAGGGTTCCCCGCAATTTATTGACGGAGCCACCAGCGGCCGCACTACCGTCAGGGCTGTGACTGATTCCGAGGCTGGAGCGCGTGCTCGGTACGCGCAGAAAAACCCTAGGAGCCTCGATCTATTGGCGGTGGCTGGCCTCCGGCAAGAGGTGCAAACCCTCGACGCACGCTATGTTACCGAGCCATCTACGGCTCTCATCGCCGAGATCGGGCAACACTTGGGGCAACTTGCCTACTGGCATACCCACGCGACCACGTATGTTGTTCGCCGAGACCTATACGCCGCACAGGCGGAAGTCTCTACGTTGATGGGTCAATTGGTGTGGGATGCCTCGGGGAGAACCGACCACGACGCCCCGCGCATGTATTTCACTCAAGCCGCCCAAGCGGCACGTGAACTGCGCGACCCTGTTGCCGAGGGGTTAGCCCTGCTGCGCACCTCTTTCGTTGCCCTATACGGAGAGAAGGACCCGCGCGCCGGTCTGGTGCTTGCGCAGCGCACCGCCGACACGGTTGAGAATGCTAGCCACGTTCTCTCCGGCCTGGCTGTACTGCACGTGGCCGAGGCTTACGCGATGTTGCAGCAACGCACAGATTGCGAAAAGGCGTTGAGTAGGGCTGAAGCTCATTTCAATCGCATCGACGCCGATGATGCGGGGTCATCAATGCTCTCTCCCGGCCAGTTCGGTCGATTGGCTGGCTCGTGTTTCCTCTTCCTGAAAGATGCTGCCCGCGCACAGGAAGTCCTGGAAGGCACGGTCAAGGAGTTGCGTGGAGGGTCGAAGTCCCGCGCTATCGCTCTGGGTAATTTGACCCTTGCGTATATCCGGCAGCGGAAGGTAGGTGAAGCTGCGGACACGCTCGGTACAGCAATTGACATCGTTGAGCGAAATCGAGGCGGTGGCGGACTGAACCTCATCTTTCAAGCAGGCCGCGAACTGCAGCACTGGCGGGATGTTCCGGTAGTTAGTGAACTGAATGACCGGCTTCTGGGTCTCATCGCATCCGCATAAAGGAGAAAGGGGCAACAATGAATAGGGTGCAAGTTCAGCATTCCAAACAAGCTGTCCGCGAACGCGTGTGGGCTCTACTTGCGCCGACTCACGGGGATGTGGCAGGCCGCATCCCTTCCTTCATCGGTGCGGACTCTGCTGCTGACCGTCTCGCTGGAAACTCTGCCTGGCAGGCTGCAAGCGTCGTCAAAGCAGTCCCGGACAAGGCTCAGTTGCCCGTGCGGGCTCGGGCACTTCAAGAGGGTAAACGGGTTTATATGGCATCGCCGAAACTGGCGACCGAGAATCCATTTTACCTCTTGGATCCTGAAAAGATCAATATTCCGCCAATTGAAGCCGCCGAGCGGCGGGTAGCAGCAAGAGTCGCACAGCCGGTAGACGTGAATGAGATGCCGCTCATCGATTTGATCGTCTGCGGAAGCGTTGCCGTCAACTCTGAGGGTGTGCGACTCGGGAAAGGGGCCGGATACTCAGATATCGAAGTAGCTCTGTTGCAAGAAGCTGGACTCATCGGCCCGCACACACTTATCGCGACTACGGTTCACCCTCTCCAAGTGGTGGAAGAAGCGCTGCCCGAGTATGAACACGATTTTCGAGTGGACCTAATCGTCACGCCAGATGAAATCATCGAGTGCCCGTCCCATCCCCGTCCGCCCGGCATCATCTGGGACCGGCTTACCGCAGACTCCATCGCCGCAATTCCCGCACTGGCAAGTCGCAAGGATGGGGGGCGCGCATGAGTGGTGAAGGGCTGGACAGCGGTCGGATTGGCGAGATTACGGGGTTTGTGGACATCGAGGCGGAGCCTCCGGTGGGACTGCCTACGGCTCTGCTTGTCTTCGGGACCAATCAGGCTAGGCCTGTGGAGATCGCAGCCGAGCGGTATCGTCAGGGGCTGGCTCCGGTCATCATTGTCACTGGGGGTGTCAACCGCCACAACGGCATTGTGGAGGGCAGGGAATTTCGCAGGATGCTCATGGAGCGTGGCGTCCCCGATGACGTCATTCGCTGTGAGGATCAATCCGTCAACACCTGGCAGAACGTGGAACTTTCCCTTCCATGCTTGCGGGAAGCGGTGGAATCCGGATTGCGAATCACGGCTGTCGGTAAGTGGTATCACCGCAGGACGGTTCATTCCCTTGCGACTCTGCTTCCCGGGGTGGGGCTTTTTCATGCCGTCTCGTGGGAGCCCGTGTACGCGGGCAAGCTTGTCACGCGCGCCGACTGGCCATCCATCCCGGAGGGTAAACGGAAAGTTATCCGGGAATGGGAAGAAGTGTCCCGCCGAGTCGGCGATGGAAGCTTCCGCGGAGCAGATCGAATTGACGGCGCATGGCGCTGCTGAGTTTCAGTGTCCCCTCGCTGACCAGGACGTGATGTCACGGACCGCCGTGGGCGCCGGTGTCGATGACGCAGAAGCGGTTGCCGTCCGGGTCGGCGAGCACGATGAAGTCGGCGTCGTCGGGGTAGAGGTCCCAGGCGACGCGCTGGGCGCCCAGGGATACCAGGCGTTCGACCTCCGCGGCCTGGTCGGCGGCGTCACCTGCGTACAGGTCCAGATGAATCCGTGGATGCTCCTGGGCCGGGGTGGTGCTGAGGCCGAGCGACAGCTGGACCCCGGTTCCTTCCGCTGGGATCAGCACGACCCAGTCGGGTTCGGGCTCCTCGCGGGGGACGTATCCCAGGGCCTCCATCCAGAAGGCGGCCGCGCGGGGCACGTCCGCGACACCCAGCACCACGGATCCGATGGTCAGCATGCGTACATCATGCCCCGGAGGTGACGCGGCGTACGGCGCGGCCTGCCAGGGTGGTCGTGCGGTGGCCGTCCTTGATGACGAAGCGGCCGTCGATGAGGACATGGGGGAGGCCGGTGGGGAGGGTGCGGGGGTTGTCGAAGGTGGAGCCCGCTGCCACTGTGTCCGGGTCGAAGAGGACGAGGTCGGCGCGGTAGCCCTCGTGGATCAGGCCTCGGTCGGGGAGGCGGAGGCGGGCCGCGGGGCGGCCGGTGAGGTGGGCGACGCACTCCTCCAGGGACAGAACGCCCAGCTCGCGGACGTAGCGGCCCAGGTAGTGGGGGAAGGTGCCGTACGCCCGGGGGTGGGGCTTCGCGCCGTTCAGGATGCCGTCGCTGCCGCCCGTGTGGACGGGGTGCTTCATGATCGCCTGGACGTTCTCCTCGTGGCCCACGTGCTGCAGGATCGTCGGCCCGAGGTGGTCGTCCAGGAGCAGGCGGCGGGCGGTGGTCCACGGCTCCTCGCCGCGTTCGCGGGCGCTGGCGGCGACCGTTTTGCCGATGTGGTCGCGGAGGGACGGGTCGTTCACGCCCGAGATCTCGATCCGGTCCCATTCGATGGGCACGCCGTGGCAGCCGTCCGCGCCGTCCACCTCCATGACGTGGCGGATGCGCGCCGCCTCCGTGTCGTCTCGGAGCCGCGCGAGGATCGCGTCGGGCCCGCCCTCGGCGGCCCAGCTGGGGAGCATGGCGACGAGGGTGGTGCAGCCGGGGAGGTAGGGGTAGGTGTCGAGGGTGATGTCGGCGCCGTCGGCGAGCGCGGTGTCGAGCAGGGCGAGGAGTTCGGGGGCGCGGCCCTTGTTGAGGCCGAAGTTCATGGTGGCGTGGGCGAGGTGGAGCGCGCAGCCCGCCTCGCGGGTGAGGGCCACCATCTCCTCGTACGCGCGCAGGGCGCCCGCGCCGTAGGAGCGGTGGTGCGGGCAGTAGTAGCCGCCGTACGACGCCACGACCCGGCACAGCTCGGTGAGTTCGGAGTCGGTGGCGTACATGCCGGGGGTGTAGGTGAGGCCGGAGGACAGGCCGACCGCGCCCTGCTCCAGGCCGTCGGCCACCAACTGCTTCATGTGGGCGACCTCGGCGGGCGTCGCGTCGCGGTCCTCCCAGCCGAGGGCGAGCATGCGGACGGTGCCCTGGGGGACGAGGTACGCGGCGTTGACGGCGATGCCCTGGCCGTCGAAGCCGTGGTCGAGGCGGTCGACGTATTCGCCGACGGTGCGCCAGGTGAAGTCGATGTCGGAGCCGTCGCCGTTCCAGCCGGTGATGGCGGTACGGATCTGGGCGAGCGTGCGGTCGTCGACGGGGGCGTACGACAGGCCGTCCTGGCCGATGACTTCGAGGGTGACGCCCTGGGCGGCCTTCGCGGAGTGGTCGGGGTCGCGGAGCAGCGCGAGGTCGCTGTGCGCGTGCATGTCGATGAAGCCGGGGGAGAGGGCGAGGCCGTCGGCGTCCACGGTGCGGCGGGCGCTGGGGCGCGGGCCGCCGCCCTCGGGGACGACGGCGGCGATCCGTCCGCCGTCCACGGCCACATCGGCCCGGTAGGCGGCACCGCCGGTGCCGTCGATGACGCGCGCGTCGCGGATGACGAGGTCCATGCGGTGCCTTCTTCCTGTGTACCGGTCGCGCCTACGGCGCCCTGTCATCCCCACCCACCCGCCCTTTGGTTTGTGGGGGCCCTGCGGCCCCACACCCCGGCTGCCCCCGCCGGGGCGCTCCGGCCCGGGAGCGGGTGCGGAACCCCTGCGGGTTCCCCGCCCCCGGTCGAGGCGCGGGCCGGGCCCCGAGCCGGGCTCCGTCTCCACCCCGGGGTGAGGCGCCGCCCCACCCCGGCGGGGTCCCGGGGCTGCACCCCGGGCGGGGGCGGGCTTCCCACCCCGGCCCTTGGCCGAGGCGGGGCCCGGGGGTGGGCTGCCCGGCCGTCGGCCGGGGTTTCCGTCTCGGCTCCGGTGCGGGTCCCGGGCCCCGCACCGGGTGAGGGCGGGGGCCCGCCCTCAGTTCCCGTGGGAACCCTTGCGGGCTCCCCAACCCTGGCCCGTGGTCGAGGTGTGGGCCCGGCCCGGGCTTCCGTCTCCACCCCGGGGTGAGGTCCCGGGCCCCGCCCTCCGGCCCGGGAGCCGGACGGGCCGGGTTCTCCGCCCCGGTCCTTGGCCCGGGCTTCCGTCCCGGCCCCGGGTCCGGACGCCCGAGTCGGGGCCGGGCGGGCGCCGCCCCACCGTGGCGGGGGCCGGGGCGCAGCACCGGGAAGGGCGGGTGGGTGGGTTAGAAGAAGGTGCGGATGTAGTCCGTTACCGTGCCGTCCGCCTCCGCCAGGGGGATCAGCTGCCACTTGTCGAAGCTGGTGCAGGGGTGGGAGAGGCCCAGGGCGACCCAGTCGCCGACCTCCAGGGTCGCGCCCTCGGCGACCGTGACCCAGGCGTGCTGGTCGGAGAGGCCGGTGATGACGAGGCCGTGGGCGGGGCGGAGGGAGGCGTCGCGGGCGGAGCGGATGAGCTGGGGTTCGGGCAGGTGGAGGTCGTACGCGGCGTCCCGCTTGCCCGCGTTGAGGAAGGCCTGGCCGGGTTCGGGGGTGGAGACGACCTGGGCCCAGAGGCGGAAGGCGGGGTGCAGCTCGCCCTCCTCCGGGATGCGGTTGAACGGGGTGACGTTCCGGTATTGGCCGTCGTCGTGGGAGACGTACGCGCCCGAGCGCAGCAGCTTCAGGACGGGCCGGGAGAGCGCGGGCAGCTCGGCGAAGACGTCGGCGACCGCGTCGAACCAGGCGCTGCCGCCCGCGCTGACGACGACCTCGTCCACGCCGTCGAAGCGGCCCGCCGCGTCGAAGTCGGCGGCGAGTGCGGTGAGGCGGCGCAGCCAGGCCCGTACCCGCTCGCCGTCCGCCTTCGGCACCTCGCCCTCGTAGCCCGCGACGCCGACCAGCCGCAGCGTCGCGGCGGCGGCGACCGCGTCGGCGACCGTGGCGCACTCGGCCTCGGTGCGGACCCCGGTGCGGGCGCCGTCGCCCGCGCCCAGCTCGACCACGACGTCGACGGGGCGCCCGGCCCCGGCCTCGCGCAGAGCGGCGTCCATGAGTTCGACGCCGCGTACGGAGTCGACGTAACAGATGAAGTGGAAGCCGGGGTCGGCGTTGAGTTCGGCGGCGAGCCACCCCAACGCGGCGGCGTCCACGACCTCGTTGGCCAGGAAGATCCGCTGGATGCCGAAGGCCCGGTAGATCCGCACGTGGGAGGGGACGGCGGCGGTGATGCCCCAGGCGCCGTGGGCGAGCTGGCGCTCGAAGAGCTGCGGGGCCATGGAGGTCTTGCCGTGCGGGGCGAAGGCCAGGCCGTGGGCGGCGGAGTAGCGCTCCATGGCGAGGAGGTTGTGTTCCAGGGCCTCGGCGGACAGGGCCAGTACGGGAGTGGTGAAGCCGCCGGTGAACAGGGAGCGGCGTTCGGCGGCCAGCTCGCCCACGGTGCGGCCTTCGGCGTCCGGCGGCAGCCCCTTGAAGCGGTGGTCGACACGCTCCTGCGCGAGCCCGGCGACGGCCGGATGCCCATAAGGGGGCGTGGCGGCGTGCTCGCTGTGGTCGGTGGCCATGGAGGTGCCCTCCCGTACATTTCTGGTTGCATTCTCTGCAACGTTCATTGCGTATAACGCTTAGCGCTGTTTAACATCCGGCCAAGCACCGGGTCAACGGTCCGTGTGTGCCCTACCCCCACCCGCAAGGAGCGAGACCCATCGTGCGTCCAGCCCCGAGTGTCGACGTCGTGTGCCTCGGCGAGTCGATGGTGACCTTCGTGCCGTCGCGGCCGGGCCGCCTCGCGGAGGTGCCCGCCTTCGCGCGGGGAATCGGCGGCGCCGAGTCCAACGTGGCGTGCGGGCTGGCGGGCGCGGGGCACAGCGTGCGCTGGATCAGCCGGGTCGGCACCGACGGCTTCGGCGACCATCTGCTGACGGAGATCGCGGCGACCGGGGTGGACGTCGGCCACGTCCAGCGCGACCCGCGCCGCCCCACCGGGATCTACTTCCGTACGGCGGGCGAGCGGGCCACAGAATCCGAACCCACAGAATCCGAGCCCACAGGCGAGGAGCCCCTCGCCGAAGTGGTCTACTACCGCGCCGGATCCGCCGCCTCGGCCATGTCCCCGGCGCTCATGCCGCACGAACAGACCTGGTCCGGCCGGGTCCTCCACCTCACCGGCATCACCCCGGCGCTCTCGCCCGACTGCCTCGCCCTGATGCGCGAGCTGACCGCCCGTGCCCCCGGCCGCCCGCTGGTCTCCTTCGACCTCAACTACCGCGTCTCGCTGTGGGAGGACCCGGCTCTGAGCGAAGGGCCGGGAGTGCTGCTCGACCTCGCCCGCGGCTGCGATCTGGTCTTCGTCGGCGAGGACGAGGCGGAGGCCGCCTGGGGCATCCGCGGCGGCGCGGACGCGATCCGCGCGGCGCTGCCCGAACCGGACGTGCTGGTGGTCAAGCAGGGCAGCGACGGGGCCACCGCGTACGAGCGCGGGGCGGACGGCACCGACACCGTCACCTTCGCGCCCGCCCTGCGCGTGGACGTCGTGGCCCCGGTCGGCGCGGGCGACGCCTTCGCCGCGGGCTTCCTCTCCGGCACCCTGCGCGGCCTGCCCGTCGAGCGGCGGCTGCGGCACGGCCATCTGATGGCGGCCGCCGCCCTCACCGTCCCCGGCGACCTCGGCACCCCGCCGCCGCGCGCGTACGCCGACCGGCTGGTGACGCTGGACGCCGCCGAGTGGGGCACACTGCGATTCGGCCCCGGCTGGGCGAACCCGGAGCGATCGGGGGCCGATACCGCGGTGGTGGAGGTAACCGACCCATGAGCCAGACCGTCGACCGAGCGCTGAGCATCCTGCCCCTGCTGGCGGAGGGACCCGCCAATCTGGAGCAGGTCGCCTCGCGGCTCGGCGTGCACAAGTCGACCGCGCTGCGGCTGCTGCGCACGCTGCACGAACACGGCATGGTCTACCGCCAGCGGGACCAGCGCTACCGGCTCGGCGCCCGCCTCTTCGCGCTCGCCCAGGAGGCGGTGGAGAACCTGGACGTACGGGAGATCGCCCACCCCCACCTGGTCGCGCTCAACGAGCGGTGCGGCCACACCGTGCACCTCGCGGTGTACGAGGAGAACGAGGTCCTCTACATCGACAAGGTGGAGAGCCGCTACCCGGTGCGGATGTACTCGCGGATCGGCAAACCCGTCGCGATCACGGTCGCCGCCGTCGCCAAGCTGCTGCTGGCCGACCTGCCGGAGCCCGAGCGGCGGGCGCTGGCCGAACGGCTCCCGTACCCGGCGTACACGGCCCGCTCCACGCCCAACGCCGCCGCGTTCCTGCGGGAGCTGGACACCGTACGGGAACAGGGCTGGGCCACCGACCTCGGCGGCCACGAGGAGTCGATCAACTGCGTCGGGGCGCCCATCCGGGGCGCGGACGGCCGGGTCGTCGCCGCGTGCTCGGTGTCGGCGCCGAACGTCGTCGTCACCGCGGACGAACTGCTCACCCTGCTCCCGGCGGTGCGCCGCACCGCGGAGGACATCAGCCGGGAGTACTCGGGCGGCGCCCCGGCCCGGCCGTCCGAAGGAACACCCGAACCAGCACCCGCAGTTACCCCCGATGAAACACCGCACGTCACACCCGAGAAGAGAGCCGAGGAATCCTCCTCATGACCGACAAGCTGCAGAAGACCGCGATCACCCCGGCCACCCACACCGCCCCGCCCGCGAAGTTCTCGCACGGCGTCAAGAAGGGCAACATCTTCCAGGTCGCCGGTCAGGTCGGCTTCGGCCCCGCGGTCCCCGGCCAGGCCCCCGCCCCGGTCGGGCCGGGCCTGCGCGAGCAGACCCTGCAGACGCTGCGCAACGTGCAGTCCGTGCTGGAGGCGGGCGAGGCGAGCTGGGAGGACGTGGTGATGATCCGCGTCTACCTCACCGACACCGGCCACTTCGCCGAGTTCAACGAGATCTACAACGAGTTCTTCGCGGACCTCAAGGAGGCCCCGGCGGCCCGTACGACGATCTACGTCGGCCTGCCCGCCGGGCTGCTCGTCGAGATCGACGCGCTCGCCGTCCTCGGCTGACGCCCGCCTTTCCGCGTACGTAACGCCCGGGTCGGGCGGGGCACACACCCAGCCCGACCCGGCCCCCACCCGCCGGGACCAGACCTCTGATCACGCGCACCCACAGCTCCCCCGCGCGCGGCCCCCCGCCGTGCGGCGATACCCCCTACCCACTTTCCGGAGTCCCCCATGCTGCTCGCAGCCGCCCCCGCTGCCGAGACCCCACCCCACACCGGTGGTCTGCTCGCGGTCATCCCCGGCACCGCCGGTCTGCTGACCGTCGCCGCCCTGGGCATCGCCCTCCTCCTCTACCTGATCATCAAGGTCCGGCTGCAGCCCTTCGTCGCGCTGCTCGGCGTCTCCATAGCCGTCGGCCTCGCCGCTGGGCTCTCGGTCACCGAACTCTTCGGCACCGTCCAGAAGTCCGACGCCGTCTCGCTGATCGAATCCGGTATGGGCGGCATCCTCGGCCACATCGCGATCATCATCGGCCTGGGCACCATGCTCGGCGCGATCCTGGAGGTCTCCGGCGGCGCCGAGGCGCTCAGCTCCCGGCTGCTCGGCCTCTTCGGTGAGAAGCGGGCGCCGCTCGCCATGGGGCTCACCGGCCTGATCTTCGGCATCCCGGTCTTCTTCGACGTCGGCATCTTCGTCCTGGCGCCGATCGTCTACGCGGCCACCAAGCGCAGCGGCAAGTCGATCGTGCTGTACGCGATGCCGCTGCTGGCCGGGCTCTCCATGACCCACGCCTTCCTGCCCCCGCACCCCGGACCGGTCGCCGCGGCCGGACTGCTCCATGTCGACCTGGGCTGGGTCATCCTGATGGGCGTCCTCGTCGGCATCCCGTCCGTGCTCGCCGCGTGGGCGTACGCCGCCTGGATCGGCAACCGCCTCTTCGTCCCCGTACCGCAGGACATGGTCGAGGCGGCGGAGGAGTCCCGGCAGGCGGTCGAGGCCGAACAGCGGGCCGCGGGTGGGGGTGCGGCCGAGCGGCCGGTGGCGGTGGGCACGGTCCTCGCCATCATCGGTACGCCGCTGCTGCTCATCCTCTGCGCGACCTTCTCCTCGATCGCGCTGGACCCGAGCACCGGGCGCTCGGTCATCGAGTTCTTCGGCCACCCCTTCGTGGCGCTGACGATCGCCCTGTTCCTCGCGTACTACCTGCTGGGCATCCGGCGCGGCTGGTCCCGCAAGTCCCTGGAGACCGTCTCGACCGCCTCGCTCAAGCCGGTCGGCAACATCATCCTGGTCGTCGGCGCGGGCGGCGTCTTCGGCGCGGTCCTCAAGGGCAGCGGCGTCGCCCAGGCCCTCGCGGACGCCTTCGACAGCGCGGGGCTGCCGGTCATCCTGCTGTCCTGGCTGATCTCGCTGGTGCTGCGGGTCGCCCAGGGCTCGGCGACGGTCGCGATCGTCACCACGGCGGGCATCGTCTCCCCGATGCTGGCCTCGGGCGACTACTCGCAGGCCCATCTGGCGCTGGTCATCATGGCGATCTCGGCGGGCTCGATCTTCGCCTCGCACGTCAACGACGGCGGCTTCTGGATGGTGGCGAAGTACTTCGGGATCTCCGAGCGGGACACGCTCAAGTCGTGGACGGTGCTGGAGTCGGTGCTGTCGGTGGCGGGCTTCGCGGTGGCGGCCCTGCTGAGCCTGGTCATCTAGCCCCTGGCCTTACGTACGCACCGGAGCCCCGGGGTCCGCGTGGACCCCGGGGCTCCGGCCGGTCGGCGTCAGGTTGTCGCGCAGTATTGGGCTTCCTTGCCGATCGACCGGTACATGCAGTCCGCGTTCTCCAGCAGCTGCAGCACCGCGTCCTTGTTACGGCTCGTCTCGCGGTCGATCACCTCGTCCGGCGGGTAGAAGCCGCCCGCCCCGGCGGACGACGGGTACATCTCGAAGGTGTAGGCGAAGATCTTCTGTGCGCCCCACAGCCAGTCGTCGATCGTCCCGTCCGTGATGTAGAGGTCGCTCGACTGCTCGGGCGTGTAGCCGTTGCTCGCCGCCAGCTTCCTTCCGATCGCGGCGAACGCGTCGTGGTCGTCCTTGGTCATCCCGGTCGCGGTGTCGCTGTACGTCCAGCCGAACGGCCACAGCACCAGCTCGCTGTAGGTGTGGAAGTCGATGGACGCCTTGAGCTGCTGCTTGCCGCCGACGATCCGGCTGCGCGCGAAGTCCGCGACGACCTTCACCTCGGGGGCCGACTCGGCCTTGGCGCCTCGGTAGGTCTCGGAGCCCGCCGAGCCGGAGGAGCCGCCGCAGCAGCCCCACTTGTAGTCCCAGTTGCGGTTGAGGTCGGTGCCGACGGAGGAGGAGCCGGAGTTGGGCTGCCGGTTCTTGCGCCAGCTGCGGTAGTTGCCGGTCGCGATGTCGTACTCGCCGCCGTCCGGGTTGAGGTCCGGGACGATCCAGATCTCGCGGCTGTTGACGATGTTGGTGATGCGGGAGTCCGTGCCGTAGCCGCCGGTCAGCTGGTGCAGCAGATACAGCGCCATCTCGACGGTGAGGTGCTCGCGGGCGTGCTGGTGGTGGGTGAACAGCACCTCGGGCTCGGCCTCGTCCGTGGCCACGTTGTCGCTGATCTTCAGCGCGACGATGTTCCGGCCCTCGTACGACTTTCCAATGACGCGCTTGCTCAGCAGGGTGGGGTACTTGGCTACGGCCGCGTCGATCTCGGAGTTCATCTCGGCGTAGTTGTGGTACTTCGAGTCCGCCGACGGGAAGTCGAACGGCGCGGCCGCCCGGCCCGTGCCGCGGTCGGCCGGACCGGGCAGCGCGGTGAGCCGGTAGCCGAGCCCGCGCAGCCGCTTGGCCTGCACGGAGTCGGCGGTGACGACGACGGAACGGGCGTCCGTCTCATCGATGGAGACGCCCGTGGCGGCGACGGTGGCGCGCTCGGCCGCGGTGGCCGGGCCCGCGACCTCGTACTGGCGCACGTTCTCATCGGCGGCCGTGGTGCCCGATGCGGCATCGGCCGAGGTGGCACGCCCGGGGGCCGGATCGTCGGCCTGGGCCGCGATCGGCGCGGCGAGGGCGAGGGACAACAGGGCGGCGAGGGCGGTAACCCGTCTGCCGCGGGTGCGAAGTCGCATAACTGCTCCTGGGGGGTGAAGGGCGAGCGACTGCTGCGCCAGTGTTCGGCCATGCGCATGACACGGTCAAGGGTGGGAAATGGTCGAAGCCGAAGGAACTTCTCATCGAGGGAAGGAACCCCCCTGTGAACAGACCTCTCGTCGGCGCGCTCTCGGCCCTCTTACTGGGCGGCGCGACCCTCGCGGGCGCCGGTGCCGCCCCGGCCGCGGCCGCCACGCCCCACCCCCGGGCCGCGCAGGCGGTCGACTTCGCCGGAACGGTCGCGCTCAGCAACTGCTCCGGCTCGGTCGTACGGACCGCGACGTCGGCCGACACCGACCCCGCGCTCGTCCTCTCCAACGGGCACTGCCTGGAGACCGGCTTCCCGGGCGCGGGCGAGGTGATCGTCGACAAGGCGTCGAGCCGCAGCTTCACCCTGCTGAACAGCTCCGGCGGGAGCGCGGGCACGGTACGGGCGAGCAAGGTCGCGTACGCGACCATGACCGACACCGACGTCTCCCTGTACCAGCTGACCTCGACGTACGCGCAAATACAGCAGCGGTACGGCATCAAGGCACTGCAACTGTCGGACGTCCGCCCGACGCAGGGCACCAGCATCAAGGTGGTCTCCGGCTACTGGAAGAGGATCTACTCCTGCAATATCGACGGATTCGCATACCGTCTTAAGGAAGGCGAGTGGACCTGGAAGGATTCGGTCCGCTACACCTCCGCCTGTAACACGATTGGCGGAACGTCAGGTTCACCCGTGGTCGACGCCACCACCGGCACGGTCCTGGCCGTGAACAACACGGGCAACGAGAGCGGCGCGCAGTGCACCCTCAACAACCCGTGCGAGGTGGACGAGAGCGGAAAGGTGACGGTCCGCAAGGGCATCAACTACGCCCAGCAGACCTACGGCATCACCAAGTGCGTGACCACCGGAAACCGGATCGACCTCACCCTGTCCGGATGCGCGCTGCCCAAGCCGTGACGCGGGGCGGGGCTGACGGGGATTGACGGGGGCTGACCCCACCACGGTCCGGGGGCGGGCGCCAATGCGCCCCCGGACCGCTGCCACTGAAGCTGAAGGCTCCTTGTCGCGACGTCAGCAGACGTCAGAAAAGGAGGCCGGGGCGCGCTGGTGTCCGTCGAAAAGCTGTACACACTGGCCGCCCCACCACGGCGAGCGGGCTGCTCGCCCTGCCGCGCGGGCGGGAGGGCGGGCTGCGGGCGGTCTCCTTCGCCCATGGCACCGGCAGCCACAAGAGCGACGCGCCGTCCATGCAACGGCACGGCTTCCTGCCCTCGCCGCCGGTCACGTACGCGTCGGCCGGGTTCGCCGCCGTCGCGCCCGACTACCTCGGCATGGGCACCGGGCCCGGGCTCCACCCCTGGATGGACGTCCCCTCGGAGACCACGGCCTCGCTCGACATGCTGCGCGCCGCCCGTGCCGTCGTCCCGCTGGAGCGGAAGGTCGCGGTCACCGGCTTCTCCCAGGGCGCCTCGGCGGCCCTCGGGCTGGCCAGGTCGCTCCAGGCGGGTGAGGACCGCTGGTTCCGGCTGGGCGCGCTGGCGCCGGTGAGCGGGGCGTACGACTTCGGGGGGACGGAGCGCAGGGCGCTGCTCGGCGGGGAGCTGGACGCCACGTCGAGCGCCATCTACGTGGCGTACACGCTGGTCGCCTTCAACCGGCTGCACGAGGTGTACGACCGCCCGGAGCGGGTGTTCCAGGGGGACGCCCGGCACATCGAGTCGCTGTTCGACGGCGAGCACACCGGGCTGGAGATCAAGAACGGCATCCCGGGGACGGTGAAGGACCTGCTCACCGACGAGGGCATGCGGCTGCTCGAACATCCGACCGGGGAGTTCGCGGCGGCGCTGCGGACGGCGAGCCGCGTGTGCACCGGCTGGGCGCCTCGGGTACCGGCGCGGCTGTACCTGGCGGACGGGGACCAGGAGGCGGCGGTGGGGAACACCGCGGTCTGCCGGGCGGAGCTGCGACGCCGAGGGGCGGACGTCCCGGTGGTCGACGTAGGTCCCGTCGACTACCAGGGCTCCCGCCACCTCGGCTCGAACGTCGCCGCCACGGCGTCGATCGTCCGCTGGCTCAGCGATCTCCCGTAGCTACGGGAGGCCGTGGACCTTGGGGCCGACCGTCTTCGACCAGGCGTTCCCGCTCGCCGCGTCCCAGTTCGTGGACCAGGTCATCGCGCCGCGCAGGCCGGGATAGGTCTTGGACGGGGTGAAGCCGCCGCAGCCGGTGCCCTTGGTGAGGCAGTCGAGGGCCGCGTTCACGACGGCCGGTTCCACGTAGCCGGAGCCCGCGCCGCTGGGCGAGGCGGGGACGCCCAGGCCGACCTGGGACGGGGCGAGGCCGTTCTCCAGCTGGATACAGGCGAGGGCGGTGAGGAAGTCGACCGAGCCCTGGGAGTAGACCTTGCCGTCGCAGCCGTTCATCGAACCGCTGTTGTAGTACTGCATGTTGACGACGGTCAGGAAGTCCTTGATGCCCAGGGCGGTCTTGAAGTACTCGGTGGACGGCGACTGCATGTCGATCGTCTGCGGTGCCATCGTCACCACGACATCGCTCTTCTTGTCGTGGACGGCCTTCAGCGCCTTGGTCATATAGGTGGCGTTGAGGCCGTTCTCGAGGTCGATGTCGACGCCGTCGAAGCCGTATTCGTCCATGAGGCCGGTGATGGAGGCGGCGAAGGTGTTCGCCGAGGCGTCGTCGCTGACCGAGACCGTGCCGTTCTGGCCGCCGACGGAGATGATGACGGACTTGCCCGCGGCCTGCTTGGCCTTGATGTCGTCCTTGAACTGCTGCTCGCTGCCGTAGCCGACGGCCGGGTCGAGGGTGAAGTCGACGGCACCCGGTGTCCCGGCCGCGTCCGCGAAGGCGACGGCGATGATGTCGTAGTCGTCCGGGACGTCGGCGAGCTTCTGCACGGTCGCGCCGTTGTCGAAGTTCTGCCAGTACCCGGTGACCGCGTGCGCCGGTACGGCGGCGGTCGCGTGTGCGGTGCCGGTCGCCTGTGCGGTGCCGGTGGATATCAGTCCACCGGAGGCGAGCGCGGCGACCGCCGCGGTTCCGAGCAGCTTGTTCCTGAACTGTGCGCGTGCCACGACAGCCTCCGAGCGTGGGGGGAGAAAAAAGGGAGGTGGTGCCAGTGCGCGTCCAGGGGCCCCTGAGGCGTGCGACCAAGGTGGTCCAGACCAATGCGGTTGTCAAGTCCATGGCACATATCCGCTGGTCACGGGCTACTCCCCGCCACGAACCGGGGGTGCGCGCGGACCAGGGGGGTGTAACTCAGAGGAACTGTTCTCTCACGCGGCTTTCGTGGATAAAGTGACGATGCACCAGCCAGGGGCAGTTCACGAACTGCGGCCGCCGCCGCTCGGCGACGACGTGAGACGGGGTAGCCGACGTGCCCACCGCGATAGCAGTCACCAGCCGTGAGCTGGTGCTTCCACCGCCCGACGGGCAGACCCCGTCGGCCGTAGTGCTCCGGCCGCCGGAGGAGCAGTCGCTCGACGACGCGCTCGCCGAGGTCGGGGCGCTCCTCGACGCGCAGGGCTATCTGGTGACGGTCTATCCCGCCGCCACCCCGCCGCCCTTCATCCGCAGACTGCACACCGTGCGCTCCGTCCTGGAGAGCGACCGGATGGCGCTGTGCCCGCTCGAACTGCCGCCGCTGGCCGTCGCCGTGATCGCTCGTCAGCTGCGCCAGCTGTCCGTGTCCGACTTCAGCCCCGGCGTGCTGGCCTGCTCCGCCCGGCTGCTGGCGCACTACGTGCACGCGGGCGCGCTGCTCGGCAGCGTCGCCAGGCTGGACCGGGTGCCGGTGAGCCTCACCTCGCACGTCAAGTCCTGGATGCCGGGCACCCACTTCGGTGTGCTCGCCCACCCCGAGCCGCGGTTGGTCAAGGTGGGTGGCGGCGGGGCGCTGCCCGGGCCCGCGTACGGCACCGAGATGACCGTCGCCCGGGGCCAGCTCACCAGCCACGGCCATGGGACGGCCCCGCGCGACGACTGGGTCAGCGGGGCGCTGGCGCCCTCCTGGGGCGTCCGGGGCGTCCAAGAGGTGCCGCTGGCTCCCGAGTCGGTGCGCTGGTGGGGCACCCCGAAGGTGATCGAGTTCGCGGCGGCCATCCCGGACCTCTCGGTGCTCTACCAGCTCGTGGCGTCCGTACGGAGAGAGGAATGCCACTGGTGCGGCTTCGAACTCATCGGGGACCGCTGCGCGTTCTGCTCCTGTCCGGTGCCGCGCGGCGATGAGATCCCCGCCCTGAACCAGTCCGCCGAGCGTCCTGCCCTGACCAGCCGGTAAACGTCCCACTCACGAGGTTGTCCGTCCATGAATTCTCGCCAGCGCCGCGGAGTCATCCTGCTGGTCCTGTCGGTCCTGTGCGCCGGTGGCGCGTTCGCCGGCGTGCTCTCCGTCGTCAACGACGTGGAGTCGAAGGTCGGCCCCGAGACGACCGCGTACAAGCTCAAGTCGGACATCAAGCCCTACGAGGCCCTGGAGCCGGGGGCGTTCGAGGCGGTCTCGATGCCCGAGCGCTGGGTGCCCGACGCCGCGATCACCGACCTCGACGAGGTGCGCGGCAAGATAGCCGTGACCGAGCTGACCAGGGGCTCGCTCCTGCAGAAGGGCATGATCGTCGACCGGCCCGCGCTCAAGTCCGGACAGCAGGAGATCGCGATCATGGTCGACGCGGCGACGGGGGTCGCGGGCAAGATCACCCCCGGCTCGAAGGTCAACGTCTACGCGACCTTCGAGGGCAAGACGCAGGGTGAGACGCCGGTCTCCAGGCTGATCGTCCAGGCCGCGGACGTCATCGACGTCGGCGAGCTGAAGGCCCTCCAGCCGGACGAGGACGACGAGCGCCGCGTCGACCAGGCCGTGCCGATCACCTTCGCGCTCGACACGAAGGACGCCCAGCGCGTCGCGTACGCCGAGTCGTTCGCCTCCCACGTACGGCTCGCGCTGATCGGCCCCGGCGGCGACGCCTCCGTATCGCCGCGCGACCGCACCTACACCCTCGACGGCGACAAATGACCCCCGTGAAGAGTGAGGAGGTGGAGCGGTGACCATCAGGATCCTCCCGGCCGTCGGCGACGCCGACGCGGCCCGCGCCATCGGCGGGCTGCTCGGCCAGTTGCCCGGCGTCGAACCGTCGGCGCCGGTGGGCGACTCGACCCGGCTGCTGGACACCCTCGCCGCGCTGGCCGCCGCCTCCCTGGAGGAGCTGCCCGAGGTCGTCCTCGTCCACGAGCGGATCGGCCCGTCCCCCGCCCTGGAGCTGATCCGGGAGGTCGCGCTGCGCTTCCCGGCGGTGGGCGTGGTGCTGGTCACCGGCGACGCGGGACCGGCCCTGTACTCGGCCGCCATGGACGCGGGCGCGCGCGGCATCGCCGGGATACCGCTGTCGTACGACGAGCTGGCGGCCCGCGTGCAGGCCGCCAGCCAGTGGGCCAGCGGCGTACGGCGCCACCTCGGGGGCGGCGGCGACGTGGCCGCCACCGGTCCCGGCGGCACGCTGGTCGCCGTCGCGGGCGCCAAGGGCGGGGTCGGTACGACCGTCACCGCCGTGCAGCTCGCGCTGGCCGCGCGCGCGGCGGGGCGCACCGTCGCCCTGGTCGACCTGGACCTCCAGTCCGGCGATGTGGCCTCGTACCTCGACGTCCAGTTCCGGCGCTCCATCGCCGACCTGGCCCAGATCACCGACATCTCGCCGAGGGTCCTCCAGGACGCGGTCTTCACCCACCACACCGGCCTCGGGCTGCTGCTGGCGCCGGGCGACGGCGAGCGCGGCGAGGAGGTCACCGACCGGGCGGCCCGGCAGGTCGTCGGGGCGCTGCGGACCCGGTTCGAGCTGGTGGTCGTCGACTGCGGTACGCAGATGACCTCGGCGGGCGCGGCCATCGTCGAACAGGCCGACACCGCGCTGCTGGTGACCACCCCGGACGTGGTCGCGGTGCGGGCCGCCAAGCGGATGGTGCGGCTGTGGGACCGGCTCCAGGTCCGCAAGGCCGAGGAGACCGTGACGGTCGTCAACCGGCACAGCCGCAGCGCCGAGATCCAGCCGCAGCTGGTCGCGCGCGCCACGGGCACGGCGGTCGCGCGCACCGCGATCCCGGCCGGGTACAAGGAGCTGCAGCCCGCCGTCGACTCGGGGCGGATGCAGGACCTGGACCCCAAGTCCGCCGTCAAGCAGGCGCTGTGGGGGCTCGCCGGGGAACTGGGCCTGGTGGACGGCGCGCGGGGCACGCCCCCGCCGGGCCGCCGCGCCCCCCACCGGGGCCATCAGGCGCAGGGCGGCGACCGCACCCTGCCCGGGACGCGGCGGCGCCGTGCCATAGGAGCCGGGCCGTACGACGAGGGCGACAGCGGCGGCGAGGCGGGCCCGGGGACGGACGCGCTCAACGAGATCCCGCCGTCCGGCACCGGCCGCTTCCTGCGCAAGCGGGGCGGCGACCGGGGCCAGGTCACGGTGGAGTTCATCGGCGTCCTGCCGCTGGCGCTCATCGTGCTCGCGGTGGTCTGGCAGGTCGTGCTCGTCGGCTATACGTACTCGCTCGCGGGCAACGCGGCCGACAAGGGGGCCAGGGCGGGCGCGGCCGGGGGAGCCGGTGCCTGCCAGTCCGCGGCGCAGGACGACATCCCCGGCTCCTGGAGCGCCGAGGTCGACTGCCCCGGCGGGGGCGACGGCGCGGTGTACCGGACGACGGTGAAGCTGACCGTCCCGATCCTGTTCCCGGGCGCCGCCGACTTCCCGTGGATGGTGACCGGCAGTGCGGGCGCCGCCGACGAGACGGAAACCGCGGCGGGGCAGTGAGGGGGCCTGGAGCGATGACCCGACGGACCAGGTCGGCCCTTCTGGCCCGCCGTGCCGCGCCGCCCGGAGCGGCGGGGGCCGTACGTACGCGGGGCGAAGCGGCCGACCGGGCCGGGCGACGCGGCCGAAGGGGGCGCGACCGGGGGCAGGCGTCGATCGAGTTCCTCGGCTTTCTGCCGGTCCTGATCCTCGTCGCGCTGGCCGCCGTACAGCTGGGCATCGCCGCGTACGCCGTCCAGCAGGCGGGCACGGCGGCGCGGGCGGCGGCCCGGATGGGGTCGCTGGACGAACCGGGCACCAGCCCGGCGGCCGCCGGGCAGGCGGCGATCAGCGGCTGGCTGGCCGACGGGACGAACATCAGCGGGGGCGACTGCGGCGGGGGAGAGGCGAGCGCGACCGCGTCCGTCAAGATCCCCTCGGTCATCCCCGGCTTCGACATCTTCGGCAGCGCGGAGAGGAGCGCCACCATGCCGTGCGACGAAGGATCCCTCCAGGCGGCGGGAGGCGGCTCATGAGCCTGCGGTCCCGTATCAACACGCCCGAGGGGCCGTCCGAGGGCCGCCAGGACGGGCATCTCGTCGCCGTCTACCGCGCCAAGCTGCTGGAGGAGATCGACCTCGCCGAGATGTCCTCGCTGGCCGCCGCCGAGCGCAGGACCCGGCTGGAGCGCGTCCTCGGCCACATCATCAGCCGCGAGGGCCCGGTGCTGTCCACCGGCGAACGGTCCCAGCTCATCCGCCGGGTGGTGGACGAGGCACTGGGCCTCGGCGTGCTCGAACCGCTGCTGGAGGACGCCTCCATCACCGAGATCATGGTCAACGGACCGGACCAGATCTTCGTGGAGCGGGCGGGCCGGGTCGAGCTGGTGCCCGTCCGGTTCGCGTCCGAAGAGCAGCTGATGCAGACCATCGAGCGCATCGTCTCCACCGTCAACCGGCGGGTGGACGAGTCGAATCCGATGGTGGACGCGCGCCTTCCGTCCGGTGAGCGGGTCAACGTGATCATCCCGCCGCTGGCGCTCACCGGCGCCACCCTCACCATCCGCCGCTTCCCGCGCGCCTACACGCTTCATGAGCTGATCGGCATGGGCACGCTGGACGAGCAGATGCTGTTGCTGCTGGCGGCGCTGGTGCGGGGCAAGTTCAACGTCGTCGTCTCAGGACCCACCGGCTCCGGAAAGACCACGCTGCTCAACGCCCTCTCCGGGCTGATCCCGGACGGCGAGCGGATCATCACCGTCGAGGACGCCGCCGAACTCCAGCTCCAGCAGACCCATGTCATCCGGCTGGAGTCCCGGCCGCCCAATGTCGAGGGCAAGGGCCGCATCACCATCCGCGACCTGGTCCGCAACTCGCTGCGGATGCGCCCCGACCGCATCATCGTCGGCGAGGTGCGCGGCGGCGAGACCCTGGACATGCTGCAGGCCATGTCCACCGGCCACGACGGCTCGCTCGCCACGGTCCACGCCAACAGCGCCGAGGACGCGCTGATGCGGCTCCAGACGCTCGCCTCGATGTCCGATGTGGCGATCCCGTACGAGGCGCTGCGCGACCAGATCAACAGCGCCGTGGACTGCATCGTCCAGCTCGTCCGGCAGGCCGACGGCTCCCGCCGGATCAGCGAGATCGCGCTGCTCGACAGCCATGGCCACGAGGAGTACCGCATCGCCACCGTCTGCCGCTTCGACGCCCAGCCCATGGGCGCCGACCGGATCGTGCACGGGCGGTTCGCGTACTTCCCGCTCCCGGAGCGGGTCGCGGAGCGGCTGCGGATGGCCGGTGAGGCGGTGCCGCCCGCCTTCGGGGTGGCCGCCTTCCCGGCGCAGCTGACCACGCGGGGCGCCGTGTACGACAGGGGCGGGTACGACACGGGCGCGTACGGCGCGCGGGACGGGAGGTAGGAGGGCATGGACCGGCTCGCGGTGCTGACGCTCGGCACGACGCTGGTGTGCGGCGCGCTGGGCGTCGCCGGGGTGCATACGTACGCCCGGGGCACGGACCGGCAGCGCGCGCTGATCGACCGGCTGTCGGAGTCGGGCGCGGCGGAGGCGTCCGGGCGCTCGCGCCGCTTCGCCCGGGTGGACCGGCGGCTGCGCACCACCTCGCTGGGGCGCCGTCTTGAGCTGCGGCTCGCGGCGACGGGCCTGGACCTCACCCCCGGCGAGTTCTTCGTCTACACGGCCGGGGCGGCGGCCGGGCTGTGGGTGCTGGCGGCGTCGCTGCTGGCGTCGTTCTTCGGCCCGATCGCGGCCGTCATCGCCGTCTGGTCGGCGTTCGGGTTCCTGGGCTGGCAGCGGCAGAAGCGGATCGAACGGTTCATCAACCAGCTGCCCGAGCTGTCCCGCATCCTGGCCAACGCCACCCAGGCGGGGCTCGCGCTGCGGACCGCGCTGAGCATGGCGGCGGACGAGATGGAGGCCCCGGCGGGCGAGGAACTGTCCAAGGTCGCCGCCAAACTGGCGGTGGGCCACTCCATCGACGACGCGCTCGGCGAGCTGGCCGAGCGGCTGCCGTCCCGGGAGCTGGTGGTGCTGGTCACCACGCTGGTGCTGTCGAACCGCGCGGGCGGCACCGTGGTCAGCTCGCTGCGCAACCTCACCCACACGCTGGAGGAGCGGAAGGAGACCCGCCGCGAGGTCCGCACCCAGCTCTCCCAGGTGACCGTCACCGCGTATGTGGTGCCGCTGATGGGCATCGGGACGCTGCTGCTGATGGACCGGATCTCACCGGGCTCGCTGGACCGCATGACCGCGTCCTTCTGGGGGCAGGCCGCGGTGATCGGGGCGTTCGTCCTGTACGGGATCGGCTTCTTCCTCATCCGCCGCATGTCGAAGATCGACGTCTAGGGGTACCTCGCATGGGTTTCGGACTGCTGCTGGCGCTGGCCGCGGGCCTGTCGGTGGCGGGCCTCGCGTACGGCATCGCGCTGTACCGCAGCGAGGCCAAGCTGCCGAGCGACCTCGCGGTCGCGCTGGAGGTCGGGGCGACCCGTACGAACGCGGTCGGCTCGGCCGTCGACCGGCTCGGCATGCGCTACGCCCCGCTGGTGCTGCGGCTGATGGGCGAGAAGCGGGTCGCGCGGGTGCGCCGCCGTATCGATCTGGCGGGCCATCCGGGCGGGCTGACGGTCGACCGGTACGCGGCCCGCCGGGCGGTCTACGGGATGCTCGGCTTCGGCGGCGCGCTGGTCATGCTGGTGCGGGGCCAGCTGCTGCTGGCCGTGTTGCTGGTCGTGTTCGGCCTGTTCTGGATCGAGGTCGGCATCTGGGCGGCGGTGCGGGAGCGGAAGGACGCGATCGACCGGACGCTGCCCGACTTCCTGGACGTGCTGGCGGTCGTGGTGAGCGCCGGTCTTGGCTTCCGGCAGGCGCTGGACCGGGTGTCCGAGAAGTACGAGGGCCCGTGGGCGGATGAACTTCGCATCACACTTCGGCAAATGGACATGGGGGTCAGCCGCCGCCAGGCGTTCGAAGAACTGCGGAAGCGGAACGACTCCGAACAGGTCGCCCAGTTCGTCACGGCGCTTCAGCAGGGCGAGGAACTGGGCGCTCCGATCGTCGAGACACTGATCGCCATCGCGAACGATATGCGCCGCACCGACGCCCAGAACGCCCGGCGCCGCGCGGCCCGCGCCGTCCCCAAGGCGACCATGGTCATCACCACCTTCATGGTGCCCGGGACGATGGTGCTGCTCGTGGCGGGGTTCTTCATCGGGTCCGGCACGGACTTCGGTTCGGTCACGGGAGATTGACGGTCATTTGGGCGAATATGCTTCGCGATCGCAACCGGTTGTGGGACAGTCGTCGACGGTGAACTCCTCGGCGGCGGGAGGGGGTGAGAGGGATGGGCCGCGACGGCGGAGGTCCGCGTACAGGGTTCGAACACCGTGTATCAGGAAGGCAATGCCCCCTGGGACACTGTTCCGAGGCAGCTGTTTCGGCGTACTTTGCTCGTGTCGCGAGCGACACCACGGGGGTTGAGTCGCCGGACCAGAGTGGGACGGCCACCCATGGAGGGGAACACGATGGGGAAGCGCGTTATGGGGAACGACCGGGGGCAGACCTCGATCGAGTACCTGGGGATCATCGCCGTGGTGGTCGCGATCGTTTTGGTACTGGCGACGACGGACTTCGGAAGCATGATCGCGAACGCGATCTCCGACAAGATCGCTCAGGTCGTCGGCATCTGACCAAGCGCGTGAGCGAGCGCGTGAAGGCTCGCGGCTACCGTAACGGCGATGCCGGGCAGGCCTTTCCGATCTACCTCACCGCGGTCGCGGCCCTGCTCTTCCTCGCCCTCGCCTTCTTCGCGGTGGGCCAGGCCGGGGCCACCCGCAACGGCGGTCAGACCGCCGCCGACGCGGCCGCCCTCGCCGCCGCCCAGGACTACCGCGAGCAGCTGGGCACGGCGCTGCTGGACGCGGTGGCGGACGGGAGCGCGCTGGAGGACCTGCTGAACGGGCGGGGGATCGGCGCGACGGGCGCCTGTGACGAGGCGACGTGGTTCGCCCAGCAGAACGGCGCGGACGTCACCGGCTGCGAGGGCCCGGACTTCCTCCCCACCTCCTTCACCGTCACCGTCAAGACGCAGAAGCCGGTGGGCAAGACCGTCATCCCCGGTACGGAGGGCCAGTACGGCGAGGCGGAGGCCAAGGCGGTCATAGGACCGCGCTGTACGCTCCAGCCGCCCGACGACGAGCCGTCGCCCCTCCCGACTCCAACAGGTGACGAGGACGACGGCGACGACGACGGCGGCAACGACGACGGAGACGGAGACGAGAAGCCCGCCATCGATCTGGACTGCGATGGCGAGACCGTCACCATCGACCCGGCGCACCCGGAACTGCTCCCGGACGTCAAGGAACTGTTCTCCGTGCACCTTGCCGACTGAGCGAACTGAGCGACCGACGAGTAGACGAGCAAAGGACAGCGAGCGATGA
Organism: Streptomyces sp. NPDC001700; assembly: GCF_053596435.1. Classification (NCBI taxonomy): domain Bacteria; kingdom Bacillati; phylum Actinomycetota; class Actinomycetes; order Kitasatosporales; family Streptomycetaceae; genus Streptomyces; species Streptomyces sp. NPDC001700. The sequence goes on from NZ_JBSFGE010000013.1 coordinate 66,543, forward strand.
GCATTCGGCACACGACGAAGGCCCGGAGGGGGGCTGCCGCGGCGGCGCTCGCAGCGGCCCTGGCCCTCGCCGTGGCCGGGTGCGGCAGCGGTGACGGGGGCGACGGGAAGGACAGCGGCGCCCCGCACAAGTCCACCGAGGCCAAGACCGACGACGGGCAGGGGGAGACGGAGCCCGCCGCGGACTCCGAGAAGGTCATCGGCGAGATGAAGGGGCCGAAGAACATCGTCGTCACCCTCCACTCCGCGGAGCGCGACAGCGGCGGCTTCGTCACCGTCAACGGGACGGTGACCAACCGGGGCAGCACGCTGTTCAACCCGATCGACTGGCGCTCCCCGGAGGTGGAGCTGGCCAAGTCCCGTTCGTCCGTGTCGGGTGCGACGCTGGTCGACGCGAAGGGCAAGAAGCGGTATCTCGTGCTCCGGGACACCGATGGGCAGTGTCTGTGCACCACGGGGCTCTCGGGGATCAAGGAGAACGAGAGCCGCCCGTTCTTCGCGCAGTTCCCGGCCCCGCCCAAGAGCGTCGCCGAGGTCGACTTCCAGCTTCCGACGATGCCGTCCGTCAGCATCAAGCTGTCCGGGTGAGCCCCGCCATGACGACACGTGCGACAGCCTGCCGCGCCGCGACGGCCCTGGCCGCCCTGGCCCTCCTCCTCACCACCCCGGCCCACGCCGACAGCGGCCCCGGCGCCCCCGCCGACACCCGGCCGCCCCTCAAGATCGACACCGACGACCCGGATCTGCGGATGCCGGAGGGCGCGAAGCTCGCGGCCGGGCGGGTCCTGGACATCAAGTCGGTCGTCGAGACGGACAACGGCGACGAGCGGCGCGAGGACACCAACACCAAGGTGAGCTTCGCCCTCCAGGCCGAGGTGCTGTTCGGCAAGGACAGCGCGAAGCTCGGCCCCGAGGCGAACGCCCGTATCCAGCAGATCGCGGACGAGGCGGAGCGGCAGAACGCGAAGAGCGTCCGGGTCTTCGGCTTCACCGACAACCTGGGCTCGGCCGCCCACGGCCTCGAACTCTCCCGCAAACGCGCCGACGCGGTGCAGCAGCGCCTGGCGTCCAGCCTGGACTCCTCGGTCGCGTACCAGATCCGCGGCTACGGCGAGCAGTACCCGATCGCGGACAACGCGTCGGAGGAAGGCCGCAAGAAAAACCGCCGAGTAGAAGTCAGCTTCCCCCGAACCTGAGCGACCACCCTGGTGTCATTTCCCCACCCCGCCCCTTCCCGATCCCAAGGGCTCCGCCCCTGGACCCCGCTCCTCAATCGCCGGAGGGGCTGGGGGTAGGGCACGTCCGCCCCGCGCTCCCGTTCGTCAGTCGCTGGGGAGGGGCTGGGGGTAGGGCACGTCCGCCCCGCACTCCCGTTCGTCAGTCGCTGGGGAGGGGCTGGGGGTAGGGCACGTCTGCCCCGCACTCCCGTTCGTCAGTCGCTGGGGAGGGGCTGTGGGGGTAGGGCACGTCTGCCCCGCGCTCCCGTTCGTCAGTCGCTGGGGAGGGGCTGGGGGTAGGGCACGTCCGCCCCGCGCTCCTGGTCGTTAGTCGCTGGGGAGGGGCTGGGGTAGGGCGTGTTCGTCCCGCACGGCCGCTGCTCAATCGCCCCTGGGCCCACCCAGAAACCGCTGCCCGTGTCACCCACTGCCGGGGCTGCGGGCGGTTCGTGGCTCGCGTGCGTCTTCAGCCTCTCCGGCGATTGAGGAGCGGGGTCCAGGGGCGGAGCCCTTGGGATCGGGAAGGGGCGGGGTGGGGGAAAGACCCCCGGCGGGCACATGGCGCATCATGGGGGCGTCGTTCCAGCCCGCGCGGGAGTTCCCCTGAATACCACCGTCGCCGCGATCCTCGCCGTCACCCTGCTGCTCGCCGTGCTGGCGTTCGCCGTCGCCCGGCCCCGGGGCTGGCCCGAGGCCGTCGCGGCGGTGCCAGCCGCGGCGGTCGTGGTGGGGGCCGGGGCCGTGACACCGGCGGCGGCGTGGGCGGAGACGCGGAGCCTGCTGCCCGTCGTCGGGTTCCTGGCGGCCGTGCTGCTGCTGGCGCAGATGTGCGCGGACGAGGGGGTGTTCGAGGCCGCCGGGCAGGCCGTGGCACGGGCCTGCCGGGGGCGTACGGACCGGCTGCTGGGCGGGGTGTTCGCGGTGGCGGCGCTGGTCACCGCCGTACTGAGCCTGGACGCGACGGTCGTCCTGCTCACCCCCGTGGTGTTCGCGACAGCGACCCGGCTCGGGGCCCGCTCCCGCCCGCATGTCTACGCCTGCACCCACCTGGCGAACTCCGCGTCGCTGCTGCTGCCGGTCTCCAACCTGACCAACCTCCTCGCCCTGGAGGCGAGCGGGCTGTCGTTCATGCGGTTCGCGCTGCTCATGGCCCCGGCCTGGCTGGTGTCCATCGCCATCGAATTCCTGGTCTTCCGCCGCTTCTTCGCCACGGACCTGGCCGCCGGGACGACGAAGCCGCCGCCCGCCGAGTGGCCGCCGGTGCCGGTGTTCGCGCTGACCGTGCTGGGGCTGACGCTGGCCGGGTTCGTGGTGACGTCGCTCGTCGGGCTGGAGCCCGCGTGGGCGGCGGGGGCGGGGGCGCTGGTGCTCGCGGGGCGGGCGCTGCGGCGGCGGACGACGACGGTACGGGGCGTGATCGGCGCGGCGGGCCCGCTGTTCTGCCTGTTCGTGCTCGCCCTGGGCGTCGTCGTACAGGCGGTCCTGGACAACGGCCTGGAGTCGGCGCTGTCCCGGGTGCTGCCGACCGGCACCGGCCTGCCCACCCTGCTCGCGATCGCGGGCGTCGCGGCGGTGCTGGCGAACCTCGTCAACAACCTGCCCGCCACGCTGGCGCTGCTGCCGATCGCCGCCGAGGGCGGCCCGGGCCCGGTGCTGGCCGTGCTGATCGGGGTCAACCTGGGCCCCAACCTCACCTACGTCGGCTCCTTGGCCACGCTGCTGTGGCGGCGTATCGTCCGCCACCACGGGGCGGACGCCGACTCCGGACTGGGCGAGTTCACCCGCCTCGGGCTGCTCACCGTGCCGACCACGCTGGTGGCTGCGACGGTGGCGCTATGGGCCATGCTGGCGACGCTATGACGCTATGAGGAACCCATGATCGTGCTCATCTGGATCGCCGAGGGCACCTGGCAGTCCGCCGTGGACGCCGCCCGCGATCATCTGCCGGAAAGCGCGGACGCCGAGATCCGTCTGCTGCACGTCACCGACGACCACGTGGCGGGCGCCGCGCACGGCGCCTTCGCCGGGCTGCTGGGCCGGGGCCGCCCCGGGCGGGACCCGGGGGATCGGCTGGAGGAGCTGGCCCGTACGGCGGCGGCCGAACTGCTGGACGCCGCCGCCGAGCGGCTGCACCGCCCGGTGGCCCGGCTCCAGCGGCACGGCCGGGTCGAACACGAGGTGGTGCGCGAGGCGGACGGCGTGGACCTGCTCATCTGCGCCCGCGACGGGGACCGCGACCGGCTGGGGCCCCACAGCCTGGGGCCCGCCGCCCGCTTCGTCGTGGACCACGCGCCGTGCGCCGTCCTGCTGGTGTGGCCAGAGGCCGCGCCCGGTATCGAGTCGCTGCCGCCGCCACCGCCCTAGCGACCTGTCAGGACTCGATCCAGTTGTGTGCCTGGGCCAGTTCGATGACCCGGCGGCGCACCTGCTTGATCTGGTCGGCGGTGAGACTGCCGCCCATCTCGACCAGCGTCTCCGTCAGCTCCTGCCGGAACTCGCCCACCGAGAGCACATCGCACATCGTGTCGTCGCCCGAGTCCGGCGCGGAGGGCCGGACGACCGGGGGCGCGGTGTTGTGCTCCAGGATGCGGACCTCGGACGCCTTGGGACCCTTGTCGCCGTACTCGGGGACGAACCGCACCTTCGAACCGGGCTGGAACAGGTGCTTCTCGTCCAGGAGGTCGTTCGCGTGCATGAACACGTCTTCGCCACCGTCATCCGGGGCGATGAAGCCGTAACCGCGAAACTCGTCGAACCGCAGAATCTTGCCCGTCGTCGTCAACGTGCCACCCCTACCCCTATACCTCTACCTCATGTACCTCATGAACAGCGCGTTCAGCGTACAGAAGCCGGTGGAGCCGAAGAAGGGCCGGGGTGGACCGCGACCCGGACACCCGGCCGCAGGCCCCAGCCCGCCATCGCGCCCGCCTCGGCCTCCAGGACGTGCCGCGCCCGCGCACGCGGCAGCCCGAGCCGCCCGGGGCGCAGGGTGGTGACGGCCAGCACGGTCATCCGGCGGTCGAGATAGGCGACGTCGATGGCGAAGCGCATCCGGAAGGTGTGCACCCCGCTCGCGGGGGACAGCAGGATCGCGCCGGTCAGCCCGGACCGGCCGAGCAGCCCACGGGCCCGGGCACGGTACGAGGCGGCGATCTCCAGCGGTACGCCGGATACGCCCCCATCGACGCGGAGCGTTCCGGTGCCGTCCCGCCAGCGGCCCATGTGTGTCCCCTTCACCACCCGGTGTCCACCCTTGGGATGAGTGTTCCACCGATGGGTCCCCCGGGCGGACGGCTTCCGTAGGCTCGGGCCGTGCTGCAACCGCTGCTGATCGTCCTCGCCGCCGCGTACGGCGCCGCCGCCGGGCTGCTGGTGCCGCGCCCGCTGTACCGGCTGGCGGTCGAGTCCGGCGAGCCGTGGCGCGCGGACTGTCCGCGCGGGCACGCGTTCACCGGCCCGGCGCGCGGCTGGCTGGGCCCCGCCCGCTGTCCGCGCTGCACACAGAGCGAGGCGGCGTACGGACCGGGCCCGCTGCTCCCCGTCCTGCTCACCGCGCTGGTGTGCGCGGGCCTGACGGCGGCCGTGGGGCCGCGTCCGGAGCTGGCGGTGTGGCTGCTGCTCACCCCGCCCGCGGTGCTGCTGGCCGGGGTGGACCGGGCGGTGAACCGGCTGCCGGACGTACTGACCCTGCCGATGGCGGGCTCAGCCGCGGCGCTGCTCGGCGCCGCCGCGCCGCTGCCGCACAGCGCCGGGTCCTGGCCCCGGGCGCTGCTGGGCGGGGTGGTGCTGGGCGGGGCGTATCTGGTGCTGTTCCTGATCAGCCCGCGCGGCATGGGCCTGGGCGACGTCAAGCTGGCGCTGACGCTGGGCGTGGCGCTCGGCTGGTACGGCTGGGCGGTGCTCTTCTGGGGCGGGTTCGCCGGGGTGCTGCTGGGGTCGCTGTACGCGATGGCGCTCGTCCTGGCGCGCAAGGCGGGCCGGGGCACGCCGCTGGCGTTCGGCCCGTTCATGATCCTCGGCGCGGGCGCGGGGCTGGTACTGGGGGCGCTCGGCACCGGCTGACGCGCCAAGGCGTCGGCGCCGCGCACATCCTCACCCCGCCGATGCATGGACAACCGCTCACGAAGGGTTATGGTGGAAACCCCCCCTCGGGCCGGTCCGTACTCCCCCCCACGGACCGGCCCGCTCTATTACGGGGATCTGTACGGTTTATCGCGGTGCGACGGCGGTACCCAGCCCGCACAGTGCGTCACGCAACGTGACGATGGAGGGTTCCGTACGGCGTTCGGGCGTCTGTGCGGCGTCTCGATACCCCGTCCGACCGGCTCGGTTAGCCACCCCCGCCGCCCCGCAGTAGGGTGCTGCCCTTGGGGCGGACAGCCGTGGCGAGCCATGCAAAAGCACTGAGGGGCTGGAAGACGTGAAACTGCGCGACCTGGTGTACGGGCTCTACGCACGCCGGGTGGAGGGCCGTCTCGACCACGACCAGGTGCCCAAGCACATCGGGGTCATCCTCGACGGCAACCGCCGCTGGGCGCGCGCCTCCGGCGGCACCACCGAGCAGGGTCACCAGGCGGGCGCCAGCAAGATCCGGGAGATGCTGGGCTGGTGCAGCGAGACGGACGTCGAGGTCGTCACGTTGTGGATGCTCTCCACCGACAACCTGGACCGCCCGGCAGAGGAGCTGAAGCCGCTCCTGAACATCATCGAGGGCGCCGTGCGCGACCTGGCCGCCGACGGCCGGTGGCGGGTGCACCACGTGGGGAACCGGGACCTGCTGCCCTCCCATACCCAGACGGTCCTCAAAGAGGCCGAGCGGGACACGGAGCACATCGACGGAATACTGGTCAACGTCGCCGTCGGCTACGGCGGCCGCCAGGAGATCGCCGACGCGGTGCGCTCGCTGCTCCTGGACCACGCCACCAAGGGCACGTCCTTCGAGGAGCTGGCCGAGGTCGTCGACATCGACCTCATCGCCGAGCACCTGTACACCCGTGGCCAGCCCGATCCGGACCTGGTGATCCGCACCAGCGGCGAGCAGCGGCTGTCGGGCTTCATGCTCTGGCAGAGTGCCCATTCGGAGTACTACTTCTGCGAAGTTTTCTGGCCCGCCTTCCGCAAGGTCGACTTCCTCCGCGCCCTGCGTGACTACGCGGCGCGGCATCGCCGCTACGGCAACTAATCGCCTTATCGCACAAAGCAGTTCACCGGCCGGGGCCGGACGCGACACCGCGTCCGGCCCCGGCCGCCGTGTAGCACGCCCGTTCCTCAACGTTCATGTGCGGGCCGTCATATGCCGTTGCATGGCTCCGCACCTTCGAGGGAATATCCCTTCCAGGTCGACGCCCTGTTCCACTGTCCAGTGGGTGTCGAACTGCCAGCGGACGGCATCGGGCCGTTCGTCCGGGAGGCCCTTTGCACACGGACGACTGTGCGGATCGTGCGTATGACGCGGAGGGCCGGCGCTCGGCCCGTTCCGCGGGGCCTGAGCCCGGTCCGCTCCCCGCCTGCGGCGGGGAGACATCACTCCCGCGACGCCGTCGCACCCCAACCTCTCCCGAGGGGGTTCGTCCACCCGTGGTGACCAGCAAGAAACGCCGCGAGCACGACCGGCGCACCTATGTCCTCGACACCAGCGTCCTGCTTGCCGACCCAGGCGCCATGTCCCGCTTCGACGAGCACGAAGTCGTGCTGCCGGTCGTGGTGGTCACGGAGCTGGAGGCCAAGCGGCACCATCCGGAGCTGGGGTATTTCGCCCGGCAGGCACTGCGCCTGCTGGACGAGTACCGCGTCCGGTTCGGCCGCCTGGATGCTCCGATTCCGATTGGCGACCTGGGCGGCAGCCTGCGCGTCGAGCTCAACCACTCCGACCCGGGAATCCTCCCCGCGGCCTTCCTGACCCATGGCGGCCGGGTAGGGGACAACGACGCGCGGATCCTCGCCGTCGCCCGGAACCTGCAGGCCGAGGGGTACGACGTCACGGTCGTCTCGAAGGATCTGCCCCTGCGCATCAAGGCGTCCTCGGTGGGGCTGCTCGCCGAGGAGTACCGCGCGGAACTGGCGATCACCGATTCGGGCTGGACCGGGATGGCCGAGCTGGCCGTCTCGGCCGAGCAGGTGGACGACCTGTTCGCCGCCGAGACCGCGTACATCCCCGAGGCCGCCGAACTGCCCGTGCACACCGGACTGGTCCTCCAGTCCGAGCGCGGCAAGGCGCTGGGCCGGGTCACCCCGGACGGGCAGGTACGGGTGGTGCGCGGCGACCGTGAGGCATTCGGCATCCACGGGCGCAGCGCGGAGCAGCGCATCGCGCTGGACCTCCTGCTCGACCCCGAGGTCGGCATCCTGTCCATGGGTGGCCGGGCCGGTACGGGCAAGTCGGCGCTCGCGCTGTGCGCGGGCCTGGAGGCGGTCCTGGAGCGGCGGCAGCACCGCAAGGTGATGATCTTCCGCCCGCTGTACGCGGTGGGCGGTCAGGAGTTGGGCTATCTGCCCGGCAGCGAGGCCGAGAAGATGAGCCCCTGGGCTCAGGCGGTCTTCGACACGCTGTCCGCGGTGACCAGCGCCGAGGTGATCGAGGAGGTGGTGGAGCGCGGCATGCTGGAGGTGCTTCCGCTCACCCACATCCGCGGCCGTTCGCTGCACGACGCCTTCGTGATCGTCGACGAGGCGCAGTCGCTCGAACGGAATGTGCTGCTGACCGTTCTGTCCCGGATCGGCGCCAACTCCCGGGTGGTGCTGACCCATGACGTGGGGCAGCGCGACAACCTCCGCGTCGGGCGGTACGACGGGGTGGTGGCGGTCGTCGAGAAGCTGAAGGGGCATCCGCTCTTCGCGCATGTCACCCTCAACCGCTCGGAGCGGTCGCCGATCGCGGCACTGGTGACCGAAATGCTGGAGGACGGCCGCATCTGATCCGGTTGCGTCCGGTACGCGAGTAACGCGTCGCGCGGAAAGGCCAAAGAGCCTAGCTGTGCGGCGCGTTCTCGCGCGTGGATTTCCAAAAACCCTAGGGCGTAAACGGCCTGTGAGCTTTCACACCTGCCAGGGAATTGCCTACGGCTATCCGTGTCCGGCAGTCTGTGGGTTCTGTCAGGCCTCGCATACGGCACACCAGTACCGCCAGCGGTACAGAACCACAGCAGTACCAGAACTGAAGAGAGTTCGCCGTATGCCGCCCGAGCACCTCGCGACCCTCCTGCGGGAGGACGCACCGGGCCAGTGCCTCCCGTGACCAGTCGTTCCCATCGAGCAGTACTCGGGGACGGAACAAGGGGGGGCCAGCGCACAGGGGCACGATTGCGCCCGCGAGGTCACCTAAGCGGGCGACGCTGGAAGGAAAACCGAGTGAGCCGGATTTCGGTCCGGGGATTCGCAGTGGCCTCGGCCACCGCGGTCACCACTGTGGGCGCCGTCGTCGGTGTCGCCGCGGGTGGCGAGCAGCAGAGCTCGTCCGACCCGATCGAGGCGACCGCCGCCGACTCGACGCTCCTCGCGGACATACCCGCCGGCCAGCAGGCCGTGGCGCAGACAGCATCCCTGACGCAGCAGGCGGACGTTCAGTCCACCGCGGCCGACGCGGAGGCGAAGAAGTCCGCTGAGGAGGCGGCCCGCAAGCAGGCTGCCCAGGACGCGAAGGCCAAGAAGGCCGCCGCGGACAAGGCGGCTGCCGAGAAGCTGGCCAAGGAGCGCGAGGCCAAGGAGAAGAAGCAGGAGATCGCGAGCCGTTCGGCCACGCGTGACGCCGGTGACTTCCCCGCGAAGACCTCGTACTCCATCTCCGAGGTCCAGGCCATGGCCCGGCAGATGATCCCGGGCGACCAGTTCCAGTGCTTCAGCAACATCGTGGACCACGAGAGCGGCTGGAACTACCAGGCCACCAACCCGTCCTCGGGTTCGTACGGTCTGGTGCAGGCGCTGCCCGCCTCCAAGATGTCCTCGGCCGGTGCCGACTGGAAGACCAACCCGGCCACCCAGATCAAGTGGGGTCTGGGCTACATGAACGAGCGCTACGGCAGCCCGTGTGAGGCCTGGTCGTTCTGGCAGGCCAACAACTACTACTGATCGGTCCGGGCCATCCGGCCGCTCAGTGACGTAAGCTTCGCGAAACCCCCGTCCGGCAGGTCGGGGGTTTCGCGCGTCCGCAGCCGGTAACGTCATGCCGACGACTACGGGGGAACCGGGGGTAGGGAAAGCTGAATGTCCAGATTGCCAGATTGGGTCGGCAGGTTGGGGGCCGGACTGACCCGGCTCGCCGCACGGCTCGAACGCGAAGAGGCCGCGGCACGCGGTGACGAGAGCGGCGGCGGAGGAGCCGGTCGGCCGCCCGAGCCGCCCGAGCCGGATGCGACGCCCGAGACGCCCGAGCCGGATGCGCCGGACGCGTCGCGGCAGGAGCCATCAGCGCGCCCCGGGCCGCCGCCCGAACCGCCGGGACCGCCCGGGCCGTCCGCAGCGGCCGAGGCGGCCGAGGCCGCCGCCGTGCCCGCCCCGCCCGCGTACGCCCCGGCCGTCGCCGCCCGGCCGAGTCCGGCCGACGCCGTCCCCTGGGGCATGCGTGTCGCCGCCGAGGCCGCCTGGCGGTTGCTGGTGCTGGCCGGAATGCTCTATGTGCTGATGCAGGTCATCAGCTCCGTCCAGCTGGTCGTGTTCTCCTTCACCGTGGCCCTGCTCATCACGGCCCTGCTGGAGCCCACCGTCACCCGGCTGCGCCTCAAGGGCGTCGCGCGCGGCCTCGCCACGACCATCGCCTTCATCGGCGGCTTCATCATCATGGGGCTGGTCGTGTGGTTCGTGGTCTGGCAGGTCATGGAGAACATCGACGAGCTGTCCGACAAGCTCCAGGACGGCATCGACGATCTGCGGCGCTGGCTGCTGCACAGCCCGTTCCATGTGACCGAGAAGCAGATCAATCATGTCGCCAAGAGCCTGCGCGAGGCCGTCGGCGCCAACACCGAGGAGATCACCTCGGCCGGGCTCGAAGGCGTCACGGTCGTGGTCGAGGTGCTGACCGGCATCCTGCTGACCATGTTCAGCACGCTGTTCCTGCTGTACGACGGGCCGCGGATCTGGGGCTGGGTGCTGGGGCTCGTCCCCGCGGCGGCCCGGCCGGGCGTGGCGGGCGCGGGGCCGCGCGCCTGGGCCACGCTGACCGCCTATGTGCGGGGCACGGTCATAGTGGCCCTCATCGACGCGATCTTCATCGGCGTCGGGCTCTTCTTCCTCGACGTCCCGATGGCCGTGCCGCTCGCCGTCTTCATCTTCCTCTTCGCCTTCATCCCGCTGGTCGGTGCCGTGGTCTCCGGCGCGCTCGCGGTCATGGTGGCGCTGGTCACCCAGGGCGTGTTCACGGCGGGGATGGTGCTGGTGGTAGTGCTGGCGGTGCAGCAGATCGAGGGCCATGTGCTGCAGCCGTTCATCCTCGGCCGCGCGGTGCGGGTCCATCCGCTGGCCGTGGTGCTCTCCGTCGCGGGCGGCTCGCTGATCGGCGGCATCGGCGGCGCCGTGGTGGCCGTACCGCTGGTGGCGGTCGTCAACACGGCGGTCGGCTATCTGCGTTCGTACAGCAGGGAGAGCGCCCTGCGCGCCGGTCCGGGCCCGCACGGCGCGACCGCCGTGGCCGCCGCGCCGGTCCGGCCGCCGGTGCCGCCGCGGCCTCCGGGCGAGGGCGGTACGTAACTCCCGCGCCGACAACGCGAAGGGGCGCCCCACCGGATCGGTGGGGCGCCCCTTCGCGTTGCCAGGTGGCGTCAGCCGTTCTCGGCCAGGACGCCCTCGGCGTCCAGGGTGGCGCCGACCGCCTGCAGCACTGCGGCGATCTTGAAGGCTTCCTGGACCGTGTCGCGGTCCACGCCCGCCTTGCGGAGCACCTGCTCGTGCGAGTCCAGGCACATGCCGCAGCCGTTGATCGCGGAGACCGCGAGCGACCACAGCTCGAAGTCGGTCTTGTCCACGCCCGGGTTGCCGATGACGTTCATCCGCAGACCGGCGCGCAGGTTGCCGTACTCCGGGTCGGACAGCAGGTGCCGGGTCCGGTAGTACACGTTGTTCATCGCCATGATGGCGGCCGCCGACTTGGCGGCGGTGTACGCCTCGGCCGACAGGTTGGCCTTGGCCTCCGGCTCCAGCTCGCGCAGCACCTGCGGCGAGCGCGAGGCGATCGCGCAGGCCAGCACGGTGCCCCACAGCTGCTGCTGCGGAAGCTCGGAGTTGCCGATCACCGAACCGAGGTTCAGCTTCAGGTCCTTGGCGTAGTCCGGCAGAGCGGACTTCAGGGTGTCGAGTGCCATGGTCAGTTCACCTCACTCGCCGGAAAGGAGCGCGACCGGGTCGAGGGTGTCCTCGCCCTGCGTCCAGTTGCACGGGCACAGCTCGTCGGTCTGCAGGGCGTCCAGCACCCGCAGGACCTCCTTGGGGTTACGGCCCACGGAACCGGCCGTCACCATGGTGAACTGGATCTCGTTGTTCTGGTCCACGATGAAGACGGCGCGCTGCGCGAAGCCGTCCTCGCCCTCGATGCCCAGGTCGCGCATCAGCTCGTGCTTGGAGTCGGCCAGCATCGGGAAGGGCAGGTCACGCAGGTCCGCGTGGTCCTTGCGCCAGGCGTGGTGGACGAACTCGGAGTCGCCGGAGAAGCCCAGGATCTGGGCGTCACGGTCGGCGAACTCCTCGTTCAGCTTGCCGAAGGCCGCGATCTCGGTCGGGCACACGAAGGTGAAGTCTTTAGGCCAGGCGAAAACTACGCGCCACTTGCCCTCGTAGGACTTGTGGTTGATCTGCTCGAACTCCTTGCCGCTTTCCAGCGACACGCAGGCGGTCAGGTCGTACGCGGGGAACTTGTCACCGACAGTGAGCACGTTTCTCCTTGCAGCTTTCGCGTGGGAGGGACCCTTTGTGGGGGTTTCCCGGGGTTGGACGGTCTCCACCCTGGCACACTCCACATTGATCAGTGAAATAGCTAGACTCGCTGAAGTTGATTGGAGGTGGCTATCAGTGGCCGCGACTGCGACACCGGCCGGAAAGCCGCGGCAGCCGAGCTTGTCCCAGCTCAAGGCGTTCGCGGCGGTCGCCGAGCATCTGCACTTCCGTGATGCGGCGTCCGCCATCGGTATGAGCCAGCCCGCGCTCTCGGGGGCCGTCGCCGCGCTGGAGGACACGCTCGGGGTGCAGCTTCTGGAGCGTACGACCCGCAAGGTGCTGCTCAGTCCGGCGGGGGAGCGGCTGGCCGCGCGAGCACGCTCCGTGCTCGCCGAAGTGGGTGCGCTGCTGGAGGAAGCCGAGGCGGCGCGGGCGCCGTTCACCGGCGTGCTGCGGCTCGGGGTGATCCCGACCGTGGCCCCGTATCTGCTGCCGACCGTGCTGCGGCTGGTGAACGAGCACTATCCGCGCCTCGACCTCCAGGTGCATGAGGAGCAGACCACCTCGCTGCTGGACGGGCTCGCCCAGGGGCGTCTTGACCTGCTGCTGCTCGCGGTGCCGCTGGGCGCCCCGGGGGTGGTGGAACTGCCGCTCTTCGACGAGGACTTCGTGCTGGTCACGCCCCGGGACCACTGGCTGGGCGGGCGTACGGACATACCCCGCGAGGCGCTCAAGGAGCTGGATCTGCTGCTGCTGGACGAGGGTCACTGCCTGCGCGACCAGGCCCTGGACATCTGCCGCGAGGCGGGCCGCACCGAGGGCGCCCCGGTGACCACGACCGCCGCCGGGCTCTCCACGCTGGTGCAACTCGTCGGCGGCGGGCTCGGGGTGACGCTGCTGCCGCGTACCGCGCTACGGGTCGAGACCGCCCGCAACGAGGAGCTGGCCACCGGCGACTTCGCCGACCCGGCCCCCGCCCGCCGCATCGCCCTGGCCATGCGGGCCGGGGCCGCGCGGGCGGAGGAGTTCGAGGCGCTGGCCGCCACGCTCCGCGAGGCGGTGCGGCCGCTGCCGGTACGGGTCGCGCGCTGACGCGGGGCGCACGCTGACGCGCCGCCGCGGCGGGGTTTTCTCCCCGCCGCGACGGCGCGTTCTCTTACGTCACAGCCGGGGCTACTCGGAGCGCAGCCCCTCCGGGCGCATCATGCGCCACAGCGGAGGCAGGCTGGCCAGCGTCACCAGGACGATGACGCCCGCGCCGATGCCGGTCATCATGGCGAGTCCGGCCCAGTCCACGGCCAGCTTCTCACCGACCATCTTCAGCAGCAGCGTGCCCAGCGCAAGACCGCCCGCGACCGACAGCGCGAGCCCCAGCACCACCGGGATCGCGGTCTGCCACAGGATGGACCAGCTCAGCGTGGAGCGCCGGGTGCCGAAGGCGACCAGGACGGACAGCAGCCGCTTGCGGTCCCGCAGTTGCTCCAGGGTGGTCACGATCATGCTGGCCCCGATGAGCAGCAGCGTCGCGGTGGCGCCGATGTACAGCACGTTGCGGATCGTCTGGAACTCGGACGACTGCGATATGCCGCTGAGCTGTATCACGTCCATCGCCGGGTCGATCGCCCTGCTGGCGTTGCGTACGTACTCGTTGGCGTCCGGAACCTTCGGGTCCATCCGCATCATCGCCAGCGCCTGCGGGTCGGAAAGCTGCGCGACGTCGATGGCGCCGGGGGTGGCGAAGACGCCGGAGCGGTAGATCCCCGTCGGGTCCATCCTGGGCTTCGCCGTCGTGGCCGAACCGGGGATCGTCCACAGCTTCTGCTTGCCCGCCGTGGGCATGCCCTCCTCGTCGAAGCTCAGGTTGACCTGCGTGCCGGGCTTCGCGAAGGGGGTCTCGGGCGGCGGGTAGGCCACCTGCCCTTCGGCCTCCGCGTCGGCCGGTGGTGCGTCGACGACGAAGACGTCGCCGTCCCGGCAGCTCTTCAGGTGCGCCAGCTCACGCAGCGCGGGGCAGTCGGCGACGGTGAGGGAGTCGGTCGGGATCTCGGCCGGGTCCTTCGCCTTGCTGCGCGGGTCGGAGACGGAGTCCTGGGTGACCCCGAGCACGCTGCGCACGCCCTTGGCCGCGCCGAGCCGGGCGAAGGCGTCGCGGGCCTCGGCGCCGTCACCCACCCGCATGCCCATCGACAGCTGGGCGCGGTTCGGGTCCTGGTCCGTCTCCTCGGTGCTGTGGGACTGCACGCTCGCGAAGAGCATCTGGAGCGCGATGGCCCCGGCGACCGCCACCGTGATGCCGCTGACCGCGCGGGCGGCGGTGCCGCTGCTGAGCTGGAGCCGCCGGGTGGCGAGCTGCCAGGGCACCGGGCCCTTGCCGAAGCGCTCCACGACGGACTCGACCAGCCACGGCAGCAGCGCGGTGGTGCCGATGAGGACCAGGACGGCACCGGCCGCGGCCTGGAAGGCCTCGAGGTCGCCGCTCGAACTGGTCGCCCCGAAGCCGCCCGCGAGCGGGGCCAGCATCGCGACGCCGAGGAGCGGGAGCGCCAGCCGCCACCACAGCCTCCGCCGCTTGGGGGTGGCGTTCCGTACGACGCCCAGCGGCTCGATGGCGATGGCGCGCAGGGCGATGAGCGTGACGGCGACGGCCGAGGCGGGCACGGTCACCGCGATCGCCAGGGCGAGCGGGAAGGTGGGCGTGATGTCGGACGTGAAGAAGCTGAGGTTCAACATCGAGGCGCCGCCGACGGCCTCCCGCAGCAGCAGGAAGAGCGCGCCGCCGACCGCGAGCCCGAGGAGCGAGCCGAACAGCGACTCACCCGCGGCGATCCGCCGGGTCATCGGGATGTCGGCGCCGACCAGCCGCAGCGCGGCCAGCCTCCGGTCGCGGCGCTCGCCGCCGAAGCGGGCGGCGGTGGCGATGAAGATGAGCACCGGCAGCAGCAGCACCACACAGCCCATGACGACCAGCAGCACCAGCGCGGGGTCCAGCCCGTCCTGGCTGGTGTCTGTGGCACCCCAGGCGTCGAGGTGGTAGCTGGAGGGGACGCTGTCGAACTGCTTCGGGGTGATCCCCGCGTAGTAGCGCAGCTCGGTGGGGCCGGACAGTCCGCTGTCGCCGATCACCCCGGCGACGCGGTACGGGAAGCGGTCCCGGAGCAGCTTGCCCTCGTCGGAGGCGAGCAGCTTCTTCAGCGCGGGGGAGACGAACATCTCCCCGGCGGCCGGAACGCCGCTGACGCCTGGCGGATGGGGCGGCCGGGCGCCGTCGGGCGCCATCACCATGCCCGAGATGTCCATGTCGCGGAAGTCGGTGTCCGCCTGGGCGACGTGGACCGTGCCGGGGCCCGGCTTCGGATCCTCCCCGAAGCCGAAGGCGGCGATGGCGTTGGACCGCGCGGTGCGCTCGGCGTCCATGGTGGGGACGGAGGCGGCGAACAGCAGCAGCGTGACGCCGAGGCCGACGCCGACCGCCGTCATGATCGTCCTGGCCCAGCTCTCCCGTCCGCCGGAGACCGCGAACCGTCCGCCCATGGCGAGGTCCGCGGCCCAGCGGGCGATACCGGGGCGGCGCGGGGGCTCCTCGCGGGCCGGGGGCTGGGGCGGCGCGGACCTCAGGGTCAGCGTCGCCTGGCCGCCGCGGCTGGCTGTGCCGGTGCGGCCGCCCGCGCCGGTGTGGCCGTCGTCCGGGCCGCTCATCGGGCGCCCGCCATGTCCCGCGCCTTGCCGTCGCGTACGACGACCTCGCGGTCGGAGTACGCGGCGACCCGCGCCTCATGGGTGACCAGGACGACCGCCGTACGGGTCTCCCGGGCCGCCTCGGTCAGCAGCTCCATCACCCGCTCGCCGTTGAGGGAGTCCAGCGCGCCGGTCGGCTCGTCGGCGAACAGCACCCGTGGCGCGGTGACCAGCGAGCGGGCGACCGCGACGCGCTGCCCCTGACCGCCGGAGACCTCGCCGGGCCGCTTGGCCGCCACGACGGCGACCTCCAGCCGCTCCATCCAGGACAGCGCCCGGGCCTCGGCCTCCTTGCGCTTGACGCCGCTCAGCCGCAGCGGCAGCGCGACGTTCTCCACGCAGGTCAGCTCGGGGACGAGCTGGCCGAACTGGAAGACGAAGCCGAACTCGCCGCGGCGCAGGCTGCTGCGCTCGCCGTCCGACATGGCGGACAGCTCGCGCCCGCTGTAGTGCACCGAACCGGAGTCCGGCCGGACGATCCCGGCCAGGCAGTGCAGCAGGGTCGACTTGCCGGAGCCGGAGGGGCCCATGACGGCGACGACCTCGCCGGGGTGGATGGAGAAGTGCGCGCCGTCCAGCGCGGGAGTGCGGCCGTACGACTTGTGCAGGCCGTCGGCAATCAGCAGAGATCCTGCCGGAGTCATGAACGCACCGCCTTGGCGAGGGGGCTGAGGCGGGCCGCGGTGAGCTCAAGCCAGCGCAGATCGGCCTCAAGGTGGAAGAGGGCGTGGTCGCAGATGAGTTGGTCGCTGAGGTCGCCGCCGCGCTTGCGCTGGGTCAGCTCGCGCATCAGCCGCAGGTGCTCCGCGCGCTGGACGTCGAGCAGATCGGCGGCGTCGCGCCCGGTGAGCAGGGCGAGGACGACCTTGGTGTAGAGGACCGACTGAAGGTAGGGCTCGGGCTTCTCGGGCTGCGCGAGCCAGTGCTCCACATCGGTGATGCCCGCGTCGGTGATCGCGTAGCGCTTGCGCTCGGGACCCCCCGCGTGCTCGATGCCGTCGACCTCCACGAGGCCGTTCTTCAGGAGCCGGGACATGGTCGAGTAGACCTGCCCGTAGTGCAGCGGGCGGTCGTGCCCGAATCTCTCGTCGAAGGCGCGCTTGAGGTCGTAGCCGTGCCGTGGACCGGACTCCAGAAGCCCGAGCAAAGTGTGGCCGATTGACATGCGCGGCACTCTACACCATGCGTATACCTCGTGTGTATAGCCGAGGTGGGGAGGTCATCTGTGCTGGTCAGGGCCCTATTACTGGGTCTGGCCCCCGGATGTGCCGTCAGTTGTCATCGGGGCGTCCGCCCCGCCCGCCGCGCGGGGCGGACGGCCCCGGCGCGGGATCGGGCGGGTCGAACCGGGCAGCCGTCCCGCGTCCGACAGCGCCTTGCGGAGCAGGAATTCGATCTGCGCGTTGGCGCTGCGCAGCTCCTCGCCCGCCCATCGGGCGAGGGCGTCGTAGACCGCCGGGTCGAGCCGCAGCAGCGTCTGCTTGCGCTGCCGCCGCGGCTGCCGCCCGTCCGCGTCCCCTGTCTCCTGGTCCGTCACTGGTAGAGCGTGCCGGTGTTGAGGACGGGCTGCGGGGAGCGGTCTCCGCAGAGGACCACCATGAGATTGCTGACCATCGCGGCCTTGCGCTCCTCGTCCAGTTCGACGATGTGCTCTTCGGTGATCCGGGCGAGGGCCGCCTCGACCATGCCGACCGCGCCGTCCACGATCTGCCGCCGGGCGGCGACCACCGCGCCCGCCTGCTGCCGCTGGAGCATCGCGGAGGCGATCTCCGGGGCGTACGCGAGGTGGGTGAAGCGCGACTCGATGATGCGGACCCCGGCCGCGTCGACCCGGGCGTGCAGCTCGACCGCGAGCTTCTCGGTGATCTCCTCGGCGTTGCCGCGCAGCGACAGGCCGTCCTCGTCGTGGGCGTCGTACGGGTACTCGATGGCGATGTGGCGCACGGCCGCCTCGGTCTGGGTGGCGACGAACTCCAGGAAGTCGTCCACCTCGAACATCGCCTGGGCGGTGTCCTCGACCTTCCAGACCACGACGGCGGCCAGCTCGATCGGGTTGCCGTACGCGTCGTTGACCTTGAGCACCGCGGTCTCGTGGTTGCGCACCCGGGTGGAGATCTTCTCCCGGCTGGTCAGCGGGTTCACCCAGCGCAGCCCGTCGGTGCGGATGGTGCCGCGGTAGCGGCCGAAGAGCTGGACGACCCGGGCCTCGCCCGGCGCGACCGTGTTCAGCCCGCACATGGTGATGATCGCGGTGAGGATCACCACGATCCCGGCGACGATCAGCGCGGTGGACGCGGCGCCCTTGTTCTCGGCGGCGACGGCCGCCCCGGCGAAGATCAGCCCGACCCCGGCGACCAGCCCGATCAGGCCCAGCAGCAGGGCGAGGCCGCCGTTGATGTTCTTGGCGGGCCGCTCCCGTACCTGTGGCTCCGGGATGGCCGGTATGTCGGCACGGGTGGCGGTGGTGTCGGTCATGGGGTCCCCGTCTCTGCTCGAAGTGTCTAGCAAAGTGATAACATATTTTGGTTCCTGTGCAACCCCCGGCGGCACTGGGCCGTCAGTTCCCGTGAGAGACGTGCTCTTTGTCACGTACGGAAAAAGCTTGATCGATGAGTATTTGCCGGTAGTTGCGGTGCTAGCTTCATGAGCTGGGCTGGGGCCGGGGGGCTGATGGACTGGAGCGGCGGGAGAGATGGGTAGAGCGGACGATCGGCGGGCGCGGCAGAAGGGCGCACGCAGAGCCAAGAAGACGGCGAAGCCGGGGGGCATACGCAGGTTCTTCACCTGGAAGATGGTGCTGGGCTACTTCGTCGGGCTGGGCGCCCTGGGTATCGGGGCGTTCGCCATCCTGTACTTCAGCGTCGACATCCCCGACGCCAACGCCGAGGCCAGGGCCGAGGCCAACATCTACAAGTACAGCGACGGCTCGATCATGGCGAAGGAGGGCACGGTCAACCGCGAGTCGGTACCGCTGTCCAAGATCCCCAAGAAGGTGCAGCACACCTTCGTCGCCGCCGAGAACAAGGACTTCTACACCGACTCCGGTGTCTCCTTCTCCGGTACCGCGCGCGGTCTGATCAACACCGCTCTCGGCAGGGGCAAGCAGGGTGGTTCGACCATCACCCAGCAGTACGTCAAGAACTACTACCTCAGCCAGGAACAGACCATCAGCCGCAAGCTGAACGAGCTGGTGATCTCGCTCAAGGTCGACCAGGAGAAGTCCAAGGACTACATCCTCCAGGGCTACATCAACACCAGCTACTACGGCCGCGGCGCCTACGGCATCCAGGCCGCCGCCCGCGCGTACTACAACAAGGACGTCGACAAGCTGACGGTCGCGCAGGGCGCCTATCTCGCGGCACTGCTCCAGGCCCCCAGCCAGTACGACTACTCAACGGCGGGCCCCAACGGCAAGAAGCTGGTCGTGGCCCGCTGGAACTACATCCTCAACAACATGGTCGAGAAGGACTGGCTGTCCAAGAGCGAGCGCGACGGGCTGAAGTTCGACAAGCCCATCGCGCCCCGCCCGATTCCCGGGCTGGAGGGCCAGACCGGCTACGTGATCCTTGAAGCCAAGAAGGAGCTGTTCAAGGAGGGGGTGGACGAGAAGGAGTT
Source organism: Streptomyces sp. NPDC001700 (assembly GCF_053596435.1). Lineage (NCBI taxonomy): Bacteria > Bacillati > Actinomycetota > Actinomycetes > Kitasatosporales > Streptomycetaceae > Streptomyces > Streptomyces sp. NPDC001700. The sequence goes on from NZ_JBSFGE010000013.1 coordinate 85,966, forward strand.
CGAGGCCGGCGGCTGGACGGTCACCCTCAACATCGAGAAGAAGAAGCAGAAGGCGCTGGAGAAGGCGGTTCGGGCCGAACTGACCGACAAGCTGGACCCCAAGGATCGCCAGGTCGACAAGGACGCCCAGGTCGGCGCGATCTCCGTGGACCCCAAGACCGGTGGCATCGTGGCGATGTACGGCGGCGCGGGTGCGACCCAGCACTACATCAACAACGCGACCCGCTCGGACTACCAGCCCGCCTCCACCTTCAAGCCGCTCATCCTCGCCTCGGCCTATGAGAACGGCGCGACGACCCAGAGCGGCACGCCGATCACGGCCAGCACCCTCTACGACGGCACCAGCAGGCGGCCGGTCAAGGGCAGCGACACCGCCTTCTCCCCGCCGAACGAGGACAACAAGTCCTACGGCGAGATCAACGTCCAGAAGGCGATGAACAAGTCCGTCAACTCCGTCTTCGCGCAGATGGCGGTGGACGTCGGCCTGGACAAGGTCAAGAACACCGCCATGGACCTCGGCATGGTCGGCGACGTGAAGAACGGCTTCGACGTGCGCCCCGCGATGTCGCTGGGCGTGATGGGCGCCAGCCCCAAGGAGATGGCCGGGGTCTACGCGACCCTCGACAACCACGGCAAGAAGGTCACCCCGGCGTTCGTGAAGTCGGCCGAGAAGGGCGAGGACCAGACGGCCCAGCTGCCGGACCCGACCAACGGCCAGGCGATCAGCCGTGGCGCGGCCGACTCCGTCACCCAGGTGCTGACCGGCGTGGTCGACGACGGCACCGGCCAGGCCGTGCGCACCAAGGGCCAGGAGATGGCGGGCAAGACCGGTACCTCGGACGACAACAAGTCCGCCTGGTTCACCGGTTACACCCCCGACCTGGTCACCTCGGTCGGCATGTTCGGCGAGCGGGAGGGCAAGGGCACGCAGGTCACGCTCAAGGGCACGGCCGGCGGCGGCCGCGTCAACGGCGGTGACTTCCCGGCCAAGATCTGGGGCGCGTACATGGGCAGCACCCTGAACGGCTCGTCCACCACGAAGTTCGACCTGGACACCGAGCTGGACAATCAGCCGCAGGCGCCCCCGCCGACGACGGAGGCCGAGGAGTCCCCGACCACGTCGCCGACGCCCACGGACAGCGGCAGCCCGACCCCGACCAAGAGCGCGACGCCGACGACGCCCACCACGCCGACGACGCCCGCGACCCCGACGCTGCCGCCGACCGTGCCGCCGACCGCGCCGACCCTGCCGACCGCGCCGCCGACCGCGCCGGGCGATGAGGACGGCGGCGGCGACGGCGACGACGGGCAGGGCGGACTCTGACCGTCCGTTGACTGATCCCATACGGCCGCCCGGCACCAAAGGTGCCGGGCGGCCGTATTTCGTCAGCCAACGCGCCTCTACGGCATGGCCAGTTCGAACCAGACGACCTTGCCCGTGGACAGCCGGGTCGCGCCCCAGCGGCGCGCCATCCGGTTGACCAGGTACAGCCCGCGCCCGCCCTCGTCGGAGGGGCGCGCCTGGCGCAGCCGGGGCAGCTGCGGTACGTCGTCGCCGACCTCGCAGCGCAGCACGTCGGTGCGGAGCAGCCGCAGGGTGATGGGCCGCTCCGCGTACCGCACGGCGTTGGTGACCACCTCGCTGACCAGCAGCTCCACCGCGTCCGTCAGGTCCTCCAGGTCCCAGCGGGCCAGCGCCCGGCGGGCCAGGCGGCGGGCCTGCCCCGCGGTCTGGGCCTTCGGGTCGAGGAACCAGTACGCGACGTCGCTGGGCGCGATGCCCTCGAAGCGGGCCGCGAGCAGCGCCACGTCGTCGTCGCGGTCGCCGGGCCCGAGCATGTCGAGCACCTCGTCGCACAGCGGCTCCAGCGGCGGCGGGTTGGGGCCGGTGAGCCGGGCGGTGGCGGTCAGCCGCTCGCGCAGCTGCTCGATGCCGGTCCATACGTCGCGCATCCGCGACTCGACCAGGCCGTCCGTGTAGAGCATCAGGGTGGCCCCGGCGGGCGCGTCCAGCTCGACCGCCTCGAAGTCGACGCCGCCGACCCCGATCGGCGCCCCCGGCGGCACCCGCAGCACCTCGGCGCGGCCTCCCCGGTGCAGCAGGAGCGGCGGCGGATGGCCCGCGTTGGCGACCACGATGCGGTGCGCGACCGGGTCGTAGACCGCGTACAGGCAGGTGGCCATGCGGTCGGTGCCGAGCCGCTGGGCCTGCTCGTCGAGGTGGTGCAGCACCTCCTGCGGCGGCAGGTCGAGACCGGCCAGGGTCTGGGCGGTGGTGCGCAGCTGGCCCATGATCGCGGCCGAGGTCATGGAGTGGCCCATGACGTCGCCGACCACCAGCGCGACCCGGTTGCCGGGCAGCGGGATCGCGTCGTACCAGTCGCCGCCGACCCGCGCGGTCTCGGCGGCGGGCAGATAGCGGCTGGCCAGCCGGACACCGGTGGGCTGCGGCAGCGAGTCGGGCAGCATGGTGCGCTGCAGCTCGTCCGCGATGTAGACCTCGCGCCCGTACAGCACCGCCTTGTCGACGCCGAGCGCGGTGTGGGTGGCCAGCTGGGCCGCGACCAGCAGATCGTCCGGTTCGAACGGCGGCCGGTCCGGGCGGCGTACGAAGACGGCCGCGCCGATCACCCGGCGGCGGCCGCGCAGCGGGGCCAGCACGGTGCGCTGGCCGGTCGCCACCGACGGTCCCTCGCCGAGGAGTTCGGGCAGCGCGGCGCGGGCGGCCTGCGAGTCGCCGAACACCGGCCGCACCCCGCGCAGCACCTCGGCCAGCGGACCGCCCGCCTCCACCTCGCACAGCTCGGCCGCGGGGCCGCCGCCCACGGCGGGCGCGAGGTCGGACTGCGAGGACATCAGCGGCAGCCGTCCGCTCTCGGTGTCCGCGTCCATCGGGATCCGGTCGGTACGGCGCAGCCGCAGCACCACCGGGCCCACCGGGCGCTCGTCGCCGACCGGCAGCGGATCGCGCAGATAGACCAGGATCGCGTCGGCGAAGGTGGGCACGGTGGCCCGGCACAGGCCGAGCACGATCTCGTCGAGGTCGATGCCGCGCGCGATGCGCCGCGTCGCCGCCCCGACGAACCGCAGCCGGTCCCCGCTGCGGTCCCGCAGGGCGGCGGTGCCGTCGGCGCCGGGCGCGTTCGAGGGCGGCACGGCGGGCATTCCGCCCTCGGGGGCGCTGTACGCCACCTCAGCGGCCGACGCCACCTCACCGGCGGTCGCGGCCTCGTTCACGGCCGGGCCGGGCCGCGCCGGGGCCGGGTGTCCGCCCGCCGCGCTGCTGGGGGCGTCGTCCCGGGCCCCGGGTCGGCTCGCCGCGCCTCTGGCGGCATTGCGGTCCGCGTCCCACACAGGTTCGCCCTCCGGTGTGCCGTGCTCCGGCTGCTCGCTCTCCGCCGCTCCTCGGCGCTGCGTCCCGCCACCGGCGCGCTTCGCCGTGCCGCCGCCGCGCGGCGTTCCCCCGCCGCCGCGTGGTGCGGGCTTCGCGGCCCCGCGGCCGCGGCGCCGTGGCCGGGCGTCTCCCTCGGCCGCGGCGCCCTCCGGCTCCTGGGCCGGGGCGTCGCCGGAGTCCGGGGCGGCCGCCGGGCCGTCCGCCGGGAAGGCGGGACGCGGCCGGCCGCCGCCCGGCTCCTGGCCGGGGGCGGCCGTCTGCCGCACGGCGGTCCGCGGGTCCGGGACCGCGCCGTGCGCGTCCTCGGGCGTGCCCGAGGCGGCGGCAGTGCTGGCAGCCTGTCGCCTGTTGTGGGAGGTGGGGTGCTCCGTCACGCGTGGGTTTCCATCCGTCCGGGGCCGTGCGCCCCCGTCTCGTCGGGGGCGCACCGAGTGTCAGGCACGTCGTCGGCAGTTCAGATAGAGCTGGATCTCGGGTGGTACGTCCGTGCTGGCCGGGGCGTACGCGTGCGAGTCCTCCCCGGCGATCTCGAAGCCCGCATCGCGTACGACCTGTCGAAGTTCGTCCCGCAGATAACCGGATACCCGGACCGAGTTGCCGAGGAACGGGATGGCGAAGTCGTCGACGTCCGCCTCGACCATGCCAAGGCCCAGCAGCCCCCCGGGTCTCAGTACGGCGTGGAGGGCGCGCAGCGCGTACGGGATCTCCGGGCGGGGCAGCAGCAGCAGCGAGAAGTAGGCGGCGATGCCGTCGAACGGTCCCAGTTCCCGGGAGCCCCCGGGGCCGTAGCGGCCGCCCATCCGCAGGTCGACGATGTCCACCTGCTGGAAGTCGGCGCCCGGCACATTGTCCCGGGCCAGCTTCAGCATCCCGGGGGAGATGTCGATGCCGGTCACCCGGTGTCCGGCCGCGGTCAGCTGATGGGCCGTGGGCAGCCCCGTACCGCAGCCGACGTCGAGCACGCGGGAGCCGGGCGGAAGCGTTTCGGCCAGCCACTGACCGGCCGTGACCTGGCCTTCCTTATGGGGGAAGGCGTCGTCGTAGCGCTCGCCTATCGCGTCGAACGCCTCTGCCTGACCGCTGCGGTCGAGCGCCAGGCGGTCGAAGTCCTCATAGCCCGCATAGCCGTCGCCGTAGTCGTCCTCACCGCTCACGACTCCCGCCCCTCCTGTGACATTGCGTCAGTTCGCGCGCATCGTCCGTGAGTTGCGCCTCTGTCCTGTTTCCCGCATGTGCAGTGTTCCGGACGACGATCCTACGTTTGAAACACCGGGACACAGCAAGAGGTTCAGGACCTTGAGTGCGCGGACGTACGCCCCCTGTCGATACGGTCCCAGTCCGCCGGGAGGACGGGTACCGTCCACGACGGGTCCGGACGCCACTCCTCCCACCCCTCCCGGAACGGCGCGTCCCAGGATTCGATGAGCCGCACGGCGGCCCGGCCCGCCGCCCGTACCCGCTCGGCCTGCTCACCGGGCATCAGACCGGCCCGCTGCGCCTGCCCGAACTCGTCCTCGTCCTTCCATTCCCAGCTGCGGTCCGGGTAGACCGCGATGTCCAGGAAGTGGTCCTCGGAGTCCACCCCGCCGCTCCAGCGGGACAGCGGCTCCTCCAGGTTCACGTACCAGTTCTTGAACTGCCAGCCCGGATCCCAGAACAGCCACACCGACCAGGGCTCACCGGGCCGGGCGAGCTTGAGCACCCCGGTGCCGAACCACTGGGACAGCGCGGTGGTGCGCGGCTTGGTGTAGCGCGTGGACAGCGGCTCGCGGTGCACCTGCGTACCGTCGGCGAGCTGCGGCTTGACGCACGCCGTACCGGGCGCGAGCCAGACGGCCAGCACGTCCGGGGTGTCCCGGACGACGGTCACCGGACGGCAGATGTGGATGGCGTCGGAGGCGTTGGCGCGATAACGCCAGAGGATGTGGTCCCCTGGCGCCCATCGGGCGCCGTCCGCCGTTCCCGTCGTCTCCACGATGTCCGCTGTCATGAGCAGATCTTAGGTGCGACCGGGCCGCCGTGCCGTGACCTATGCCGCACGCACAGTACAACAGGGGCTTACAGATAATCTTGTGTCGGGAGTCTTTGCCCTCCTGTCAGTGCACCTCTCGCTGTCGCGTCGGCACTTGGTCACAAGGACGAGAGGAACGCGCATCTCCGAAACGTATGCCTGCCTTTATGGACTTCGCCCTCGCAGTCTGTGAGGGCGAACGTACGATCGCATCCGTGCAGCTCCGCTACAACTACCGGGTCCACCCGGACACCCCGCAGCGCCGCGCGCCAGGCCAAGCGCACCACCGAGCGCGCTTGGCTGGCCGAGGTGTCGGCGGTCGTGCTCCAGCAGTCCCTGCGCGACTTGGATGCCGCTTACAAGAACTTTTTCGACTCCCTGAAGGGTCAGCGTAAAGGCCGCAAGGTCGCACCGCCCCGGTACAAGACGAAGAGAGACACCCGGCAGTCCATTCGCCTGAACACCAACGCGTTCTCCCTCCAGGACGACGGCACGGTCTATGTGGCCAAGGTCGGCACTATCAAGGTCACCTGCTCCAGGCCGCTGCCGACCGCACCCACTTCCCTGACCGTCACCAAGGACTGTGCGGGCCGGTACTTCATGAGCTTCGTGGTGGACACCGGACCGCACCTTCTCCCCGAGCTGGATACCGAAGTCGGCATCGATCTGGGACTGTCCACCTTCGCCGTCCTGTCCGACGGCACCCGGATCCGCTCCCCGAAGTTCCTGCGCCGCGCGGAGAAAAAGCTGAAGCGGTTGCAGCAGGATCTCAGCCGGAAGGACCGGGGATCTAAGAACCGGGCCAAGGCCCGTATCCGGGTCGCGCGGCAGCATGCCCGGGTGGCCGACCGGCGGCGGGACTGGCACCACAAGGTGTCCACACAGATCATCCGTGACAACCAAGCGGTGTATGTGGAAGACCTCGCGGTGTCCGGCCTCGCGCGGACCCGGCTGGCCAAGTCCGTGCACGACGCCGGATGGTCGGCGTTCGTGCACATGCTGGAGTACAAGGCGGTCAAGCACGGCCGGTACTTCGGGAAGATCGGACGCTTCGAGCCGACCTCTCAAAGGTGCTCCGTGTGCGGCGTTATGGACGGCCCCAAACCCCTCCACGTCCGCCAATGGACGTGCGCAGGGTGCGGGACCGTCCACGACCGCGACGACAACGCCTCGAAGAACACCCTGGCCGCCGGACGGGCGGACAGGCTAAACGCCTCGCAGAGCGCAGGTAGGACCAGGACGAAAGTCCCGGCACAGCGCGTTGAAGCAGGAAGCCACCTAGACGGTCACCCGACCGTGGCAGGGAACCCCGGGACTTCGGACCGGGGAGCACGTCAAGGATGTGTCATACGCAGCACGTCCAGCGCCTCGTCCAACTGCTCCCGGGTCAGCAGCCCGCGCTCCACGTAGCCCGACTCCAGCACCACCTCGCGGATGGTCTTCCGCTCCGCGAGCGACTTCTTGGCGACCTTCGCGGCCTCCTCGTAGCCGAGGTAGCGGTTGAGTGGCGTGACGACGGACGGCGAGGACTCCGCGTACTCCCGGGCGCGCTCCGCGTCGGCGGTGATCCCGTCGATGGTGCGGTCCGCCAGCAGCCGGGAGGCGCTGGTCAGCAGCCGGATCGACTCCAGCAGATTCTTGGCGATCACCGGGAGCATCACGTTCAGCTCGAAGTTCCCGGCGGCCCCGGCCGTGGCGACGGTCGTGTCATTGCCGGTGACCTGGGCCGCGACCATCAGGACCGCCTCGGGGATCACCGGGTTGACCTTCCCCGGCATGATCGACGAACCGGGCTGGAGGTCGGGCAGCGCGATCTCGGCGAGGCCGGTGCGCGGACCGGACGCCATCCAGCGCAGATCGTTGGCGATCTTGGTGAGGCCGACCGCGATGGTCCGCAGCTGACCGGACGTCTCCACCAGCCCGTCCCGGGCGCCCTGCGCCTCGAAGTGGTTCCGGGCCTCGGTCAGCGGCAGCCCGGTGGCCCGCGCCAGTTCGGCGATGACGGCGGCCGGGAAGCCGGGCGGGGTGTTGATGCCGGTGCCCACGGCGGTGCCGCCCAGCGGCAGTTCCGCCAGCCGGGGGAGCGAGGCGCGCAGCCGCTCCGCCCCGTACCGCACCTGCGCCGCGTAGCCGCCGAACTCCTGGCCCAGCGTCACCGGGGTGGCGTCCATCAGATGGGTACGCCCCGCCTTGACCACCTCCGCGAACTCGGCCTCCTTGCGCTCCAGCGCCGCCGCCAGGTGCTCCAGCGCCGGGATGAGGTCGGCGGTGACGGCGGCGGTGGCGGCGACGTGGATGGAGGACGGGAAGACGTCGTTGGACGACTGGCTCGCGTTCACATGGTCGTTGGGGTGCACCGGGCGGCCCAGACGCTCGGTCGCGAGCGTGGCCAGCACCTCGTTGGTGTTCATGTTGGACGAGGTGCCGGAGCCGGTCTGGAACACGTCCACCGGGAAGTGGTCGTCCCAGCGGCCCTGGGCGACCTCCGCGGCCGCCTCCGCGATCGCCGCCGCCATGTCCTTCTCCACCACGCCCAGCTCGGCGTTGACCAGCGCCGCCGCGGCCTTGATCCGGGCCAGCGCCTCGATGTGCGCCCGCTCCAGGCGCTGCCCGCTGATGGGGAAGTTCTCCACCGCGCGCTGGGTCTGGGCCCGCCATTTGGCGTGGGCGGGGACCCGTACCTCACCCATGGAGTCGTGCTCGGTCCGGTAGTTCTCTTCGGCCCTGTCTTCGGTCATGGTGACACCTCCGTCCAGCACAGCGTCGTACCGCTGTGCCGTCTTCCCGCGCCGCCGGGAGCGGACCGGTGAGGTGGGTCACCGTACGGTCTCGGCGGTGCGCGGGGCCTCCACCTCACCGGTCCGCTTGAGCTTCTGCCAGGGCAGCAGGGCGCCGGTGGCGGCGGTCACGCACGAATGCAGCAGCACCAGATACATCAGCTGGCGGTAGACGATCTGCTGGAGCGGCAGGACGGCCAGCGCCCGGTACCGCTCCCGGTCCAGCCGGAAGGCGTACGCCGCCCCCAGCAGCTGTACGAGCAGCAGCGCGCACCACGCCGCGAGGGAGCGCACCGGGTCCACGAAGATCACCCCGTACAGCGTGAACAGGTCGATCAGCGGCGCGAACAGCGGCGTGACGATCTGGAAGAGCACCACCAGCGGCATCCCCACCCGCCCGAACCGCCCCGAAGGGCCCCGGTCGATCAGCGAGCGGCGGTGCTTCCACAGGGCCTGCATGGTGCCGTAGCTCCAGCGGTAGCGCTGCTTCCACAACTGGCCGAGGGTGCCCGGCGCCTCGGTCCAGGCGCGGGCGTGCTCCTGGTACACCACCCACCACCCGGCCCGGTGCAGCGCGATGGTGATGTCGGTGTCCTCGGCCAGGGTGTCGGCGCTCATGCCCCCGGCGTCCAGCAGCGCGCGGCGGCGGAAGGCGCCGATCGCGCCGGGGATGGTCGGCATGCAGCGCAGCAGGTCGTACATCCGCCGGTCGAGGTTGAAGCCCATCACGTACTCGATGTGCTGCCAGGCGCCGATCAGCGAGCGCCGGTTGCCGACCTTGGCGTTGCCCGCGACCGCGCCGACCCGGGGGTCGGCGAAGGGGCGGACCAGCTCACGGATGGTGGTGGGCTCGAAGACGGTGTCGCCGTCCATCATCACGATCAGCTCGTGGCGGGCGTTCGCGATGCCGTTGTTCAGCGCGGCGGGCTTGCCCGCGTTGGGCTGGCGCAGTACGCGTACGTTGGGCAGCCCCATCGCTTCCACGATGTCCGCCGTACCGTCGGTGGAACCGTCGTCCACCACCAGGATCTCGATGGGATGGGTGGAGGCGGCCAGGGAGTTCAGGGTGTGGGCGATGCACTCCTTCTCGTTGTACGCGGGCACGATGACGCTCACCGGATCGGTCACCTCCTGCACCAGCGTGTAGCGGCGCCGGTCCCGGGTGCGGCGGTGCCACCAGGCGAGCCCCAGCATCAGCAGCAGCCGCCCGAACACGGCGATCCCGACGACCCCCAGCATCCCGATGAGCACCGGCAGCGCGTGCTGGGTGGCCAGCGCGGCCCAGATCAGCGTCCGGCCCTCCCACACCCGCAGGGCGGGGGCGGGGTGGTTGGCGCTCTTGGCGTGGAGGGCGCCGGTGATGGTGGTGAAGGAGTAGCCGCGCGCCGCCATCCGGTCGATGTAGCGCTCCAGCGCCTGCACGGTCCGCGCGCGGTTGCCGCCCGCGTCGTGGAAGAGCACGGACGCGCCCTTCGTGCCGCGCGGGGTGGCGTTGTGGACGATCTCCTTGACCGGGGGCCGCCGCCAGTCCTCGCTGTCGGTGTCCACGAACGCGCTGACGTAGCCCTTGGCGCCCACATGCTGCTGGACCGGCCAGGTGCGGTCGTCCAGCGCGGAGACCTCCGAGGCGTACGGCGCCCGGAACAGCGAGCTGGTGACGCCCGCCGCGCCCGCCAGCGCCAGCTGCGACTGGGCCAGTTCGCGGTTCATCCGGTGCTTGTCCTGGTAGGACAGGTCGACATGGGAGAAGGTGTGGACGCCGATCTCATGCCCGGCGGCCACCATCTCGCGCACCAGCCCCGGGTGGCGGACCACCATCTGGCCCAGCACGAAGAACGTCCCCGGGACGCGGTGCTTGTGCAGCACGGCGAGGATCTCCGGGGTCCAGCGCGGGTCCGGGCCGTCGTCGAAGGTCAGCGCGATGGTCTTGGCGGGGATGGAGTGCTCGGTCGCCCTCCCCTTCCGGTCGAAGGTGATGACCGGCCCGCCGCTGCGCAGCCGCTCGGGGACGCTGCGGTACGAACGTGAGGCGTGCACCCGGGCGTCGTTGCCGATCTCGGCGTACAGATAGCCGTCCAGCAGCAGGGCGCAGACCAGCGCGAGCAGCGTGGCCAGCGCGAAGGCCATCCGGGTGCGGGCGCGCATCTTGAGGCGCCCCCGAAAGCGGGGCCTTCTGCCGCTCTTTCCCGTGGCCGGGAGTCCGCGGCCGCGCGGCCGGGGCAGCTTCAGCGGTCTGCCGCTCATGACACCCTGCTGCGGAACTGCGGGATCGCCTGCCAGTTGATGCCGCCGGGGGTGCTCGGGCCCCATACCGGGGTCTCGGGCTCGTTCGCCGGGGGCTTGGTGTTGCCGTTGCCGTTGCCGGGGTTCTGGGGGCGGTCGGGGCCGGGCTCGGTGGGCTTCGCGGGCGCGCCGGGCTTGCCGGGCTTCCCTGGCTTGCTGGGCCTCGCGGCCGGGGGCCGCTTCACCGGATCGGGCGCCTGGCCGACCGGCTTGCGGGGCGGCTTGTGGGGCTCCGGGCGCGCGGGCGACGAGGCGGGCTCGTGGGGCCGCGCGTGATGCGGCGTACGGCCGGGCTGGTGGGCCCCGGGCCGCTGGTGCCGTGCGGCGTGGTGTCCGCCCGCGCGGCGGCCGGGGCGTGCGGCGTGCTCGCCGCGCCCCGCCCGCTCGCCGCGCGCCCCGGACGCGCGGTGCGACTGGGGCGGGGCGGGCCGGGCGAGCGCGGTGGGTTTCCGGGCGCCCGCGGGGCGTACGTGCGCGGGCGGATGCGGAAGGGGATGGTCCGGTCCGTCGTGGCGATACCGGGGGTGGTGGTCGCCCGACGGGTGCTCATACGTGTCGTCATGCCCGCCGGAGTGCCCTTCCGGGGCGACCCTCGGCTCCCGGCCGAACGCCTCGGTGGTGACGGGGCGTCCCGGGATCAGCGTCTCGGGAGCGATGGCCGTACCGCCCGCGAACCCCATCCCGAGGACCGCCGAATAGCCGAAGCAGACGGCCCCCGCGAGCGCGCCCGCGTGCCGCATCAGCCGTCCGCGGCGCCCGGAGAGGTCCACGAACACGGGCCCTCTCCTGGCCACGTCGGAGCGGACGGGACGCGAGGGCGCACGCTCGGCCACATCTGACTGATGATCCATGCGTCAGAGGCTAGTGCAGAAAATACGACATACAACCTATGTGTCAAACATGCGGTGTGTCATAGTCCGTCACTTTTAATCGAATATGCGAGGTTGGCGGGGAGGCCATCCCTCACCCCGGAGCGGAAGGAAGAGCGCGTGCGATTGAAGGCCAGCCCCCGCATGAGCGGAATCGCCATGGCCGGAGCCGTGCTCTGCGCCACCGTCGCCGTCTGGGCGGGCAGCGAGCGGTCGTCCGACCCGGACCACGCGACCTCGCACGCCGCCCCCCGCCCGGAGCCGCCCCCGGCCGACTTCGTGCCGTACGTCAGCGCCTGGGCCAGCTCGCGCTACGACATGCCCGCCGCGGCGGCGCGCGGCGTCAAGGAATTCACGCTGGGCTTCGTCGTATCGGGTGACGGCTGCACCCCGGCCTGGGACAGCGGCATCCCGTTCGACGACCCGGCGCTGACGGCCCGTATCGAGGCCACCCGGCGGGCCGGGGGCGACGTACGGATCTCCTTCGGCGGCGCCGACGGCACGGAGCTGGGGACGGCCTGCGAGGACCCCTCGCAACTCGCCGCCGCGTACACCGAGGTGATCGAGCGTTACGGCATCATCCGGGCCGACTTCGACATCGAGGGCGACGCCCTCGCCGACGCCGCCGCCACCGCCCGCCGGGCCCAGGCCATCGCCCTGGTCCAGCGCACCCACGAGGGGCTGAACGTCTCCTTCACGCTGCCCGCCATGCCGGACGGGCTGACCCCCGGCGCCCTCGCCCAGCTGACGGCGGCGCAGCGGGAGGGCGTCACCGTCTCGTCGGTCAACGTCATGGCCATGAACTACAGCGGCGACCACACGGGCGACATGGGCCGTTACGCCATCCAGGCGGCCACCGCCGCCCAGGAGAAGGTCCGCCGGGTGCTCGGGCTGTCCGACGCCGCCGCGTGGAAGACCCTGGCCGTGACGCCGATGATCGGGGTCAACGACGTGACCGGCGAGGTCTTCACGCTGGAGGACGCGGCCGGACTCGCCCGCTTCGCGGCCCGCAAGGGCATCGGGCGGCTGTCGATGTGGTCGGCGGAACGAGACCGTCCGTGCGCCGCCGAGGGCGCGGGCGCCGCGGCCCCGGACCCCGCCGCCGAACAGCCCGCCGCCGCCCCGAGCACGTCGTGCAGCGGCGTCCCCCAGCGCCCGGGCGCCTTCGAGGCGACCCTCTCGGGCTGAACGCCGGATGGCCCCCGGTCACGACCGGGGGCCATCCGTACCCCTCTCGATGGTCGCCCTCGCATTGCTCGGCCCCGGGGGGCCTCCCAAGCTTCGGGCGCCTGCGCCGGACTCCGTCCGTCGAGCGGGGCGCCGCACAGGTCTCCGGCTGAGCTGCGGCGTCAGGCGCCGGGCCGGACCGGGATGCTGGTCACGAACGGCTGGGCCGGACCCGGGTCCGTGAAGAAGTCGTTCCCCTTGTCGTCCACCACGATGAACGCCGGGAAGTCCTCGACCTCGATCCGCCAGACCGCCTCCATGCCCAGCTCCTCGTACTCCAGGACCTCGACCTTCTTGATGCAGTCCTGTGCCAGCCGCGCCGCCGGGCCGCCGATCGAGCCCAGGTAGAAGCCGCCGTGCGCGGCACACGCGTCCGTGACCTGCTGGGAGCGGTTGCCCTTGGCCAGCATGACCTTCGAGCCACCGGCCGCCTGGAACTGCTCGACGTACGCGTCCATCCGGCCCGCCGTGGTCGGCCCGAACGAGCCCGAGGCGTACCCCTCCGGCGTCTTGGCCGGGCCCGCGTAGTACACCGGGTGGTTCTTCAGGTACTCCGGCATCTCCTCGCCCGCGTCCAGCCGCTCCTTGATCTTCGCGTGCGCGATGTCACGGGCGACGACCAGCGTGCCGGTCAGCGAGAGCCGGGTCTTGACCGGGTGCTTGGTCAGCTCGGCCAGGACGTCGTCCATGGGCCGGTTGAGGTCGATGGCGACCGCGTCCAGGTCCGGGCCCGCGCCCTTGGTCAGCTCCTCCTCGGTGGTGTCCGGGAGGAAGCGCGCCGGGTCGGTCTCCAGCTGCTCCAGGAAGACGCCCTCCGGCGTGATCTTCGCGAGCGCCTGGCGGTCGGCCGAGCAGGAGACGGCGATCGCGACCGGGCAGGACGCGCCGTGCCGGGGCAGCCGGACGACCCGTACGTCGTGGCAGAAGTACTTGCCGCCGAACTGCGCGCCGATCCCGATCTTCTGCGTCAGCTCGAAGACCTTCTCCTCCAGCTCCTGGTCGCGGAAGCCGTGCCCGGTCGGGGAGCCCTCGGCGGGCAGCTCGTCCAGGTAGTGCGCGGAGGCGTACTTCGCGGTCTTCAGCGCGTACTCGGCGCTGGTGCCGCCGACCACGATCGCCAGGTGGTACGGCGGGCAGGCGGAGGTGCCCAGCGAGCGGATCTTCTCCTCCAGGAACTTCATCATCGATGCCTCGTTCAGCACCGCCTTCGTCTCCTGGTAGAGGAAGGACTTGTTCGCCGAGCCGCCGCCCTTGGCCATGAAGAGGAACTTGTAGGCGCCCCCGTCGGTCGCGTACAGCTCGATCTGCGCGGGCAGGTTGGAGCCGGTGTTCTTCTCGTCCCACATGGTCAGCGGGGCCATCTGGGAGTAGCGCAGGTTGAGCTTGGTGTACGCGTCGTAGACGCCGCGCGACAGGGCCTCCTCGTCGCCGCCCTCGGTGAGCACGTTCTGGCCGCGCTTGCCCATGACGATGGCGGTGCCGGTGTCCTGGCACATCGGCAGCACCCCGGCCGCCGCGATGTTGGCGTTCTTCAGCAGGTCCAGCGCCACGAAGCGGTCGTTCGCGCTGGCCTCGGGGTCGTCGAGGATGCGGCGCAGCTGCGCGAGGTGGTCCGGGCGCAGATAGTGCGAAATGTCGTGCATCGCCTCGGCCGCGAGCTGGCGCAGCGCCTCCGGGTCGACCTTGAGGAAGGTGCGCCCGTCGGCCTCGAAGGTGCTCACGCCCTCGGAGGTCACCAGACGGTACGTCGTCCGGTCTTCTCCCAGGGGCAGCAGGTCCGAATAGGCAAACTCTGGCATCGCGGCCATTCCTTACTCGACGGGGGGACTACGGCTGACTTCGTCGACAGCGCGTGCATAAGCGTAGAACGGGGCGGGAGGTCCGGGGCTTGTGAGGTAAGGCTCACTAGACGCCCGCCCCGGCGCGAGGTCGCCGCACACCACTAGTCGCGATCTATCGCGACTGGGTAGTCTGCCGGGTGTGGATGAGCAGCAGCCGGTTTCCTTGACCAAATCCTCCTCTTCTGTCGCCCCCGTCCCCGCCGCCGCCCCCGTGCCCGTCGCGGAGGCGGAGATCCGTGCGTCCGACGCGGATCGCGACCGGGTCGCGGACATCCTGCGGGAGGCCCTCGCCGAGGGGCGGCTCGAACCCGAGGAGCACGCCGAGCGGATCGACGCCGTCTACCGCGCCAAGACCCTCGGCGAGCTGGAGCCCCTGGTCCGGGACGTGCCCTCGGGCCCGGCCCGGGCCACCGCGGGCCTGCCCTCCGGCGCGGCGCCCGACGCCGTCTCCAGCCCGGAGAACCTGATCGCGGTGTTCGGCGGTGCCGTGCGCAAGGGCCGCTGGCGGCCCCGCCGCCGTACCCACGCCTTCGCGGTCTTCGGCGGCGTCGAGATCGACCTCACCGAGGCGGTCTTCGAGCAGCGGGAGATCGTCATCCAGGCCTGGGCCGTGTTCGGCGGTGTGGAGATCAAGGTCCCGGAGAACGTCTCGCTGCACGGTTCGGGCTCCGGCGTGTTCGGCGGCGTGGACGTCGCGGAACGGGAGGCTCCGGACCCCGACGCGCCGGTGGTCCGGGTCAGCGGATTCGCGCTCTTCGGCGGGATCGACGCCAAGCCGAAGCGCGGGAAACGTGTGAAAAACCTGAGGTCATAAGGGCTGAACAGCCGCTGTGCATACGGAATTTCCGGGCAGGGCAACCGTGTGCATAAGCGTGCGCACAGCGGGTAAGGCTTGGTGCATCGTCTCTCGTACGGCTGATGGGGGTGCACAGGGGGCCGTACGGCGGGAGGCGGGCAAGGGTGAACACCGGAGCCGTCGTCAGGAGTAGACCGTGCTGCAACCGCATCAGCCCCTGCTGGACGCCGCCGTGCCCCCGCAGCGCACCCCCGCTCGGGAACAGGCCGGCCCCTGGCACTCGGAGGCGGTGTGCCGCCGGGACGAGGCCGGGCTGTTCTTCGCTCCGTCCAAGGAGCCGACGGCTGCCAGGCTGTCGCGGGAAGAGGCCGCCAAGCGCGTCTGCGCGCGCTGCCCGGTCATGGTCGAGTGCCGGGAGCACGCGCTGCTCCAGCCCGAGCCGTACGGGGTGTGGGGCGGGCTGACCGCGGCCGAGCGCCGGGTGGTGCTGGCCCGCCGCCGTCGCCGCGAGGCGGAGCTGCAGCGCGCCGTGCGCGTCGCCGCCGCCGGGTGAATTCTTCGGGACACGGGCCGGGCCCCGCCATACGGCGGAGCCCGGCCCGTGTCGTATCCGACGTATGACGCGTGTGACGCGTGTGACGCGTTCTAGCGCGGGCGCTCGAAGTCGACCGAGGCGTAGGCGCGCAGCTTGGACAGCCGGTGGGTGGAGTCGATCTGCCGGATCGTCCCGGACTTCGACCGCATGACCAGCGACTGCGTGGTGGCGGTGTCCGCGCGGTACCGCACCCCGCGCAGCAGGTCGCCGTCGGTGATGCCGGTGGCGACGAAGAACACGTTGTCGCCGCTGACCAGGTCGTCGGTCTGGAGGACCTGGTCGAGGTCGTGGCCCGCGTCGATGGCGCGCTGCCGCTCCTCGTCGTCCTTGGGCCACAGCTTGGTCTGGATGGTGCCGCCGAGGCATTTGATCGCGCAGGCCGCGATGATGCCCTCCGGCGTACCGCCGACACCCAGCAGCAGGTCGGCGCCGGTGCCCTCGCGCACCGCCATGATCGCACCGGCCACGTCGCCGTCGGAGATGAACTTGATCCGGGCGCCCGCCTCCCGGATCTCCTTGACCAGGCCCTCGTGGCGGGGCCGGTCCAGCACCACCACGGTGACGTCCTCGGGGCTGGACTTCTTCGCCTTGGCGATCCGCCGGATGTTCACCCCGGGCGGCGCCGTGATGTCGACGAACTCGGCGGCCTCGGGGCCGGTGACCAGCTTGTCCATGTAAAAGACGGCCGACGGGTCGAACATGGTGCCCCGCTCGGCCACGGCGAGCACGGAGACGGCGTTGGCCATGCCCTTGGCGGTCAGCGTGGTGCCGTCCACCGGGTCCACGGCCACGTCGCACTCGGGGCCGGTGCCGTCGCCGACGCGCTCTCCGTTGAAGAGCATCGGGGCTTCGTCCTTCTCGCCCTCGCCGATGACCACGACGCCGTTCATCGACACGGTGTGGACGAGGGAGCGCATGGCTTTCACGGCGGCGCCGTCCGCGCCGTTCTTGTCGCCGCGGCCCACCCAGCGGCCGGAGGCCATGGCGCCCGCCTCGGTGACCCTGACCAGCTCAAGGGCGAGGTTGCGGTCGGGAGCCGCGGGACTGACCTCGAGCTGGGACGGCAGATGATGCTCGGTCATCGGAGCGCACCTTTCTGTACGGCGACGAACCGGAAAGTGAGGGTGCTCATGACCTTATCCGTTCATTGCGAAAGTGAGCAGAGGACCCCACGCATGAGCGCCACCCTGATGCGGCCCTGTTGCCGGGTGCCGAGAGGCGATGAGGGACGATAGGGGGCGTGGCAGGTATGCGTGGCAAAGAGACGGTGCGGGACATGGTCCTGTCGCTGACGGTGATTGGTGTCGTCGCGGCGGCCATCTACGTCTTCGGCATTCCGCATGACGACAGTGACCCGGGCAAGGGCGTCCAGACGGTCGACTACCGGGTGGAGGTGGACACCGCCCGGCGCGCGGCGCCGTACCCGGTGGCCGCCCCCGAGAAGAGCAGCCTGCCCAAGGGGTGGCGCGCGACCTCGGTGACGTACCAGCCCGAGACCACCCCGGACAAGGGCGCGGCCTGGCATCTGGGCTTCCTCGACCAGGACGAGGAGTACATCGCCATCGAGCAGAGCGACGGCAAGCCGGTCCCCTTCATCGAGGACGTCACCCAGCAGGCGCGGGAGACGAAGACCAAGCAGAGGATCGGCGGCCATGAGTGGGTCCGCTACGAGGGCGACAAGTACGACGCCCTGGTGCGCCGCGAACCGGGTGTGACCACGGTCGTCACCGGCACGGCGTCGTACGGGCAGCTCGCGAAGATGGCGGCCGTGCTGAAGGCCGAAAAGGGCTGACGCGCTGACGCGCTGACCGAACAGCAGTGCGCCCCTCCGGCACGGATGCCGAGGGGCGCGCTGCTAGTTGATCACCGGGGCGGACCACCGAGGTGGACTACCGGGGTGGATCAGACGGTGGTGACCACCTGGTCGTAGGCCAGGCGCGGGCTGCGCGGCTTCCAGGCGTCCTCGCCCGGCTTGCCGATGTTGACGATCATCAGCGGGGTGTGGTTCCCGTCCAGGAACTCCTTCTGGACCCCTGCCGGGTCGAAACCGGTCATCGGACCGGCGGCCAGCCCGGCGGCGCGGACGCCCACGATGAAGTAACCGGCCTGCAGCGACGCGTTCAGCGCGGCGGCCTGCTCGCGGGTGTCGCGCTCGCTGAAGAAGACGTCCTTGATCTGCGGGGCGTGCGGGAAGAGCGAGGGCAGCTCCTCGTGGAACTCGTTGTCCGCGGCGAGGATCGCGACCAGCGGCGCGGAGGCCGTCTTGGGCCGGTTGCCCTCGGCCATGTGCGGAACCAGACGCTCCCGCGCCTCGGCGGAGCGGACCAGGACGATGCGCAGCGGCGACTGGTTGAAGGCGGTGGGCGCGTACTTCACCAGGTCGTAGATGGCCTGCACCTGCTCCTCGGAGACCGGCTCGTCGGTGAAGGCGTTGGCGGTGTGGGCCTCACGGAAGAGCAGATCCTGGGCGGCCGGGTCGAGTGCGAGCGTCGTCACGGTAAACCTCCTGGTCATGGTGGGGATATTGAAGTGCGCTGACTCCACTGTACGAGTTTTATATTAATCTTCAACTAAAACCGGACCACGGTGCTCCGAATCACAACCGCCCGGCCTGCCCTCTAGCTCGGGGAGCGCGCCCCGGGTCGGAGCCAGCCCAGCGGGTCGCCCAATCCCAGCCCCGGTCGCCACATCCCAGCCCCGGTCGGCACATCCCAGCCCCTCCGGCGTTTGAGGAGCGGGGTCCAGGGGCGGAGCCCCGGCGGGGTCCGGGGCGGAGCCCCGCATCGGGGGCCGGGGGCTTGCCCCCGGTTTCGGGAAGGGGCGGGGTGGGGGACGGCCCGCCGCAGGCGCCCCGCCCCGTCAGCCCTCGCCGTCGCCCTCCGCACCGCCGCCCCCGGACTCGGCCAGCGCCGCGTCCAGCCGCGCCCGCGCCCCCTCCAACCAGCGCCGACACACCGTGGCCAGCTCCTCGCCCCGCTCCCACAGCGCCAGCGACTCCTCCAGGCTGGTGCCCCCCGCCTCCAGCCGCCGCACGACCTCGACCAGCTCGTCCCGCGCCTGCTCGTACCCGAGCGTCGTGTCCTCGGCCCCGGTCCGCCCGTCGGCCTTCTCGTCCGTCTTCGCCATATCCCTCACCCTATTCAGCTGGTCCGACACCCTCGCCCGCTCCAACAACTGCCCGCACCGCGAACTCCCCCTCAGCCACCCGCGCCCGCAGCTCCTCATCCGCCGACACCTCGGCCGCCGCCCGCACCACCGACCCATCGGCATGCTGCAGCACCGCATAGCCGCGCCGCAGCGTCGCGGCGGGGGAGAGGGCCACCACCCGGGCCTGGGTGTGGGCCAGCTCCGAGTCCGCGCGGTCGAGCAGATGCCCCAGACAGCGCCGCGCACGGTCCAGCACCGACGCGATCTGCTCCTCGCGCTCGTCCACCATCCGCCGAGGCTGCCGCAGACACGGCCGGGCGAGCGCGGCCTCAAGACCCCGCTCCTCGCGGTCCAGCAGCCCGTTCACACTGCGCAGCGCGCGCTCGCGCAGATGCTGGATGCGCACCAGTTCCTCGCCCACGTCCGGCACGGTCTTCTTCGCCGCATCGGTTGGGGTGGAGGCCCGCAGATCCGCCACCAGATCGAGCAGGGGCGAATCCGGCTCGTGCCCGATCGCCGAGACCACCGGCGTACGGCACGCCGCGACCGTCCGTACCAGCTGCTCGTCCGAGAACGGCAGCAGATCCTCCACGCTGCCGCCGCCCCGCGCGACCACGATCACATCCACCGCGGGCAGTGCGTCAAGCTCCTTGACCGCCTCGATCACCTGCGGCACCGCATGCGTCCCCTGCACCGCGACGTTGCGCACCTCGAAGCGGACGGCGGGCCACCGCAGCCGGGCGTTCTCCAGCACATCGCGCTCGGCGGCCGAGGCACGGCCGCAGACCAGCCCTATCAGCTGCGGCAGGAACGGCAGCGGCTTCTTGCGCTCGGCGGCGAACAGCCCCTCCGCCGCCAGCGACTTCTTCAACTGCTCCAGCCGCGCCAGCAGTTCACCGACGCCCACCGGCCGGATCTCGACGGCCCGCAGCGACAGCTGGCCGCGTGGCGCGTACCACTCCGGCTTGGCGTGCACGACGACCCGGGCGCCCTCCGAGACCGTGTCCGCGATCTTGTCGAAGACGGCGCGGAAGCAGGTGACGGTCAGCGAGATGTCGTAGCTGGGGTCGCGCAGGGTCAGAAAGACCACACCGGCCCCCGGCCGCCGGGACAGCTGGGTGATCTGCCCCTCGACCCACACCGCCCCGAGGCGGTCGATCCACCCCCCGATCAGCCGGGATACCTCGCCGACCGGGATCGGCGCTTCCGCGGACGTGTTGACAGCCATGCCCGCGAGCGTATCGGCCACCACCGACAGAGCCCGCCGTCATCGCCCCTACGATGGGGGACATGACTGCAACCTCCGCCCGCCGGGTCCTGCTCGCTGCCCCGCGTGGCTACTGCGCGGGCGTCGACCGTGCCGTAATCGCCGTCGAAAAGGCCCTGGAGCAGTACGGCGCGCCGATCTACGTGCGCAAGGAGATCGTCCACAACAAGTACGTCGTCCAGACCCTGGAGAAAAAGGGCGCGATCTTCGTCGACGAGACGGAGGAGGTGCCCGAGGGCGCCATCGTGATCTTCTCGGCGCACGGCGTCGCCCCGGTGGTCCACGAGGAGGCCGCGCAGCGCAAGCTGGCCACCATCGACGCGACCTGCCCGCTGGTCACCAAGGTCCACAAAGAGGCCGTCCGCTTCGCCAATGAGGACTACGACATCCTCCTGATCGGTCACGAGGGCCATGAAGAGGTCATCGGCACCAGCGGCGAGGCGCCGGACCACGTCACCCTGGTCGACGGCCCGGGCGATGTGAAGAACGTCGAGGTCCGCGACGAGTCCAAGGTCGTCTGGCTGTCCCAGACCACCCTCTCGGTGGACGAGACGATGGAGACCGTGGACGCGCTGCAGGACCGCTTCCCGCAGCTCATCAGCCCGCCCAGCGACGACATCTGCTACGCCACCCAGAACCGCCAGATCGCGATCAAGCAGGTCGCCGCCGAATCCGACCTGGTCATCGTCGTCGGCTCCAAGAACTCCTCCAACTCGGTGCGGCTGGTCGAGGTCGCGATCGGCGCCGGTGCCAAGGACGGCCACCTGGTCGACTACGCGAGCGAGATCGACGAGGCCTGGCTGGAGGGCGTGACGACGGTCGGCGTGACCTCGGGCGCCTCCGTACCGGACGTGCTGGTCGACGGCGTCCTGGAGTGGCTGGCCGAGCGCGGCTACGGGGACGTGGAGGTCGTGCAGCCCATGAAGGAGACCATGACCTTCTCGCTGCCCAAGGAGCTGCGCCGGGACCTGCGGTCCGAGGCGGCCGCGTCCGCGTCGGCTGCGACGGCTGGGGCCCCCGCCGCCACCGGGACGGACGGCGCGGAGCGGTGACCAACGGCAGCGGCGGCGGCCCGTCCGCCCGCGTATTCGGCGTGGACATCGGCGGGTCCGGGATCAAGGGCGCGCCGGTGGACCTGGACCGCGGCGACCTCGCCGAGGAGCGCCACAAGGTCCTCACCCCGCATCCGGCCACGCCCGAGGCGGTCGTGGACGGCGTGGTCGAGGTCGCCGGGCACTTCGGCTGGGCCGGGCGCCCGGTCGGGGTCACCTTCCCGGGCGTGGTGACGGACGGGACGACCCGTACCGCCGCGAACGTCGACAAGAGCTGGATCGGCACCGACCTGGCCGGTGTGCTCGGCGAGCGGCTGGGCGTCCCGGTCACCGTGCTGAACGACGCGGACGCGGCCGGGGTCGCCGAGATGACCTTCGGCGCGGGCCGTGGCCGCCGGGGCACCGTGATCGTGCTCACCCTCGGCACCGGCATCGGCAGCGCGGTCTTCACCGGCGGTCGGCTGGTGCCCAACACCGAGCTGGGCCATCTGGAGCTGGACGGCCACGAGGCGGAGAAGCGCGCCTCCACCAAGGTCCGCGAGGACCACGACCTGAGCTGGCCGCACTGGGCGCACCGGGTGCAGACGTACCTGGCGCATCTGGAGATGCTGTTCTCGCCCGAGCTGTTCGTGATCGGCGGCGGGGTGAGCCGGAAGGCGCACAAGTTCCTGCCGCTGATCGAGGGCGTCAGGGCCGAGATCGTCCCGGCTCAGCTGCAGAACAACGCGGGGATCGTGGGTGCCGCCATGGCCGCGGCTGCCGCTGCTGACGGCGGCGCCGCTGCCGCCCCATGAGGGCGATCTTGCGGACGAGGACGATCACGGCGGTGAGCAGCGTACCGGCGTAGAGCCAGCCCGCGTTCAGCGACAGCGCGGTGAAGACGCCCAGCGCCTGACCCGCGAACCCCGCGCCGCCGTCGTTGATCGGCAGCAGCCCGGCCGTGAAGGCGATCGGCACCCCGATCGCCCCCGGGAACAGGTCGGCGGGCCGTACCCACATCCCGCAGCCCGCGCACGCCAGCAGGAAGAACACTCCGTACGCGGTGGGCGACCCGGAGAACAGCAGCGCGTCCAGGCAGCCGAAGGCGAGCATCGCGAGCGCGGTCAGCAGGCCCGCGCCCAGGGCGGTGAGCCGGGCGCTGGGCACGGTGAACGGCCGGTCGCGCAGCGCGGCGGCCGCGCCCAGCAGCCCGCCGCGCGCGCTCGGGCGCGCCACCGGCCGCGCGCCGCGCGCCGCGCCGCCCGCGCCCTGTCTTCCGCCCTGGCCCGGGTACGTGTCGTCCGCCGCCGTACGGGGCGAGGGGGCGGCCGCCCGGCGGGGCGTACGTGTCCTGTAGTGCTCCACCAGACCAACGTAGGTGGGCGGAGGGCTGGAATCCGGACTGGGACACGCCCTTCGCGGGACCTTGGCAGTCTGTTCGACTGATTGTCAGCCCGGGAGGGTGACGGTCCGCCCGGGCGGGTGACGGGAGGCGGCCCCGTAGACTGGTGGACCGGCCCTCGCGCGGGCCGGTCCACCAGTCCTCACATTCGATCCCGCTACGGGAAGCTACGGGAAGTCGCCAACGTGTCGCTCACGATCGGAATCGTCGGTCTGCCGAATGTCGGCAAGTCGACCCTGTTCAACGCCCTGACCAAGAACGACGTGCTGGCGGCCAACTACCCGTTCGCCACCATCGAGCCCAACGTCGGCGTCGTGGGCGTCCCCGACCCCCGCCTCGACAAGCTCGCCGAGCTGTTCGGCTCGGCCCGCAAGCTCCCCGCCACCGTCGACTTCGTCGACATCGCCGGGATCGTCAAGGGCGCCTCGGAGGGCGAGGGCCTGGGCAACAAGTTCCTCGCGAACATCCGCGAGTCCGACGCGATCTGCCAGGTCATCCGCGCCTTCAAGGACGAGAACGTCGTCCATGTCGACGGCAAGATCTCACCCAAGAGCGACATCGAGACGATCAACACCGAGCTGATCCTCGCCGACCTCCAGACCATCGAGAAGGTGCTGCCCCGCCTGGTCAAGGAGTCCCGGATCCAGAAGGACAAGCAGGCCCAGGTCAAGGCCGTAGAAGAGGCCAAGGCCATCCTCGAAGAGGGCGACACCCTCTTCTCCGCGGGCATCGTCCAGGGCAGCGAGCGCGCCGCCCTCCTCCACGACCTGCACCTGCTCACCACCAAGCCGTTCCTCTACGTCTTCAACGTCGACGAGGACGAGCTGACCGACGACGACTTCAAGGCCGAGCAGCGCTCCCTCGTCGCCCCCGCCGAGGCGATCTTCCTCAACGCCAAGCTCGAAGCGGACCTCGCCGAACTCGACGACGAGGAAGCCCTCGAACTCCTCCAGTCCGTAGGCCAGACCGAACCCGGCCTCGCCACCCTGGCCCACGTCGGCTTCAACACCCTCGGCCTCCAGACCTACCTCACGGCCGGCCCCAAGGAATCCCGCGCCTGGACCATCCCCAAGGGCGCCACGGCCCCCGAGGCGGCCGGTGTCATCCACACCGACTTCCAGAAGGGCTTCATCAAGGCCGAGGTCATCTCCTTCGACGACCTGGTCGAAACAGGCTCCGTCGCCGACGCCCGCTCGGCGGGCAAGGCGCGCATGGAAGGCAAGGACTACGTGATGCGCGACGGCGACGTAGTGGAGTTCCGCTTCAACGTCTGAGCCCCACATCCGGTGTTCGCTCGGAAGCCCCGGGCGGACGCCGGGCGTCCGAAGGCTGCGCGTGTACGGCCTCGGAAGACCGGTTCCTGCATTGCGGGCCCTTCTTCGGCCCCCTCATCCACGGTGATAGCCGCAATCACCGCCGACGGAGGAGGAGCCAGATGAAGACCGACCTCACTGATGCAACGGACGCGGATCACGGCGCCGTGAACCCCGGCCCCGGTCGTCGGCAGGGGATGCGCACGATCGTCGGTACCGGGACGGGCAATGCGCTCGAGTGGTACGACTGGAACGTCTACGCGCTCTTCGCGCCCTTCATCGCCGTGCAGTTCTTCGACCAGGAGAACGCGTTCTCCGCGCTGCTCGCGACGCTCGCGGTGTTCGCCGTGGGGTTCGTGATGCGTCCGCTCGGTGGGCTTCTGTTCGGCTGGATCGGCGACCGGTACGGACGGCGGGTGGCGCTGCTGCTGTCGATCGTCCTTGGCGCTGTCGGTTGTTTGCTGATCGGCGTCGCTCCCTCGTACGCGAGCGTGGGCGTGATGGCGTCGGTGGTGCTCCTGATCGCCCGGCTGCTGCAGGGGCTGGCGTACGGGGGTGAGGCGGGGGCTTCGTACACGTACATCTCCGAGTCGGCTCCCGCGCACCGCCGGGGGCTGTGGTCGAGCGCGATCTATGTCTCCGGCGTCGCGGCCATTCTCCTGGGGACGCTGCTCGGCGCTTCGCTGACCAGCGTGCTTTCCGAGCAGCAGATGTCGGCCTGGGGCTGGCGGGTGCCGTTCCTCGTCGGTGGGGTGCTCGGCGTCGTCACCCTCTTCCTGCGCCGCACGCTGAGCGAGACGCCGCAGTATGAGCAGGAGCGGACCAAGGCCCGTGTCCCGATCGCCCGGGGCCTGTGGGAGAACCGGGTGGCGGCCCTCCGGGTCGTCGGGCTCGTGGTCGGCGTGACCACGTTCTTCTACGCGTGGGTGGTCGCCGCACCGGCGTACGCGATCAGCGTGCAGCACATGGACGCGTCCGCCGCGCTGTGGTCGGGCGTCATCTCGTCCGCCGTGACGATCGCGGCGCTGCCGTTCGCCGGAGCGCTGTCCGACCGGTTCGGGCGGCGGCCGAACTTCCTCGTCTTCACGCTCGGCGCCGCGGCCCTGTCGTTCCCCCTGAACCGCCTCATCCAGGGCGAGATGTGGCAGCTCACCCTGGCCATGTCGATCGCGGGCGTGCTGCTGGCCGTCGTCACGTCGATCCTGCCGGCGTTCCTCGCCGAGCTGTTCCCCACGCATGTGCGCGCCTCGGGGATCGGGCTGCCCTACTCGGTCGCGGTGGGGCTCTGCGGCGGCACCGCGCCGTACCTGCAGACCTGGCTGGGCAGCACGGGCCACGGCGATCTCTTCATCGGCTACACCATCGTCCTGCTGCTGATCGGGGCCGCTGTTGTCCTGACCACGCCCGAGACCAAGGGCAAGCCGCTGGAGTAGCGGGCGACAGGCGGGAGGCAGGCGGGCGACAGGCCGGGGGCATCAGGCCTGGGCGGCCCACGGGTCGATCGGGACCGCCTCCACCGCCCGGCCGGACGCGTCGAGAACGCGCCCGTAGAGCTTCTCCTGGCGCAGCACGATGTTGCGATCGAGGATCCGCGCGTAGGGCACGTCGTGCAGGATCTGGACAATGTGACCGTGCAGGTCGGAGATCTGCCGCAGGCCGATGCCGAGCATGAGGTTGCGCTCGTCGGCGATGGCGGCGCACGTGCGGACCTCCGGTCGGCGGCCCAGCACCCGGCCCGCCTCGTCGAGCCGGTCCTCGGGCACGTTCAGCCAGATCACCGCGGAGCTGGGCCAGCCGACCAGGCCCCGGGCGACGTCACAGCGGAACGCCACCTCACGGCGGGACATCAGCGCGTTCAGCCGCCGCTGCACCGTACGGGCGGATACGCCCAGCACCTCGCCCACCTCGGCATGGGTGCGCCGCCCGTCGGTACTCAGCTCACGGAACATCGCGCGGTCCGTGGCCCCGAAGGGCCGCGCGCCCTCCGATGACCGCTCCGGAAGCGCCTCGCGCAGCCGGCGCACCTGGCCGGGGCCGAGGACGTGCAGCCGCCAGCGCCCGGTCGCCTCGAACAGCCGGGTCACGAAGTAACTGCGGGTCCGGGCCACGCCCTCCAGCTCGGGCAGGCCGACGAGCAGCAGCTGCGACATCGTCGGGAAGTCGGCCGTGACCAGCAGCGCCCAGAGGTCCTGGCGGCCCGCCGTGTACTGCACGGTGAGGGCACTGTTCCACCCGGCCATGGACGCGGCGACCGCCGCGCTCGCTCCCCGCTCGCACTCGACCTCGACGACCACCACGCACAGTTGCCCCGCCTCGTGCGGGCCGAACGCGACCGACACCCACGCCAACCCGTTCTCGCGCAACCGTGCCCAGCGTCGCGCCGCGGTGACCGGGTCGATCTCCAGGACCCGGCCGATCAGCGTCCAGGAGGCGCGGGGGTTGACCTGGAGCGCGTCGAGCAGCTGGAGGTCGATTTCACTGAGCATGGGGGCCGCTTTCCGGCGTTTGGAGCGCTCCGTCTGTCTATTTGCTGCAGGTTCAGCCCGTTCATTATCCGCGCTGGCACGGTGCGGAGACAACCATTGAAGTGCGGAAGGAGAGGCAGCTGATATGGATACGGAGCCGAGCGCGGCCGCGGCGGACGGTGCGCCGCAGGGTGTCCACGACCTCGTGCTGTCGGGAGGCCGGGTGATCGACCCGGAGACCGGCCTCGACGCCGTGCGGCACGTCGCGGTGGACGGCGGACGCGTCGTCGCCGTCGCCGAGGAACCGCTTCGGGCCCGTCGCGTCGTCGACGTCACCGGACAGGTGGTCGCTCCCGGATTCATCGACCTGCACAGCCACGCCCTGGCCCCGGCGTCGATGCGGCTGCAAGCGCTGGACGGTGTGACGACCACTCTGGAACTCGAAGCCGGTGCCCCCTGGCTGGAGGGGGCCTACCGTGACGCCGCGCTGGACGGACTCCCCATCAACTACGGGTACTCCGCTTCCTGGGCGGCGGCACGGATGTCCGTCATGGACGGTCTGGACCCGCGGACCCTGACCACGCGGCTCACCGCCCGCATGGGCGGACGGGCCTGGGGCGCCCCGGGAACCCCCGACGACGTACGAAGGATCCTCGACCTTCTGGAGGCCGAGCTGGAACTCGGCGCGCTCGGCATCGGAGTTCTCATCGGATACGCCCCGGACGCCTCCCACCGCGAGTACCTGGAGGTGGCACGGCTGGCGGCCCGGTACGGCGTCCCGACGTACACCCACGCCCGGCACAAGAACAACGCGGAGCCCGGCACGGCCCTCCAGGGCATCCAGGAGGTCGTCGCCGTCGGGCTCGGCACCGGCGCGCACATGCATCTGTGCCACATCAACAGCACGTCGCTCCAGCAGATCGACGTGGTGACCGAACTCGTCGGCAACGCCCGCGCGCACGGCGTCCAGGTGACCACCGAGGCGTATCCGTACGGCGCGTCGATGACCGCGATCGGCGCGCCCTTCCTGCATCCGGACAACCTTCCCCGGCTCGGCATCACGCCCTCCCACATCGTCCACACGCCGACGGGGGAGCGGCCGGGCACCGCGAGCCGGCTGATGCAGCTGCGCGCCCAGGACCCCGGCGCGCCGGCCATCATCCGGTACCTGGACGAGTCGCGCGCCGACGAACGGGACCTGCTGCACCGTGCCCTTCTCTTCGACGACACGATGATCGCCTCCGACGCCATGCCGCTCCAGGGCAGCGACGGGAAGCCGCTGACGGGAACGGAGTGGCCGCCGCCCGCTGACGCGGTCACCCATCCCCGCAGCACGGGCACCTTCGCCCGGACGCTGCGCGTCTATGTCCGCGAGACCGGCCTGCTCACCCTCCCGGAGGCCATCCGCCGCGCCACGCTGCTGCCCGCGCGGGTACTGGAGCGCGCGTGCCCCGACGCCCGCCGCAAGGGGAGGCTGCAGCCCGGCGCCGACGCGGACCTCGTCGTCTTCGATCCGCTCACCGTCCGCGACCGGTCCACGTACGAACACCCGACCCGCCCTTCTCAGGGGTTCCGGCACGTGCTGGTGGGCGGGGAGTTCGTGGTCCGCGACGGGGAGATCGACCTCGACGCGATGCCCGGCCGTCCGCTGCGCGGGGCCCGCGGATGACTCCCGCACGGAAAGTGGGCATCCTCGGGGGCATGGGCCCCGCCGCCACCGCCGACTTCTACACCAAGCTCATCCGCTCGACTCCGGCGGCCAGGGACCAGGACCATCTGCCCGTGGTCATCTGGGCCGATCCTACGATCCCGGACCGCACCGCCGCGCTGCTCGGCCAGGGCGCGGATCCCTCACCGTGGCTCAAACGGGGAGCACACTATGTGGCGTTGGCGGGCGCGAACCTCATCGCTGTTCCGTGCAACACCGCGCACGCCTTCCTGGAGGTGGTGCGGTCGGCCGCCGCCCCCGTGCCCGTACTCGACATGGTGGCCGAGACCGCCGACGAGGTCGCTCGCTCGCAGCCCGGCGCCACCGTCGGGATTCTGGCCACCACCGGTACCCTCACGGCCGAGCTGTACCAGAACGCCCTGACCCGCCGCGGTCTGAAACCCCTGATTCCCGGCTCCACGGCCCAACAGGCGGTGATGTCGGCCATCCGCCTGGTCAAGGCAGGGGGAGACCTGGCCCATGCCCGCCGGCTGATATCACCGGCCTTGCGGACGCTCGAACAGCTCGGCGCCACGGCCGTCGTGGCGGCGTGCACCGAGATCCCCTTGCTTCTCGAAGGCCGGAACTCAGGGCGCATGCGAGTCGTGGACGCCACCGCCGTCCTCGCCCGTGCCGTCGTCCGCCACGCCCTGCCCGCCCTTCCGCGCGACAGCTGAGAGGAACGCCATGTCACTGACCGGCCGGAGTGCCGCCGTTTTCGCCCTCGGCGGCACCATCGCCACCACCACGGATCCCCTGACCGGCGAGTTGTCCCCGGTCCTGGCCGCGGAGCAGCTCCTGCGATCCGTGAGTGGCTTGGACGCCTTGGGAGTCGAGCTGCGCGTCCATGACTTCCGCCGTCTGCCCAGCGCCTCGCTGTCGCTGGCCGATCTCGACGCGCTCCACGCGGCCATCAGGGCGGAGCTGGACTCCGGGCAGGTGGACGGCGTCGTGGTCGTCCAGGGAACGGACACCCTGGAGGAGACGGCCTTCTACCTCGACTTGTCGCACCAGGGCGAGGAGCCGATCGTCTTCACCGGCGCGATGCGCGACGCGACCAAGGCAGGCCCCGACGGACCGGCCAACCTCCACGCCGCCGTGGTCGCGGCAGCCGGACCGTGGCTGCGGGGGGCGGGCTGCGTCGTGGTCCTCGGCGACGAGGTGCACGCCGCACGTACGGTCCAGAAGGGCCACACCACCAGTCCCGCCGCCTTCACCTCCCCCGGCTCCGGCCCCCTCGGCCTGGTGGCCGAGTCACGGGTGAGGCTCCACCAGCGACTGCCCCAGCGGACCACCATCCCGGCCGAGGCTCAGGGCGCATCGGGCCCGCGCCCGGTGCGGGTCGCGCTGCACACCGTGGCCCTCGGGGACGACGGCACCCAACTGGACCTGCTGGACGGTCAGTGCGACGGGCTCGTCCTCGCGGCCCTCGGCGCCGGGCACGTTCCCGAATGGCTCGTCCCCCGGCTCCGCCGACTCGCGGACCAGATCCCCGTCATCCTCACCTCCCGCATCGGCAACGGCCCCGTACTCACCCGCACTTACGGCTACCCCGGCTCCGAGCAGGACCTCCTCGCCGCCGGACTGATCCCCGGCGGCGACCTCAGCCCCTACAAGGCCCGCCTGCTCCTCCACCGCCTCCTCGCCACCGGCTCCCACGACCGAACCCGCATCGCCCGAGCCTTCGCCGCCATCGCCGAGCGCGACGGGTAGGCGGACGGCCCGCCGGCGCGGGTCCGCCCGGGCCCGGAAACCGAACAATCGGTCTACGCCGGGCTATCCTCGCGGGTGAGGGATTGGTGAATCCCTCCACATAACTTTAATAAGGGGGGACATGAGGCGAAATGGGGGAAGATCCCGCGTTGCGCGGGCCATCGTATGTCTGGTGCCCGTCGGCTTCTTCGTAGCCTCGGTGGTGGCGACCGCCACCAACCGTGACGGGGCCCGTCACCTGGCCGTGGCGTCCGTTGTGCTGGCGGTGACCCTGGGCCTTCATCTGCTGCACTCCACCCGGGCCGCGGTGCGCCGCCGCAAGCCGTGGTGGCCCTGGTCGCTCGTCGCCCACGGGGTCATGACCTACGTGCCGTACTGCTTCTTCCAGGACACATGGGTCGGCATCCCGGGGTCCTTCGCCGCCGCGGTGCTGCTGACCACGCCCGTGCCGCACTCCTGGGCGGCGTTCGTCGCACTGTCCGCGCTCCAGGTCCCCCTCGTCGCAGCTCTGGGCGAGACGACGTGGCAGGGCCTCAACTCGGCGGTGTCGCATGTGGTGGGCGGCCTGGCGCTGTTCGGTGTGGTGCGCCTGGCGGACCTGGCCGAGGAACTGCACGCGGCCCGTACGGAACTGGCGCAGCAGGCCGTCGACCGTGAACGGTTGCGCTTCGCGCGGGACCTGCACGATCTGTGCGGATACTCGCTGACGGCGGTCGCGTTGCAGAGCGAGCAGATCCAGTGGCTCGTCCGCAGCGATCCCCAGCGGGCCGAGAAGGAGCTGGCGCGCACCCAGGCTCTGGCACGGCACGCGCTGTCGGAGGTACGGGCGGTGTCCGCCGGGTACCGCATGCTGACCCTGGAACGGGAGGCGCGGGCGGCAGCCGGTCTGCTGGAGTCCCTCGGGGTCGACGTCGACGTCGAACTGGCCGGGCGCCGGCTGCCGGGACCGGCCGACGAAATGCTGGCCATCGTGGTCCGGGAAGGTGTCACCAACGCGCTGCGGCACAGCAAGGCCCGGCGCTGCGCCATCCGCTTCACCGTGGACAGCGGGCAGGCGGGCGGCGGATGGGCGCGCCTGGAGGTGACCAACGACGGGGTCGCTCCGGGGAAGGCCGGAGAGGCCGGCAGGCGTCTGCCGGAGGGGGCTGGCGGCAGCGGTTTGCGCAACCTCCGGGAGAGGGTCGCGGAACGGGGTGGCCTGCTGACCGCCGAGGCGGACGGCGAGGACGGGTTCCGGCTTGAGGCGAACCTGCCCTGCGCCAGCCGCGACACGGCAGTGGACGAGGCCTTCGGCCGGGTATGAGACAGCGGGGCGCGGCGGGGGCGGTCAGGAGACGGCCTTCGCCAGGCCACCGGGCGTGGCCGCGGCGCTCCGCATGGCCAGGCGGCCGGCGACCGTGACCGTGGCGACGGCGACCAGGGGCGCGCCGACGGCCAGTGCGGTCAACGGCCCGCCGGCCAGGGCGGGGACCGCGGAACCGGTCACCGCGATGCTGAGCGGCACCAGCACCGACGCACAGACCAGAGCAGCCAGCAGCAGCGCGACCGCGCAGGTGAGCACGGCCTCCCAGGCCAGCATCCGCAGTATCTGCGCGGACTGTGCGCCGGCCAGGCGCAGCAGGGCGAACTCCCGTCGGCGGCCCGCCGTCGCCATGCTCAGGGTGTTGATGACGGCGATGGACGTGAACACGTTGATCATGGTCAGCAAGAGCAGGGTGAACAGGTTGGCCGCCGCGCCGGACTCCGATGCGCTCTCCGTCGCTCCGTCACCGAGCCGTGTGCCCGGGAAATCCGCCGCCAGGGTCTTCAGCTCTCGCTCGACAGCGTTCCGATCGGCCCCGGGGGCGGTCCGTACGAGAACGGTGTCGTCCAGCGGGGTCGCCGCGTGCCGGGCCGCCGAGGCGCGGGGCAGCAGCGCGTCGGCGAAGTCCTGGTCATCCGAGTAGACGGCCGCCACGCGGTAGGTGTCCCGGCCGCCGTCGTCCCAGTTCACTCGGACGCGGTCGCCCGCTGTGACACCCAGGCCGCGGGCCGTGCTGTCGCCGAGCGCCACGGCCGTGTCGTCGAGCCGGGCGAGTGAGCCCGCGCGGACCCCGAGGTCCAGCAGGGCGGGCACCGCGTCGGCCCGCATCGCGACCAGGCTGCCGCCGATGATGGACGCGTCGTCGTCCTGGTCGGCGTCCGCGCGGCTCAGTTCGCCGTCCACGGCCACCTGTCCGGAGGCCGCCGCCACGCCGGGGAGCCGAGCGGCCCGTTCCGTGTAGCCCGGCGCGATGCCCGGCCCGGCCGAGGAGATGACGTGATCGGCGAGCAGACGCTCCTGCTCCGCCCGTCGCGCGCCCTGCGACGTGACCAGCGGCGCGCAGAGCAGGGTGCCGGTGAGGGAGAGGGTGAGCACGAGCGGTGTCACGGTCGCGGCCAGCCGCGCGTTCTGCCGGAGGAGGTTGCGGACGGCCAGCGCACCTTCCCTGGGCAGGAACCACGTCACCGGAGCCAGGAACAGGGCACCGGCGACCCGGCAGATCAGCGGTGCCAGCAGCGCGATCCCGATCATGAGGACGAGCACCATGCTCTCGGTGGTCCCGCCGCCACCGTCCAGCCGACCGGTCGCCACCGCGCCCAGACAGCCGCCTGCCCCGGCGAGCACGCCCATGCCGAGCAGGACACGCCACAGGCCCAGCCTCGGCGTCGGAGCGGCCGACTCGCGGAGCACCTCCACCGGCCGTACCCGCGAAGCGCGCCGCGCGGCGGCGAACGCCGCGAGCTGCGCCACGACCGCGGCCAGCACGACCGTCAGCCAGGGCGCGACCGGCCCCACGGACAGGGCGAATGACGGGGGCAGCACCTCCCCGTCCACCAGCACCCGGTGCAGGAGCGTCGCCACGCCGATCCCGCCGGGGACGCCGAGGAGCGCCGCCACCACGGTCACCAGCAGGACTTCCGTCGCGATCATCCGGCGGATCTGCCCCTTCGTGGCCGCGACGGCGCGCAACAGGCCGATCTCGGTCATCCGCCCGGCGACCGCGAGTGTCAGCGTGCCGGAGACGACGAAACCCGCCACGAACAGCGACAGCACCCCGAACGTTCCGACGAGTGAGGAGAGCGTGGACGCCGGGGACGGCACGTCCCAGAACTCCGCTTCCGCCCGCCCGGCACCGGAGGCGACCACGAGTGACCCGGCATCGTCGCCGTACAGCGCCGTGACGGCCTTCTCCGCCTGCCGCCTGAGAGCCGCCGGGTCCGCCGTCCCCTTCGTCAGCACGCCCACGGCTCGCACCGGCTGGTCCAAGCCCGCGAGCCGCTCCGCCTCGCGGGGGGTATGGAACACCGCGTACTGGCGCGCCAGTCGCCGTGGCGGGTCGGCGACGCCGGAGACCTGGTACGGACGCAGCCCGTCCGGGCCGGTCAGCTGGACGGTGTCGCCCACCCCGGCGTCGAGACGCCCGGCCAGGGCACCGTCCAGCACGACCTCCGCGTCGCCGGCGGGGGCGCGGCCCTGCCGCAGCGCGAAGTGCCCGAGGACGGCGCTCGCCCAGGAGTGCCCCAGGGACGGCCCGTCCCAGGGTGCCTCGACCGGCTTGCCCGACGCGTCCACCGCCGTGGTGGGGAAGGACAGTTCGGGGACAGCCCGCTCGACGGACGGCAACCTCTCCAGCGCCGTACGGAGTTCCCCGGCCCGGGGCACGAACGGCTGCCCGGCGACGACCACGTCCGTACCCGCGTATCGCTCGGTGGGGGATTCGGCGCGGGTGCTCGATTCCAGCAGCACGGCACACGCGGTCGTCATGATCAGCGCCAGGACGAGGGCGACGAAGCTGGCTGCCCAGCTTGCCCTGCGGCCCGAAAGGGTCCGCCATGCGAGTCGTAACACGGGTGCGGGTGCCTTTCGGGGCGGGCGAGGATTTCCTCGCGGTCGGCTTGGAAAGCTTATCGAAAACATGGGCGGACGGACGCGAAATCCCGGATGAGCCAAGGGATTTGGCCGGTTCGAATACCTGGAACCATGCGTTTCTCACGGGTCGACTTGTGCGTTGTGGTACTGGTGCGAATCTTCCGGCGTGTGAAAGGTTTCCCATCAGTTCGAGGGAATCGAACGCGACAGTGTGAAAAAGCGGGGGGACGCAGAGATGCGGTACGACGCGTATTGCATGGTCGATCGAACGTTCTTCGACGCGCCGGGGGAAGCACAGGACGAGGAGTACGCCTTCGCCGCCACCGGCCGGGAGCTGCCCGAGGGATGGCGCAAGGTCCGCCAGGACGACTGGCTGGTGTGCACTCCCGAGGGCACCCGCCGGCCGGCCCAGGGCTGGAAGGTGCACGCCTCCGGGTGCCAGGACAACGCCGAGAAGATCCTGGACGCCGTCCACAACTTCTGCGTGCCCCGTGGAATCCCGTTCAAGTTCCTGCGCGGCCAGCACATCCTGCAGCTGCGCAACATGAAGTACGCGTCCCGGGGCGCCAGCGGCAAACTGGTCACGATCTACCCGGCGGACGAGACGGAGCTGCGCGAGGTCCTCGAAGGCGTCGAGGCCCTCGTCGGCGGCGAGCCCGGCCCGTACATCCTCAGCGATCTGCGGTGGCACCAGGGCCCGTTGTACGTGCGCTACGGCGGCTTCGTCGAGCGGCACGTCGTCTCGGAGAAGGGGGTACTGGAGCCCGCCGTCGAGCGGCCCGACGGCACGCTCGTCCCCGATCGCCGCCTGCCCGGCTTCCACGTCCCCGACTGGGTGACACTCCCGGAGTTCCTCCAGCCGCACGTCGAGGCGCGGCGTGCCGTGTCCCTGGCCGGTCTGCCGTACGCCGTGCGCCGCCCGGTGCACTTCTCCAACGGAGGAGGGGTGTACATCGCCGAGGACACCCGCACCGGCGAGGAGGTGATCCTCAAGGAGGCCCGCCCGTATGCGGGACTGACGGCCGACGGAAGAGACGCGGTGACCCGGCTCCAGTGGGAGCGGGACGTCCTGGAACGGCTCGCCGGACTCGACGCGGTTCCCGCGGTGGTCGACTACTTCACCGTGGGGGACCACCACTTCCTCGCCCAGGAACTCGTCGAGGGGCAGCCGCTCAGCAAGTTCTTCGGTCTGAAGTACCCGGAGACCGGCCCGCGGGCCGACCCCGGGGAGATCGCCGGCTACACGGAGTGGGCGATGGGCGTCTGCCGTGCCGTGGAGCGCGCGGTCGCCTCGGTGCATGAGCGCGGGATCGTCTTCGGCGACCTGCACCCCTACAACATCATGGTCGGGGACGACGGCCGCGTCGGGCTGATCGACTTCGAGGTCGCGGCACCGGTCGAGTCCGGGGCGGTACGGATGCTGGGCCATCCCGCGTACGCGGCGCCGGGCGACCGCAAGGGGTTCGCCGCGGACACGTACGCCCTGGCGTGCGTCAAGCTCGCGGTGTTCCTGCCGCTGACCGCCCTGCTGAGGCTGGACCTGTACAAGGCGGCGGAACTGGCCGACGAGATCGCCGCACGGTTCCCCGTACCGCGGGAGTTCCTGGACTCCGCGGTGCGGGAGATTCTCGGCGAGAGCGCCGGGGTGAGTGGCGACGGTGCCGTCCGCGACAGACTCCGGGGGCGGGTCGGCCGGCCGGCCCGCCCCCGGCCCGATCGCCACAGCTGGCCCGCCGTGCGCGGGTCGCTGGCCGGCGCGATCCTGGCGAGTGCCACTCCCGGCCGTGACGATCGGCTGTTTCCCGGTGACATCGCCCAGTTCAGCACCGGCGCGCTCAACCTGGCCCACGGCGCCGCGGGCGTCCTGTACGCCTTGGACGTCACGGGCGCGGGCCGCCACCCCGAGCACGAACAGTGGCTGGTGGAGCGGTCGTCGCGCCGCGAGCAGCGGGCCAGGATCGGCTTCTACGACGGGCTGCACGGGGTGGCGTACGCCCTCGACCACCTGGGGCACCACGACGCTTCCCGGCAGGTCCTCGACCGCTGCATGGGCGAGAAGTGGCAGCGCCTCGGAATGGACCTGTACAGCGGCCTGCCGGGAGTCGGCCTCAATCTGCTCCACTTCGCGGGGAGGACGGGCGACAGCGTCCTGCGGGGCGCGGCCCTGGACGTGGCCGGCACCGTGGCGGAGCGGCTCGGCTCCGAGACCGATGTACCCGAACTGAGCGGCGGCCAGCACCCCACAGCGGGCCTCATGCACGGTTCGTCGGGCCCGGCCCTGTTCTTCCTGCGCTGCTACGAGGCCACCGGCGACCACGTCTTCCTGGACCTCGCGGCGACCGCTCTGCGCCAGGACCTGCGCCGCTGCCTCACCCGGGACGACGGTGCCCTGCACGTCAACGAGGGCTGGCGCTCGCTGCCGTACCTCGCAGAGGGCAGCGCGGGGGTGGCCATGGTGCTGGACCTGTACCTCGCCCATCGCGACGACGACCGTTTCCGGGCGGCGGCGGCAGGCTCCCTGATCTCATCGAGTTCCCAGTTCTACGTCCAGTCCGGACTCTTCAACGGCCGGGCGGGCATCATCAGCCACCTCGCGGCCGTGTCGCCGGAGGGTGCGCCGGCAGCCGATCCGCTCCTCGCCGCACAGATCGAGGCCCTGTCCTGGCACGCACTGGAGTACCAGGGAGAACTGGCCTTCCCGGGCGAACAGCTGCTCAGACTCTCGATGGACCTGGCGACCGGGTCCGCCGGTGTGCTGCTGGCCCTCGGCGCCGCTCTGCACACCGAACCGGTCCACCTGCCCTTCCTCGGCCGGCACCGGCCCGCCTGACCCCACAGATCTGCCCGCCGATCACGGCGGGAGCCCGCACCGCGGGCACGCGCATCCGCGCCCGAAGGAGGTGATTCCCATGTCTCTGCTCGAACTTCAGGAGATGGAGCTGCCCACCGAGTCCTCGGAGGAGACGGTTCTCGGCAGTGGCAAGAGCCAGCACTGTTCGGACGCCAGCTGGGTCTTCTGCTGAGTCCAGAACCCCGGGCCTGCGCACAGCGGCAGGCTGAAGGCACCTGACACGGCTTCCACGCCGTGAGCGGACCCGGTCGGCGGGTGGGGCAATCACCCGCCGACCGGTCCGTGTTCTCTTCCCGGCCGCCCGTCGGACCTCGTGCAGGGAGCAGTCGCAGTGACCGTGCGTCAGCCGTTGGAGAGCGCGGCCCGGCTCCCGGGCCGCGCGGCGGACCGGATACTTCTGTCTACCACGCGCGAGGGCGGCGTCTGGACGGCCGTACTGGTCATGACGGCCGTTTTCTCGACCACGGCCCAGGTTCTCTTCCCGGCCTTCCTCGGCAAGGCCCTTGACTCCGCGCTCGACGGCGGCGGGATGAGCGGGTGGGTGATCGGCTGCCTCGTGGCCGTCGCCGCCATGGCCGCGGCCGACGCGCTGTTCGAGCTGGCCGCCGGAGTGGGCGCCGCCCGTGGAACCGCTCTGCTGCGACGCTCGACGCTCGCGACGCTGCTCTCGTGGTCCGGGCCCGGAGCGCCCCGCACCACCGCCGGCGACATGGTGAGCCGGCTGGTCGGTGCCGCGGCCGAGGCGGGCGGTGTCGCCGCGGTACTCGTCCGTGCGGCCCTGTCGATCGTGCCCGCCGTCGGCAGCGTCGTCGCCCTCTGGGTCATCGATCCCTGGCTCGCCGGCACCTTCCTGCTGGGCCTGCCGGCGGTCGTCCTCCTGCTGCGCGCGTTCACCCGCCGTATCTCCGACGTGTCCGTCCGGTATCAGGAGACGCAAGCACGCCTCGCGACCGCCCTGCTCGAGGCCCTCACCGGACGCCGCACCATCGCCGCCGCGGGCACGGCCGACGCCGAGGTCGAGCGGGTGCTGCGCGCGCTGCCCGAACTCAACCGGCTGGGGCACGGCATGTGGCAGGCCCAGACCCAGGCGGCCGGCCGGTCCGCGCTGCTCACACCGCTGCTGGAGATCGCGGTCCTGGCCGTGGCCGGTTTCGCTCTTTCCTCCGGCCGTATCACCGTGGGGGAGATGCTGGCCGCCGCGCAGTACGTCGCCATCGGCAGCGGCCTCGGTATGACGACGATGCTGCTCGGCAGGCTGGCCAGGGCGCGGGCGGCCGCTGAGCGGGTGCACGGGGTGCTGACCCAGCCCGTCATGGAGTACGGGGACCGGCGGCTGCCCCACGGTCCGGGCCGCCTGGAGCTGCGGGGCGTGCGGGTGACCGCCGGGGGCGAACGGGTCCTGGACGGCGTCGATCTGACGGTTCCCGGAGGTACGTGCGCGGCGCTGGTGGGCGCTTCGGGTTCCGGGAAGTCCCTGCTGGCCGCCGTGGCCGGGCGGCTGACGGACCCGGACGCCGGGGCGGTCGTCCTCGACGGCATGCCCCTGGGCCAGCTGACCCACCGCGACCTGCGGTCCGCCGTGGGCTACGCCTTCGAACGGCCGGTGCTCTTCGGAGAGACACTGGGCGACGCCGTCGCGCGCGGTACCGGCCGGGCGGCCGGGGACGTACCGGCGGAGCGAATCGTGGCGGCCGCGCGGGCCGCGGATGTCGACGGATTCGTCCGACGGCTCCCGGACGAGTACCGGACCCCGCTGGGGGACGCGTCCCTGTCCGGGGGAGAGGTACAACGCATCGGGCTGGCCCGGGCGTTCGTGCACTCCGGCCGGATGCTCATCCTCGACGACGCCACGTCGAGCCTGGACACGGTCACCGAGCACCGCATCAGCCAGGTCCTCACCGGAGCCCTGCGCGACCGGACGCGCGTCATCGTCGCCCACCGTGCGGCCACGGCCGCCCGCGCGGACAGCGTCGTATGGCTCGACGGCGGGCGCGTGCGGCGCGTCGGTCCCCACCACGAACTGTGGCGCACGGAACCGGAGTACCGGCGGGTGTTCCGCGGGGCCGGGGCTGTCGAGGAGGAACGGTCGTGAGGTCCCGGACACCAGGGGAGCCCATGCTCCCCGTGCTCCTCGCGCCGCTCAGGGCGCGGCCCGACCGTCTGCTCGCACTGATCCTCTGGTCCTTGGTCGAGGCGGTTCCCGCACTGCTCGGCGGCCATCTCGTGGCCCGGGCGGTCGACCAGGGGTTCGCGGCCGGAAGGCCGCTCATCGGGCTGGCCTGGCTCGCGTCGCTGGGCCTCGGCATCTTCGCCGGAGCGTGGGGAACACGGCAGGCGTATCCGCTGCTGGCCGAGGTGGTCGAGCCCTTCCGGGACGACCTCGTGCGCAAGGTGGCCGAGGGCTCCCTGCGGCAGGCAGTGGCGGGCCGGGCGGTCGACGCGTCGGGCGTCTCCCGGCTGACCCTCCAGGTCGAGATGGTGCGCGAGGCTTACGCGGGCGTGCTGATGGTCGTTCGCGGGTTCCTCCTGACGGTCGGCGGGGCGCTGCTCGGCATGGTGTTCCTCGCGCCGCTGATCCTGCTGCTCGTCGTACCGCCGTTGCTGACGGGGCTCGGTCTCTTCCTGGTACTGCTGCGCCGGATGGCCACCGCGCAGCGCGACGTCATCGTCGCGGACGAACGGGTCGCGGAGGCGGTCGGCGCCGCGTGCGCGGCGGACAGGGACATCGTGGCCTGCGGTGCGAAGGACGGCGTACGGGCGGACCTGGTCGAGCACATCGACGCCCAGGCCGCCGCCGCCCGGCGGCTCGCCGTCCTGATGCCGGCCCGCGTCCTGTGCCTGGCCGTCGCCGGCTGGCTCCCCCTGCTCCTGCTGCTGACGGCGGCCGGCCGGCTGCGCGACGGCGGACTGTCCGCCGGCGCCGTGCTGGGCGCGGCGACGTACGTGACGGGCGGACTGCAACCGGCGGTCCGTTCCCTCATCCAGGGCTTGGGCGGCAGCGGACTGCGTCTCGTGGTGGCACTGCGCCGCATCCACGAGGTACATGGCCCGACGGCTTCGCCGCCGAGGACGGCGCGGGGCGCTGATCCGGTGCCGGGCGAGGCCTCCCGGCCGCCCCTGACGACGGCCCCCACCGCCTACGACGTCGAACTCGCCGCCGTCACCTTCGCCTACGGCCCGCACGCGGCCCCGGTGTTCCGGGACCTGGATCTCACGCTGCCCGAGGGCGGACATCTCGCGGTCGTCGGGCCGAGCGGCATCGGCAAGTCCACGCTGGCCGGCCTGATCGGCGGGACCCTGGAGCCGGACAGCGGTCTGATCCGGCTCGGCGGCCGGCCGCCCGGTGCCCTGCCCGGGGCCGCTCTGTCCGCCCTGCGGGTCGTCGTTCCCCAGGAGGCGTACGTGTTCTCGGGCGACCTCCGCGAGAACCTGAGCTACCTGCGCCCCGACGCATCCGGGCACGAGGTGGCGGCAGCCGTGGAGGCCGTGGGCGCCGGACCGCTCGTGGCGCGGCTCGGCGGGATCGGCGCGGTGATAGATCCCGCCGCGCTCTCGTCCGGCGAGCGCCAGCAGATCGCACTGGTCCGCGCCTACCTGTCCCCGGCTCCCCTCGTTGTGCTGGACGAGGCAACCTGCCATCTCGACCCCGCCGCCGAGGCACGGGCGGAGGAGGCGTTCGCCCGGCGGCCCGGCTCCCTGGTCGTGATCGCTCACCGCATCAGCTCCGCACTGCGCGCCCGGCACGTTCTCGTCCTGGACGGCGACCGGGTGGTGAGCGGCGCACACGGCGAGGTCCTGGAACGCTCGCCGCTCTACCGAGCGCTGGTGGGGTTGTGGAGCGAGGGCGGGCAGCAGCCGCCCGCGGGGAACGACGAGGCGTCCCCGACCGTCGGCGGGACCGTCAGATCCACCCCGCCTCGGTCGCGATCCTGATCGCGTCCACACGGCTGCGGGCCTGTGTCTTCGCCACGGCGGAGGCCAGGTGGTTGCGTACGGTTCCGACCGAGATGTAGAGCTGCGCGGCCACGTCCCGCGTCGACGCCCCCTGCGAGATGAGCCGCAGGACCGACACCTCACGCGGGGTCAGCGGATTCCCGGTCGCCGTGGCGGCCGCGAGCGCCAGCTCGGGATCGACGACCCGACGGCCCTGCGCCACCTGGCGGATGTCCTCCGCGAGCCGGGCCGTCGGGGCGTCCTTGCGGACGAAGCCGGCGACTTGGGCCGACAGCGCGCGACGTACGTGCTCCGGCCGCGCCACGCTCGTCAGGACGAGCGTGCGGCACGAGGGCAACCGGGCATGAAGTTCCACGGCGGCCGTGATCCCGTCTGTACCGGGCAGGCCGATGTCGAGGACTGCCACGTCCGGCGGTGTGCGCAGGGCGGTCGGGACGATGAGGTCTCCGCGGTCGACCGCCGCGACGACCTCAAGATCCGGTTCCTGGGACAACAACGCGGTCAACGCCTGGCGGATCAGGGGGGCGTCCTCGGCCAGGAGCACGCGTATGCGATCGCCGCTCCCGGGTCTGCCCCCGCATGTTCTCTCCGCGCCTTCTTCCATCACGCTTGGCTCCCCCTTGGCCGATTGCTCGATGTTCGAACCAATGTCATGTGACATCGATTATGTGAGCAAGAAGCAAACCGGCCAGGAAATTCGCCCTCCGCATTTACCCGCACGAGTCGTGGGCGTTGTGCTGATTCCGGTTCGCCCGGAAACCTTTCCGGAGTCCAGCCTTTCATCGCTGCGGCTTGTTCTTCTTGTACAGCCAGGTGTCGAAGAGATCGCTCAGGTCCTTGCCGGAGAGGCGTTCGGACAGGGCGATGAACTGGCGGGTGTCGGCGTTGCCGTGGCGGTGGTCGCGCAGCCAGGTGCGGAGGATGCGGAAGAAGACGCGGTCGCCGACCGCGCGGCGGAGTTGGTGGAGGGCCATCGCGCCCCGGCCGTAGACGGGTGGGTCGGAGATGTGGGCGGAGGAGGGCGGGGTGGCGGGTGGGAAGGCCCAGATGCCCTTGCTCTCCTCGTCCGTGCCGTCGTAGAAGGCGTCGAAGGTCTGCTGGGCGGTGCGGCCGTGGTGCTGTTCGGTCCAGAGCCACTCGGCGTACGTGGCGAAGCCCTCGTTGAGCCACATGTCCGTCCAGGCGCGCGGGGTGACCGAGTCGCCGAACCACTGGTGGGCGAGTTCGTG
The DNA here is from genome assembly GCF_053596435.1 of Streptomyces sp. NPDC001700. Taxonomy (NCBI): domain Bacteria; kingdom Bacillati; phylum Actinomycetota; class Actinomycetes; order Kitasatosporales; family Streptomycetaceae; genus Streptomyces; species Streptomyces sp. NPDC001700. Next base: position 127,731 of record NZ_JBSFGE010000013.1, read on the forward strand.
GACGATGAGGCGTTCATCGGGGGCGGCGGCGAAGTAGGGCTTGGTCTGGGTTTCCAGGGCGTAGCCGAGGTCGGGGAGGTGGCCGACGATGGCGCCGGTGGAGGCGAAGGGGTAGGGGCCGAAGGTGCGGCGTTCCCAGGCGGTGATCTTGGTGATCTGGGCGGGGACCTTGCGGGAGGCCTTGGCCTCGGCGGGGTCGATGGCGACGTACTGGGGGAGGCCGTTCGCGGTGGTGGTGTGGATGTCGAAGCGGCCGATGGCGACGGTGGCCAGGTAGGTGGCCATGGGGTCGCGGGTGCGCCAGTGGTGGGTGGTGCGGCCGCGGTGGGTGGTGCGGCGGGTGAGTTCGCCGTTGGAGACGGCCGTGTAGCCCCGGGGGACGGTGACGGCGATGTCGTACGCGGCCTTGTCGGAGGGGTGGTTGTTGCCGGGGAACCAGGTCATGGAGCCGGTCGGTTCGCCGAGTGCGACGGCGCCGTCGGCGGTGCGGAGCCAGCCTTCGCGGGAGCCGTCCGGGTCGGTGAGGGTCTTCGGCTCGCCGTCGTAGACGACGGTCGTCGTGAAGGTGCGGCCCTTGGGGAGATCGGTGGCGGGGGTGAGGGTCAGCTCGGAGCCGTCGCGGGAGGCGCGGGCGGGGCGGCCGTTCACGGTGGTCTCGCGGACGCGCAGTCCGGCGAGGTCGAGGTGGAACGAGCTGAGGGCGCGGGTGGCGCGGGCGGTGATCCGGGCGGTGCCGCGCAGCCGGTGGGTGGTGGGCGCGTAGTCGAGGGTGAGGCGGTAGCGGGTGACGTCGTAGCCGCCGTTGCCGAGGTCCGGGAAGAGGGCGTCGCCGACCCCGGCCGCGCCGGGGCGGGCCGGGGAGTCGGCCCCGCCGCAGGACGTGGTCAGGAGGAGGGCGAGGAGCAGGGCCCCGGGGAGGCGGTGTCTGGCGGGGCGCTGGGGCACGGGTCTCCTCGGGAAGGTGCGCGGGCTGATGATCGTCATGAAACCGGCTGAACCGGATCCCTGTCGATATAAACGTCCCCGAACTGCAGTTCACCACTTCTAGTGAAGCTTTGGCCGTCAGTTGCTATCAGCAACCGTCGGTTGTCAAGCTGTTGCTGACTGTCAACCACTGGGAGTGCACGTGGCCTTTGGTGACCAGCCCGCATACCTCCGTGTCGCCGACGACCTCCGGAAGAAGATCGTCGCGGGCGATCTGCCACCGCATGCCCGCCTCCCCTCCCAGGCGCGGATCCGCGAGGAGTACGGGGTCTCCGACACCGTCGCGCTCGAAGCCCGCAAGGTGCTGATGGCGGAGGGCCTGGTCGAGGGCCGCTCCGGGTCGGGTACGTACGTGCGTCCGCAGCTCGTCCCGCGCCGTCTGATGCGCACCGGCTACCACGCCCGGAAGGATTCCAGCCCGTTCCGGCAGGAGCAGGGGGACGAGCGGGTCAGCGGCACCTGGGAGTCGGGGAGCGAGCAGGAGGAGGCGAGTCCGGAGATCGCCGAGCGGCTGCGGGTCGAGCCGGGCGAGCGCGTCATGCGCACCCGGTATCTCTTCCGGGCGGCGGGCGAGCCGACGATGCTCTCCACGTCCTGGGAGCCGCTCGCCGTCACCGGCCGCACCCCCGTGATGCTGCCCGAGGAGGGGCCGCTGGCCGGGCGCGGGGTGGTCGAGCGGATGGCGGCCGTCGACGTGGTGGTGGACAACGTGGCGGAGGAGGTCGGGGCGCGTCCCGGCCTCGCCGAGGAGGTGCTGGCGCTCGGCGGGGTGCCGGGCCATGTGGTGCTGGTGATCTCCCGTACGTACTTCGCGGGCGGCCGACCCGTCGAGACGGCGGACGTGGTGACGCTGGCCGAGCGCTATCGGGTCGCGTACCACCTGCCGGTGAAGTGACGTCGGTCCGGGGCGGGTTTGACCGCGAGTTAACGTCCGCCTCTCCGCCGTAACGGACCGGCAACGCCGCGCCGCGGCCCGCCGACATCTGCCCGGCCTAGCTTCCTCAGGCGTACCCGCTCCCGCGCCGAACGACAGGGGAAGCCGCCATGACGGACACGGTCACACCCAAGCAGACGCAGGCCAGCGCGCCGCGGCGCAGCTACGCCCGGCTCGCCGCCGACGAGAGCCGCGAGGACTACTCGCTGCGCTACGCGCCGCATTCCTACCGCCGTTGGTCGCCGACCATGGTCGCGTCGACGGCGCTCGGTGGCATCGCGTACCTCGCCGACTTCGCGATCGGCGCGTCCATCGTCTTCACGTACGGCTTCACCAGCGGGCTCGCCTCGATCCTCACCGCGGCGACGATCATCTTCCTGACCGGTATCCCGATCGCACGTGCCTGTGCGACGTACGGACTGGACATGGATCTGATCACCCGCGGCGCCGGGTTCGGCTACTTCGGATCGACTCTGACCTCGCTCATCTACGCCAGCTTCACCTTCATCTTCTTCGCGCTGGAGGGCTCGATCATGGCGCAGGCCATGCATCAGGCGCTCCATATCCCGCTCCCCATCGGCTATCTGATCACCACTCTGATCGTGATCCCGATCGTCTTCCGGGGGATGGGCGCGCTCGCCAAGGTGCAGGCGTGGACGCAGCCGCTGTGGCTGATCGGGCTGGTGCTGCCGTTCGTGGTGCTCGCCTTCGAACGGCCGGACGCCTGGGCCTCGTTCGCCTCCTTCGGCGGTACGGAGGGGGCGGGCTCCGGCTTCGACTGGATCGGGTACGGGCTCGGCACCGGGGTGGCGCTCTCGCTGATCGCCCAGATCGGCGAGCAGGCCGACTATCTGCGCTTCATGCCCGCCAAGACCGAGCAGAACCGGCGGCGCTGGAACCTCGCGGTGCTGGCCGCCGGGCCCGGCTGGGTGGTGATCGGCGCGGCCAAGCAGCTCGGCGGCGCGTTCCTGGCCTTCGTGGCGCTCGGCGCGGTCGGCACGACCCACGCCCTGGAGCCCATCGCCCCGCAGATCGAGGCGTTGAAGCCCTGGCTCGGCTCGGTCGCGCTCCCGGCCGCCGCGCTGTTCGTCGTGGTCTCCCAGATCAAGATCAACGTGACCAACGCCTACAGCGGCTCGCTCTCCTGGTCCAACTTCTTCTCCCGGGTGACCCATCGCCACCCCGGCCGGGTCTGGTACATCTTCCTCAACCTCGCCATCGCGCTGGCGCTGATGGAGATGAACATGTTCGCGGCGCTCAACAAGCTGCTGGGCTTCTACTCCAACGTCGGCATCGCCTGGATCGCGGCGGTCACCGCCGATCTGGTGATCAACAAGCCGCTGGGGCTGAGCCCGAAGTACATCGAGTTCAAGCGCGCGTATCTGTACCCGGTGAACCCGGCGGGGTTCGGCGCGATGGTGATCGCCTCGACCGTCTCGATCATCGCCTTCTTCGGGGCGTTCGGGCGGGTGCCCGAGGCGTTCTCCACCTTCATCGCGTGCGGTCTGGCGCTGGTGCTGAGCCCGCTGCTGGCCTGGCTCACCCGGGGGCGCTACTACCTGGCCCGGCCGAACCCGGTGAACGGCCCGGGGGTGGACGTGCCGGACATCACGGCCGCCCACACCTGCGCGGTGTGCGAGACGGCGTACGAACTGCCGGACATCGTCGACTGCCCGGTGCGGGCCGGGGCGGTCTGCTCGCTGTGCTGCTCGCTGGACGCGGAGTGCGGCGACGCCTGCCGTAAGGGCCTCAAGCGGAGTGGACCCGTGCTGCTGCCGGTGCCGACGGTGCGCGCGAGCGATGGGTAAAGGACCGGTAATTTATTCGGCTGGTCTTTCTCCGGCTCGCGGGCAACTTGAGCTTCGTTTGAGCTTGTTGGTTCTCGGGTGGCGCCTTGTTCCCCGTGCTTCGCTATTCAAAACCCATGCGTCGCAAACGGGGAGTGTGACGTGTCGAATGGGGCGCATTCGCTGATATTCGAGCGGAATGGTAGTGCTGGTGTCCACGCCGTCTGGCCAGCACCTTCACATGGTGCCAATAACTGTGTTGCATAGATCACACGCATCCGCCGACAGCTCAGCTCGGCCTCAAACGCGTAAAGCGCCCCCCTATTTCGCTTGTACGATGGCGCGCGTTTGCATCAGGTCTGGGGGGCGAAAGGAGCGTGAGGGGCGTTGAGCACGGAGCAGGGTTCCCACTCGCATTACAAACGGTCACTCGGCACGGTGGCCCTCACCGCGGTGGGTCTCGGTTCGATCATCGGCTCCGGCTGGCTGTTCGGCGCCGCGCGGGCCGCGGCGCTGGCGGGTCCGGCCGCCATCTTCGCCTGGGTGATCGGCGCGGCGGTCGCCCTGACCATCGCCCTGACGTACTCCGAACTCGGTTCGATGTTCCCCAAGGCCGGCGGCATGGTGCGGTACGGCCAGTACTCGCACGGCTCGCTGGCCGGATATCTGGCCGCCTGGGCCAACTGGATCGCGATCGTCTCCGTCATTCCCGGTGAGGCGACCGCGTCCGTCCAGTACATGAGCTCCTGGGACTTCGGCTGGGCCAAGGAGCTGTACGACGGGAAGGAGCTGACCGGCAGCGGTGTCGCGCTCGCGTCCGTGCTGCTCGTCTTCTACTTCTTCCTCAACTGGTTCGCGATCACTCTCTTCGCGAAGACCAACACCGCGATCACCGTCTTCAAGCTCGTCGTCCCGGCCCTGACCGCCGGCGCCCTGCTGATGGCGCACTTCGACACCGGCAACGTCACCGGCAACGGCGGCTTCACGCCGAACGGCTGGAACTCGGTGTTCACCGCCGTCGCCGTCTCCGGCATCGTCTGGGCGTACAACGGCTTCCAGTCGCCGCTCAACATGGCGGGCGAGGCCCGCAACCCGGGCAAGTCGCTCCCCAAGGCCGTCATCAGCTCCATCCTCATCGCGCTGGTGATCTACGTAGCCCTGCAGATCGCGTTCCTGACGGCCGTCCCGGCGGCCGACCTCGCGGAGGGCGGCTGGGCCAAGCTCTCGTACGACTCCCCGCTCGCCGACCTCTCCCTCGCCTGGGGCCTGAACTGGCTGGCGCTGCTGCTGTACGCGGACGCCTTCGTCTCCCCGTCCGGCACCGGCATGATCTACGCGGCCACCACCTCCCGCATGGTCCAGGGCGTCCAGGAGAACGGCCACCTGCCCGGCGTCTTCGGCAAGGTCGACCCGAAGACCGGCATTCCGCGCCCGGCGCTGGTGCTCAACCTGGTGATCGCGTTCGCGTTCCTCGCGGTGTTCCGCGGCTGGGGCTCGCTGGCCGAGATCGTCTCCGTGGCCACTGTCATCTCGTACATCACCGGGCCGGTCGCCGTGATGTCGCTGCGGCGGCTCTCCCCGGACCTGCCGCGCCCGGTGAAGCTGCGCGCGATGCCGGTCATCGCGCCGATCGCGATGGTCTTCGGCTCGCTCGTCCTCTACTGGGCCCGCTGGCCGCTCACCGGCAAGGTCATCTTCATCATGGCGATCGGCCTGCCGATCTGGGCCTGGTACGAGCTGCGCAAGCCGTGGGCCGAGCTGAAGCCGCATCTGCTGTCCGGCGCCTGGATGGTGGCGTACCTGCTGGTCATGGCCGCGTTCTCGTGGGCCGGTGGCAAGGAGTTCGGCGGCCGTGGCTATGTGCCCGAGGGCTGGGACATCCTGCTCGTCGCCCTGATCGCCCTCGGCTTCTACTTCTGGGGCGTGCGCAGCGCCTGGCGCAATCCGACCCTGCTGCAGGCGGAGCGCGAGCTGGCCGAGACCACGGCCGAGGACCTGACCGGCGAGGCGGACCGGGAGACGGTCTCCACGCGCTCCTGAGCGCGTGGCCGGATGCGTGCCGCGTTGTAAGAACACGTATCCGCTGCGTGAAGGTAGGGCGTAGGCTCGGGCATATGCGGAACGGGATTTCCTTAACGGTGTCGCCCAGACGCGTGCCCGGGCGCGCCACAACGGAGGGGGCGGAGCGATGAGTGACGGCAACACTGTGCTGCCATGGCTCGTCATCCGCCAGGACGGCAACGGCAACCGCTATCGCGTCGGCCGCTACGCCACGCGGACGGAGGCCCAGGAGGTCGCCGACCGGCTCGACGGGCAGGGGCAGGAGCAGCTCTACGTCGTCGAGCGGACCGCCGCGACCGGCCAGGCGGGCTGACGCCGCCGGTACGTCCCCCACACCTCGCACAAGGTCTCGCTACCGGCGGGCCGGAGTCTCCCGTTCGTCCGGGCGGGAGAATCCGGCCCGCCGGGCTCTGCGCACCAGGGCTCTGCGCGTCGGGGCTCTGCGCGTCGGGGCTCTGCGCCAAGCGCCTACAGTGCGGGCATGACGGTGCGCGTGGTGGTGGGCGGAGCGGTGTTCGACCAGGGGCGGCTGCTGGCCGCGCGGCGCAGCGCGCCGCCCGAGCTGGCCGGGCGCTGGGAGCTGCCCGGCGGCAAGGCCGAGCCCGGTGAGACCCCGCCGCAGGCCCTGGTGCGGGAGCTGCGCGAGGAGCTGGGCGTCGAGGTCGAGCCGCTGGAGCCGCTGCCCGGCGAATGGCCGCTGAAGCCCGGTTACGTCCTGCGGGTGTGGACCGCCGCGCTGCGCTCCGGCGAGCCGCGTCCGCTGGAGGACCACGACGAGCTGCGCTGGCTCACCCCCGACCGGGTGGACGAGGTCGACTGGCTCGATGAGGACCGGCCCGCGGTGGCGGAGGCGGTCCGGCGGCTGCGCGCCGCGGAACACCTCCATCCGCGCGCCCACTGAACCCGTGTGACCTCTTTCGGCCCTGCCGGGGCGGCCTGGGGCGGTAATCGGGGCAGGGATTCGGGTATGTGCTGATTAACCCATCTGAATCCCTACATTCCGGCGGAGCCGCGCGGCGGCTGGGAAGTGATCGGCGTGAGTGAGAGCGCAGGGACGGCCGCCGGGCCCACACCCGGTTTCGCCGAGTGGGTCTTCCCCGCCGAGCCGGGCGCCGTGCGCGACGCCCGCTGGCTGGTCCGGCAGGTGCTGGACGAGTGGGGTCTTTCGGCGCTGGGCGATGTGACGGCGCTGCTGGTGAGCGAACTGGTCACCAACGCCCTGCGGTACGCGAGCGGCCCGATCGGGCTGCGCGTGTACGCCCGTCGCGAAACCGGTGTGCCGCGTTCCGTGCTGCGGGTCGAGGTGTCCGACCCGCTGGCCGATCCGCCGCACGCGCGCAGGGCCTCTCCGGAGGACGAGAGCGGCCGGGGGCTGGAGTTGATCGCCCGGGCCGCGCTGCGCTGGGGCACCCGGCTGGACCGCGCCGGAAAAACGGTGTGGTTCGAGCTGCCTCTCCCCGGTTAGGAGTGAGGGTGAGCGGCGCTGATCTTGAGCGCTTCATCAAAAGCCGGGACGGAAACGGATTGCGGGCTGAGATAGTGCTGTGATCGTGAAGACCGTACTCCGGATGGCCGTGGTGCTGGATACTCGGCTATCTGTAGCCGGTCGGAGCACCTGAGCCGGAGGGGACGGGCGCATGAGCGAGAAGCCAGCGGGGGCGGATATCCCCGAGGGGACGGTTGGTTCGCAGGTGTCGCCGGTGTCGCAAATGTCATCGATGTCCGATGTGTGGCAGAGCAGTCCGCCCGGATCGATCTATGACTACATCCGTGTCGCCTCCTTCTCGCTGGGCTCCGACGGCCGTATCGCACAGTGGAGCGAACGCGCCACCGAGCTGCTGGGGCTGACGGCGGACCAGGCCCTCGGCAGGGACCCGGTGGACGCCTTCGTACCGGCTGAGCTGCGGGAGACCGGCCGCCGCAAGGTCGCCGACATCCTGGACGGCCGCGAGTGGACCGGTCTGGTCCCCTACCGCAACCCCCAGGCGCCCGGTGGAGTCGGCATCGCCGAGGTGTATGTGATGCCGGGCCAGGACGAGGACGGGGAGCGTACCGCGCTCTGTATCGCCGTCGATGTGGGCGCCCTGCGCGGACTGGAAACCGACCTCGCCGCCTCACAGGCCGTTTTCGGTCAATCTCCGCTTGGTTTCTTTCTCTTCGGCACAGATTTGCGCATGCTCCGGGTCAACGACCGCTTTGCGAAGGTTTTCGGCCGCCCGGTCGAGGAGTACCGCGGCGCCACCGCGCACGATCTGCTGCCCCGGGGCGAGGCCGACCGGCTCGCCGCCGCCCTGCGCCAAGTCCTGGACAGCGGACAGCCCTTGACGGACATGCCGCTCATGGGCCCCGTCCCCGGCAGCCACGACCGCCGCCGCTGGTCGGTGTCGCTGTACCGGCTGCACAGCGGATCGGGCCGCCCCATCGGCATCGCCGGGCTCGCCACCGATGTCACCGGCCGCCGCCGCGCCGAGCAGGAGGCCGCGGGCGTACGCCGCAACCTGGCGCTGCTGAACGAGGCCGGGGCCCGAATAGGCACCTCGCTGGACCTGGAGACCACCGCCCGCGAACTGCTGGACGTGGCCGTCCCGCAGTTCTGCGACCTGGCCTCCGTCGACCTCTACCAGGGGCTGCTGTCCGGCGACGAGACCCCGCCCGGGCTCGCCGACGGCAGCGCCGAACTGCGCCGCGTCGCCTTCGCCAGCGCCGTCTCGGACGGCCCCGTCGCCTTCGGCGACGTCTACCGCACCGACGACAGCGGCCAGGGCGAGCTGCCCAAGCCCATCGACGTCGGCGAGGTGCACCGCTATCCGTTCCACTCGCTGTGCGCCCACGCCCTGCGCACCGCCCAGGTCCGGGTCGTCACCGGACGCGACAGCGGCGAGGGCATGGAACTCGGCGCCATGCTGCAGTCCACCCTCCTGGTGCCGATGGTCGCCCGCGACACCGTCGTCGGGCTCGCCCAGTTCTCCCGTACGAAGGGCAGCGAACCCTTCGGCGAGCGGGACCGGGCACTCGCCGTCGAACTGGCCGCCCGCGCCGCCGTCTCCATCGACAACGCCCGGCTCTACCGCAGAGAACACGAGCGCGCGCTGATACTGCAGCGCAGCCTGCTCCCGCCCGGCGACCCGGAGGCCGCCGGGCTCGACATCGCCTGCCGCTATCTGCCCGGCAACGCGGCCACCGAGGTGGGCGGCGACTGGTTCGACGTCATCGAACTGCCCGGACACCGCACCGCGCTGGTGGTCGGCGATGTGATGGGGCGCGGCCTGCGGGCCGCCGTCGCGATGGGCGAGCTGCGCACCGCCGTCCGCACGCTGGCGCTGCTGGACCTGGAGCCCGCCGAGGTGCTGTCCGCGCTGGACGAGATCGCCCGCGGGCTCGGCGCGCCCGGCGGCTCGCCCAGCAGCGCGCGGGCCGCCGGGCGGTCCGCCGACGGCTCCTCCGACCTGTCCGAGGTCTACCTCGCCACCTGCGTCTACGCCGTCTACGACCCGGTCACCCGGCGCTGCACCTTCGCCAACGCGGGCCATCTGCCGCCCGCCCTGGTCGAACCCGGGGACGGCGCGCTGCTGATGGAGGTGCCGCCGGGGATGCCGCTCGGGGTCGGCGGCGAGCCGTTCGAGGAGATCGAGGTGGAGCTGCCGGACGGTGCGCTGCTCGCCCTCTACACCGACGGCCTGGTCGAATCCCGCGACCAGGCGCTGGACGAGGGGCTCCAGGAGCTGCGTACCGCACTCTCCACCCACGAGGGCGCGGACAGCCCGGACAGCTCGCTGGAGGACATCTGCGACCACGTCCTCAGCAGCCTCGACACCCACCACGGCGAGGACGACATCGCCCTGCTCATGGCCCGGGTGCAGGGCCTGCCGAGCGGTTCGGTCGGCGACTGGAAGCTGCCGAGCGACCCGCAGTCGGTCGGCAAGGCCCGGGAACTCGCCCGTGAACAGCTGGAGTCCTGGGGGATGGACGGTCTGGTCGACACCACCGAGCTGCTGGTCAGCGAGCTGGTGACCAACGCGCTGCGGTACGGCGAGGGCGAGATACGGCTGCGGCTGCTGCTGGACCGGACGCTGGTGTGCGAGGTCTGGGACGGCAACCTGGTCCAGCCCCGGCGGCGGCGCGCCCGCGACACCGACGAGGGCGGCCGCGGGCTGCAGCTGGTCGGCCTGCTCAGCGCGGGCTGGGGCAGCCGCCGCACCCCGCACGGCAAGACGGTCTGGTTCGAACTGGCCCTCCCGGACGGCGAGTCCTCGGGCCCGGACTCGGTGGAAGCGCTGCTCAGCCTGTGGTGACCGGGTGGGCCCGCCACCGGGCGGGCCCACGGCCGTAAAACTAGCTCTCCCGGCGGCGGATCTTGTTGCCCAGCCAGACCAGCGGGTCGTACTTGCGGTCCACGGCCCGCTCCTTGAGCGGGATCAGGGCGTTGTCGGTGATCTTGATCCCCTCGGGGCAGACCTCCGTGCAGCACTTGGTGATGTTGCAGTAGCCGAGCCCGTGTTCCTCCTGGGCCGCCCGCTTGCGGTCGATCCCGGTCTCGCCCGCCGCGTCCAGCGGATGCATGTCCAGCTCCGAGACCCGCATCAGGAAGCGCGGCCCCGCGAACGCCTCCTTGTTCTGCTCGAAGTCGCGCAGCACATGGCAGGTGTCCTGGCACAGGAAGCACTCGATGCACTTACGGAACTCCTGCGAGCGCTCCACGTCCGCCTGCTGCATCCGGTACTCGCCCGGCCCCAGCCCCTCCGGCGGGACGAAGGACGGCACCTCGCGGGCCTTGGCGTAGTTGTACGAGACGTCCGTCACCAGGTCGCGGACGACCGGGAAGGCCCGCAGCGGGGTCAGGGTGATCGTCTCGTCGCGGCTGAAAACCGACATCCGTGTCATGCACAGCAGCCTCGGCCGCCCGTTGATCTCGGCGCTGCACGATCCGCACTTGCCCGCCTTGCAGTTCCAGCGGACCGCCAGGTCCGGTGCCTGGGTCGCCTGGAGGCGGTGGACGATGTCCAAAACGACTTCGCCCTCATTGACCTCGACGCGGAAGTCCCGCAGACCGCCGCCGTCCACATCGCCCCGCCACACCCGGAAGTGGGCCTCGTACGCGCTCACTGGGTCAGCTCCTCGTCCGTCAGGTACTTCACCAGCTCGTCCTTTTCGAACAGGTTCAGCAGATCGGGCCGGATGGGCGGCGTCTCGCGCTTCTCCAGCCGGACCTGGCCGCGCCCGGGGTCGGGCGGTGCGGCGAGACCGGCCGACGGGTCGGTCAGGCGGCAGACCAGGTTGACCCGGCGCCATTCGCGGTCCATCTCGGGACAGTCGTCGCGGGTGTGCCCGCCACGGCTCTCGGTGCGCTCCAGGGCGGCGCGCGCCACGCACTCGCTGACGAGCAGCATGTTGCGCAGGTCGATGGCCAGGTGCCAGCCGGGGTTGAACTGCCGGTGGCCCTCGACTCCGGCCCGCCGCGCCCGGACCCGCAGCGCCGCCAGCCGGTGCAGCGCGTCCTCCATCTCACCGGCCCGCCGGATGATGCCCACCAGGTCGTTCATGGTCTGCTGCAGCTCCTGGTGGAGCGTGTACGGATTCTCGGCGGGGCTGGCGGGCGGCTGCTCTCCGGCGGCTCCCTCGGCCGGTACGCCGCCGTCCTCGGCGCTGAACGGCCGCAGCGCCTCGGCCGCCGCCAGGTCCAGCTGGGCGTCGTCCGGCACCGGGCGGGCGCCCGACGCGGCGGTCTCCCGCGCGTACTGGGCCGCGTACAGCCCGGCGCGGCGGCCGAAGACCAGCAGGTCGGAGAGGGAGTTGCCGCCGAGCCGGTTGGAGCCGTGCATCCCGCCCGCGACCTCGCCCGCGGCGAAGAGGCCGGGGACGCCGGTCGCGGCGGCGGTGTCCGGGTCGACGTCCACCCCGCCCATCACGTAGTGGCAGGTCGGGCCGACCTCCATGGGCTCGGCCGTGATGTCGACGTCGGCCAGCTCCTTGAACTGGTGGTGCATCGACGGCAGCCGCCGCTTGATCACCTCGGCGGGCATCCGGGTGGAGACATCGAGGAAGACGCCGCCGTGCGGGGAGCCCCGGCCCGCCTTGACCTCGGAGTTGATGGCGCGGGCCACCTCGTCGCGGGGGAGCAGCTCGGGCGGGCGGCGGTTGTGGTCCGGGTCCTCGTACCAGCGGTCGCCCTCGTCCTCGGACTGGGCGTACTTCTCCTTGAAGACGTCCGGGATGTAGTCGAACATGAACCGCTTGCCCTCGCTGTTGCGCAGCACCCCGCCGTCGCCGCGCACCGACTCGGTGACGAGGATCCCCTTGACCGAGGGCGGCCAGACCATGCCGGTCGGGTGGAACTGCACGAACTCCATGTTGATCAGCGGGGCCCCGGCGAGGAGGGCCAGCGCGTGGCCGTCGCCGGTGTACTCCCAGGAGTTGGAGGTCACCTTGAAGGACTTGCCGATGCCGCCGGTGGCCAGCACCACGGCCGGGGCCTCGATGGCGAAGAAGCGGCCGGACTCGCGTTCGTAGCCGAAGACCCCGGCGACCCGCTCGCCCGCCGCGTCCTTGACGACGCGGGTGACGGTGCACTCCTGGAAGACCTTGAGCCGCGCCTCGTAGTCGCCGGTCTCGGCCTTGTCCTCCTGCTGGAGGGAGACGATCTTCTGCTGGAGGGTGCGGATCAGCTCAAGACCGGTGCGGTCGCCGACGTGGGCGAGGCGCGGGTACTCATGGCCGCCGAAGTTCCGCTGGGAGATCTTGCCGTCCGGGGTGCGGTCGAAGAGCGCGCCCCAGGTCTCCAGCTCCCAGACCCGGTCCGGGGCCTCCTGGGCGTGCAGCTCGGCCATCCGCCAGTGGTTGAGGAACTTGCCGCCGCGCATGGTGTCGCGGAAGTGCACCTGCCAGTTGTCGCCCGCGTTGACATTGCCCATGCTGGCGGCGATGCCGCCCTCGGCCATCACCGTATGGGCCTTGCCGAACAGCGACTTGCAGATGACGGCGCACCGCATGCCCGCCTCACGTGCCTCGATCGCGGCCCGCAGCCCGGCGCCCCCCGCGCCGATCACGACCACGTCCCAGGCCTGACGTTCGACTTGCGTCATCGTTGAAGGCACCTCTCCTAGAAGAACCGGGGGTCGTCGAAGGCGCCGCTCGCCAGCAGGAACACATAGAAGTCGGCGACGGCGACACTGATCAGCGACGCCCAGGCCAGCTGCATATGGCGTGCGTTGAGCGAGCTGACCCAGCCCCAGAGCCGGTAGCGCACCGGATGCCGGGAGAAGTGCTTGAGCCGCCCGCCGACGATGTGCCGACAGGAGTGGCAGGAGAGGGTGTACGCCCAGATCAGCGCGATGTTGGCGAGCAGCACCAGGGTGCCGAGGCCCATATGGCCCCACCGGCCGTGCTCGTCCCGGAAACCGAGCACGGTGTCATAGGTGAGGATTCCCGCGACGATCACCGCGAAGTAGAAGAAGTAGCGGTGGATGTTCTGCAGAACGAGCGGGAAGCGGGTCTCGCCGGTGTAGTTGGCGCGCGGCTCGGCGACCGCGCAGGCCGGTGGCGAGGCCCAGAAGCCCCGGTAATACGCCTTGCGGTAGTAGTAGCAGGTCAGCCGGAAGCCGAGCGGGAAGATCAGGATCAGCAGGGCGGGGGACAGGCCCCACCAGCCGCCGAAGATCTCCCAGTTCGCGCCGCCCTTCATGGGCACGCAGTTCTGCGCGACGCAGGGCGAGTAGAACGGGGAGACGTACGGCTCGGCGTAGTAGTTGTCCCCGGCGAAGGCCCGCCAGGTCGAGTAGACGATGAACGCGAACAGCCCGGCGGCGGTGACCGCGGGCTGCAGCCACCAGCGGTCGGTCCGCAGATGGCGGGCGGGGATGGCGGCGCGCGACGGGCTGCGCACGCCGCTCGTGGCCGCTTCCCGCTCGGAGGGCGTGGCGGCTTGGGGGTCGGTGCCAGTGGCCAAGGAAGACTCCGCGGTGGAGTGGTGTGGGGGACGGTCGGGCGCGGACCCGTTCGGCCGGGTGCGTCGCGCCGGGCGACCCCGGTTAAGGAGCGTGGCGGTCGCGCGCGCCGAGACCCTCGTCGTCGACGTCCGACCACAGCGCGCTGTTGTACGGCGCGTCGGGGACCGGAACCATCTCGGGGCGCGGCCGCTCCGTGGCGGGGGCCGTATCGCACAGCAGGGCGAGACTCTCGCGCAGATGGTCCGCGTCGGTGCGGACCCGTCGTATCTCCAGTCCGCCGGTGCCGACCCGGCCTTCCAGCCGGGTGACGGAACGGACCAGATCGTCGAGACAGCGTTGGACGGCCGTCAAGTCGTCATTCAAGGACATGACTTGCCCTCACTTCCGCGGTTGCGGTTGGCGGCGCTCATGCGACAGCGAGTGTTACGCGTCACAGTCCTGGTTGGGAAGGGATCTGCCGCGATTGGCGGAGTCACCGGCGTGATCACGCCGCCGTGCGCCGGGGTGCGCGCCGGTCACATTGATCCGGTCGGGTGATCCTGTCCCCTCCATGGCCGTCCCGAGGTGCTGTCCCATGATCCGTCGCTTTGAGTAAGGAGTATATGCGACAGGCGTCAAAATGTGCGAAATGCGCTTAATATCGGCACACCCCGGAGGTCACGAGCCATGCCCATCGACAAGCGACGCTGCGCCATGCTGCTCGCGGCGGGGGTGCTGCTGCCGCTTCCCGTCCTCACCGGGTGCAGTTCCAACGACGACGACGGCCCGCCGTCGCGCTCGGCCCGGGACATCGCCCCGGCCTCCCGCGCGCAGACCGCCCCCGGCGGCACGCTGCGCTGGGCGCTCGACGCCCGGCCCGCGACGTTCAACGCCTTCCAGAGCTCCGCCGACACCGGCACCGAGCGGATCGCCGGAGCGGTGCTGCCCGCCCTCCACACCCTCGACGCCCGAGGCCGCCCGCAGCGCAACGGCGACTACCTGGAGTCCGCCGAGGTCGTCTCGCGCGAGCCCAAGCAGGTCGTGGTCTACAAGCTCAACCCCAAGGCGGTGTGGAGCGACGGCCGCGCGCTCGGCGCGGAGGACTTCGCCGCCCAGTGGAAGGCCCTGCGCGGCACCGAGAACGCCTACTGGACCGCGCGCAACGCCGGATACGACCGCATCGCCAGGATCCAGCCGGGCGACAAGGAACACGAGGTCAAGGTCACCTTCGCCAAGCCGTACACGGACTGGCGGTCGCTGTTCACGCCGCTGTACCCGAAGAGCGTGATGAGCAACCCGGCCGTCTTCAACGCCGGGGCCCGCAAGGGGCTCGCCGTCAGCTCCGGCCCGTTCGCGGTCCGCGAGGTGAAGGACGACTCCGTCACCCTCGTACGGAACCCCCGCTGGTGGGGCGACCGGGCCCGGCTGAACCGGCTGGTCTTCGAGGCCGTCCCGGCCGGGAAGCGGGCCGGGGCGCTGATCGACGGGACCGTCGACATGGCCGAGGTCGACCGGTCGACGGCGCGCCGCATCCAGGCCGCCGCGCCCGCCGGGAAGCGGGCCGCCGGGGCGAAGTCGCACCCCTCGGGCAAGGCGGGCGCGCCGAAGCTGGAGACCCACGCCCAGGACGCCGCGGACGCCACGCGCGACCGGGCGGAGGCCGAGATCGCCCCGGGCTCCGAGCGCTCCGAGACCGTGGCCCTGCGCCGGTACAGCCTGCGCACGGCGCTGGACCCCGCGTACACCCAGCTCGCCATCAACGGCGCCAAGGGCCCGCTCGCCGATGAGCGGGTGCGCCGCGCGGTGGCCCGCGCGATCGACCGCGAGGCGCTCGCCAAGCTGGTGCTGAAGCCCTTCGGGCTGCCCGTCGAGCCGCTGGGCAACCATCTGCTCATGGCCGAGCAGAAGGGGTACAAGGACCACAGCGGCGCCCTCGGCGGCCGGGACGCCCAGGCCGCGCAGTCCCTGCTCGCCGACGCGGGCTGGCACCCCGGCGGCTCGGCCGCCCGCCAGAAGTCGGTCGACGGCAAGACGGACGACAAGACGGGTGCCAGGACGGACGGCAGGCAGCAGCCGACCCCCGCCGCCGACAGGCCCTCCGGCGCCGCCCCCGCCGCAGGCGACGCGGGCCGCTCCGGGCGCTCCCGCCCGGCCGCCGTGCAGAAGAAGGGGCGGCCGCTGGTGCTGCGTTTCGTCCTCCCGTCCGACTCCGGCGGCGCCTCGCTGCGCGCGGTCGGGACACGCATCGGCCGGATGCTGGACGAGATCGGCGTCCGCACCGAGATCACCCGGGTGAAGAGCGACGACTTCTTCAAGAACCACATCGCCACCGGCAAGTACGACCTGGCCCTCTACTCCTGGCCCGCCTCCGCCTACCCGGCGACCGACAGCCGCCCGATCTACGCCAAGCCGCAGCCGGCCGCGGACGGCTCGCTGGTCGTCGAGCAGAACTACACCCGGGTCGGTACGGACCAGATCGACCAGCTCTTCGACCAGGCCCTCTCCGAGCTGGACGGCGGCGCCTCGCGCGCCCTGGTCGGCCGCGCCGACGCCCGGATCTGGGCGGCCGCCGGATCGATTCCGCTCTACCAGCCGCCGCAGCTGGTCGCGGTCCGCAAGACGGTGGGCAACGCCGGAGCGTTCGGCTTCGCCACCCCCCGCTACCAGGACATCGGCTTCCGGAAGTAGCCACGGAGGCTGCGGGACGGCGCGGGGACGGGTGGCGGCATCCGTCCCCGCGCCGTCCCCTTACCATGGGGTGAGCCGTGGCGTAAGCAGCCCGGCGGAAAGGCGCGCCGGATCAAGGAGCGCGCAGCCACCCACGAAACCGGGAGAAGCGCGCTCGTATGCCCACGCGCCACGACATTCGTAACGTCGCCATCGTCGCTCACGTCGACCATGGCAAGACGACCCTCGTCGACGCCATGCTGAAGCAGGCAGGTGCGTTCGCCGCGCATCAGCAGGTGGACGACCGGGTCATGGACTCCAACGACCTGGAGCGCGAGAAGGGCATCACCATTCTCGCGAAGAACACCGCCGTGAAGTACCACCCGGCGGACGGCAGTGACCCTGTCACCATCAACATCATCGACACCCCCGGCCACGCCGACTTCGGTGGCGAGGTCGAGCGCGGCCTGTCCATGGTCGACGCCGTGGTGCTGCTGGTGGACGCCTCCGAGGGCCCGCTGCCGCAGACCCGCTTCGTACTGCGCAAGGCGCTGCAGGCCAAGCTGCCGGTCATCCTGTGTATCAACAAGACGGACCGCCCGGACTCCCGGATCGACGACGTCGTCAACGAGGCGTACGACCTCTTCCTGGACCTGGACGCGACCGAGGAGCAGATCGAGTTCCCGATCGTCTACGCCTGCGCCCGTGACGGCATCGCCTCGCTGACCAAGCCGGAGGACGGCACCGTCCCGGCCGACAGCGACAGCCTGTGGCCGTTCTTCGTCACCCTGCTGGAGACCGTCCCGGCGCCCGAGTACGACGCGGCCGCCCCGCTCCAGGCCCACGTCACCAACCTGGACGCGGACAACTTCCTCGGCCGGATCGCGCTGCTCCGCGTCGAGCAGGGCGAGCTGAAGAAGGGGCAGACCGTCGCCTGGATCAAGCGCGACGGCACGATCTCCAACGTCCGCATCACCGAGCTGATGATGACCGAGGCGCTCACCCGCAAGCCCGCCGAGGTGGCCGGTCCCGGCGACATCTGCGCGGTCGCCGGTATCCCGGACATCATGATCGGCGAGACCCTGGCCGACCCCGAGAACCCGATCGCGCTCCCGCTGATCACCGTCGACGAGCCCGCCATCTCGATGACCATCGGCACCAACACCTCGCCGCTGGTCGGCAAGGGCGGCAAGGGCCACAAGGTCACCGCCCGGCTGGTCAAGGACCGGCTGGAGAAGGAGCTGATCGGTAACGTCTCGCTGCGCGTGCTGCCGACTGAGCGTCCCGACGCCTGGGAGGTGCAGGGCCGCGGTGAGCTGGCGCTGGCGATCCTGGTCGAGACGATGCGCCGGGAGGGCTTCGAGCTGACCGTCGGCAAGCCGGAGGTCGTCACCAAGGAGGTCGACGGCAAGCTCCACGAGCCGATCGAGCGCCTGACCATCGACTCCCCCGAGGAGCACCTCGGCGCCATCACCCAGCTGATGGCGAGCCGCAAGGGCCGCATGGAGACCATGACCAACCACGGGTCCGGCTGGATCCGCATGGAGTGGATCGTCCCGGCCCGCGGCCTGATCGGGTTCCGCACCGAGTTCCTGACCCAGACCCGAGGCACCGGTATCGCGCACTCCCTCTTCGAGGGCCACGAGCCGTGGTTCGGCGAGCTGCGCACCCGTAACAGCGGCTCCCTGGTGGCCGACCGCTCGGGCGCGGTGACCGCGTTCGCGATGACCAACCTCCAGGAGCGCGGCGTGCTCTTCACCTCGGCGGGCACCGAGGTGTACGAGGGCATGATCGTCGGCGAGAACTCGCGCGCCGACGACATGGACGTGAACATCACCAAGGAGAAGAAGCTCACCAACATGCGGTCCTCGACCGCGGACGTGACCGAGTCCCTGGTGCCACCGCGGCTGCTCTCGCTGGAGCAGTCCCTGGAGTTCTGCCGCGACGACGAGTGCGTCGAGGTGACCCCGGAGACCGTCCGCATCCGCAAGGTCGTCCTCGACCAGAAGGAGCGCGGCCGCGCCGCCTCGCGCGCCAAGCGCTAGTTCTTCGCCTCCGTACGCCTCCGTACGCCTCCGTACGTCCCGACAGCCCGGGCCTTCCGCTTCTTTCGCGGGGCCCGGGCTGTCGGGGTTTCAGAAGGGCGCCCGTCAAGGGGATATCCGGCGAGCGGCGTCCGGTTATCGGAGCTGAGGCTCCGCATGATGTGTTAACAGTCCGTTTCGCGCGTGTCTGTCTGTGACAGATTTGTCCGGATTCCGAAGCTCCGCGCGTAGATGATGTGACCAAAGCGAGACCCATAAGGTGTGGTTTACGGGGCTGGCGTGCTCAATCATGGGGTCCATTGAGCTCGGGTCAACGGGTCGCGCGCTGTGGGGAGTGCGGGCCTTCGAGCACATCTGGGGGGTCCGGTCCCTTTCGCTGTCAGGGGTGTCAGCGTGTCTCCGGGCGCCCCCTCTCGTAGCAGCAGAGGACTCCTGAGGAGGCAAACCCATGCGTGGTGCCAAGAGCGCCAAGTGGGTCGCGATGGCCGCGGTCGTGGCACTGGGCGCGACCGCTTGTGGCGGCGGCGGTGACAGCGGTGACAACGCTAACAAGAAGGTCGATCCCAAGGGGATCGTCAGCTACGCCAACGGTGAGCCGCAGAACTCGCTGATGCCGGCCAACACCATGGAGGCGTACGGCAGCGTCGTCATCGACTCCCTCTTCACGGGTCTCGTCGGCTACGACAAGTCCGGCAACATCACGTACGAGAACGCCGAGTCGGTCACGCCGAACGGCGACAACAGCGTGTGGACCGTCAAGCTCAAGCCGGGGTGGACCTTCCACAACGGCGAGAAGGTCACCGCCAAGTCCTATGTCGACACATGGAACTGGGACGCCAACCCGGCCAACGGCCAGCAGAACAGCGCCTGGTACCGGGACATCGAGGGTTACGACAAGGTCCACCCGGAGAAGGGCAAGGCCAAGGCCGAGACCATGTCCGGCCTGAAGGTCGTCGACGACAACACCTTCACCATCAAGCTGGCGAACCCGATCCCGTACTTCGCGTACAAGCTCGCCTACTCCTCCTTCTACCCGCTGCCCTCGGGCGCGCTGAAGGACCCGAAGAAGTTCGGGGAGAGCCCGGTCGGCAACGGACCGTACAAGTTCAAGAGCTGGCAGCACAAGAAGTCGATCCAGGTCACCGCCTGGAACGGCTACAAGGGCCCCAGCAAGCCGAAGAACGGCGGCATCGACTTCAAGGCGTACACGACGCCGCAGTCCGCGTACAACGATCTGCGCTCGGACAACGTCGACACCATGCCGCTGGTGCCGGACAGTGAACTCGCCAACTTCAAGTCGGACTTCGGCAAGCGCGCGATCAATACCGACTTCTCCGCGATCGACACGATCAACCCCGCCTTCTACACGAAGCAGTGGAAGGACATCGACGTCAAGGTCATCCAGGGCCTGTCGATGGCGATCGACCGCGAGACCATCGCCAAGACCACCTTCTTCGGCAACCGTGAGCCGGCCACCGGCTGGGTCGCCAAGGGTGTGAAGGGCTACCAGACCGACGCGTGCGGTGATATCTGCAAGTTCAACCCGGCCAAGGCGAAGCAGCTGATCAAGCAGGGCGGCGGCGTCCCGGGTAACAAGATCTCGATCCAGTACAACGCCGACCAGCCGCACAAGGGCTGGGTCACCGCGACCTGCAACAGCATCACCAAGGCGACCGGCGTGAACTGCGTGGGCGACCCGGTCACCGACTTCCAGGCCGACACCGAGATCCGTGACCAGAAGAAGGTCAAGTCGATCTACCGCTCCGGCTGGGTGCTCGACTACCCGTTCAACGGCAACTTCCTGGCCGACCTCTACGGCACCGGCGTCGACGGCAACCGGGGCGACTTCTCCGACCCGAAGTTCGACGCGCTGGTGAAGAAGGCCGACGAGGCCAAGAGCGTTGACGAGTCGGCGAAGCTGTACCAGGCCGCCGAGAAGGAACTGCGGAACTCGATGCCCGGCATCCCCACGTTCTACAAGAAGGTCAACTCGGCCTACTCGAACAACGTGAAGAAGATCGAGTTCGACCAGGCCGGGGACCCGATCCTCTGGAACGTCGAGGTCTTCAAGAAGTAGTCGCTACGGAGTATTCCGTCCCGCAGCGGCGTCCGGCGATACCGGGCGCCGCTGCGGGCGGCTCCGGAATGGACGGAGGCACCAATGGGGCGCTACGTCGCGAGGCGACTGCTCCAGATGATCCCGGTGTTCATCGGGACAACCCTGTTGATCTTCCTCATGGTCAACGTGCTCCCCGGCGATCCCATCCGGGCGCTGTGGGGTGACAAGCCGCCGGACCCCGCGCAGGTCGCGCAGATCCGGCACGACAGAGGGCTGGACCTTCCTCTGTGGCAGCAGTACCTGCACTACATGGGGGGTCTGTTCCAGGGAGATTTCGGCAGGACCATCGCCGGTAACCGGCCGGTCCTCGACGAGATCACGCAGGCGTTCCCGGTGTCGATGCGGCTCGCCGCCATGGCCTGGACCTTCGAGCTGGTCGTCGGCATCACCCTCGGCGTCATCGCGGGCATCCGGCGCGGCAAGGTCATCGACACCGCTGTCACGCTGTTCACCTTGGTCGTCATCTCCGTCCCGATCTTCGTCATCGGTCTGGCGTTCCAGCTGTACTTCGGAAACCAGCTCGGGTGGATCACACCGACCGTCCAGGACTCCACCAACGTCGGTCAGTTGATGGTCCCGGCGCTGGTGCTCGGCATGGTCGGTCTCGCGTACGTCGCCCGGCTGACCCGCACCTCGATCGCGGAGAACCGGTCCGCCGACTACATCCGCACCGCCACTGCCAAGGGTCTGCCGCGCAAGCGGATCATCACGGTGCACCTGCTGCGCAACTCGCTCATCCCCGTGGTCACTTACCTTGGCACGGACATCGGCAGCCTCATGGCCGGCGCCGTCGTGACGGAGGGCATTTTCAACGTGACCGGCGTCGGCAACCTGCTCTTCGAGGCGCTCGCACGCCGCGAGGGCGCGGTCATCGTCGGTATCGTCACCGTTCTGGTGCTCGTCTATCTCCTCGCCAGCCTGCTCGTCGACCTGCTTTACGCGGTCCTGGACCCGAGGATCCGTTATGCCTGAACTGACCAAGGCCTCGTCCGCGAGCGAGGAAGCCGCCGCGGTCGTCGTGGGCACGTCCGTCACCACGGACGCCGGTCCGGGGCCCGAGAAGCCGCGCAGCCTCGGCGCCGACGCCTGGCGGGATCTGCGCCGCAACCCGCTGTTCGTGGTCTCAGGGTTGCTGATCATGGTGATCCTGCTCGTCGCCGCGTTCCCCGGCCTGTTCACCAGCGCCAGCCCGACCACCGGCGACCAGGCCAACCACTTCCTGGGCAAGCCGAACCTCGGCCATGTCTTCCAGGAGGACTGGTTCGGCTACGACGGCACGGGCCGCAGCCTGTACGCGCGGGTGCTCTACGGTGCCCGCAACTCGATCATCGTCGGCCTCGGCGTGACGCTCCTCGTCACCCTCTTCGGCGGTCTGATGGGCATGCTCGCCGGCTATTTCGGCGGGTTCTGGGACAGCCTCATCTCGCGTCTGACCGACGTGTTCTTCGGCATCCCGTTCCTGCTCGGCTCGATGGTCGTGCTCAACTCGTTCACCCAGCGCACCGTCTGGGTGGTCACGGGTGCGCTGGCCTTCCTGGGCTGGACGCAGATCGCCCGGGTCATGCGCGGCGCGGTCATCACGACCAAGCACGCGGACTACGTCGTGGCGGCCAAGGCCCTGGGCGCCGGCACCAAGCGGATCCTGTTCCGGCACATCCTGCCGAACGCGATCGCTCCGGTGATCGTCGTCGCGACCATCTCGCTCGGCACGTACATCGTCGCCGAGTCGACGCTGTCCTATCTGGGCCTCGGGCTCGGTGACAGCTCCATCTCCTGGGGCGGCGACATCTCGGACGGTACCCAGTTCATCCGTAACTTCCCGCACGTACTACTCTTCCCGGCTGGCGCCCTGAGCATCACCGTGCTGGCGTTCATCATGATGGGCGACGCCGTGCGCGAAGCCCTCGACCCCAAGCTGCGCTGAGGGAGGCGTACGTGACCATCATCGACATGCCTGCGGACGTCCCCGCTCCGCGCCCGGACGAGGACAGCGGCCACAAGCTGCTCGAGGTGCGTGATCTGCACGTCGAGTTCCATACTCGTGAGGGCATCGCCAAGGCCGTCAACGGAGTCAACTACAGCGTGGACGCGGGCGAGACGCTCGCCGTGCTCGGTGAGTCCGGCTCCGGCAAGTCCGTGACCGCGCAGGCGATCATGGGCATCCTGGACATGCCGCCCGGCAAGATCCCGCAGGGTGAGATCCTCTTCCAGGGCCAGGACATGCTGAAGTTGTCCGCCGAGGAGCGCCGGAAGGTCCGCGGCAACAAGATCGCGATGATCTTCCAGGACGCGCTGTCCGCGCTGAACCCGGTGCTCTCCGTCGGCTACCAGCTCGGCGAGATGTTCCGGGTCCACCAGGGGCTCTCCAAGAAGGACGCCAAGGCCAAGGCCATCGAGCTGATGGAGCGGGTCCGCATCCCCGCCGCCAAGGAGCGGGTGGGCGACTATCCGCACCAGTTCTCCGGCGGTATGCGCCAGCGCATCATGATCGCCATGGCGCTGGCCCTGGAGCCGGACCTGATCATCGCCGACGAGCCGACCACCGCGCTCGACGTCACCGTCCAGGCCCAGGTCATG
This sequence comes from Streptomyces sp. NPDC001700, assembly GCF_053596435.1. Lineage (NCBI taxonomy): Bacteria > Bacillati > Actinomycetota > Actinomycetes > Kitasatosporales > Streptomycetaceae > Streptomyces > Streptomyces sp. NPDC001700. The sequence continues at coordinate 150,827 of NZ_JBSFGE010000013.1, forward strand.
GAACTGCTCGCGGAGCTTCAGCGCGAGTACAACATGGGACTGATCCTGATCACCCATGACCTGGGCGTGGTCGCGGATGTCGCCGACAAGATCGCGGTGATGTACGCGGGCCGGATCGTGGAGACCGCCCCGGTGCACGAGCTGTACAAGCGCCCGGCCCACCCGTACACCAAGGGACTGCTCGACTCGATCCCGCGGCTGGACCACAAGGGCCAGGAGCTGTACGCGATCAAGGGGCTGCCGCCCAACCTGCTCAAGATCCCGGCCGGTTGCGCCTTCAACCCGCGCTGCCCGAAGGTCCAGGACATCTGCACCACCGACGTCCCGCCGCTGGCCGCGGTGGCGGAGCAGGACGGCACCGCGCTGCCGGGCCGCGGCAGCGCGTGCCACTTCTGGAAGGAGACGATCCATGGCTGAGACGGAGAAGAACGACAAGGCCGTGGACGTCGCCAAGGACGCCGCCAAGGGCACGGACGCCACGCCCAGTGTCACCGAGGTGACGACGGTCGAGGTGGCCACCGAGGACGAGGCGGTCGCGGCGCTCGACGCGCAGGTCGACCGGGGCGAGCCGATCCTCCAGGTGCGCAACCTGGTCAAGCACTTCCCGCTGACCCAGGGCATCCTGTTCAAGAAGCAGGTCGGCGCGGTCAAGGCGGTCGACGGGATCTCCTTCGACCTCTACCAGGGCGAAACGCTCGGCATCGTCGGCGAGTCCGGCTGCGGCAAGTCCACCGTCGCCAAGCTGCTGATGACCCTGGAGACCGTCACCGCGGGCGAGGTGTTCTACAAGGGCCAGGACATCACCCGGCTCTCCGGCCGCGCCCTGCGCGCCGTCCGCCGCAACATCCAGATGGTCTTCCAGGACCCGTACACCTCGCTCAACCCCCGGATGACGGTGGGAGACATCATCGGCGAGCCGTACGAGATCCACCCCGAGGTCGCGCCCAAGGGCGACCGGCGGCGCAAGGTCCAGGAGCTGCTGGACGTCGTCGGCCTCAACCCCGAGTACATCAACCGCTATCCGCACCAGTTCTCCGGCGGCCAGCGCCAGCGCATCGGCATCGCCCGCGGCCTCGCGCTCAACCCGGAGATCATCATCTGCGACGAGCCGGTCTCGGCGCTGGACGTGTCGGTGCAGGCGCAGGTCATCAACCTGATGGAGAAGCTGCAGGACGAGTTCAACCTGTCCTACATCTTCATCGCCCACGACCTGTCCATCGTCCGGCACATCTCCGACCGGGTCGGCGTGATGTACCTGGGCAAGATGGCCGAGATCGGCACCGACGCCGAGATCTACGACCACCCGACGCATCCGTACACCCAGGCCCTGCTGTCCGCCGTCCCGGTGCCCGACCCGGAGGCGCGGGAGGGCCGGGAGCGGATCATCCTCACCGGCGACGTCCCCTCTCCGGCCAACCCGCCCTCCGGTTGCCGCTTCCGCACCCGCTGCTGGAAGGCCGAGGACAAGTGCGCGAAGGAGGTGCCGCTGCTCGCCATCCCCGAGCGTTTCGCCGGTACGGACTCGCTCGCGGCGCACGAGTCGGCGTGCCACTTCGCGGAGGAGAAGGACGTGGTGCACGCGTAAGCCGCGCGTAGCGCTTGTTGGAGGGCGTCCGGCCACCGGCCGGGCGCCCTCCGGCGTCTCACGGCCCGGCCCGCCGCCCCGCTGTTGAATCGATTAAAGATGTGGAACAGGCTCTTGAATCGCGGGGAACGATAGGCCACAGTGGCATAGAAAGCGCTTGCCGAGCGCGGGACGTACCGCTCGGCTCGCGCTTTACCAATGCCACCGGGCCGCTGCCACGGACAGCGGTCACCGGCGTGCGGGTCTCCCGGCCCTGGGGTGTGATGAGGGCCTGAGACGGATCTTGGAACGGGTCCTCGGGAGGCGCCATGCGCGGAGCCCAGCACGTCCTGCGTGCCCGGTGTGTGCTGTGCGCCCTGTGCGTGGCCGCCGTCCCGGCCGCCGCGGGCTGCGGCGGTGATTCCGGTTCGTCCGAGGGCATCGTCCGCTCCTCCTGGGGCGACCCGCCGAACCCGCTGGAGCCCGCCAACACCAACGATGTCCAGGGCGGCAAGGTCCTCGACATGATCTTCCGGGGGCTCAAGCGGTACGACCCGGCGACCGGCGAGGCCAAGGACGCGCTCGCGGAGCGGATCACCACCGACGACCAGCGCACCTACACCGTCACCATCAAGAAGGACCGGCGGTTCGGCAACGGCGAGAAGGTCACCGCCAAGTCCTTCACGGACGCCTGGAATTACGGCGCCCTGCTCGACAACAAGCAGCGCAACGCCTACTTCTTCGAGTACATCGAGGGGTACGACAAGGTCCACCCCGTAACCGGCCGCCCCACCGCCCGCACCCTCTCCGGGCTGCGGGTGACGGGGGAGCGGACCTTCACCGTCCGGCTCACCCAGAAGTTCTCGTCCTGGCCCAAGACGCTCGGCTACAACGCCTACGCGCCGCTGCCCCGGGCCTTCTTCGAGGACCACGAGGCCTGGCTGAAGAAGCCCGTGGGCAACGGCCCGTACCAGGTGGCGTCGTACGACAAGGGCGCGGTCATGAAGCTGCGCGCCTGGGGCGGCTACCGGGGTCCCGACAAGGCCCGTAACAAAGGGGTCGACCTCCGCGTCTACACCGACAGCAACACCGCCTACACCGATCTCCAGGCGGGCAATCTCGATCTGGTGGACGATGTCCCGGCCCAGCAGCTGAAGTTCGTCCGCTCCGACCTCGGCAACCGCTACATCAACCAGCCCGCCGGGATCATCCAGACCCTCACCTTCCCGATGTACGACAAGGCGTGGAGCGGGCCCGCCCGGGCGAAGCTGCGGCGCGGCATCTCCATGGCGATCAACCGCGCCCAGATCACCGACCGGATCTTCCGGGGCACCCGCACCCCCGCCACCGACTGGACCTCCCCGGTGCTGCGCCGCCAGGGCGGCTACCAGCCGGGGCTGTGCGGGGACGCCTGCGGTTACGACCCCGAGCGGGCGCGGAAGCTGATCGCGGCGGGCGGCGGGCTGCCCGGCGGCCGGATGACGATCACGTACAACGCCGATACCGGCTCCCACAAGGACTGGGTCGACGCCGTCTGCAACAGCGTCAACACCGTGCTGCGCAGCGACCGGGCGTGCGTCGGCAAGCCGGTCGGCACCTTCGCCGACTACCGCAACAAGATGGCCGGGAAGCGGATGACCGGACCCTTCCGGGCGGGCTGGCAGATGGACTATCCGCTGATCCAGAACTTCCTGCAGCCGCTGTACTACACCGACGCCTCCTCCAACGACGGCCACTGGAGCGACACCGGCTTCGACCGGCTGGTGAACCAGGCCAACGCGGCGTCCGCCGACGGGGCGTCCATCACCGCCTTCCAGGACGCCGAGAAGATCCTCGCCCGGCAGATGCCCGCCATCCCGCTCTGGTACCAGAACGGCAGCGCGGGCTACGCGCCCCGGCTGCGCGAGGTGACCCTGAACCAGTTCAGCGTGCCCGTCTACTCCCAGATCAGGGTCGGCTGAGCCATGGGCCGCTATGTGCTGCGGCGGCTGCTGCAGATGATCCCGGTCTTCCTCGGCGCCACGTTCCTGATCTTCTTCATGGTCTACGCGCTCGGCGACCCGGTCGCCGCCCTGTTCGGCGACAAGGCCCCCGACCCGGCCACCGCGGCCCGTATCCGCAAGGACCTCTACCTCGACGAACCGTTGTGGAGCCAGTACGTCCACTACATGGGGCAGGTCTTCGGCGGCCAGTTCGGCACCGCCTTCAACGGCCAGCCGGTCACCGAGCTGATGGCCGAGGCCTTCCCCGTCACCCTGCGGCTCACCATCGTCGCCATCGTCTTCGAGATGGCGCTCGGCGTCACCCTCGGCGTGCTCAGCGGACTGCGCCGGGGCCGGGGGCTGGACACCTCGGTGCTGCTGCTCACCCTGGTCGTGGTCTCCATCCCGACGTTCGTCAGCGGCACCGTGCTGCAGTACGTGTTCGGCGTGGAGTGGGGCTGGGCCCGGCCGTCCGTCGCCCCCGAGGCGCCGTTCACCGAACTGCTGCTGCCCGGGGTGGTGCTGGGCCTGGTGTCCCTCGCGTACACCACCCGCCTCACCCGCACCTCGCTCGTCGAGAACGCCCGCGCCGATTACGTCCGTACCGCCGTCGCCAAGGGGCTGCCGCGCCGCCGGATCGTCGTCCGGCATCTGCTGCGCACCTCGCTGATCCCGGTGGTGACCTTCATCGGCACCGATATCGGCGCGCTCATGGGCGGGGCCATCGTCACCGAGCGGATCTTCAACATCCATGGCGTGGGCTACCAGCTCTACCAGGGCATCCTGCGCCAGAACTCGCCGACCGTGGTCGGCTTCGTCACCATCCTGGTGATCGTCTTCCTGCTCGCCAATCTGCTCGTCGACCTCCTCTACGCCGTGCTCGACCCGAGGATCCGGTATGCCTGAGCCCTTTGAGCCCCTTGAGTCTTGTAAGACACGACCTGAAACGACAACTGACATCGCCGCCACCGGCACCGCGACCCTGGAGGGCGGGCCACGGGGCCGACCGTGGCTGCGCCGCCCCCTGCCGGGCCTGCGGTGGCGCCCGGGCTCCGGCGGCGGCCCGGCGCCCGGGGCGCGCGGGCTGTGGTCCGACGCCTGGCACGATCTGCGCCGCAACCCCGTCTTCGTCGTCTCCGCGCTGGTCATCCTCTTCCTCGTGACCATCGCGGTGTGGCCGCAGCTGATCGCGGACGGCAATCCGTACCAGGGCGACCTGGCCAAGGCGCAGGACGGCCCGGCCCCCGGCCACCCCTTCGGCTTCGACCTCCAGGGCCGCGACGTCTACACCCGCACCGTCTACGGCGCCCGCGCCTCCATCACCGTCGGCATCTGCGCCACCGCCGGAGCGGCCCTGCTCGGCAGCGTGCTGGGCGGCCTCGCCGGGTTCTTCGGCGGCTGGTGGGACGGGCTGCTCTCGCGGATCGCCGATGTCTTCTTCGGCATCCCGATCCTGCTCGGCGGGCTGGTCTTCCTGTCGGTGGTCACCAGCGGTTCGGTGTGGCCGGTGGTCGGCTTCATCGTGCTGCTGGGCTGGCCGCAGATCTCCCGTATCGCCCGGGGCGCGGTCGTCACCGTCAAACAGCAGGACTACGTGCTCGCGGCGCGCACCCTCGGCGCGGGCAACGGCCGGATGCTGCTGCGGCACATCGCCCCCAACGCCGTCGCCCCCGTGATCGTCGTCGCGACCATCGCGCTCGGCACGTACATCGCGCTGGAGGCGACCCTGTCGTTCCTCGGCGTCGGGCTGAAACCTCCCACCGTCTCCTGGGGCATCGACATCTCGTCCGCGTCCACCCAGATCCGCAACGCCCCGCACATGCTGCTGTGGCCCGCGGCGGCGCTCAGCATCACCGTGCTCGCGTTCATCATGCTCGGCGACGCGGTGCGCGACGCCCTCGACCCGAAGCTGCGCTAGCCGTGACCCGGCTGCTGGACGTACGGGACCTGCGCGTCGCCTTCCGCACCCGGGACGGCGTCGCCGAGGCGGTGGGCGGGGTGAGCTACGCCGTCGACGCGGGGCGGACGCTGGCCGTGCTGGGCGAGTCGGGCTCGGGGAAGTCCGTGACCGCGCAGGCGATCATGGGCATCCTCGACACCCCGCCCGCCTTCGTCACCGGCGGCAAGGTCTTCTTCCAGGGCCGCGATCTGCTGACCCTGGGCCGCGAGGAGCGCCGCCGGATCCGTGGCGCCAAGATGTCGATGATCTTCCAGGACGCGCTGTCCGCCCTCAACCCGGTGATCCCGGTGGGCGCCCAGCTCGCCGAGATGTACCAGGTGCACCGGGGCATGTCGCGCGGGGACGCCCGGGCGCGGGCCGTCGAGCTGATGGACCGGGTCCGTATCCCGGCCGCGAAGGCGCGGGCCGGGGACTATCCGCACCAGTTCTCCGGCGGGATGCGCCAGCGCGTCATGATCGGCATGGCGATCGCGCTGGAGCCGGAGCTGATCATCGCCGACGAGCCGACCACCGCGCTCGACGTCACCGTCCAGGCCCAGGTCATGGATCTGCTGGCGGAGCTGCGCCGCGAGTACGCCATGGGGCTCATCCTGATCACCCACGACCTGGGCGTGGTCGCGGACGTCGCCGACACCATCGCCGTGATGTACGCGGGCCGGATCGTGGAGACCGCGCCGGTACGCGACCTGTACCGGCGCCCCGCCCATCCGTACACCCGTGGCCTGCTCGACTCCATCCCGCGCGTGGACCAGCGGGGCGGGCAGCGCGGCGGCGAGCTGTACGCGATCAAGGGGATGCCGCCCAGCCCGCTCGCGATCCCCCCTGGCTGCCCGTTCAACCCCCGCTGCCCGCGCGCCCGCGACCTCTGCCGCACCGACCGGCCGCCGCTGTACGAGGTGGCCGGTGATGGGGCCCAAGGGCGGGCCAGCGCCTGCCACTTCTGGAAGGAGGAGCTGCATGGCCTCGACCCCCTCGACCCCCTCGGCGCCGCCGGTACCGTCGGCCCCCTCGGCGGCTGACCCCGCCCCTCCCGTCCTGGAGGTACGCGGCCTCGCCAAGCTCTATCCGCTGACCCGGGGCGTGGTGGTGAAGCGGCGTACCGGCGCGGTCCGGGCGGTCGACACCGTCTCCTTCGACCTGCGGCGCGGCGAAACCCTCGGCATCGTCGGCGAGTCCGGCTGCGGCAAATCCACCCTCGCCCGGCTGCTGGTCGGCCTGGAGCGGCCGACCGCCGGTTCGATCCACTACCGGGGCGAGGACATCACACGGCTGTCCGGGCGCGCCCTGCGGGCCGTCCACCGCAACATCCAGATGGTCTTCCAGGACCCGTACACCTCGCTCAACCCCCGGATGACGGTGGGCGACATCGTGGGGGAGCCGTACGAGATCCACCCCGAGGTCGCGCCCCGGGGCGACCGCCGCCGCGCGGTCCAGGAGCTGCTGGACGTCGTCGGCCTCAACCCCGAGCACATCAACCGCTATCCGCACCAGTTCTCCGGCGGCCAGCGCCAGCGCATCGGCATCGCGCGCGGCCTCGCCCTGCGCCCCGAGGTCATCGTCGCGGACGAGCCGGTGTCGGCGCTGGACGTCTCGGTGCAGGCCCAGGTGGTCAACCTGCTGGAACGGCTCCAGGACGAATTCGGGCTCTCCTACGTCTTCATCGCCCACGATCTGTCGGTGGTACGGCACATCAGCGACCGGGTCGCCGTGATGTACCTGGGCCGCTTCGCGGAGACCGGCACCGGCACCGAGATCTACGACCACCCGACGCATCCGTACACCCAGGCCCTGCTGTCCGCCGTCCCGGTCCCCGACCCCGAGGCCCCTGCCCGCCGGGCCCGCATCCTGCTGACCGGCGACGTCCCCTCCCCGGCCGACCCGCCCTCCGGCTGCCGCTTCCGCACCCGCTGCTGGAAGGCGGCCGCCCGCTGCGCGGCGGAGGTGCCGGTGCTGGCGGTGCCCCCGGACCTGCCGGGCGAGGCCGCGCACCCGTCCGCGTGCCACTTCGCGGAGGAGCGCGCTCCGAGTGGCTAGCGCGGGGGCGCCCGCCTAGCATCCGCACCATGCCGACTGATCTTCAGCGCGCCATCGACTTCCGGTCCCTCTTCGCCCGGCGCCAGTCGGCTGAGGTCAGGCCGGTGCCCGGCGGGTTCCTGGTGCTGGACGAGCGGTACGCGCTCTCGCACGAGCACAACCAGATCCACGTCGACGGGCCCCTCGACCCCGCCGCGCTCCCCGAGGCCGCCGACGCGGCCATGGCGGGGCTGGCGCATCGGCGGGTCACCGTCCACGACGACCGGCTCGGGCTCGCGTGCGCGCCCTCGATGGCCCTGGCGGGGTACGAGCACGACGTCGAGCTGGTCATGACCCACACCGGACCGGTGCCGGAACCGGCGCCCGGGCGCGGGAAGGTCGAGGAGCTGGACCTCGGGCCCGATCCGTACGGGCCGCTGTGGCGGGCGCTGGCGAACCAGCAGCGGCTGTGGATGCCGGACGCCGACGAGGAGACGGTACGTCAGATGGTGGGGCGGCGGGCCGCCCGGCGGGACGGGGCCGAGGACGTACGGTTCGTGGCCGTGCACGACGAGGGCGGCGAGGTCGCCTCCTGGGCGGACCTCTACCTGGAGCCCGACGAGGGCGTCGCCCAGATCGAGGAGGTGGCCACCGCCGAGCACGCACGGCGCCACGGATACGCCGACGCCGTGCTGTCCGGCGCCCTCCAGCGCGCGGCGGACGTGGGGTGCGCCCTGCGGTTCCTGGTGGCCGACGCCGAGGACTGGCCGCGCCACTGGTACGCCCGCCGCGGCTTCACCACGGTGGGCCGCACCCACGTCTTCTCGCGCTTCAGCTGACGGCTGTCGCCGCTGGTCAGCGGGTGGCGAGGGCCGATCCCGGCAAGGTACGGTGACGAACGGTCACACATCAGCAACTACGCCTATTTTTGCCCCATTTCCCTGCCAAGCTGTCTCCACTTGAGAACAACAGCAATACACGGAGCACGAGATATGTCTGACGGCCAGCACAACTACCAGCACCAGCAGGGTCCGGGGAGTGGCCTCACCGGCCTGGCCATGAAGCGCCGCGGGACCCTCATGACGTGGCTCGTCCTGCCGTTCATCACCCTCGGCATCTATGGCCTGGTCTGGTATTACAAGATCCACAAGGAGGCGCAGGAGTTCGACCGGCGCCAGGACCTCAGCCCGGCAGGCAGTCTGCTGGTCATGATCCTCCTGGGCTGGACCCTGATCGCTCCGCTGATCTCCTTCTACAACACCGGGAAGTCCGTCGCGAACGCTCAGCGGGCGGCCGGGCTGCCCGCGACGTGCAGCCCCCTCCTGAGCAGCTTGTTGATGTTCGTGTTCGGCGTGAACGTTTGGTACATCCAGCGTCAGCTCAACCTGGTCGTCGACGCCTACCCGGGCGTTGAGCCGGGTACCGAGGTGACCTTGGCGGCCTGACCCCCGAGGATCTTCTCGCGCTCAGCTGACGGCGAGGAGTTCGAGCGTGTCGATCACGCGGTTCGAGAAGCCCCACTCGTTGTCGTACCAGGCCACGACCTTGATGTGGCGGCCGTCGACGCGGGTGAGGGCCGAGTCGAAGATCGCCGAGGCCGGATTACCCGTGATGTCGGATGATACGAGCGGGTCGTCCGAGTACTCCAGGACGCCCGCGAGCCGCCCCTCCGCCGCCGTGCGGTACGCCGCCAGCACGTCGTCGCGCGTCACGTCGCGGGCGACGGTCGTGTTGAGTTCGACGATCGAGCCCACCGGGACCGGCACGCGGATCGAGTCGCCCGACAGCTTGCCGTCGAGGTTCGGCAGCACGTGGCCGATCGCCTTGGCCGCGCCCGTCGTGGTCGGCACGATGTTGACACCGGCGGCGCGGGCGCGGCGGGCGTCGCGGTGCGGGCCGTCCTGGAGGTTCTGCTCCTGCGTGTAGGCGTGCACCGTCGTCATGAAGCCGTGCTCGATGCCCGCCAGTTCGTCGAGCACCGAGGCCAGCGGCGCGAGCGCGTTGGTGGTGCACGAGGCGTTCGAGACGATCGTGTGCAGCTCCGGGTCGTACGCGTCGGTGTTCACCCCGTAGGCGAGCGTGACGTCGGCGCCGTCCGACGGCGCGCTGACGAGCACCTTCTTCGCGCCCGCGTCGAGGTGGGCGCGGGCGGCCTTGGCCGAGGTGAAGCGGCCGGTGGCCTCCAGCACGATGTCGACGCCGAGTTCGGCCCACGGCAGCCGCGCCGGTTCGCGCTCGGCCAGCACCGTGATGCGACGGCCGTCCACGACGAGGGCGTCCCCGTCGGCGGTCACCGGGCGGCCGAGCCGACCGGACGTGGAGTCGTAGGCGAGCAGCCGGGCGAGGGTGGCGGGCTCGGTGAGGTCGTTGACGGCGACGACCTCGATGGCGCTCTCGCGTTCGAGCAGTGCGCGCAGCACGTTGCGTCCGATGCGGCCGAATCCGTTGATGGCGATGCGAGTCATGCCACCAGGATTCGTGCACGGCATCCGTCGTGGCAGCGGCGTGAGCGCCACTCTTCACAAGGATCGCGCCACCCGGCGGCGGGCTATTCGCCCAGCGTGAAGGTGCGGCGGTACTCGCTCGGCGTGGTGCCGAGGATGCGCTGGAAGTGGAGCCGCAGATTCGCCCCGGTGCCGAGGCCGGTGTCGGCGGCGATCTGCTCGACGCTCCGCTCCGAACGCTCCAGCAGCTCACGGGCCATATCGATGCGGGCGCGCATGACCCACTGCATCGGCGTGTACCCGGTGTCCTCGGCGAAGCGCCGCGAAAAGGTGCGCGCAGAGACGGCCGCGTGCTGGGCGAGGGTTTCGAGGCTGAGGGGCTCGCCGAGCCGGTGCAGCGCCCACTCGCGGGTGGCGGCGAACCGCTCGCCGAGCGGCTCGGGCACGCTGCGCGGCACGTACTGCGCCTGGCCGCCGCTGCGGTAGGGGGCCGCGACCAGGCGCCGGGCCGCGTGGTTCGACGCGGCCACCCCGAGGTCGCCGCGCAGGATGTGCAGGCACAGGTCGATGCCCGAGGCGGCACCGGCCGACGTCAGGACGCTGCCCTCGTCGACGAACAGGACGTTCTCGTCCACCTGAACGCGGGGGCGCTTGGCCGCGAGCGCCCGCGTGTAATGCCAGTGCGTCGTGGCGCGCTTGCCGTCGAGCAGGCCCGTGGCGGCGAGCGCGAAGGCCCCCGTCGAGATCGCGGCGAGCCGCGCGCCCCGACCGTGGGCGGCGATCAGCGCGTCGATGACGGGCGGCGGCGGGTCGTCGCGGTCCGGGAACCGGTAGCCGGGGATGAAGACGGTGTCGGCCCACGGGAGCGCGTCGAGCCCCTGGGCGACGTGGTACGACAGCCCGTCCCCGCCGGTCACGAGGCCGGGCGCCGAGCCGCACACCCGCACCTCGTACGGCATGCTCGCGCGGGTCGTGAACACCTGAGCGGGAATGCCGACATCGAGCGGCTTCGCGCCTTCGAGCACCAGGACGGCGACGCGACGCAGGCGGGAGGCTGACACGCGGACCAGGCTACGTGGGGGCGACCGCGTCGCCGATCGCGCCTCCCGTGGCCGTGCGGACGGCGTGTGCCATGCGTTCCGGGGCGTCGTCCCACTGCGCGCGGTCGGCGCCGTCGAGAAGAGCCGCGCCGATCTCCTCGTTGAAGACCCGGATGGCGGCGGAGGCCGCCGCGGCGTGCACGCGCACCTGGAGGTCGGTGGCCGGGTGTCCCAGCCGCTTCGCGATGATCTCGGCCATCTCGCGCTCCACCTGGTCGCAGGCCATCAGCCAGGCGGTACGCAGGGCCGGTTCCGTGTCGGCCAGCCGGATCATCCGGATCGCGAGCGCGTTGTCGTCCACCTCGACGGCGCTGGCCTCGCGATGGAACCGGCCCGCCTCCGCGCGGAAGCGCTCTTCGAGCGAGAGGTGCGCGGGCCAGTCGCGCAGCGTGCGCATCTCCCATTCCACCCCTTGGATGACGATGGGTTCGGCGCAGCTTTCCTTGCTGCGGAAGTGGCGCCAGATGGTGCGGGTGGACAGTCCCACCGCCTCGGCGATCTGGTCGCCGCTGGTGGCGTCCACGCCCTGTTCCCAGAACAGGCGGGACGCCTCCCGGGAGATCTCCAGGCGCAGCCGGTGACGCCGCTGCTCGCTCATCCCGCCGCCACGCTTGGCCGTCGCCATGCCGGTCACCTTCGCTCGTATCCCTGCCAGCACATCAGTGTCATAGTGACACTAAGTGACGTCCGGTGTCAGGCTGGGGAGGTCAGGCGCTCTTGGCGGGCAGCAGGCCGAGGGCCGCCAGCCGCTTGTTCGAGCGCCGCGCGGCCCAGGCGACGACCAGGAAGCCCAGGGCGAGCAGCGGGAAGCCCAGGGCGATCTTGGCGATGCCCAGCGAACCGACCTGGTCGGTCTCGTAGAAGTACTGCTTGACGGCGAACCGGGCGCCGAAGAGGGCGGCCAGCACGAGCGTGGCGATGTCGTAGTAGAGCCGCGAGCGCTTGTCCGCGCGCCAGACGTGGCCCTTGCCGGTGGCCCCGTTCCAGATCACACCGGCCAGCGGCCACCGCACGAGGACGGAGGCGAGGAAGAGGACGGCGCCCGCCAGGCTCGCCCAGATGCCGATGAGGAAGTAGTCCTTGGCGGAGCCGGTGAGCCAGACGACGCCGCCAGCGAGCGCGACGCCGAACACGCCGCTGATCGCGGGCTGCACCGACTCCTTGCGCACCAGTCGCACCACGCCGATGGCGATCGCGACGGCGAAGGCGGCGATGACCGCCGGCTTGAGCCCGCTGACGTTGTGGGCGATGACGAAGGTCAGCGCGGGCAGCGCCGAGTAGGCGATCCCCTTGACGCCTCCGGCGTGGTCGAGGGCGGACGGCCGCTGCGTCGTGTGCTCCGCAGGCGTGTCGGGCTCTGTCTCCAGGACGCTCTTGGTCTTCATGATGGCTGGTTCTCCCGAGATCGCTTGTGTCACTGAATGCTATGTTGGCATTAAGTGACAAGCAAGCAAGGGGAGAATCGACATGGCATCGCGGGGGACCATCTCCGTCGAGGAGTTCTTCAGGCCACCGGCTCGGGCGAGGGTCACCCTCTCGCCGGACGGCAAGACGCTGGCGTACCTGGCGCTGTGGAAGAACCGCATGAACGTCTGGATCGAGAGCGTCGACGCGCCGGGCGACGCGCGGTGCGTGACCACCGAGGACCGCGGAGTGGTGAGCTATCACTGGACCCGTGACCCGAGGTGGCTGCTCTACTCCCGGGACCAGGGCGGCGACGAGAACCTGCACCTCTACCGCGTCGACCTGGCGGACCCGGACGCCGCCGCGGTGGACCTCACGCCCTATCCGGGGGTACGGACCGTGGGCCTCGACCTGCCCGCCGGGCGGCCCGGCAAGGTGATCACCCAGCTGAACCTGCGCGACCGGGCCCGGTTCGACCTGGTCGAACTCGACATCGCCACCGGCGACCTCACGACCCTCGCCCGGAGCCCCGGGGGCCAGGTCGACGGGTGGCTGTTCAGCGAGCGCGAGCTGTTCGCGGTGGCGACGACGGCCGAGGGCGATGTCGAGCTGTCCCGGTGGGACGGGGCGACGGGCGCGCTGGACCCCGTGGCGCGGTTCGAGGGCGGCCATGCTCCGCTGGGGACCTTCCCCATGGAGGTCACGCCGGACGGCACCGGGGTGTGGCTGGGCTCGAACCGGGGGAGCGACCGTCTCCGCCTGGCCCGGCTCGATCTGGCCACCGGCGAGGAGGCAGAGGTCGACTCCCACCCGCGATACGACCTGGACACCCGTGCCCAGGTCTTTCCCGCCCTGCCCTCCCCGCTGATCCGCGATCGGCGCACAGGTGAGCTGCTCGGAGTCCGCTACCTCGGGGAACGGCAGGTGATCCACGCGCTGGACCCGCACTTCGCCGCCGTACTGGAGAATCTGGAGAAGCTGTCCGACGGCGATCTCGCCGGGCTGTCCTCCGACGAGAGCGGACAGCGATGGGTGGCCGCCTTCACCCACGACCGCGACCCCGGCGCCACCTTCCTCTACGACCACGCCACCGGCGAGAGCCGCCTGCTCCACCGGGCGAAGCCGCACCTCGACCCCGGGTCACTGGCGCCGATGCGCCCGGTGTCGATCACCTCCCGCGACGGCCTGACCCTGCCCCTGCACCTGACACTGCCGGTCGGCATCGAACCGTCCCGGCTGCCGCTGGTCCTGTTCGTCCACGGCGGCCCCTGGACCCGGGACAGCTGGGGGTACCACCCCGCCGCACAGCTCTTCGCCAACCGTGGCTGCGCGGTGCTGCAGGTCGATTTCCGGGGCTCCACCGGCTACGGCAAGGCGTTCACCCGGGCCGGTATCGGAGAGTTCGCGGGCACGATGCACGACGACCTCATCGACGGCGTGCGGTGGGCGGTCGACCAGGGGTACGCCGACCCGGACCGCGTCGCGATCATGGGCGGCTCGTACGGCGGCTACGCGGCACTGGTCGGCATCACCTTCACCCCCGACGTCTTCGCCGCCGCCGTCGATGTCGTCGGCGTCTCGGACCTGGCCAACTTCCTGCGCAGCCAGCCCGACTTCGTCAAACCGATGCTCGCCTACAACTGGTTCACGTACGTCGGTGACCCGGCCGACCCGGAGCAGGAGGCCGACATGCTGGCCCGCTCCCCGATCAGCCGCGTCGACCGGATCCGCACCCCGCTGATGGTGGTGCACGGCGCCAACGACGCCCGCGTCGTCCTCGCCGAGTCCGACCAGCTCGTCGAAGCCCTCCGCGCCCGAGGCGTCCCCGTCGAGTACACCGTCATGGAGGACGAAGGCCACGCCATCGAGAACCCGGAGAACGTGATCGCCCTCTACACCGCGGCGGAACGCTTCCTGGCCGAACACCTGGGCTTCGAGGCCCACAAGGCGGTCGGTGGCGGCTGGAGCGCCTGAGCCGTAAGCCGTTCAGCCCTTCCGTAGCGCGTCGTTCGCGGACAGCGCCGGGTCGAGGACGATGTCCTCGGCGCGGGCCTCGGTGGTGGGGGCCTCGGGGAAGTGGCAGGCGGAGAGGTGGCCCTCGCGGTTGCCCTCGATGCGCAGCAGGGGCGGCTCTTCCGCCGCGCACTTGTCCTGGGCCTTCCAGCAGCGGGTGCGGAAGCGGCAGCCGGAGGGCGGGGCGATGGGGGAGGGGACGTCACCGGCGAGGCGGATGCGTTCGCGGTGGGACACCTCCGTGTCGTCCTCGGCCATCACCACGGCCGCGTCCGGGACGGCGGACAGCAGGGCGTGGGTGTACGGGTGGCGGGGGCGGCGGTAGATGGAGTCGCGGTCGCCGACCTCGACGATTTTCCCGAGGTACATCACCGCGACGCGCTGCGAGAAGTGCCGTACGACGGCGAGGTCATGGGCGATGAAGAGGAAGGCGATGCCCAGCTCGCGCTGGAGCCGCTGGAGGAGGTTGACGACCTGGGCCTGGATGGAGACGTCGAGGGCGGACACCGGTTCGTCGGCGACGATCAGCCGGGGTTCCAGGGCGAGCGCGCGGGCGACGCCGATGCGCTGGCGCTGGCCGCCGGAGAACTCGTGCGGGAAGCGGTTGTAGTGCTCGGGGTTGAGGCCGACGGTCTCCAGCAGCTCGCGCACCCGGGCCTCGCGGCCGCCGGGCGGGCGGATGCCGTTGATCTCCATCGGGCCGGAGATGATGGTGCCGACGGTCTGCCGGGGGTTCAGCGACGAGTACGGGTCCTGGAAGATCATCTGGATCTCGGAGCGGACCGGGGCGAGCTGTCCGCGGTCCGCGTGGGTGATGTCCCGGCCCCGGTAGGCGATCCGCCCGGCGGTCGGCTCCAACAGCCGGGTGAGCAGTCGCCCGGTGGTGGACTTGCCGCAGCCGGACTCGCCGACCAGGCCGAAGCTTGTCCCCGCGTGCACGGTCAGGTCGATGCCGTCGACGGCCTGGACGGCGCCCACCTTCCGCCGGAAGGGGAAGCCGCCCATGATCGGGAAGTGCTTGGTCAGCTTCTCTGCGACCAGGAGGGGTTCGGGGGCGCCCGACTCGATGCTCATCTCAAAGCTCCTTAGCCCAGCCGGGGCTTGATCTGCTCGGTGAAGAGGCTCTGCTTCCGCTCGGCGCCCAGGTGGCACGCCGCGCCCCGGCCGTCCGGGAGCGCGGGCCGGTCGCCGCGGCAGCGCTCGCCGGACACCTCCGTCGTATAGCCGCAACGGGGGTGGAAGGGGCAGCCGGGCGGCGGGGCGAGGAGGCTCGGCGGGGAGCCGGGGATGGGGGTGAGCGGTTCGTCGACGGAGGAGGAGAGCCGGGGCATGGAGCCCAGCAGCCCCCAGGTGTACGGGTGTTGGGGCGCCCGCAGCACCTCGCGGACCGTACCGCGCTCGACGGCCCGGCCCGCGTACATCACCAGCAGATCGTCGGCGGTGTTGGCGACCACGCCCAGATCGTGGGTGATCAGAATGATCGCGGAGCCGAACTCCTGCTGGAGGTCTTTCAACAGGTCCAGGATCTGGGCCTGCACGGTGACGTCGAGCGCGGTGGTCGGCTCGTCGGCGATCAGCAGATCGGGGTCGCAGACCAGCGCCATGGCGATCATGGCGCGCTGCCGCATCCCGCCGGAGAACTGGTGCGGATAGTCGTCCACCCGCAGCCGCGCGTTGGGGATGCCGACCTTCTCCAGCATCTCGATGGCGCGCAGCCGGGCGTCCCGCTTGGAGGCGCCGGTGTGCTTGCGGTACGGCTCGGAGATCTGGCGGCCGACCGTGTAGTACGGCGAGAGGGCGGTCAGCGGATCCTGGAAGATCATCGCCATGGTGTTGCCGCGCAGCCGCTCCAGGGTGCGCTCAGGAGCGCCGGTCAGCTGCTTCCCGTCGAGGTGGATCTCGCCCGTGACGGTGGTGGTGCGCGGGTCGTGGAGGCCGAGGACGGTCAGGTTGGTGACGGACTTGCCGGAGCCGGACTCGCCGACGATGCCGAGTGTCCGGCCGCGTTCGAGGTCGAAGGAGAGCCCGTCCACGGCCTTGACGGTGCCGTCCTCGGTGGCGAAGCGGACGTGCAGGTCGCGTACGGACAGGAAGGGTTCGGTGGTCACGTCGGGCGCCCTTCTAGGCGAGGCGTACGCGCGGATCGATGACGGCGTAGGCGGCGTCGACCAGGATGGTGAACACCACGATGGCCGCGGCGCTGACCAGCATCACGCCCATCAGCATCGGCAGATCGGTCAGCTGGACGGATTCCACGGCGAGCCGCCCGATGCCGTGCAGGGTGAAGGTGTACTCGGTGACCATCGCCCCGCCGAAGAGGGAGCCGAGGTCGATGCCGAAGATGGTGACGATGGGGGCGATGGCACCGCGCCAGGCGTAGCGGAAGAAGACCGTCCGGCCGGAAAGGCCCTTGGCCCGGGCCGTACGGACATGGTCCTCCTGGAGCTGCTCGACCATCTGGGAGCGGGTCATCCGGCTGTAGTTGGCCATGAAGATCAGCGAGAGCACCAGCCAGGGCAGCAGCATCCCGCTGAACCACTTCGCCGGATTGTCGGTGAAGGGGTGGTAGGCGGGCTGCTCCATGATCCCCAGGCCGCTGACGAACCAGGCCAGGCACAGCACGCCGACGAAGTAGATCTGCAGGGACGCGCCCAGCAGCGACAGCGAGCTGACGAACTTGTCGATCCAGGTGCCGCGCCGCCAGGCCGCGACCATCCCGATGCCGATCCCGCAGACCAGGAACACCGCGGCGCCGCCCAGCGCGAGCGAGAGGGTGGTCGGGAAGCGGTCGACGATGGTGCCCCACACCGGCTCCTGGCTGACGAAGGAGTAGCCGAAGCAGGGGGCGTCGCAGTGCCCGACCGCGAAGTCCCGCCCGGCGACGATCCCGGCCATGAACTTCGCGTACTGCACCGGGACCGGCTCGTCCAGGCCGAGGTTCTTGTTGATGATCGCGAGCGAGGTGGGATCGCAGCTCTTGCCGCAGGCGAGCCGGGCGGGCTCGGCGGGCAGGGCGAAGAAGAGGAAGAAGGTGATCGCGCTGATCAGCAGCAGGATCACGATCGCGCCGAGGGACCGGCGGGCGAGGAATCTCAGCATGGCGTCGGAGATCTTCCGGTAGGTGCGGGCCCGGCCGCGCCGCGGCGGTACGCGCGCGGCGCGGCCGGGTGCCGGTGGCTACTTGACGAAGACGGCCGTGGGGTCCACGGCCCCGTAGACCGCGTTCCACTTCACTCCGCCGATGCCGGAGCCCCAGAGGGTGAACAGCCGGTTGTAGAAGGTCGGGACCGCGGGCACCTCGTCGGTGAGGACCTTCTCGCTGAGCTTCATCCACTCCGTGGTGGCCCGGCCCAGGTCGCCGACCTTGGCGACCCGGTCGATCTCCTTGTCGACCGCCGGGTCCTTCAGATGGCTGTAGTTCGCCGAGTCGTTGTAGACGTTCTTTCCGCCGTACACCGGAGGGACGACGGTCGAGGCGGAGGGCCAGTCGGCGGACCAGGAGGACCGGTAGAGGTCGTACGTGTTGTCCACCTTCCCGATCTGGCTGTAGTAGGTGGTCTGGTCGATCTCCTTCTTCTGGACCGTGAACCCGGCCCGCTCCAGGGCCTGCTGGACGACGACCGAGGCGTCCTGGTGGGTGTCGCCGTTGCCGTACGCGTAGACCAGCTCGTACCCCTCCTCGCCCGCCTCCTTCAGCAGCTCCTTGGCCTTCTTGGCGTTGCCGCCGGGGTACTTCTTCTTCTGGAACGGGTCGAACGACGGGTTGTAGCCCTTGAGCGTCGGGCCGACCAGGCCGCCCGCGACCTCACCGCCCTTGGGGCCGCCGAACTGCTGGAGGTACTGACCGCTGGGGAAGGCCCAGGCGATCGCCTCGCGCACCTTCTTGTTCTTGACCCGGTCCGTATTGATCGAGACGACGTCCACATACGGCTGGGTCTCGGTCATCGACCGGGCCATCGCGTCCTTGTTCTTGAGGACCGCCGATATCTGTGAGGGGTCGACCGCGTTGGTCCAGGTCATGCCGTTCTTGTCGGCGCCCTTGTCGGCCACCAGACGGCGAGTGGAATCCACCCACTGATGACCGAAGGAGACATCGAAGGCGTTCACATACTGATGGCGGATCGGATCGGTCTTGGGGTCCCAGTGCTCGTTCTTGACGAACTGGATGCCCTTGCCCGCCTTGAAGTTCTTGACCTTGTACGGACCGCTGGCCACCGGCGCCTTGTCGTACTTCTCCTTGGTGTCCTTGCCCGGCGGCACCGCCCCGATGTTGGGCATGGCCACGGCGAACGGCACCTCGGCGCGCGGCTGGTCGAAGTGGAAGACGACGGTCTTCTCGTCCGGTGTGTCCAGCACCGACTTCGGCAGGTGCTTGCCCTTGTACGGGCCGTCCGGCAGCGCCTTGCGGTACTTCTGGCCCTCGCCCGACAGCCACTGCTGCAGATACGTCGGCCCGTTGGTCTGATACGGCGCGTACAGCCGCTCGACGGCGTGCCGGACGTCCTTGGAGGTGATCGGCGAGCCGTCCTCGAACTTCAGCCCGTCCTTGAGCGTGTACGTCCACGTCCGGCCGCCGTCGGAGGACTTGCCGGTGTCGGTGGCCAGATCGCCGACCAGCGTGACCTTCCCGGTCTTGTCGTCGATCCGGTAGTTGGTCAGCGTCCTGTTGTAGAGGGTCTGCATGATCAGCTCATCGCTGACATAGATCTGGCCCGGGTCCAGATGCTCGAAGGCGTCGCGCTGGAGGACCGACACCGTGCCGCCCTTCTTGGCGCCCGGCAGCTCCTTGGCGGGCCCGGCGGAGTCGGCGGCGCTGCCCAGGGTGATCCCCTGGGCCTTCATCTCCGGCTCCTTGGACTCCTTGGGGGCCGAGCCGCCGCCGCTGCTGCACGCCGAGAGCGCCAGCGCGCCCACGGCGAGGGCGACGACGTAGCCGCGCGCTCTGGGCCTGCTGTTCAACGTCATGTTCAACGTCATGGTGGTAGATGCACCTGCCTCGCTGGACCTGGTCGGACGGAAGGGTGGTGCTGGTCAACGCGTGGTCTTCGGGTCCATGGCGTCCCGGACCGAGTCCCCGAGCAGGTTGAAGGCGACGACGAAGATCACCATGGCGATGCCGGGGAAGAACATGTAGGTGATGTCGCCCTCGTAGAAGTTGGCGCCCTTGGCGAACATCCGGCCCCAGTCGGGCGTCGGCTCGACCACCCCGACGCCGAGGAACGACAGGGCCGCCTCCGTCGTCACGAAGGCGGGCAGCATCAGGGTGGACTGCACCAGGATCGGCGTGCCCAGATTGGGCAGCAGCTCCTTGCGGACGATCCGCCACGGCGAGGCCCCCGTCACCTTCGCGGCCTCGACGAACTCACGCTCCCGCAGCGACAGCACCTGACCGCGCAGCAGCCGGGCCAGCTGCATCCAGCCCAGCAGCCACAACACCGTGACCAGGGCCGTCACCCGGAAATAGGTGGGGGTCTCCTTCTGCGGGCTGACGAGCGCGGTGACCACCGGCATGAAGGCGACGAAGAACAGCTGCTGCGGGAAGGACAGCAGCAGATCGATCAGCCGCCCCAGGAAGTAGTCCGTGCGCCCGCCCAGATAGCCCGCGACGACGCCGATGATGATGCCGGTGAGCGTGGACAGCACCGTCGCGGCCAGCCCGATCAGCAGCGAGGTGCGGATGCCGTACACCAGCTGCGTCAGCACGTCCCGGCCGAGCTTGGGCTCGATGCCGAACCAGAACTCGCCGTCGATGCCGCCGTTGGGCTTCATCGGATAGCCGGTGAGCGGATCCAGCAGCTCGGGCCGGTCGAGGCCGTACGTCGTGTACGGATCCTTGCCGTACAGCGCGGAGATCACCGGGGCCAGCACGGCGACGGCGAAGAAGAACAGCACGACGAACGCGGAGATCACGCCCGTGCGGTCGCGCTTGAAGCGCCGCCACATCAGCTGGCGCGGCGATAAGCCGGTCGGCTGCCCGCCCTCCGGGGCCGGGGCGGTCTTCCCGGCCACGGTGAGCTGGGATGGACTCGTCATCGCGTACGCCCCCCATGGTGATCCGCCGCGTCACACAAACCGTCAACTCGGTGTATCTACCCGCGTCGTGGCAGGTTGAGCACGGCGGGTTGAGCGGACTTTCGCAACGCACGCGCAACCGGGTCAAGGGGCGGGCGGGTCACGATCCGCGCACGTCTTCGGCTTTCTTTGGGCTTCTTCGTCTCGCGACGGTTGCCCGGGGTGCGAGATGGGGGAAACCTACGGCTATGGGGCAGGGACGGATACTCACACGCGGAGCGCGTGTTTTCGGCGCACTCGTCTGCGCGGTACTCGGCATGATCTCGCTGGCGTGGATCGTGCGGGACCTGGACAAGGCGGACAAGGCGAGCCATCTGTGGTGGACATGGTCCGGAATGCCGTTCCGGGCCTCCGGGAGCCTCTTCGGCTCCTCCCTCTTCGATCTGGTCCTGCTCGTCCTGTGCGTCGCCGCCGGGATCGCCGCGCTGCGCTCACCGGCCGCCGCGCGCGCGCTCGGCACGGTCGCGGCCGTGACGCTGGTGCTGCGGCTGCCCAGCCTGTGGAACCTGAACGCGGACTGGATGCAGGGCATACCCGACGACCTCAAGACGCGCGCCAACCTGAGCGCATGGGCCGGGGTGGTGCTCGGGGCGCTGCTGCTGGCCACCGTCGCCACCGCCCGGCGGCCCGCCGACGCGTATCCCGGCGCGCCGGGCGCCCTGCCCGCCGACCAGCCGCCCGGGCGGCCGGGCCCGGGGGCCGCGGTGACGGGGGCGCTGCTGCTGGGGGCTGCGGGGGCCGTCCTCGGCGCCTGGCAGATCTACTGGGCGGAGAAGGCGGACTGGGACATCTACAAGTACCAGCTGACCGGCAAGCACACCCTGGTCACGCTGCTTTCGCCGCCCGCCGCGTGGGAGGTCTGGGCCCTGGTCGCGCTCTGTCTGGCGGCCGCTGTGGCCGCGCTGGGCCGGGCGCCGCTGGCGCGGCCGCTGGGGATGGTGGCCGCGGCGCTGGTGCTGGCGGGCGGGGTGAGCGAGATCTCGCTCTACAGCAAGATGGAGTACATCGAGCACCTCGATGATCTGCCGACGGTCGGCGTGCTGTCGGTGCTGACCGCGTTCTTCGAGCTGGTCGTGGGGCTGGTGGTGCTGCTCGCGCTGGCCCGGCGCGGCGAGCCGGGTATCGCGGCCCCGGCGTACGGGGTGGGTGCGTACGGCCCCGGGGGGTATGGCTCGGGTGCGTACGGCTCGGGGACGTACGACGGCTACGGCGGGGCCGGTGGCGCCGGTTACGCACCGCCGCCCGCCGCTCCGCCGGGCTACGCACCGCCGCCGCCGAGCGCCCCGCCCACGGCCGGTCCGCCCACCGCGCCGCCGCCTCCGCCGTCCCCGCCGCCGGGCTGGTGAGCCCGGCGCCGGGCCGGTGCGTCAGCTCAGCCCGAGCGACCGCTTCAGGAAGTCGACCTGGAGCAGGAGCAGGTTCTCGGCCACCTGCTCCTGCGGGGTCATATGCGTCACCCCGGACAGCGGCAGCACCTCATGGGGGCGGCCCGCGGCCAGCAGGGCCGAGGAGAGCCGCAGCGAGTGGGCGACGACCACGTTGTCGTCCGCCAGCCCGTGGATGATCATCATCGGCCGGGCCGGGCCCTCCGCCACGCCGGACAGCCCCTCGTCCGTCACCAGCGAGTTCGCCGCGTACACGGCGGGCTGCTCGTCGGGATGGCCCAGATAGCGCTCGGTGTAGTGGGTGTCGTACAGCCGCCAGTCGATGACCGGCGCGCCCACCACCGCCGCGTGGAAGACGTCGGGGCGGCGCAGCGCGGCGAGAGCGGCGAGGTAGCCGCCGTAGGACCAGCCGCGGATGGCGACCCGGCCGAGGTCCAGCGGATAGCGCCCGGCGAGCGCGGTCAGCGCCTCGACCTGGTCCTCCAGGGTGATGGCGGCGAGGTCGTCGCGGACGGCCTTCTCCCAGGCGGGGGAGCGGCCGGGGGCGCCGCGCCCGTCGGCGACGATCACCGCGAAGCCCTGGTCGGCGAACCACTGTGAGGTGACGTACGCGTTGTGGGCGGCGACCACGCGCTGGCCGTGTGGTCCGCCGTACGGGTCCATCAGCACCGGCAGCGGCCCGTCGCCCTCGTCGTACCCGGTCGGCAGGAGCACCGCGCACGGGATGTCGTTCTTGCCCGCGAAGGTGAGCTGCGGGCGCGCGGTGATGACGGGCGTCTCGGCGTACGAGGCGATCTCGGCGACCGTCTCCGTGGCGCCGTGGTCGGCGGCCCGCAGCAGCTCCGCCCGGGCGCCGGGACGGTCCGTACCGGCGTAGGCGAGCGCGATGAGCCGGTCGCCGCGCACGGCGGAGTGCACGGCGGGGAACGGCCGCTTGCCGACCGGCTCCCAGCCGCCCTGGTCGCCGCTGCCACGGAACCAGGCGCGGTAGACGTCGATCTCACCGGGCTGCTCGGGCAGCGCGGCCTCGGCGCCGGGCGAGGCGGAGAACAGCACGTCGTCCTCGCCGACCGAGAGGACCGCGCGCACCTGGAGGGCGCCGGAGGTGAGCTTGCGGTCGCCGACCATCAGGGCCCGGGCGCCGCCCTCGTCCGCGATCCGGACGAGCCGCCCGTCGGGGGTCCAGACGGGCACGCCGGGGAAAAGATCCAGCCATACCGCGTCCTCGTCGACGTGCACGGTGCGGGTCCGTCCGGTCGCCGGGTCCACGGCCAGATAGAGCTGACTGCGCTGGTCCCGGGCCTGGACGAGGAGCAGCGGCGGACCGTAGGCCGACCAGTGCACCCGGGCGAGGTAGGGGTAGCGCTGCCGGTCCCACTCGATCTCCGTACGGGAGCCGTCCAGGCCCAGCAGGACGAGCCGCACCTCGGCGTCGGCGGTCCCGGCGGCCGGGTAGGCGACCTCGGTGGGCGCCTGGCCGGGGTGCGCGGGGTCGGCGATCCACCAGCGGCGTACGGGGGCGTCGTCGGCCCGGGCGACCAGCAGGGCGTCGCTGTCCGGGGACCACCAGAAGCCACGGGTGCGGTCCATCTCCTCGGCCGCGATGAACTCGGCGAGACCGTAGGTGACGGTGTCAGCCTCCGGCTCGGCGAGCGCCCGGTCGCCGTCGCCCTCTGTGCCCGTGACGCGCAGCGCGCCGCCCGTCACGTAGGCGACATGGCGGCCGTCGGGGGAGGGGCGCGGGTCCACGACGGGACCCGGAACGGGCAGTTCACGGGCCTCGCCGCCGATCAGATCGGAGACGAACAGCCGCCCGGAGAGGGCGAAGGCCGCCGTCTCCACCGCCTGGTCCACCGCGTAGCCGACCACCCCGGCCGACCCCTCGCGGCTGCGCTCACGGCGCGCCCGCTCCTCGGCGGACAGTTCCTCGTCCGCGCCGCCGAGCAGGGCCACCGGATCGGCGGCCGGGTACTCCCGCCGCCCGGCGACGTCGTACACCCACAGCAGGCCCGCCCGGTCGGTGCCGCCACGGGACCGCAGGAAGACCACGCGGGAGTCGTCGGGGGCCACGGTGAAGGCCCGCGGCGCTCCGAGCGTGAAGCGCTGGGTGCGGGCGTGCTGCCGAGGGAAGGAGAGCTGTCCGGTCATAGGGCGAGCGTACGGGTCCTGAAGATCACGAGGGGCGTACTGGCCGGTACACGCGTCGGGGGCGCGGACCATGGAGGAAGGGCGGTCGGAGTGCCCCTTGCCAGGGGCACGGTCCGGCCGTCCTGCGGCCAGAACAAGCCAGCTTCTCAGTCGGTGAGATGGCGGATAACCAGCGGGAAGTCCCCCTGGCCAAGCGGCACTTCGTGCGATCAGGCATGCGCCCCTGTCATGCTCCCGTGCACCGACTCGTGCGCACGCGCCGATAGTTATGATCGATTGCGCATAGTGGGTAGGCCCCGTGTGGCATCAATATGTTGTCTGTCCGAGCGCGTGTTCCTGGAGGTGAGTCGCTGTGGCGCTCTCGATCTCGTTGGCTGTTCTGCTGCTGATCATCGTCGTCATGCTCGTCAATAAGGCCGGGCTGAAAACCGCGCACGCGCTCGTCTGTGTGCTGCTCGGCTTCTACCTCGCCAGTTCGTCGGTCGCCCCGACGATCGACGACCTCACCACCAACGTGGCGAACATGATCGGCGACGTGAAGCTGTGAGCCGCTGACAGCGCACGGACGACGGCCCAGGGGGCCCGGGCCCGCGGTCCGCGGGCACCGGTGGGCGAATCGTAGGCTGTGCTCATGACCGTTCTTCCCGCCCGTCGTCTGCTCCTGGTGCACGCGCATCCGGATGACGAGTCGATCAACAACGGCGCGACCATGGCCAAGTACGCGGCCGAGGGTGCCCACGTCACCCTGGTGACCTGCACCCTCGGTGAAGAAGGCGAGGTCATTCCGGCAGCCCTGGCCCACCTCGCCGCCGACCGCGACGACACCCTCGGCACCCACCGGATCGGTGAACTCGCCGAGGCCATGGAGGCGTTGGGCGTCCGGGACCACCGCTTCCTGGGCGGTCCGGGCAGATACCGCGACTCGGGCATGATGGGCGCCCCGCAGAACGACCGCCCCGACTGCTTCTGGCAGGCCGACCCGGACGAGGCGGCCTCCCACCTGGTGGCCGTGATCCGCGAGATCCGGCCGCAGGTCCTGGTGGCGTACGACACCAACGGGGGGTACGGGCACCCCGACCACATCCAGGCGCACCGCGTCGCCATGCGCGCCGCGGAGCTGGCCGCCGAGCCGGTCTACCGCCCTGACCTGGGCGATCCGCACGCGATCGCGAAGGTCTACTGGAACTGCGTGCCGCGCTCGGCCCTCGACGAGGGCTTCGCCAGGCTGCGGGCGGCGGGCGAGGAGGCCCCCTTCCCCGGCGTCGCCACCGCCGAGGACGTACCGGGCGTGGTGGACGACGCGGAGGTCTCGGCGGTGATCGACGGCGCCGCGTACGCCGACGCCAAGACGGCCGCGATGCGCGCCCACGCCACCCAGATCGCGGTCGACGCGCCCTTCTTCGCGCTCTCCAACGACCTGGGCCAGCCGCTGTTCGTCCACGAGCACTACCTGCTGGCCAAGGGCGAGCCGGCGGCGGAGCGCGAGGACGACCTGTTCGCGGGGGTGACGGCATGACGGCCGCCCGGCTCGCGGGATACGCGGCTCTCGCCGCCCTCGGAGCGCTGACCGGCATCGCGGGCGCGGTGGTCCAAGGGCTCTGGTTCCCCGGCGGGTTGCTGCTCGCGCTGCTCGGCGTCGCGGCCGTCTGCTACGGCGGCGTCAAGGCGACCGACCGGCGGCTGGGCGGCGGACTGCCCGCCGGGGCGTGGACGCTGGTGGTCCTGCTGCTCACCAGCGCCCGTCCGGAAGGGGACTTCCTCTTCGGCGCGGGCGCGGGGTCGTACGTATTCCTGCTGGGCGGCATGTTCCTCGGTGTGATGTGTGCCACCCTGCCGGTGGTGTCGCAACCGGGCCTCCTGGCAGCCCGACTTGGTAAGTGACGTGACGTTTACGGCGTGACGTCCCCGGGACCCGGCGCGATGTTCCCGGGGCCTCGTACGTTCCTCCGCCAGCGCACTAGGGATCCACCCGGTGCGCACTTGGGGCGGCCGTCAAGTACGCGACCGCGGCGCCCAGTATGGTGGTGCGCGCCGCCGAGCCGCCCGCGCGAGGTCTGACGGGCGGCGGAGCTAACTGGGAGAACCTGCTTTGAGCCGTGAATCTGACAGTTCGTCCTCCGGGGCCCGGGGGGGTAGCGGCGGTGCCGCCTATCCGTCGGGCACCCCGCCGTACGGATCCCGCCTGACCCCGTCGCCGGAGGCCCTTCAGGGCGGCGTCGGTGACGGTGAGGCGCATACCGCGGCCAAGCCGGAGGATCCGAAGACCGAAACCACTCTGACGACCCGCATCCGGATCAACATCCCGGGTTCGCGGCCCATTCCGCCGGTCGTCATGCGCAAGACCGTCGACGGGGAGAGCGTGCCCGCTCCCCGCTCCGGTGAGGACGACGCGGAGGACACCGGGGCCACGCCCCGGCCCGAGGCCGTCCGCTCCCCGGAGCTGGGCGCGGCGGCCGCCGAGGGCCGCGCGGACGCCAAGGACCGCGAGACCCGCGAGAAGACCGGCAAGGGCGGCAAGGGCGACGGCGAGAAGACCAGCGACTGGTTCGCGCCGCCGCGCCGCCCCAAGGGCTCCTCGACCACCCAGAGCACCCCGCTGCCCCCGGCACCGGAGACCACCCAGCAGTTCCCCGCGCCGACCCTGGGCGGCGGAACGCAGGCCGATCTGCCGTACTTCACGGACTCCCCGGGCCCCGGCGGCCACCCCGGGGCGCCGGAGCCCAGCGGCCCGACGACCGGCCCGGTCACCGGCGAGATGCGGATGCCGGGCGCCCCGGCGCGGGACGAGGACCTGCTGGCCCCGCCAGGGCCCGGCACGCCGACCGGCCCGGGGCTGTCCGACAGCTCGGGCGTCGGCCCGCTGAACGGCGCGGCCGGGCAGCCCCCGACCCCGCCCGGCGGTTCGCCGCTGACCGGCAGCCTGGGCGCCACCACGGGCGCGAGCCCGACCGTGCAGCCCGGCCCGGCCGGTCCGCTCGGCGGCGCCGACGCCTCGCGGTCGCTCTTCCGCGACCCCGAGTTCACCTCGCCCAGCGGGCCGGACCAGGTCTCCAGCGACACCCTGGTCAGCGGGGTGCCGGTGGTCCCGCCCACCGACGCCGCGTCCGCCCTGCCCACCGGGGACAGCGCCCCGCCGAGCAGCCCGGCGCCGAAGGCGCCCGCGGCCGGTAAGGGCAAGCCGAAGAAGAAGGGCCGCTCCAAGCTGGTCATGCTGGGCGCCCTGGTGGTGGCCGCGGCCGGGATCACGTACGTGGCGGGCCTGGTGATGAACCACGCGGACGTGCCCAACGGCACCACCGTCCTCGGCGTCGACATCGGCGGCTCCTCCAAGCAGGTGGCCACCGACAAGCTGGACACCGCGCTCGGCGGCCGCATCAACGCCCCGCTGAAGGTGACCGTCGACGGCGATCAGAAGGAGATCAAGCCGTCCGTCGCGGGCCTGGTCCTGGACACCGAGACCACCGTGCGGGAGGTCGCGGGCCGCGACTACAACCCGATGACGGTCATCGGCTCGCTCTTCGGCAGCACCCACGAGGTCGAGCCCTCCGTGACGGTCGACGAGGAGAAGCTCCGGGACGCGCTCGGGCGGCTCGCGGGCGACTCGGGCACGGCGCGCGAGGGCACGATCACCTTCAAGCCCGGCAAGGCCACCCCCGTCTACGGCCGGGAGGGCCAGGGCCTGGACATCGACGAGGCGGTCAGCTCCGTCTCCGAGGCGTACCGGGAGCGGGCCGAGACCGGCAAGGACAAGCCGGTCGACCTGCCGGTCGTCGCCAAGCGGCCGACGGTCAGCAAGGCCGAGGTGAACGCGAAGCTGAAGTCCTTCGCCGAGCCCGCGATGTCCGGCCTGATCACGGTCAAGACGGATGACGCGCACACCATCCAGTTCGGCCCGGACCGCTCGCTGCCGCAGATCCTCTCGATGCGCCCGATCGACGGCAAGCTCCAGCCGCACTTCGATCTCGCCGCGATCAAGAGGCTGTACGGCCAGACCTTCGACGGGGTGCAGATCGAGCGCGCCGACGGCACCAAGAAGGCCGTCACCCCGCAGGAGGTGGCCATCGCCATGCGGACCGCGCTGCTGGGCAAGACGCCCGCCGAGCGGATCGCGGTCATCGAGACCTCGCCCAACTAGGGGGTCCGCACCGGCCCCGCACGGCCCCCGCCCGGCGTCCCGGGCGGGGGCCGTGGCGCGTATCCATGACATCTGTCATCCCCAGCTCGCGACCATCGACACTGCCGCCGACCGGTCCCGCTCGGTCAGGCTTGGGGCCA
Source organism: Streptomyces sp. NPDC001700 (assembly GCF_053596435.1). Classification (NCBI taxonomy): domain Bacteria; kingdom Bacillati; phylum Actinomycetota; class Actinomycetes; order Kitasatosporales; family Streptomycetaceae; genus Streptomyces; species Streptomyces sp. NPDC001700. The sequence continues at coordinate 179,187 of NZ_JBSFGE010000013.1, forward strand.
TGACAGCGACCACCGCACCCTCCGCCACCGGCGTCCGGGCCCGCACCGCGGCCACCCCGCCGGTGGTCAGCTTCACCGGCGTCAGCAAGAGCTACGGCACCGTGCGCGCCGTGGCCGACCTCGACCTCCACCTCCACCCCGGCGAGACCGTCGCCCTGCTGGGACCCAACGGCGCGGGCAAGTCCTCCACCCTCGATCTGCTGCTCGGCCTGCGCACCCCCGACAGCGGCCGCATCGAGGTCTTCGGCACCACCCCGCAGCAGGCCATCGCCCGTGGCCGCATCGGCGCGATGCTGCAGAGCGGCTGCCTCATGCAGGAGGTGACGGTCCGCGAACTGGTGCGGCTCGCCTGCGACCTGCACCCCCACGGCCACCCGGTCGACGAGGTCCTGGAGCGGGCGGGCATCGCCGGGATCGCCGACCGCAAGGTGAACAAGCTCTCCGGCGGCCAGGAGCAGCGGGTGCGCTTCGCGTTCGCCACCGCGGGCGCCTCCGACCTGATCGTGCTGGACGAGCCGACGACCGGCATGGACGTCTCGTCCCGGCAGACCTTCTGGGGCACGATGCGCGACCAGGCCCGGCAGGGCCGCACCATCCTGTTCGCCACCCATTACCTCGAAGAGGCCGACGAGGTCGCCGACCGGGTGATCGTGCTGCACCGGGGCCGGGTGCTCGCGGACGGCTCGTCCGCCGAGATCAAGGCGATGGCCGGGGTCCGCCGGATCTCCTTCACCCTGGACGGCCCGCCCGACGAGGCCGCGCTGCGCGCCCTGCCCGCCCTGACCGGCCTCGACGTATCGGGCCGTACGGTACGGATGCGGTCCACCGACGCCGACGCGACCGTGCACGCGGTCTACCGGCTCGGGCTCTACCCGCGCGGCCTGGAGGTCGCCGGGCTCGGCCTGGAGCAGGCGTTCCTCGCCATCACCGACGCCGCCACGACGCCCGAGGAGGCGTGACCATGACGACCCTGGCCAAGCTGGAGATCGTACGCGCCCTGCGCAACCGCAAGTTCATGTTCTTCACGGTCATCTACCCGTCCGTGCTCTTCCTGATGATCGCGGGCAGCTCGGGGAAGTCCGACATCATCCCCGGCACCGGGCTGTCGATGCCGCTCTACTACATGGTCGCGATGGCCTCCTTCGGCGCGCTGACCGCCGTCCTCATGGGCAACAGCGAGCAGATCGCCAAGGAGCGCGAGGGCGGCTGGGTGCGTCAGCTGCGGCTGACCTCGCTGCCCGGACGCGGCTATGTGGTGGCCAAGATCGCCTCGGCGGCGGTCACCACCCTGCCGTCCATCGTGATCGTCTTCATCGTGGCCGCCACCGCCAAGGGCGTGCGGCTGGGCGCGGCGTGGGAGTGGTTCGCGCTGACCGGCGCGATCTGGGCGGGCTCGCTCGTCTTCGCCGCCCTGGGCGTCGCCATCGGCTACCTCGCCACCGGAGACGCGGTCCGCCCCCTGACGATGATCATCTACTTCGGTCTGTCGATCCTCGGCGGCCTGTGGATGCCCACCACCGCCTACCCGCGGTGGCTCCAGAACATCGGCGACTGGCTGCCCACCCACGCCTACGCCGCGCTCGGCCAGGCCATCGAGCTGGGCAACGCCCCGCACGCCAGGGACGTGGCCCTGCTCGCCGCCTATCTGGTCCTCTTCGCGGGCGCCGCAGCCTGGCTCTACCGCAAGGACACCCGCACAGCATGACCCGGCCGACCTGGTGGCGCGACGCGGCGGCCTACGACGAGGAGGCGGACACTCCGGCCATCGGCCAGAGCCCCGACAACCGGCGGCAGGCCCTGATCAAGCTGCTGTGGATCGGGATCTGGATGGCCTACATGGGCGCGCCGGTGAGCGACCTCGCGGACGGCCACCACACCGCCCCCGCCACCGTGTTCGGCGCGCTCGGCCTGCTGGTCTTCGTCAGCGTCTATCTGGTGCTGGTCTTCCGGCACACCGGACGCGCCCTGACCCGGGGCGCCGTCCAGTGGGCGCTGGTCACGATCTGCGTCCTCGCCGCCGTCCTCACGATCACCCTGGGCGACGCCTGGCTGGTGCTCGCCGTCTACGTCTCCGTCGCCTTCGGCGCGGTCCTGCCGACCCGGCTCGCCCGCTGGGCGATCCCGCTGAACACCGTCGCCATGGTGGGCGCCGGGCTGCTGGTGCGCGGCTCACACGACCTGATGTCCGCCCTCGTCATCCCCTCCCTCCTCGGCGGCTTCGCGATGAGCGCGGTGCGCCAGATGGTCCGTACGACCCGGGCGCTGCGCGAGGCCCGCGCCACCGTCGCCCAGCTCGCCGCCAACGAGGAGCGGCTGCGGCTCGCCCGCGACCTGCACGACCTGCTGGGCCACTCGCTCTCGCTGATCACGCTCAAGAGCGAGCTGGCGGGCCGGATGCTGCCCGGCAAGCCCGAACAGGCCGCGCAGCAGGTCGCCGACATCGAACGGGTCAGCCGCCAGGCCCTGGTCGACGTACGGGAGGCGGTGAGCGGCTTCCGCCGCCCCACCCTGGAGGCCGAGCTGGCCGGGGCCCGTACCGCGCTCGCCGCCGCGGGCATCACCGCCGACCTGCACCGGGCGGGCGTCCACCACCCGGACCTCCCGCCCGACCAGGAGGGCGCGCTGGCCTGGGCGCTGCGCGAGGCCGTCACCAACGTGGTGCGGCACAGCGGGGCCCGCCGCTGCACGGTGACCCTCACCGAGGTGGGCGACGACCTGTGCCTGACCGTCACCGACGACGGCCGCGGCACCACCGGCCCGCACGGCAACGGGCTGACCGGCCTGGCCGAACGGCTCCAGCTCGCCGACGGCCGCCTGGAGACCGCCCCGGGCGCCCCGCACGGCTTCACCCTCCGCGCCCTGGCCCCCCTCTCCCGCACCACCCCCGCCGAGCCTGCCTCCGGGCGCTGACGCCGGATACGCTGCCCGGGTGATCCGGGTACTGCTGGCCGAAGACCAGTCCATGGTGCGGGAGGCGCTGGCCGCGCTGCTCGGGCTGGAGGACGAGATCGAGGTCGTCGCCCAGGTGGCCCGTGGCGACGAGGTCGTCGACGCGGCCCGCGCCCACCGGCCCGACGTCGCGCTGCTGGACATCGAGATGCCGGGCGCGAGCGGCATCGAGGCGGCCGCCGCGCTGCACCGGGCCCTCCCGGGCGTGCGGATCGTGATCCTGACGACCTTCGGCCGCCCCGGCTATCTGCGCCGGGCCATGGAGTCCGGCGCCGACGCGTTCCTGGTCAAGGACGCCCCCGCCGCCCAGCTCGCCGACGCGATACGGCGCGTACTGCGCGGCGAGCGGGTCATCGACCCGACCCTGGCCGCGGCGGCTCTGGTGGACGGGGCCAGCCCGCTGACCGAGCGGGAACGCGAGGTGCTGGGCGCCTCAGCCGACGGCTCGACCAACGCCGAGCTGGCCCGGGCGCTGAACCTGTCGCAGGGCACCGTCCGCAACTACCTCTCCACGGCCATCCAGAAGACCGCCGCCCGCAACCGGGCCGAGGCGGTCCGCATCGCCCGCGACAAGGGCTGGCTGTAAGGGGCTTCACCGGGGCTTCACCTGAGAAGGGGCTCAGTTGAGCCGGGCGCGGGCCGCGTGCGCCTGGCGCCGTACCGCCTCCGCCGCCTCCGGCTCCATCACGCCCACCACCTCCGCGTACTCCTCCAGCTCCCGCGCCCCGGTGAGGAAGTCCCCGCGCTCGACCAGCAGCCGCGCCCGCTCGTAGCGCAGCCGGGCGGGGTGGCTGGGCAGCAGCAGCGCCAGCTCGACCGCCCACAGCTGGACATCGGTGCGCTCGGGGCGGGCGGCCGCCCACGCGCGGACGTTGTTGAGGATGCGCAGCATGATGTCCAGCGGATCGGCCGGACCCAGCACCGACGGCTCCGGCGGCGCGCCGGTCACCCCCGACACCAGCAGCGCCGCGTCCTCGCCGGACAGCTTCCGGCCGCCGTCGAACGGGTCGGCCAGCACATGGTCCCCGTACGGATCGCCGAAGCCGACCACGAAGTGGCCCGGCAGCGCGACCCCGTACACCGGGGCGCCCGCGCGCCGCGCGACCTCCATCCACACCAGCGACAGCAGGATCGGCAAGCCTCGGCGGCGCCGCAGCACCTGATGCAGCAGCGAGGAGTCCAGCCGCCGGTAGTCGGCCGGGGCGCCCCGGAAGCCGTACCGCTCGCCGAGCACCCGGGCCAGCGCGTCGGCCCAGGCGGCGGGCGTGCCGGGGGAGAACGGCACCTCACCGGCCAGCCGGTCGAGTTCGATCTGCGCCTCGTCGAGCCCGGCCTCGTCCAGCGCGTCGTCGGCCTCCATGCCCATCAGCAGACACAGCAGGGCCAGGTCGGGGCGCTCCTCGCGGGCCGCGTCGGCGAATCTGCGGCGCGGTGTCTCGGTCATGCGCTGTCGGCGCCGGGCGCGCGCCAGTGGTGGTAGGTGTGGTGGAGGGTGAACCCCAGGCCGTCGTAGAAGGCGTGGGCGGCGGTGTTGTCCGTCTCGACCTGGAGGTACGCGGCCGAGGCGCCGTCGTCCAGCGCCGTGCGGGCCAGCGCGGTCATCACGGCCCGGGCCAGGCCCTCCCGGCGCCGCTCCGGGGCGGTCTCCACCGCCGCGAACCCGGCCCAGCGGCCGTCCACCACACAGCGCCCGATGGCGGCCGGGGGCTCTCCCGCAGGGCCGCCTATCGTCGCGAACCACACCGACGGGCCGCCGGAGAGCACCGCCAGCGCCTCGGGGGAGGGCCGCCCGGCGCGCTGATAGCGGGCCAGCCAGGCGTCGCCGATCTCCCGGGAGACCGTCACGGCCGAGATGTCGGCGTCCTGGTCGGCGATCGGGGCCAGCGCCGCGATGCGCATCTGCGCGGAGACCTCCCGGGTCCAGCCGCGCGTCTCCAGCTCCGCCGCCAGCACCTCGTTGGTGCCCTCGGCGCCCGTGCTGACCTGGACGTACGCGGGCAGCCCACGCTCGGCGTACCAGTCGGTCACCCGGCGCAGGGCCTCGTCCAGACCGCAGCCCGGGTCGCCGAGCGGCAGGACGGAGTTGGCGCGGCGGGTGAACCCGCCGGAGGCGCGCAGCTCCCACTCGCCCAGCCGCTCGCTGGTCACCGGTGGCCAGCCCCGGGCGGCGACCCGGGCCAGCTCGCGGGCGTTCGCCGCCGGGCCCCGGCGGCGGGCCGGTGCGGCGGGCACGACCTTGCCCGCGACCAGCGACGACTCCTCGATTCTGATGGACTCACCAGTCCGGCGGGTGATGTGCAGCACACCCTCCGTCCAGGATGTGAGAACCCCCACCACGTCGGTGAACTTCCCGGGGCCGTGTCGGTCGCCGGTCAGCAGCCTCACGGACACTCGTTTGCGCACGTCACCGGGGGTGATGCGCACCTCTAGCCGTCCGCCGGTGGTGAAATCCACTGCTCTGCCAACCCCTCATGTGCGTCTGGTGCCCCGGAACGGAGATACTAGGTGCGGGCATCGACGACGCCGCGCTCCCGCGCGATACAGCCCTAAGAGGAGGAACGACAGCGTGACCTACGTCATCGCGCAGCCTTGTGTCGACCTGAAGGACAAGGCGTGCATCGAGGAGTGCCCCGTCGACTGTATCTACGAGGGCCAGCGGTCCTTGTACATCCACCCGGACGAATGCGTCGACTGTGGGGCCTGTGAGCCGGTGTGCCCGGTTGAGGCGATCTTCTACGAGGACGACACTCCGGAGGAGTGGAAGGACTACTACAAGGCGAACGTCGAGTTCTTCGACGAGCTGGGTTCGCCCGGCGGTGCGAGCAAGCTCGGTCTGATCGAGCGTGACCACCCGTTCATCGCCGCGCTTCCGCCGCAGGAGAACGACGAGTGACCCTGCCCGGGACATGAGACCCGGCGCGGCCTTCGGTCCCGTATGGCATTGGCCTGCGGGACCGGGCTGTTCCCGGTCTTCCACCGGGATTCCCGGGGCGCGGCGGGACACCTGCGAGCCCCGGGCTGTTTCGAAGAAAGTGAGCCACCCCGTGCCACCCGTCTCCGCCCGCCTCCCGGTCTTCCCCTGGGACCGGCTCGAACCGTACAAGGCGACCGCCGCCGCCCATCCGGACGGCATCGTCGACCTCTCGGTGGGCACCCCCGTCGACCCGGTTCCCGAGCTGATCCGTACCGCGCTGGCCGGTGCCGCGGACAGCCCCGGCTATCCGACCGTCTGGGGCACCCCCGCGCTGCGGGACGCGCTGACCGGCTGGGTCGAGCGGCGGCTGGGCGCGGAGCGGGTCGCCCACACCCAGGTGCTGCCGGTGGTCGGCTCGAAGGAGCTGGTGGCCTCGCTGCCGGCGCAGCTCGGTCTCGGCCCCGGCGACAAGGTCGCCTTCCCCCGGCTCGCCTACCCGACGTACGAGGTGGGCGCGCGGCTCGCGGGCGCCGAGCCGGTGCCGTACGACACCGTCGAGGACCTGGACCCGGCGGGGCTGGGGCTGCTGTGGCTGAACTCCCCGTCCAACCCCACCGGCCGGGTGCTCTCCAAGGACGAGCTGCGGGCCGCGGTCGCGTGGGCCAGGACGCACGGGGTGCTGCTGGTCAGCGACGAGTGCTACCTGGAGCTGGGCTGGGAGGCGGACCCCGTGTCCGTCCTGCACCCGGAGATCTCCGGCGGGCGCTTCGACGGGCTGGTCGCGGTCCACTCGCTGTCCAAGCGGTCCAACCTGGCGGGCTACCGCGCGGCGTTCCTCGCCGGTGACGAGAGCGTGCTCGGCGAGCTGCTGAAGATCCGCAAGCACGGCGGGATGATCGTGCCCGCGCCCGTGCAGGCCGCCACGGTGGCCGCCCTCGGCGACGACAAGCACGTCACGGAGCAGCGCGAGCGCTACGAGGCGCGGCGGGCCGCGCTGCGCGGCGCGCTGGCGGGGTACGGCTTCCGCATCGAGCACAGCGAGGCGTCGCTGTACCTGTGGGCGACGCGCGACGAGCCGTGCTGGGACACCGTCGGCGCGCTGGCCGAGCTGGGCATCCTGGTGGCGCCCGGCGAGTTCTACGGCCCGGCGGGCGGGGCGTACGTCCGCGTCGCGTTCACCGCGACGGACGAGCGGGTGGCGGCGGCGGTCCGCCGCCTGACGGCCTGACGACGTATCGATGACGCCCCCGGCCGCCGTAGCGGTCGGGGGCGTCTGGCGTGTCAGCCGACCTCTCAGCCGAGCAGCGGCAGGCCCTTGACGGGGAGGCTCTTGATCGGCAGCTCGTCGGCCTGCTGCGGGGCGCTGGGCGCGACCTGCTGAGGCGCCGGGGCCGGTGCGGGGACCGGGGCCGGAGCGGCGACGGGGACCGGGGCCGGGGCCGGGACCGGTGCCGGGGCGGGACGCTTGGCGGCGTGGGCCCCCTTGGCGTGGGCGCCCTTGCTCTTGGCCAGTCCCTTGGTCAACGACGCCTTGCCCTTGCCCTTGGCGTGGGCGCCGCCCTTGCCCTTCCCCTTGGCGTGAGCGGCCTTGGCCTGGGCGGACTTCCCCGGCGTCGCGGCCTTCTGGGCCGGTGCGGGCTTCGCCGCCGTGGCGGGCTTGGCGGCCGCAGCCTTCTCCGGAGCGGTCTGCGCCGGGGCGGCCTTGGCCGGGAGAATGTCCTTGACGGTCCGCCCGGCCTGCTGCGAGGCGATGTCGGCCAGATCGCCGACGGAGGAGGGGTCCAGCGCGCTCAGTCCGCCCAGCTTGGGAGTGTGCGGCAGGGCCGGATCCGCCGCACTCGCGGCGTCGGCGGCACCGACCACGGGAGTCGCACTCGCTGCGACCAGCAGCGCGGCCCGAGCGATCCGACGCGTGAGAGGGAGGGACATGATTCTCCTTTGACGGGGGGACATGGAGCCTTGCGTGTCCAGCGATCGGACGCAGTGAATATCGCGTGAGCCGCGTGAAGGTTGCGGTGCGCCAAGGTAAAGAATTGATAATGCGTCGCATTATCCGTTGAGGCGTATAACGCGCGCCCGCGAAGATTGCCCAACGCCCCGTCAACGGCGCTGAGCTGCGGCGATCTATCCGGCTATCGCATGAGCGAGAGTCGTATATCCGACCCGGAACTCTTGTCGGACGTGCTCCAGCCGTCCCCTGAATTCCGGGCGTTCCATATGTGCTTGCCGTAAGAGACCCGTTCGATGCGCAACTCGTCCGAGTGAGCCACCGCCCAATAGGCCAGCTCCCAGCCGCGTTCCGTACGGCCGCCCCGGGCCGAGGCGTCGCCCACCGGAACCAGCACCTCCCGGGACGACCCGGCGTGCCTGCCGCCGCCCTGGCCCGCCACCTCCAGCCGCGGCCGGGCCTCCGCCCCGAACTCCCGCTTCAGCGCCGCCTGGACGCGCGCCGGGTCGCCCGCCTTCCCGTCGTCCGGCGGCCCCGGACAGCTGAAAGCGGCCGCCGAACGCCCGGTGAGGGTCGCGGTCAGCACCACGGCCTCCGTCTCGTGCTTCGCGTACGCCTGCGGGAAGCCGCTGTACTGCACGCGCTGCGCGGCCACCGTGAGCGGCAGCCGCGAGTACCCGGGCACCTTCACCAGGAAGTCGTAGAACTTCCCGGCCGCGTACACCGGATCCTGGATCTGCCGCGCCGTTCCCCAGCCCTGGGAGGGGCGTTGCTGGAACAGGCCGAGCGAATCCCGGTCGCCGTGGGTGATGTTGCGCAGCCCGGACTCCTGGAGCGCGGTGGCCAGCGCGATGGTGACGGCCCGTTCCGGCAGTCCGCGGGAGGCGGCCACGGCCTCGATCGTCGCGGCGTTCACGGCCTGTTCGGGGTCGAGCGGCACATCGCCGCCCTCCGCCCGCGCGACGCAGCGCGGCGGACCGCCACCGCCGGTCAGCAGATGCGCCGTGACATAGGCGACAAGCCCCAGCAATACGGCACACGCGACCGCGGCGCGGAGCAGACGGGGACGGCTGGAGAAGACGGACCGGGGCACACCGCCCACGTTACTGGGTGGCCCGGACACCGGGGCCGCACAGGGGCGGGGCGTGGGCAAGGCCACGCGCCCGGGCAGGGGGCCCGGCGGCCGGGGCGGACGGTTCGGGGGCGCGGGTTAGGGTCACAGGTATGGCACACCCAGCACTCGACCTGTCCCTGGACGCGGCCCGGCTCACCGCCCGGCTCGTCGACTTCCCCTCGGTCAGCGGCGACGAGAAGGCGCTCGCCGACGCCGTCGAGCAGGCGCTGCGCGCCCTGCCGCATCTGACCGTCGACCGGGACGGGGACGCCGTCGTCGCCCGTACGCAGCTGGGGCGTGCCGAACGGGTCGTACTGGCCGGGCACCTCGACACCGTGCCGATCGCCGACAACGTGCCGTCCCGGCTGGACGAGGACGGCACGCTGTGGGGCTGCGGCACCTCCGACATGAAGTCCGGCGTCGCCGTGCAGCTGCGCATCGCCGCGACCGTGCCCGAGCCCAACCGCGACCTCACCTTCGTCTTCTACGACCACGAGGAGGTCGCCGCCGAGCTGAACGGGCTCAAGCGGCTGTCCGAGCACCACCCCGAGTGGCTGGCCGCCGACTTCGCCGTGCTGCTGGAGGGCACCGAGGGCAAGGTCGAGGGCGGCTGCCAGGGCACGCTGCGGGTACGGGTGACCACGAGCGGGCACCGCTCCCACTCCGCGCGCGGCTGGCTCGGCGAGAACGCCATCCACAAGGCCGCCCCGATCCTCGACCGGCTGGCCGCGTACGAGCCGCGGCACGCCGACATCGACGGGCTCACCTACCGCGAGGGGCTGAACGCGGTGGGCATCGAGGGCGGCATCGCGGGCAACGTCATCCCCGACGCCTGCGCCGTGACCGTGAACTTCCGCTTCGCGCCGGACCGTTCCGAGGCGGAGGCGCTGGCCCACGTCCGCGAGGTCTTCGACGGCTTCGAGGTGACCCTCACCGACTCCGCGCCCGGCGCCCTGCCCGGGCTGTCCCACCCGTCGGCCGCGGCCTTCGTGGCGGCGATCGGCGGGGAGGCGGCGCCGAAGTTCGGCTGGACCGATGTCGCCCGCTTCTCGTCGCTCGGCGTGCCCGCGGTCAATTACGGCCCCGGCGATCCCAAGCTGGCCCACACCCGCGAGGAGCACGTGGACACCGCGCTGATCCTGGAGGCCGAGGAGCGGCTGCGGGACTGGCTGACCGGCTGAGCCGAACGGAGCCATCCGCTTCGCCGCAGATCAGAGAACAGATGAGCGTGGCGCGGATTTCCGCCTTTCGCCGTCCGGTGGGCCTACGCTGAACGACAGATCTTTGGCAGATCTTGGCGAAGGGAGCACACAATGGGCAACGCCGAGGAAGAGCGAGCGCTGCACGAGCAGCGTCTGGGCCCGGTCGTGCGCCGTCGCCACCAGATGCGGCCCGGTACGACCGATCAGCGGCTGCTGGACAGCCAGGGCGCCACCCACTGGGTGCACGAGGACCCGTTCCGGGTGATGCGCATCCAGTCGGAGTTCGTGGAGGGCTTCGGCACCCTGGCCGAACTCGGCCGGGCGGTCAGCGTGTTCGGCTCCGCCCGTACGCCCGAGGGATCACCGGAGTACGAGGCCGGGGTGAAGATCGGGCGGGCCCTGGCCGAGGCCGGGTTCGGGGTGATCACCGGGGGCGGCCCCGGCGCGATGGAGGCCGCCAACCGCGGCGCGGTCGAGGCGGGCGGCGTCTCCGTCGGCCTCGGCATCGAGCTGCCGTACGAGCAGGGGCTGAATCCGTACGTCGACATCGGCGTGAACTTCCGCTACTTCTTCGTACGGAAGACGATGTTTGTGAAGTATGCGCAGGGATTCGTCGTTCTGCCCGGCGGTCTGGGCACCCTCGACGAGTGCTTCGAGGCGCTGACCCTGGTGCAGACGAAGAAGGTGACCCGGTTCCCGATCGTCCTCTTCGGCAGCTCCTACTGGGGCGGTCTGGTCGACTGGCTGGAGAATACGCTGATCGCCCAGGGCAAGGCATCCCAGCAGGACCTGGAGCTGTTCCACCTCACCGACGACATCGACGAGGTGGTCGACCTGGTCACCAAGGAGTCCGGCGCCTGACCGCCCCCCCGCGCCTGAAGAGGGCCTTACGCCAGTCCCCGGCGGGCGACCGCCGGGGGCCGGTGGCCCGCGATGGACGACACCATGTCCAGCACCTGACGGGTCTCGGCCACCTCGTGCACCCGGTAGACCTGGGCGCCCAGCCAGGCGGAGACCGCGGTCGTCGCGAGCGTGCCGATCACCCGCTCCTTGACCGGGCGGTCCAGCGTCTCGCCCACGAAGTCCTTGTTGGACAGCGAGACCAGCACCGGCCAGCCGGTCTCCCGCAGCTCCCCCAGCCGCCGGGTGGCCTCCAGCGAGTGGCGGGTGTTCTTCCCGAAGTCATGGCCCGGGTCGATCATGATCCCGTCGCGCCGCACCCCCAGCCCGGCCGCGCGCTCCGCGAGCCCGACGGTGACCCGCAGGACGTCCGCCACCACGTCGTCGTAGCCGATCCGGTGCGGCCGGGTGCGCGGTTCCGCCCCGCCCGCGTGGGTGCAGACCAGCCCGGCTCCGTACCGGGCGGCGACCTCGGCCAGCCGGGGGTCGACCCCGCCCCAGGCGTCGTTGAGCACGTCCGCGCCCGCCGCGCAGACCGCCTCGCCGACCTCGTGCCGCCAGGTGTCCACGCTGATCACCACGTCCGGATGGCGCCGCCGCACCTCGGCCACGAAGCCGACCGTGCGCCGCGCCTCCTCGTCGGCGCTCACCTCGTCCCCGGGACCGGCCTTCACCCCGCCGATGTCGATGATCGCGGCCCCGTCCGCGACGGCCTGCTCGACGCGGGTGAGCGCGGGCTCGTCGCGGAAGGTCGCACCCTGGTCGTAGAACGAGTCCGGAGTCCGGTTGACGATCGCCATGATCACTCGCTCGTTCTCGTCGAACTCGCGTCGGCCCAGCCGCAGCATGCGTACTTCCTCTCAGGTGTCCGGCAGCGACGATAACTGTCAGTGGGGCATGGCACGATCGGGTCAGACAGTTGACGGGGCCGACGTCACCCGTGACGTGGTGGCCGAGCCGCTCAAGCCGAGGAGAACGATCACCGTGTTCCTGTTCTTGCTGATCACGCTGGTCGTCGTGGTCGGTGCCGTCACCCTCGCCGTGGTCGGCGGCGGCGACGGCGGCCAGCTGTCCGAGGCGCCCCCCGACCGGCTGGACGACCCGCTCCCCGACGACCGGCCGCTGGACCGGGAGGACGTCGAGGCGCTGCGGCTGCCGATGACCCTGCGCGGCTACCGGATGGCGGACGTGGACGATGTGCTGGGCCGCCTCGGCGCCGAGCTGGCCGAGCGGGACGCCCGGATCGCCGAGCTGGAGGACGCCCTGGCGGGCGCCCGGACCCCGGCCTTCGGGGACGGCAAGGCGGCCGAGGGCCCGGCGGACTATCCACCGGACTACCCGCCGGACTACCGGGGCGACTTCGACGGGAGCGGAGCATGAGCGCCCAGGGCGCGGTCGTCGGAGCGGACGGCCTGGCGCGCTGCCCGTGGGGTCTGGAGTCCGAGACCATGGCGGACTACCGCGTCTACCACGACACGGAGTGGGGCCGTCCGGTCCGCGGCGATGACGCGCTGTACGAGCGGATCTGCCTGGAGGCGTTCCAGTCCGGGCTGTCCTGGCTGACGATCCTGCGCCGCCGGGAGGGATTCCGGTCCGCGTTCGCCGACTTCCGGATCAAGGCGGTCGCGGAGTTCACCGAGGCCGATGAGCAGCGGCTGCTCGCCGACCCCGGCATCATCCGCAACCGGGCCAAGATCGCGGCCACGGTCGGGAACGCGCGGGCCGCGGCGGAGCTGGCCGAGGGCGGGCTGGAGGAGCTGATCTGGTCCCACGCCCCCGACCCGGCCACCCGCCCGGTCCCGCGCACCGCGGCCGACGTCCCGGCGATCACCCCGGAGTCCACGGCGCTTAGCCGAGAGCTGAAGAAGCGCGGCTTCCGGTTCGTCGGACCGACCACGGCCTACGCCCTGATGCAGGCCTGCGGCCTGGTCAACGACCACCTGGCCGACTGCCACGTCCGTGGCAGCGTCTGACCGCCCGGCCCCGCTCGGTGGGGCCGGGCGCGATCCGGGCGGGAGCCGCTGGTCAGCGGCCGGTGAACCGCGGCGGCTGTTTCTGGACGAAGGCGTCCACGGCCGTGCGGTGGTCCTCCGAGGCGCCCGCCCGGCGCTGCAGCTCGTCCTCCTTGGTCAGGGAGTCGGTGAGGCTGTGCCCGGCCGCGTAGGCGAGCGATTCCTTGATCGCCGCGTAGGCCGCGGTCGGCCCCTCGGCCAGCCTGCGGGCGACCGCCGCCGCCTCGGCGGGCAGCTCCGCGGCGGGCACGACCCGGTTGGCGATGCCCAGCTCCAGCGCCTCCGCCGCGCTGACACCGCGCGGGAAGAGCAGCAGGTCGGCGGCGCGGCCGTGGCCGATCAGCCGCTGCAGGGTCCAGGAGACGCCGGAGTCGGCGGTGAGCGCGACGCCCGCGAACGAGGTGTTGAACGAGGCGGTGTCGGCCACGATCCGGTAGTCGGCGGCGAACGCGAACCCCGCCCCGGCCCCGGCCGCGACCCCGTTCACCGCCGCGACCACCGGCTTCGGCATCCCGGCGATCGTGGTCACGATCGGGTTGTAATGCAGCGAGACGGTGGTCATCGTCGACCCCTCGCCGTGCTCCCCCCGGGCATGCGCCTCGCGGTCGGCGGCCAGCAGCCCGATGTGCTCCTTCAGGTCCTGCCCGACGCAGAACGCGCGCCCGGTGGCGGTGAGCAGGACGGCCCGGACCGCCGGATCCTCGGCGGCCTGCAGCAGCGCGTCGCGCAGCGCCACCTTCGTGTCGATATTGAGCGCGTTCATGGCATCGGGACGATTCAGAGTGATCGTCGCGAGGCCGTCGGCCAGGTCGTAGAGCACGGTGTCGGTCATAAACGGCCCTCCCAGTGGGCAGGTGTTCGGTCGCGGCGGGCGTACGTTATCGCGATCGCCTCCCCGAATTGAGTGGTTTTGGGGGACCGCCCTGCACGGGGGTTGCCGACCGATGTTGGTCATCGGGTCATGGCATGCGGGATAATGAATGAGAAGCAACGTGTTCGATGCCGGTGACGCCTGGGTTGTCGGCTGCGATGAGCTGGTTTCAGGAAGGGGAACGAGCATGGCGGCCATGAAGCCGCGGACGGGCGACGGCCCGCTCGAGGTGACCAAGGAGGGGCGGGGCATCGTCATGCGCGTTCCGCTCGAAGGCGGCGGTCGGCTCGTCGTGGAGCTGACACCCGACGAGGCCGACGCGCTCGGCGATGCACTGAAGAAGGTTGTCGGCTGAGCCACCGGCCCCACCATCACCCGAGCCCCGCCCCGGCGTCCGGTATGAGGTACCGGACGCCGGGGCGGTGCTATGCCCGGGTGCTTCGTGGGTGGGGTGGTACGGCCTCAGCCCGGGGCGGGCTGCTCAGCCGCCGCGGTTGACCGCGCAGAGCAGGCCGTCCCCGACCGGCAGCAGCGAGGACTGCAGCACGGTGGACTCCCGTACGGTGCGCAGCAGCTCACGCAGGCGCAGCACCTCGGCGGGCTGGGCGGCGGAGTCCACGGTCCGCCCGTTGGCGAAGACCCCCTCGAAGCAGACCAGACCGCCCGGCCGCAGCAGCCGCAGCGCTTCCTCCAGGTAGTCCAGGCACTCCAGCCGGTCACCGTCGCAGAACACCAGGTCGTAGCCGCCGTCGGCGAGCCGGGGGAGGACGTCCAGGGCGCGGCCGGGGATGAACCGCGCCCGGTTGCCCGCGAACCCGGCGGCCCGGAACGCCTGCTTGGCGAACTGCTGCATCTCGGGTTCGGTGTCGACGGTGGTCAGCACGCCGTCGGGGCGCATGCCGTGCAGCAGATGGATGCCGGAGACGCCGGTCCCGGTGCCGATCTCGGCGACGGCCTTGGCATCGGCGGCGGCGGCGAGCAGGCGCAGCGCGGCGCCGGTGCCCGCGGACACCGAGCGCAGCCCTGCCTCCCGGGCCCGGTCACGGGCCCAGTGAAGGGCTTCGTCCTCGGCGACGAACGCGTCGGCGAACGCCCAGCTCGTCTGCCGGTTGCCGGTAATGACCCTCTCCTGTCCCCGTAGTTGGCGCAACGGTGACTGTATCCGCTGCGCACGGGAACCCGCAGATGGGACCAGGCGTTGAGGAGAGAAGGGGGGACCGTATGGATCACGGCCAAATGCAGGTCAAAAATACTTATCCGGAGCTAACGGGCGAGGTGGATATGGTAGGGGCTCTACTGGACACCACCAGAGCCGACAGGGGAGGTGCGGCTACGGCCGGTGACCGGCGAGTGCTGAGGCGCTTTCGCAGGTCAGCGGGCGAGCCGAGATCCGTGACCGACACCGCTGACCGTTCCCGTTCCGCCAACTCCACCACCGCGACTTTCGCCACCACCGCGTCGTTCGGTGCGGAGGGGGACACCCCGGCGTGGACGCCTCCCACCTGGGAGGAGATCGTCAGCACGCACAGCGCTCGGGTCTACCGCCTCGCCTACCGGCTCACCGGTAACCAGCACGACGCCGAGGACCTCACCCAGGAGGTGTTCGTCCGCGTCTTCCGCTCGCTGTCGACGTACACCCCGGGCACCTTCGAGGGCTGGCTGCACCGCATCACCACCAATCTCTTCCTCGACATGGTCCGCCGTCGTCAGCGCATCCGCTTCGACGCCCTCGCCGAGGACGCGGCCGAGCGGCTCCCCAGCCGCGAGCCCTCTCCCCAGCAGCACTTCAACGACACCCACTTCGACGCCGATGTGCAGCAGGCGCTCGACACCCTCGCGCCGGAGTTCCGCGCGGCCGTCGTGCTCTGCGACATCGAGGGCCTGTCGTACGAGGAGATCGCGGCGACGCTCGGTGTCAAGCTCGGCACCGTGCGCAGCCGGATCCACCGTGGCCGCTCCCATCTGCGCAAGGCGCTGCAGCACCGCGCCCCGGCGGGCACGCGCGCCGAGCAGCAGCGCGAGGTCGCCGCGGTCGTGCCGCGGGTCTCCGGACCGCGGCTGAGTGGGGAGGTCGGGATCGCGTGACCCGATCAGGCGGTCCGTCCCCCGCCGAGCAGCATCTCGGCGACCGCCTTGCGGCTCTGGTCGACGGTGAACTCGGGCATGACGCGCGTGAGCGCGTCCTCGCACACCTGGCGACGTGCTGTAAGTGCAAGGCGGAGGCTGACGCGCAGCGGCGGCTGAAGAGCGTATTCGCCGAGACGGCGCCCCCGGCGCCGTCCGAGGGCTTCCTCGCGCGGCTGCAGGGCCTCCCGGCCATCGGCGGCGATGACGACGGTATGGGAAGCGGTTCCCCCTTCGCGGACCCGGGCGTCCTCGGCCTGCGCGGCAGCGCGCCGGACGTACGGGGCGTACGGGACATACGAGATGACGCGCCGGACGTACGGGCGTCGGAGCGCGGACGGGAGCAGGCGTTCGCCTACCTGCCCGCGGTGGCGCCGGTGACCCCGGTCGCCGCGGCCTCGGCGCGCCGGGAGCGCGGCTTCCGGATCCATGAGGTCGAGCGCCCCGCGCCGCGCCGCCGCTTCGCCTTCGCGGCCGCGGGCGCGGTATCCCTGGCCGCCTTCGCCCTCGGCGCCACCCTGCCGCTGGAGGCGGCGGTCGACCCCGGCCCCCGGCCGGACGGCTCGGACGCCGCGGTCACCCCGATCGACGCCGACGCGGTCGGCACCGGCACGCGCGGCACCGCCCGCGACGTGGGGCTGCTGGCCACCGCCGAGTCGCGGCCCGCCGGGCTGCCGTCCCCGAGCGCGACGTCCAGCCACCCGGTGCTGGGCGGGTCCTACGGCGCCGCGGTGAACCCGCTGATACAGCCGGTCCTGTCGGTCACGGAGCTGCTGCGGGCCCCGACCACCACCTCCGCCCCGGCGGCGCCCGCGCCGCCCCAGGGGGAGGGCGGCCTGGTCGTCCAGCCCGCCCCCGGCGTCTCCCCCTACCTGGGCCTCAGCACGCCCCCTCCCTAGGCCCCGGCGATAGACCCCCGGCGATTCAGCCCCGCCCCGGTGATTCCGCGCAATATCGCTCACACGTCCGGTCGTTCCGCTCGTTCCGCGCACGCGGGGCCGGGTGGACTGATTGAATCGCTTCCGGGCACCCCCGGCGAAGGCCGGGGAGGCTGAGGCGCCCCGGAGGCGCAGCGAGCCTCGAAGAGTCGCGGTGACGTATGACCCGGGCGGCGCGGTGGGCGCCTTGTCGCGGGAAGTGTGGGGAGATCATGGACGAGCGGAAGGCCCCCGGGCCCAAGCCGAAGTGGTGGAGCCGTCCGGTCGCACGACCCGGCGACCGGCTGACGGACGAGGCGGCGCCGGAGGCGGCGGACGAGCGGGCGGTGCCGTCCGGGCCGGAGGCCCCGGAGCGGGCACCTGGCGCCGATGACGGCCGCGAGGCGGCGGACGGGGCCCGTGCGGGCGCCGGGCGGCCGCTCCACGAGCCCGATCCGTACAGCACCCCGCCCTACGGCGGCCCCGGCCCCTGGGCCCCGGCCCCGCCCGTACAGCACCCGGGCGCGACCCCGGCGCACGGCACGCAGCTGCCGCCCGGAGCCGTCCCGCCCCCCGCCGCTCCCCAACCAGGTCCAGGGACAGCCCAGCCGGGGATTGGGCAGCCCGGGATGATGACCCCGGCGCACGGCACCCCGCTGCCGCCCTTGGACCCGGGCGCGCCGCCGCCCCCGCCGCACCAGTGGCAGAGCTACGACCCCTGGACCGTGCCCCCGGCGCCGCCCGCCGAGCGCAAGGTGGTCTCCCGTCGCCGCGCGTTCGTCGCCGTCCTGCTGATCGCGCTGATCGCGGGGTGCCTGGGCGGCGGGATCGGCGCGTACGTCGAGCGGGACCGGGCCTCCGGGGGCATCAATGTGAAGCTTCCGCAGGCCCCGCTGGAGAAGGGCACCCGAGCCCCGGGCAGCGTCGCGGGCATCGCCTCCAGCGCCCTGCCGGGCGTGGTGACCATCCATGTCAGCGGCGGCTCCGAGGAGGGCACCGGCACCGGGTTCGTCCTCGACAAGCGGGGCCACATCCTCACCAACAACCACGTCGTGGCCCCCGCGGGCTCCTCCGGCGACATATCGGTGACCTTCAACGGCGGCCAGTCCGCCCGCGCCGAGCTGGTCGGCCGGGACGCCGGGTACGACCTGGCGGTCATCCGGGTCGAGGGCGTCTCCGGGCTGAGCCCGCTGCCGCTGGGCAACTCCGACTCCGTCCGGGTCGGCGACCCGGTGGTGGCGATCGGCGCCCCGTTCGACCTGGCGGGCACGGTCACCTCCGGGATCATCAGCGCCAAGGAGCGCCCGATCACCGCGGGCGGCGAGAAGGAGGACGGCAGCGACATCTCCTATGTCGACGCGCTGCAGACCGACGCCCCGATAAACCCGGGCAACTCCGGCGGCCCCCTGGTCGACGGCAAGGCGCGGGTCATCGGGATCAACAGCGCCATCCGGGCCGCCGACGACGGCGCCGAGCTGGGCGGCCAGGGCGGCTCCATCGGTCTGGGCTTCGCGATCCCGATCAACCAGGGCAAGCGGGTCGCCGAGGAGCTGATCAACACAGGCAAGGCCACCCACCCGGTGATCGGCGTCACGCTCAACATGGAGTACACGGGCGACGGTGCCCGCGTGAACAGCAAGGGCGCCTCCGGCCCGCCGGTCACCCCGGACGGCCCGGGCGACAAGGCGGGCATCGAGGCCGGTGATGTGATCACGGAGGTGGACGGCGTCCGGGTACACAGCGGCCAGGAGCTGATCGTCAAGATCCGCAGTCACCGCCCAGGCGACCGGCTGGAGCTGACCCTCAAGCGGGACGGAGACGAGCGCACCGTGGAGCTGACGCTGGGCTCCGCGAGCAGCGATGGCTGACGCCCGATGTTGGTCCGGGCGTCTCCCGGGGCGCCCCCACCGCCAGGTACGGTGTGGTGTGGTCTGATTTCCGGCCTCAGACGTCTCTAGGAGCTGCAGGGTGTTCAACGACATAGGGGCCCTCGAGCTTGTCGCGCTCGTCGTCCTTGCGGTGCTCATCTTCGGCCCGGACAAGCTTCCGAAGGTCATCCGGGATGTATCGCAGTTCATCCGCAAGATCCGGGAGTTCTCCGACAGCGCCAAGGAGGACATCCGTACGGAGCTGGGCCCCGAGTTCAAGGACTTCGAGTTCGAGGATCTGAACCCCAAGACGTTTGTGCGCAAGCATGTGCTGGACTCCGATGAGCTGGGCCTCAAGGAGATCCAGAACGGCTTCGACCTCCGCAAGGAGATGGCCGAGGTCGCCGACTCCGTGAACGGCCGGGAGAGTGACGTCGCACACGGCCCTTCAGGGGTCTCCGGCGCCGCCCCGCTGTCCCTCTCCAAGGACGATTCCGGCACCCCTGACCTGCTGCGCAAGCGTGATGCGCAGCCTCGCGAGGACCGTCCGCCTTTCGACTCCGACGCCACTTGATCCCCCCGTATGCCCGGGCTGGTTGACCCGTATGGCTATCCTCCCTTTGTCCGGGGTGAGGTCGCCCGAAGGGGGGCGGGCCGCCCACGACGAAGGGCAACGAGGAGGCTCCGCGCACATGGGCACGACGAGTCGGCTAGGGGTGCATGGGGTGAGCGGTGCGGCGCAGGGAATGCCCGCGGAGGCGCGGCGGAGCGTCGACGGCTACCTGATGGCCGCCTTCCCCTGGTACGGCCTTGACGAGGCGTTCACCGGGCCGCGCTGGCTCATGCAGGTGGGTGCCGCCGCCGATGGGCGGGTGGAATACGGCTCGACCGGGCACGGTGAGGAGCCGTCGCTGCGCGTCGAGACCGATATGGACCAGCAGCGCTTCACGGCGGTGGTGACCGTCGGTGGACGCCCCGTACGGGACAGCGCGGACGGCACCGGCAAGCTGGAGGCCACCTCGGTCTCCTCGGCCGCCTGGCTGGCCGGTTCGGGCCTGCTGTCATGCACCTGGCCTACCCGGATGGAGCGGGGGCTGCGCCAGGACTGGCTGGACCAGCAGACCGCGATCGCCTGGGAGCTGGCGGACGCCCTGGACGGCGAGGAGTGGTCCGCGCTGTCGCTCCCGGTGGACGGCGTGCCGACCGACTTCCACTACCGCGAGTCGGAGTACGGCTGGGTGCTGGCCGGATCGGCGGGCGAAAGCGTGCACATCGGGGCGTACGGGCGCGGGATGAGCGCCTACGGCCTCGGCTTCTCGGTGATCAAGGACATCACCGGCTACGACGCGTAGCGCCGGTACACGTGCGCGGGGGCGGCCTCACGGATGAGGCCGCCCCCGCGCACGTATGGACGGCTTGCGTGGTGCTCAGAACTTGTTGCGCGGCGTGACGCCCAGCGACATGCCCGCCAGGCCCCGCTGCCGTCCGCCGATCTTGCCCGCGATCGCCCGCAGCGCGCTGCCCGCGGGGGAGTCGGGGTCGGACAGCACGACCGGCTTGCCCTCGTCGCCGCCCTCGCGCAGCCGTACGTCGATCGGGATGGCGCCCAGCACCGGCACCGTCGTCCCGGTGGTCCGGGACAGCCCCTCGGCGACCGACTGACCGCCGCCGGTGCCGAAGACGTCGACCATCTCGTCGCAGTGCGGGCAGGGCAGCCCGGACATGTTCTCCACCACGCCGACGATCTTCTGATGGGTCTGGACGGCGATCGAGCCCGCCCGCTCGGCCACCTCGGCGGCGGCCTGCTGCGGCGTCGTCACGACCAGGATCTCGGCGCCCGGCACCAGCTGGGCGACGGAGATCGCGATGTCACCGGTGCCCGGCGGCAGGTCCAGCAGCAGGACGTCGAGGTCGCCCCAGTAGACGTCGGCCAGGAACTGCTGGAGGGCGCGGTGCAGCATCGGTCCGCGCCACACCACCGGGGCGTTGCCCGGGGTGAACATCCCGATCGAGATCACCTTCACGCCGTTCGCCGACGGCGGCATGATCATGTCCTCGACCTGGGTCGGGCTGCCGTCGGCGCCCAGCATGCGCGGCACCGAGTGGCCGTAGATGTCGGCGTCCACGACGCCGACCTTGAGGCCGTCGTCGGCCATCGCGGCGGCCAGGTTGACCGTCACCGACGACTTGCCGACGCCGCCCTTGCCGGAGGCCACCGCGTAGACCCGGGTCAGCGAGCCGGGCTGGGCGAAGGGCACCTCGCGCTCGGCCTTGCCGCCGCGCAGCGAGGCGGCCAGCTCGCGCCGCTGCTCGTCGCTCATCACGTCCAGCTCGACCGTGACCCCGGTCACCCCGGCGACCTGGTTCACCGCGTCCTGTACCCGGCTGGTGATCGTCTCCCGCATCGGACAGCCGGCGACCGTGAGGTAGACCTCCACCGCGACCGTGCCGTCCGACGCGATCTCGACGGATTTGACCATGCCGAGGTCGGTGATCGGCTTGTGGATCTCCGGGTCGTTGACCGTGGCGAGTGCGGCGCGCACCGCGTCTTCGCTCGGTGCCGGGACAGTGTCGGTAGCCATATGGAGATGGTACGGCGCCAGGGGTACGCGCCGGTAAGCCCGTCAGCGGTCGCGTTCCTCACGCGAGGGGGCGCGCGACGGCGGGGGCGAGTGCGTGGGGGAGGGAGCGGGCCGCCGCTCGTCCAATTCCCGGACCAGCGCCTCGAACTCGGAGCGGATCCAGTCCCGCGTCGCGACCTCGCCGAGCCCGGCCCGCAGCGACGCGATCTCCCGGGTGAGGAACTCGGTGTCGGCGATGGACCGCTCGTCCCGCGCCCGGTCCTGTTCGAGGTTGACGCGGTCGCGGTCGGCCTGCCGGTACTGGGCGAGCAGGATCAGCGGCGCCGAGTACGAGGCCTGGAGCGACAGCATCAGCGTCAGGAAGATGAACGGGAACGGGTCGAACCGCAGCGGGTCGGGGGCCAGGGTGTTCCACGCCAGCCAGGCGACCACGAAGACCGTCATCCAGGCGATGAAGCGGCCGGTGCCCAGGAAGCGGGCGATCAGCTCCGACGCCCGCCCGAACGCCTCCGGGTCCCAGCGCGGCAGCGGGCTGCGGCGGGGCTGCTTGGGCCGGTCGAGGCGGCCGCCGTCACCGTCCACCGCCCACCTCCGGGATGTTCACGCCGCCGTACAGCTCGCGCTCCCGCCAGTCGTGGGGCAGCAGATGGTCGAGGACGTCGTCCACGGTCACCGCGCCCAGCAGCGAACCGCCCTCGTCCACGACGGGCGCCGCCAGCAGGTTGTACGTCGCCAGATGACCGGCGACCACCGGCAGCGGGGTCTCCGGGCGCAGCGGCCGCAGATCGGTGTCCACGGCCGCGCCGACGAGGGTGAACGGCGGGTCGCGCAGCAGCCGTTGGAAGTGGATGGTGCCCAGATAGCGCCCGGTGGGCGTCTCGTCGGGCGGGCGGCACACATACACCTGGGCGGCGAGCGCCGGGGTGAGGTCCTGGTTGCGCACCCGGGCGAGCGCGTCCGCGACCGTGGCGTCCGGCCGCAGCACGATCGGCTCGGTCGTCATCAGCCCGCCCGCCGAGCCTTCCTCGTACGACATCAGCCGCCGCATGTCGGCCGCCTCCCGGGGCCGCATCAGGGCCAGCAGCCGTTCCTTGTCCCGCTCGGGCAGCTCGGAGAGGAGGTCGGCCGCGTCGTCCGGGTCCATGGCCTCCAGCACGTCGGCCGCGCGCTCCTCCTTGAGCTTGCCGAGGATCTCCACCTGGTCGTCGTCGGGCAGCTCCTCCAGGACGTCCGCGAGCCGCTCGTCGTCCAGCGCCGCCGCGACCTCGCCGCGCCGCTTGGCGGAGAGGTGGTGGAGGACGTTGGCGAGGTCGGCGGGGCGCAGCTGCTCGAAGGTGGCCAGCAGGTTCTCCGCGCCCTGTCCGTGCTCCTCCAGCGAGAATCCGGTGACGGCCGACCAGTCCACGGTCAGCGTCTCGCCACGGCGGCGCAGCGCCCCGCTCTTGCCACGGCGTACGAAGACCTTGGCGATCTCCCATTCGCGGCGCGCGGGCAGCTGGCCCATCGCCACGTCCAGGACCGTGACCTGCTCGCCGGTCTCCACGATCCGCACCGTGCGGTCCAGCAGTTCGCCGAGGACCAGGGTCTCGGTGGGGCGCTGCTCGAAGCGCCGCATGTTGACCACGCCGGTGGTGATGACCTGGCCCGACTCCACGCCGGTCACCCGCGTCATGGGCAGGAAGATACGGCGGCGGGTGACCACTTCGACGACCAGCCCGAGGACCCGCGGCGGCCGCCCGGCCAGCCGCAGCATCGCCACCAGGTCGCGGACCCGGCCGACCTGGTCGCCGTTCGGATCGAAGACGGCGACGCCCGCCAGATGCGAGACATAGATCCGTGAGGCGCCTGCCGCCATGTCGTGCGCCTCCTTCTCTTTATGCGGTTTCGCCGGGTTCAGGCTAGCTCGCACTGTTCTGCCCCGCCGCCGGACGAGCGGACCCCGGCACCCCGCGCACGCATCCGTACGGCACCGGTACGCTGCCGTACTGCACCGGACCGGCATCAGGAGGCAGAGCGGACGTGCGCATCCGGAACACGGCTCTCGTCGCGGTGATGTGCGCGGGACTGGCCGCGCTCACCGCCTGCGGCGGCGAAGGGGAGAAGGCGGACCCCGACGCGGGAACGAACGGCGTGGGCAAGCTCCCCGCCAAGAAGATCGAGAGCAAGGCCCGGACGGTGGCGGGGAGCGCGGACGCGGTCCATCTGTCCGGCAGCCTCGTCTCCAAGGGCCGCACCTACAAGGTCGACATGAAGCTGAAGGGCGACGGCGGCACCGGCGTCGTCTCCACCAAGGGCTCCCGCTACGAACTGCTGCGGGTGGGCGAGGAGCTGTACCTCAAGGCGGACGCGGGCTTCTGGGCCCACCAGGGCGCGAGCGGCGGCAGCGGCGGGCACAGCGGCGACGCGGCCGCCGCGGACAAGCTCGACGACAAGTACGTGAAGGTCCCCTCCGGGGACCCCTCCTACCAGCGGCTCAGCGGCTTCACGGACAAGAGCGTCATGCTGGACGGCCTGCTGGGCCTGCACGGCACGGTCACCGCGGGCGAACGCGGCGAGGTCGGCGGCACCCGCACGATCCGCATCCTCGGCGGCGAGGGCGGCGGCGGCACCCTGGACGTCTCCCTGGAAGGCCGCCCGTACCCCCTCCGCCTCCAGCGCGCCGGGGGCGCGGGGGTGATCCGCCTGGAGGACTGGAACAAGGACTTCAAACTGGCGGCCCCGAAGGAGGACCACGTAGTCGACTACGGCCAACAGATCCCCACGGGCACGTAAGCCGCGACTCAGCCCGGCAACGGAGGGGCGGCGTCCAGAGGCGGCGACGCCCCACCCCAGCCCTCCGGCGCTGGGGGCCCGGGGCGGTGATGCCCCACCCCCAGCCCCTCCGGCGTTTGAGGAGCGGGGTCCAGGGGCGGAGCCCCGGTTTCGGGAAAGCTCAGCCCGCCTTCCGCCCCCGCTTCCCCCGCGCCAACAACTTCGGCAACCCCGCCGGAATCGCCCCCCGCGTAACGGCAGGCGACGGCAGCGGCGCAGCCGAAAGCGACCCCGAACCGGCCGCCACCAGCCCCGCACCCGGCACCGGCTCCAACCGCAGCACCCGGCACTCCCGAGCCCACCGCTCCGCGATCGAGTCCGCGTCGGCCGCGTTCAGCCGCTTGCCCTTCAGCTCACCGACGGCCGCGGTCCACGCCTCGCCGTCCGGGGTGAGTTCGACCACCCGCGCGGACCAGCCGATCAGCCGCCCGCCCTTGTCCTTGCTGCGCACGGTCACCGTCGCGGTGCCGCCGTCCACGAGCCCGAGCCCCTTCAGCGGCTGCTCGTCGGGGCCGTCCCCGACGAGACAGACGGCACCCTCGTGCCAGATGTGCCACAGGGCGCGCGCGGCGCCCTCGGAGCCCTGAACCCAGACGAGGGCGGACTTCTTGGCCGCCTCCTCGACCAGGGCGCGGTCGACGGGATCCATGGCGTCCATAGGCGTCTGCGTCATGCGAACAGCCTAGGCCGTGGCCAAGGCCCTCCACGCATCCCACCCAGCGGTACGACAGTTCCATACCCCGCACACGCGCCTTACCCTGACCCCGTGCCCACGACGCGCTCCACCGGCCCCACCCGCACGCCCACCACCCCCACCCCCGCACCGCACCCGGCCCTGGACACCGCCCTGCTGGCCGTCGCCGTCGCCGGGGTGTCGCTCTCCGCCCCGCTGGCCGCCGCGACCGCCGCCCCCGCCCTCGCCGTCGCGTTCTGGCGCAACGCCATGGCGGTCGGCGTGCTGACCCCGCTCGCCCTGTGGCGCCACCGGGGCGAGCTGCGCCGGATGGGACGCCGCGCGGTGGCGCTCTCCGCCGCCTCGGGGGCGCTGCTCGCCCTGCACTTCGGGACCTGGCTGCCGAGCCTGCACATGACTTCCGTGGCCTCCTCGACCGCGCTGGTCACCACGACCCCGATCTGGACCGCGCTGCTGCTGCGGCTGCGCGGCCACCGCCCCTCCCCGGCGGCCACCCTCGGCACGGTGCTGGCGTTCCTCGGTGTGGTGATCCTCACCGGGGTCGACCTGTCCGCCTCCCCACAGGCCCTCGCGGGCGACGCGCTCGCCCTGGTGGGCGGCATGGCCGGGGCCGGTTACGTGGTGCTGGGGGCGGAGGTGCGCCGGGTGGCCAGCACGACCGCGTACACCTACGTCTGCTACTCCACGGCCAGCCTGTTCCTGCTGCTGACCTGCCTGGTCGCGGGCGCGCGGCTGGACGGCTACAGCGGGGACACCTGGCTGAAGCTGGTGCTGCTGATGGTCACCGCGCAGCTGCTCGGGCACACGCTGATCAACCGGGTCGTCAAGGGCCTGGGCCCGTCCGTGACCTCGACCGCGATCCTGCTGGAGACGCCGGGCGCGGCCCTGATCGCGGCGGTGTGGCTGGGCCAGCAGCCGCCGGTGGCCGCCTACCCGGCGCTCGCGGTGATCCTCGCCGGACTCGTGCTCGTCATCCTGGGCGACCGTAAACAGCGCCCAGGGGAGCCCCGGGACACCGCCTAGAGCCAGCCGTTCCGCTTGAACCCGCGGTGGATCGTGACGCAGATCCCCACCGTCACGGCCATCACCATCGGGTAGCCGAACCTCCAGTGCAGCTCCGGCATGTACGTGAAGTTCATGCCGTAGATCCCGGCGATCATCGTCGGGACCGCGCAGATCGCCGCCCAGGAGGTGATCTTGCGCATGTCCTCGTTCTGGGCGACGGTCGCCTGCGCCAGGTTGGCCTGGAGGATCGAGTTCAGCAGGTCGTCGAAGCCGAGCACCTGCTCGTTGACCCGGGCCAGATGGTCCGCGACGTCCCGGAAGTACTTCTGGATGTCCGGGTCCACCAGCCGCATCGGGCGCTCGCTCAGCAGCTGCATCGGCCGCAGCAGCGGCGAGACGGCCCGCTTGAACTCCAGCACCTCGCGCTTGAGCTGGTAGATCCGGCCCGCGTCGCCGCCGCGCCGGGAGGTCGCCTGCGAGAAGACCTCGATCTCGACCTCGTCGATGTCGTCCTGGACGGCGTCCGCGACCGCGAGATACCCGTCCACGACCTGGTCGGCGATGGCGTGCAGCACCGCCGAGGGGCCCTTGGCCAGCAGCTCCGGGTCCTCCTGGAGCCGGTGGCGCAGGGCGCGCAGCGAGCCCTGGCCGCCGTGCCGCACGGTCACGATGAAGTTGTGGCCGGTGAAGCACATCACCTCGCCGGTCTCCACGACCTCGCTGGTCGCGGTGAGTTCGGCGTGGTCCACGTAGTGGATGGTCTTGAAGACGGTGAAGAGGCTGTCGTCGTACCGCTCCAGCTTCGGCCGCTGGTGCGCCTGCACCGCGTCCTCGACGGCCAGCGGGTGCAGTCCGAACTCCTGTGCGATGCCCGCGAACTCACGCTCCGTCGGCTCGTGCAGCCCGATCCAGGCGAACCCGCCCTCGGCGCGCACCCGCTCCATCGCCTGCGCCGGGCTGACGTGGTCGCTGACCCGCTTCCCGTCGCGGTAGACGGCGCAGTCGACCACGGCGCTGCTGACGGACGGGTCGCGGGTGGTGTCGTAGTTGCTGGCGGCGTGGGCGCGGCGCAGGGCGGGGCGGACGGCTGCGCGCAGGTCACGGATCATCGACATGACGGGCTCCTTCGGGGCCGGCCGTCAGCGGTGGGCGCGCGGCGCAGCGCGGCGCCCGGAAGGTGGACGTACGGCACTCCCCTGAGGCGTACGTACGTCCGCAAAGCGGGCGGCGCTCCGTGCGATGGCGCTGACGGAGTTCGCGGAGAACAGAACAGATGCGATACGAAGGCGCTCTGCCGTCAGATGCCCTTGATGCGAGAGAACTTCACGTGTTTCACCGCGTGGCGGTGGGGTACGGAAGGTTTCAGATCATGAAGCCGCATACCAAGGGGAAACGACGGGAGAACTGTCGGTACTGCACGGTCGACTAGGATCCACCGCAGCCCCACCTCCTCCGGCCGGTCCCCCGTGGGGGACGACGTATTTCCCTGGGCAGGCAGCAAGGCTATCAGTCGGCAGAACCGTTAAGCCGCCGCTTTGCCCGTTCGATACGCGATCTATGCTCACCGCATGTCAGACGTTCTGCAGCTGGTCGAGGCCCGGTTGATCACCGCGCTGGGCGAGCCGGACGCCCGCGCCGCCATCACGTTCGTCGGTACGGACCGCATCGAGGTGCTGCGCTTCCGGGCCGACGGGAACGTCGTCCGGTACGCCACCCTCGGCATGTCGGACCATCCGATGACCGACCCCACCGCCCCCATCGCCGACCACCTCCGCGGCCCGCGCGCCGAGCTGGTCCTCACCGTGCGCGGCGACGGCGGCCCCGGCTCCGCCGTCCTGGACGAGGTGCTGCGCCCGCTCGCCGTGCTGGGCGCGTCGCCGCAGGTCGAGGGCGTGGTGGTGGCCCCGGGTGCGTCGCTTGAGCTGGGTGGTCCGCTGTGGCCAGGGGCGCCCTTCACCTCCGTACTCGTCGGTGAACCGGGCGGCCTGGTCGAGGACTTGGAGCTGATCGCGCCGATGGAGCCGGTGCGCTTCCTGCCGCTGCTGCCCATGACCGGGAACGAGGCGGCGTGGAAGCGGGTGCATGGCGCCGGCGCGCTCCAGGACCGCTGGCTGCGGCACGGCACCGACCTGCGCGATCCCGCCCGCTCCGGGGTGCCGCTGGCCTGAGCGGGGCCCCCACTCCAGACGGGTGACCGTCCTTGACGTGGGGGCGGGCGGGGAGGACCGTGGGGCCCTATGAGGGGCGAACCCAGTTGCCCGAAGTGCGGTGGCCGGGTGCGTGCGCCCGGTCTTTTCGCCGACTCCTGGCAGTGCGGTGTGCACGGCATGGTGCATCCCGTGCAGCCGGTCGTCCCGCCGAGCGTGGAAGCACTCGTGGTGGTCACCAACCGCGCCCGGGTGCCCGTATGGATGCCGTGGCCGCTGCCCGTCGGCTGGCTGTTCACCGGGGTCGCGTGCGCCGGTGACGACCGCAACGGCGGCCGCGCGACCGTCGTGGCCTGTTCCGGCCCCGGCCCGCTGGGCGGCCCGGGGGAGCTGCTGCTGATCGCGGAGGAGCTGGGCGTGGGGCTCGGCGCGCGGTACGCGGGCATCCCCGGCCCCGACCCCGGACCCGGGATGCGGGTCGACAAGCCGCCGCACGTCAAGGTGCTGGCCGCCGGGCGGCCCACCCCGCTGTGGCACGTCGAGGGCACCCCGGACGACCGCGCGGTGTTCGCGGGGGAGGCCTGCGGGCTGTGGCTGTGGGCGGTGGTCTGGCCCGAGCAGACCGGGCTGCTGATGTACGACGAGATGGTGCTCACCGATCTGCGCGACGCGGGCGCCGAGGTGGACCTGGTGCCGTGCGGCGCGCTGTCGCCACGGCTGCTGTCCTGACGTTTCGGACCGGGGCGTGATGATCACCCCCTGACGCGGGCATGTCCGGGTGGCGGCTACCCTGAAGCAGGCTGCTTGTTCACCCTGTTACCGCTGGGAGCCCGCGTTCGTGCGCATCGACCTGCACACCCATTCCACCGCGTCGGACGGTACGGACACCCCCGCTGAGCTGGTGCGCAACGCCGCCGCGGCCGGGCTGGACGTCGTCGCGCTGACCGACCACGACACGGTCGCCGGATACGAGGAGGCGGCCGGGGCGCTGCCGGACGGGCTGACGCTGGTCACCGGCGCCGAGCTGTCCTGCCGCCTGGGCGGCGTGAGCCTGCACATGCTGGCGTATCTCTTCGACCCCGCCGAGCCCGAGCTGGCGCGCGAGCGCGAGCTGGTGCGCGACGACCGGGTGCCCCGGGCCAAGGCGATGGTGGCGAAGCTGCGTGAGCTGGGCGTGCCGGTCACCTGGGAGCGGGTGGCGGAGATCGCCGGGGACGGCGCCGTCGGGCGGCCGCACATCGCGACCGCGATGGTCGAGCGGGGCGTCGTGGAGACCCTCTCGGACGCGTTCTCCTCGGAGTGGCTGTCGAACGGCGGCCGGGCGTACGTGGAGAAGCACGAGCTGGACCCCTTCGAGGCGGTCCGGCTGATCAAGGGCGCGGGCGGGGTCGCCGTCTTCGCGCATCCGCTGGCCGTCAAGCGCGGTGAGTGCGTACCGGAGAGCGCGATCGGGGAGCTGGCCGCGGCCGGTCTCGACGGTGTCGAGGTCGACCACATGGACCACGACGAGCCGACCAGGGCCCGGCTGCGCGCGCTCGCCGCCGAGCACGGGCTGCTCACCACGGGCTCCAGCGACTACCACGGCAGCCGTAAGACCTGTCGGCTCGGCGAGTACACCACTGACCCCGAGGTCTACGCGGAGATCGTGCGCCGGGCGGCGCTCGCCCCACGCTGAGCGCCCCCGTCCCCCGTGCAACGGCGAGCGCCCCCGTACAACGGCGTACGGGGGCGGCTGCGGTCTAGCTCATGCGTCTGCTGTATCTGCGTCTGTCTACGTCTGCGTCGGTACTACGGCGTCGGTGTTACTACCGGGCGGCGGTTTCGGCCGGACGGATGTAGATGCGCTGGCCGATCGCGGCGGCCTGCTGCACGATCCGGTTGACGGAGGCGGCGTCTACGACGGTGCTGTCCACGGCGTTGCCGTCGACATCGTCAAGGCGCATGATCTCGAAGCGCTGCAAGGCTTCTCCCTTCGTCTGATCCTCCTGGTGGAGAACTGCTGAGTACGGGACGCGCGCGGCTTCGCTGCCGCGCGCTCCACAACCTG
The DNA here is from genome assembly GCF_053596435.1 of Streptomyces sp. NPDC001700. Classification (NCBI taxonomy): domain Bacteria; kingdom Bacillati; phylum Actinomycetota; class Actinomycetes; order Kitasatosporales; family Streptomycetaceae; genus Streptomyces; species Streptomyces sp. NPDC001700. The sequence goes on from NZ_JBSFGE010000013.1 coordinate 209,292, forward strand.
TTCAACGAAGCATGCCTTGAAATGATTCCCTACGCTAATGAAATTTTTCGCCAGTCTAAGTATTCCCTGGTGGGGCGCTCCGATCAGACGGAGTCCGGTTGTGCCTCTCCAGCGGCGGCCCGGAGAATGAACCGCGTATGAGTGACGTGATGCCTCCGGGCCAACCAGACATCGCCTCGATCGTCGATGGCATCGAGCGCACCAATGAGCTGCTGCAGCGTGTGCTGGCCGAGGTCGCGACCACCCCCTCCACCCACGCGATCTTCGTGGACGCCGGTTACGTCTACGCCGCGGCCGGGCGGCTCGTCGCCGGAACGGAGGACCGCCGGGCCTTCGAGCTGGACGCGGAGGGGATCATCGAGGCGTTCATCGACAAGGCCCGGACGATCTTCCCGGACAGCCGGCTGCTGCGGGTCTACTGGTTCGACGGGGCCCGGCGCCGCATCCACACCCCGGAGCAGCAGAGCATCGCCGAGCTGCCCGACGTCAAGGTCCGGCTGGGCAACCTCAACGCCAACAACCAGCAGAAGGGCGTCGACTCACTCATCCGCTCCGACCTCGAATCCCTCGCCCGGCACCGGGCCATCGGCGACGCCGTGCTGATCGGCGGGGACGAGGACCTGGTCTCCGCCGTCGAGGCCGCGCAGGGGTACGGGGCACGCGTCCATCTGTGGGGCATCGAAGCCCTCGACGGGCGCAACCAGGCCGAACCGCTGCTGTGGGAGGTCGACAGCCAGCGCACGTTCGACCTCGACTTCTGCAAGCCGTACGTCACCCGGCGGGCGACCGGCTACGAGCCGAACGGCGACGCGCCGCTGTGCGGGCCCGCGCCCTCCCGGGACGAGGTGCGCTTCATCGGCGCGCAGATCGCCGCCCAGTGGCTCTCCGCACGCGGCCGCGAAAGCCTCGCCGATCTGCTGCCCGGTCACCCCTATCTGCCCGGCTCGGTCGACCAGGAGCTGCTGATCGACGCGGAGGGGATGCTGCGGCTGTCACTGCGCGCCCACGCCGATCTGCGGCGGGCCCTGCGGGACGGCTTCTGGGAGCACCTGCAGGCCCAGTACTGAGCCCTGCCGTCTAGCCGAGGTCGTTCCAGAACCCGATCAGCGCGTCGGCCGTGGGATGCGGCCGGTCGGCGTTGGGGGAGTGCTCCGCGCCCTCGATCACGGTCCGGCGGGCGGACAGCCGCTCCGCCATGGCGTCCATCAGCGACACCGGCCAGGCGTAGTCCACCTCACCCGACAGCACGTGCTTGGGGAGCGCCGTCGCGGCCAGCTCCCCGACCCGGTCCGGCTCGGCGTTCAGCTGCCGTCCGGTGGCCATCAGCTGCTGCGGAACGGTGCCCATCCAGCGCGCGTGCAGAAAGTCCCGTACGCCGGGCGGGGTCACCTCATCGGCCGCCTCGGGCGGATCGAGGTCGCGCATCGCCTGCCATACGGACTCCATGTCCATCACGCTCAGCGCGTCGATCAGCAGCTTGGTGCGCTCCTGCTGCGGGGGCGCGATGGCGGCGGGCCCGGAACTCATGATCGTCAACGAGGCGAACGCGGCGGGGTCGAGGAGCACGGCGGCCCGTGCGATCAGCCCGCCCAGCGAGTGCCCCAGTACGTGGACCGGTCCCGCCGTCTCGTCCGCCACCGCCGTGGCCTGCGCGAGCAGATCCCGGGCCAGCTCGTCCTGCGCGTAGGCGGTCTCGTCGCGCGGTCCGGGGCTCTCGTACTGCCCCCGCCCGTCGATCGCGACCGCCCGGAACCCGGCGGTGGCCAGCGGCTCCAGCAGCGCGATGAAGTCCTCCTTGCTCCCGGTGAACCCCGGCACCAGCAACACGGTCCCCCGCGCCGCGCGCTCCGGCCGCGCGTCATGCACGGCGAACGCGCCGCGCGCGGTCGAAAGGCGGTAGGCGCGGGCGCCCGAGGGGAGGGTGAGAAACGGCGGCCTGCTCATGAGGACGAGGCTATACAGGGCACCGAGAACGCCACGTAAACGCTGCGTTGAGCCGTCACCGGTTTGTGGGCAATCGTCCCGCGAGGGGGCACCTCCCAGCGGTAGCTGGGGGAGGGACGGGTGGGCACAAAGCGGCCACCGGCCCGCACTCGGCAACGAGACCCTGGCCGCTACGGCGGTCGGACGCGCCCGGGGCCTGATCCGCAGGATGCGGATCAGGCCCCGTCGGGTGCTGGGTGCCGTCAGGCCTCGGGCGTGGCCTCCGGCTGGGCCGCCGCACGGGTGCGGGTGCGGCGCCGTACGGGCTTCGCCTCCGCCTCCGCCTCGGCCGCCTCGACCGGCTCCGCGGCCTTGGCCGTACGGGTACGACGGCGCGGCTTGGCCGGGGCTTCCTCGGCGGCCTCCGCCGTGGCGACCGCCGTCTCGGCGGTGGCGGCCTTGGCACGGGTGCGGCGGCGCGGCGCGGCCGGGGCGGCTTCCACCGTCTCGGTCACGGCCTCGGCCGTCTCCGTCGCCTTGGCGCGGGTACGGCGCCGGGGCTTGGCCGGGGCTTCCTCGGCGGCCTCCGCCGAGCCCTCCGCCGTCGCGACCGCGGCTTCGGCAGCCGCCTCGGTGGTCGCCTTGGCCCGCGTGCGGCGGCGCGGCTTGGCCGGAGCTTCCTCGGCGGCCTCCGCCGTGCCCTCGGCCGTGGCGACCGCCGTCTCGGCGGTGTCCGCCTTGGCGCGGGTGCGGCGGCGCGGCTTGGCCGGGGCCTCCTCCACGGCCTCGGGGGCCTCGGTGGTGCCTTCCGCCGTGGCGACGGCCGTCTCGGCGGCGTCGGCCTTGGCGCGGGTACGGCGGCGGCGCGGCTTGGCGGGAGTCTCCTCGGCCGCCGGAGCCTCCGCTACGGGAGCCGCTGGGGCCGCGGGGGCCTCCACAGCCGGGGCCTCCGCCGTCTCGACGGCGGTGATGGCCGCGGCGTCCGCCTCGGCCGACGCACCGGACCGGGTACGGCGACGGCGGCGCGGGCGGCGCGACTCGGTCGCGGACTCGGCGCCCCCGGCCTCGGCCGGGGAACCCGGAGCCGAGGCGTCCACCGACTCGCCACCTCGGGTGCGGCGGCGGACCCGAGGGGTGCGGGTGCGGCGCGCGGGGCGCTCCTCCGTGGCGGCGGGGGAGCGGCGGCCACGGCCACCGGTCTCGCCGAGGTCCTCGACCTCCTCGGCGCCCAGCCCGGCCCGCGTGCGCTCGGCGCGCGGCAGGACACCGGTGGTGCCCTTCGGGATGCTGAGCAGCTCGTACAAGTGGGCGGAGGTCGAGTACGTCTCCTCCGGGTCGTTGAACGGCAGGTCCAGCGCCTTGTTGATCAGCTGCCAGCGCGGGATGTCGTCCCAGTCGACGAGCGTGATGGCGATACCCGAGGCGCCCGCGCGGCCGGTGCGGCCGATGCGGTGCAGGTACGTCTTCTCGTCCTCGGGGGACTGGTAGTTGATCACATGGGTGACGCCCTCGACATCGATGCCGCGCGCGGCGACATCGGTGCAGACCAGGACGTCGACCTTGCCGTTACGGAAGGCGCGCAGCGCCTGCTCGCGGGCGCCCTGGCCGAGGTCGCCGTGGACCGCGCCGGAGGCGAACCCGCGGCGGGAGAGCTGGTCGGCGATGTCGGCGGCGGTCCGCTTCGTACGGCAGAAGATCATCGCGAGCCCGCGGCCCTCGGCCTGCAGCACCCGCGCCACGACCTCCGGCTTGTCCATCGAGTGGGCCCGGAAGACGTGCTGGGTGGTGTTGGCGACGGTCTGGCCCTCGTCGTCCGGCGCGGTGGCGCGGATGTGCGTGGGCTGCGACATGTAGCGGCGGGCGAGACCGATCACGGCGCCCGGCATGGTCGCCGAGAACAGCATGGTCTGGCGCTTGGCCGGAAGCATGTTGATGATCTTCTCGACGTCGGGCAGGAAGCCCAGGTCGAGCATTTCGTCGGCCTCGTCGAGGACGAGCGCCTTGACGGAGGAGAGCCGCAGCTTCTTCTGGCCCGCCAGGTCGAGCAGTCGGCCGGGGGTGCCGACGATCACGTCGACGCCCTTCTTCAGGGCCTCGACCTGCGGTTCGTACGCGCGGCCGCCGTAGATCGACAGCACCCGGATGGCGCGGACCTTACCGGCGGTCAGCAGGTCGTTGGTGACCTGCTGGCACAGCTCGCGGGTGGGGACGACCACGAGCGCCTGCGGGGCGTCGGTCAGCTGGTCGGGCTTGGCCCGGCCCGCCTCGATGTCCGCGGGGACGACGACGCGCTCCAGCAGCGGGAGGCCGAAGCCCAGCGTCTTGCCGGTGCCGGTCTTGGCCTGGCCGATGACGTCGGAGCCCGAGAGGGCGACCGGGAGCGTCATCTCCTGGATGGGGAAGGGGGACGTGATGCCGACGGCCTCAAGGGCCTCGGCTGTCTCGGGGAGGATCCCGAGTTCTCGGAAAGTGGTCAGGATGCTTGCCTCTTCTGTGAGACGCGGCGAGAGGCGGCGAAGGGGGTCGCACGGCGCCCGGGTACACCGGCCTTATTGGCCGATTCGGCGCGGGACCACTGCCCTCGCTCGAGCGCTCACGCCGCGAGCGGTTCCCTCTTGCCGTGCACATGAAGATGCGCGCCGCGCGGAGGGCGGTCGGGTGTTAGGAGCCGATCGGGCCACCGACCGGGCATCCGCATTCGTGGAACGACCCGCCGATACTCGACGGGTGCAAATACCACTGTACCCCGGAAGTGCGCATCTGTGACCGGCCAACCCGAACCGGGCTGTGAGGGGACTTGGCTGACCAGGGCCTTCCTCGCTACGCCGGGCGGACTATTGTGCGCTTCATGGAGACGTCTGATACGCCTGAGACCGAGAAGACCCCGACCGGAATCGCCGCCCAGGACTGGGACCGGGCCGCGGCCGAGCCGCAGTACCGGGCCGCGGTGGTGGATCTGCTCGGGGCGCTCGCCTATGGCGAGCTGGCCGCCTTCGAGCGGCTCGCGGAGGACGCCAAGCTGGCGCCCACGCTGGAGGACAAGGCGGAGCTGGCGAAGATGGCGTCGGCCGAGTTCCACCACTTCGAGCGGCTCCGGGACCGGCTGGCGGCGGTCGGCGAGGAGCCGACCGCGGCGATGGAGCCGTTCGCGGCGGCGCTGGACGGGTTCCACCGCCAGACCGCGCCGTCCGACTGGCTGGAGGGCCTGGTCAAGGCGTACGTGGGCGACTCGATCGCCAGCGACTTCTACCGCGAGGTGGCGGCCCGCCTCGACTCGGACACCCGCGGCCTGGTGCTCCAGGTGCTGGACGACACCGGCCACGCGAGCTTCGCGGTGGAGAAGGTGCGGGCCGCGATCGAGGCCGATCCCCGGGTCGGCGGACGGCTGGCGCTGTGGGCCCGGCGGCTGATGGGCGAGGCGCTCTCCCAGGCCCAGCGGGTGGTCGCGGACCGCGACGCGCTGTCCACGATGCTGGTGGGTGGCCTGGCCGACGGCTTCGACCTGGCGGAGGTCGGCCGGATGTTCTCCCGGATCACCGAGGCCCACACCAAGCGGATGTCGGCGCTGGGCCTGGCGGCCTAGCACTCGGCGGGGCGTGGGAAAGGGCTCCGGGACCCCGGAGCCCTTTTGTGTGCCGTTGTGCGTGCCGTTGTGCGTGCCGCGGCCGGTCGCGTCCGGGCTCAGGCCGGGACCGAGCGGCGGCGGCCGGTTCGGGGGCGGATGAGCAGCGACAGCAGGGCCGCGGCGAAGCCGAGGGCGACCATCAGGACGACCGCCGAGTAGCCCGAGCCCAGCACCGTGTGGGCGATCATCGCACCGAAGAGCGCCGCGCCGGGGCCGGTGGACAGGACGAGAGGGGTGGCGGGCAGTCGGCGGGGCAGCCGTCGGCTCGCGCCGTACGCGATGGCGAAACCGATCAGTACCGAGCCGAGCGCTTCCCAGAAGATCATGGCGCGTCCTTCCCGTGTGCGGACCGGACCGACGCGTGATCACGCGTCGGTCCTGCCGGTCCTACCCTGGCCCAAGCGGGGGCAACCCTGATGGAGGGGGGCGGGCTGCGGCGTACCGGCGCACAGCGGAGGCGGGGCCCGCCAGGGGCGGGCGCACAACGGCGGCGGGGCCCGGTGGGAGAGATATCCCACCGGGCCCCGTCGCCGTCGTTGTGGACCGCTCAGAGCGCGCTGAAGCCGACCTTGCGGGCGCTCGGCTCACCGATCTCGACGTAGGCGAGCCGGTCGGCCGGAACCAGGACCTTGCGGCCGTGCTCGTCCACCAGGCTCAGCAGCGGCGCCTTCCCGGCGAGCGCGTCGGACACCGCGCGCTCCACGTCCTCGACGGACTGCCCGCTCTCCAGGGTGATCTCGCGGGGCGCGTGCTGCACGCCGATCTTGACCTCCACGGCCTTGTCCCTCCGACGGTCGTTGTGCGCGGCGTCCGCGCTGTACGCAGCACACATTAGCCCGGGAAACGGGCCCGCTGGGCCGAGCGGGACAAGCCCGCAGCGAACAGGCTTAAGTCCCGGTCTCCGCCCCGTGCAGCGGGAAGCCCGCGATACCGCGCCAGGCGAGCGACGTGAGCAACTGCACAGCGGTATCCCGGGGGACCGTGCTGCCGCTGGAGAGCCAGTAGCGCGCGACGACCTGCGAGACGCCGCCGAGGCCGACGGCCAGCAGCATGGACTCGTCCTTGGACAGCCCGGTGTCCTCGGCGATGACCTCGCTGATCGCCTCGGCGCACTGGAGCGAGACCCGGTCCACGCGCTCGCGCACGGCGGGCTCGTTGGTCAGGTCGGACTCGAAGACGAGCCGGAAGGCGCCGCCCTCCTCCTCGACGTACGCGAAGTACGCGTCCATCGTGGCCGCGACCCGCTGCTTGTTCTCGGTGGTCGAGGCGAGCGCGGTACGGACCGCCTGCAGCAGGGCCTCGCAGTGCTGGTCGAGCAGGGCGAGGTACAGCTCCAGCTTGCCCGGGAAGTGCTGGTAGAGCACGGGCTTGCTGACTCCCGCGCGCTCGGCGATGTCGTCCATCGCGGCCGCGTGGTAGCCCTGCGCGACGAAGACCTCCTGGGCGGCGCCCAGGAGCTGGTTGCGTCGGGCTCGGCGCGGCAGGCGCGTACCCCGCGGGCGCGCCTCGGTCTGCTCGATGGCTGTCACGCCGCCTCCCATTGAATGTTGCGAGCACGGTGTCCACCGCGCCCGCCATCGTACTTTTGGGTAACAGGGCCGCGCGCGGTCCGTGCGGAAGTTTTCACGGACTGGACTCTATGAAAAGCCCATAAATGGTGCTGGTCATCGATAGTCCTCCTCGTTTTCCTCGACGACCCGGGCCTGCTCGGCGCGATCGGCCTCGTTGGCCTCCAGTGATTCGTCGGCGCTCCGGCGGTCGTCGCGGTGGGGGACGAGGTCGTGGTGCTGCTCGGCGGCGTCCGCCTCGGGGGCTTCGACGCTGTAGGGGGCCGAGCTGTCGTTGTCCTCCAGGGCGTTCGCGAAGGTCTCGGGGTCCCTCGGATCGACGGACATGTACTCCCCTTCCCAGAGGCAGGAGATCGCCCCTGTGTACTTACGAGCCTAGGAGAGGTCACTTTCGGACGCTACGTGGTCTGTGAGGGTGAACACACGGTCAGCCATGTGATCGTCTCGTAACATTGGCGCATGTCTTCGACCGAGCCGCCGGAAGCCCGCATCGTTGCCGCGGTGCCCCCCGCGCGGCCCGTGCGGGTCGGTGCCGGTGAAAAGCTGCGTACCACCAGCCTGCCCGGTCTCACGCTGAACGTGCGTACCCGCCCGCCGGAGGTTTCCGGGCTGCCGCCCGCGCTGTTCGTCCACGGGCTGGGCGGCTGTTCGCAGAACTGGTCGCCGCTGATGGAACAGCTCGCAGACCGGCTCGATATCGAGTGCCCTGACCTGCCCGGATTCGGTGACTCCCCGCCGCCCGACGACGGCGACTACTCCATCACCGGCCACGCCCGGGCCATCATCCGCCACCTCGACGCGAGCGGCCGGGGCCCCGTACATCTGGCCGGAAACTCGATGGGCGGCACGATCGCCATCCGCGTCGCGGCCGTGCGGCCGGACCTGGTGCGCACGCTCACCCTCGTCTCGCCCGCGCTGCCCGAGCGGCGCCCGCAGCGCACCGCGGTGCCCACCGGGCTGCTCGCGATCCCCGGGGCGACCCGCCTCTTCAGCCGCGCGACCCGCGACTGGGACGCGGAGCGGCGCACCTGGGAGCTGCTGGCGCTCACTTACGGTGACCCCCGGCAGGTCAGCCGGGAGGACTTCGCGCTGGCGGTCGAGGAGTACGAGCGGCGGCTGGCGCTCCCGTACTTCTGGGACGCGCTCGCCCGTTCGGCGCGCGGCCTCATCGACACCTATGCTCTCGGCGGCCAGTACTCGATGTGGCGGCAGGCCGAGCGGGTCCTCGCGCCCACGCTGCTCGTCTACGGTATGCGCGACCAGTTGGTGGCCTTCCGGATGGCCCGGCGGGCTAGCGCAACCTTCCGCGACTCGCGCCTGTTGACGCTGTTGGACGCCGGACATGTGGCGATGATGGAGTACCCCGACGTAGTGGCGCGCGGTATGCGCGAACTGCTTGACGACGTCGACGGACGAGACGAACGACAAGCGCGAGAAGCACAAGCAGTACGAGAAGCACGAGAGACACGAGACAGACGGGACAGCCGGAAGATACGGGGCGTACCGGTGCCCGGAACAGACGGGAGCGGTGCGGCGCGTGGGTAAGCACAGCGCACGGGGTAGCCAGGAGGACCGGGACCCCGGGTCCGCCGAGGCGGATTCCGCCCCCGGCGCGGGACGTCGGCGACGCTCCGCCGGGCCGTCCGGGCACCCGGCGGGCCCCGGGCGCCGTGAACAGCAGAGCGGCGGCTGGAGCGCCTTCGGCACCGCCACCATGAACGCGCCGGAGCGCCCCGCCGGACCCGCCGCCGGTGGCCCGTCCGGTGGCCCCTCCGGGGGCGGCGCTGGCGGGCTGATGCCCGGGCCCCGCAAGGAGTACCTGCAGGCGTTCGACGCCACCGGCACCGCCACCGGCACCGACGCCCTGGAAACCGATGGCGAGGACGTCTTCGCCGCCGGTGCGCCCGGAGCCGTACCGCCGCCCCGCCGTACCAGCCCCGGCGCGGGCGCCGATGACGCCCGTAAGAACGCCGCGGACGGCCTCGACGACGGCACGGCCACGGCGGCCGACGGGGCCGACGGGTCCGACCCCGCGGGCAAGGGCGCGCGCGGCGTCACCAAGGGCGGCAAGAGCCGCACGTTCACCGGTATCGCCGCGGCGGCCGTGACCACCGTGCTGGCCGTCGTGGTGGCCGGACAGGTGGCGAACGGTCCGCAGGGTGACGACAAGGCGCGGTCCAAGGGCGGTACGGAGCGCGGCGGCGAGGGCGCCGTGTCGGCCGGTAAGGACGGCCGGACCGCCCCGTCCGCCTCCGCGTCCCCCCAACTCGCCACGTACGACCAGAAGATGGCCGCCCTGTTCCCGCTCGACCCGAAGCTCAAGGGCTCGGGCGCCTTCACGACCGTCCCCGGGAACGACAAGGCGCCCGGCAAGGGCGACGTCCTGCGCTACCGGGTGGACGTCGAGAAGGGGCTGCCGCTCGACGGCGCGCTGTTCGCCGAGGCGGTGCACAAGACGCTCAACGACGACCGCAGTTGGGGCCACGGCGGCACCCGCACCTTCGAGCGGGTCTCGTCCGGGCGCCCGGACTTCGTCATCACCCTGGCGAGCCCCGGCACCACCGCGGTGTGGTGCGGGAAGTCCGGGCTGGACACCACCGAGGACAACGTCTCGTGCGACTCGGCGGCCACCGAGCGCGTCATGATCAACGCCTATCGGTGGGCGCAGGGCGCCAGCACGTTCGGCGAGGACAAGATGCATTCGTACCGCCAGATGCTCATCAACCACGAGGTCGGGCACCGGCTCGGGCACAACCACGAGACGTGCTCCCAGCAGGGCGCGCTCGCACCGGTGATGATGCAGCAGACCAAGTTCCTGGCGACGGACGGCGCGACGTGCCGCCCCAACGCCTGGCCGTTTCCCAAGGGCTGACGCCCCTCGCGGCCGTTATAGCGCCTGACAACGCCTGAAATCCAGGAAGGTCACGGGCGTTCACCCCTTCCGGTGGTGCGACGGACAACCGTCCGTCGCGCCATAGCCATGCGCGCATAACGTGCTCCCGCTGCCCGACGTGCCGATCCGCGGCATGACGGCTTGCTCACATGGGAGATCGGGGGTGCGCTCATGCGCGTGGGACTGCTTACGGAGGGTGGGTACCCGTATGCGACCGGTGAGGCGCGGGTGTGGTGCGACCGGCTCGTGCGCGGACTGGACCAGCACGACTTCGAGGTCTACGCGCTGAGCCGCCACGCCCGTCAGGAGGCCGTCGGCTGGCAGGAGCCGCCCGGGCAGGTGCGACGGGTGCGCACCGCGCCGCTGTGGGGCGAGCCGACCGGGCGGCGGCGGGCGTACGGGCGGCGGCAGCGGCGGCGGTTCACCGAGCACTTCGGGGACCTGGCGGTGGCGATCAGCGTGCCGGGCGGCCCGGACGGCACCCAGGCGGACCGTTTCGCCAGCGGCCTCCACGGCCTCGCCGACCTCGCCCGCGACAGCGGCGGACTGTCCGCCGCGCTCCGCTCCGAGGACGCCGTCCGCACTCTGGAGCGCGCCTGCCACACCCCCGGCGCGCCGCGCGCCGCCCACCGCGCGCGGGTCACCGATCTGCTGGCCGTGACCGAGGCCCTGGAGCGGGCGCTGCGCCCGCTGTCGCTCGACTGGTACGGCGGCGGTGGCCGCGACCCGGGGCTGTCCGGTGTGGACCTGTGCCACGCCACCTCCGGCGGCGCGGCCGCGCTGCCCGGGCTGCTGGCCAAGCGCCGTTTCGGTACGCCGCTGCTGGTCACCGAGTACGGCGTACGGCTGCGCGAGCACTATCTGCGGCGTCCGGCCGGTCGTGACGGGTCGGGCCCGGTCCGCGCCCTGCTGGCCGCCTTCCAGGGCAGGCTGGCCGCCGAGGCGTACGCGCAGGCCGCGCTCATCACCCCCGGCAATACCCACGCCCGCCGCTGGCAGGAGCGGTGCGGCGCCTCCCCGGAGCGGCTGCGCACCGTCTACCCCGGTATGGACGCCGGGTGCTTCGCGGAGGTCGGCGAGGCCGGAGCGGCGTCCTGCGGGGACGACCGGACGCTGGTGTGGGTGGGGCGGCTCGAACCCGCCAAGGACGTCGTCGCGCTGCTGCACGCGTTCGCCGAGGTGCGCCGGTGGCAGCCGGACGCGCGGCTGCGCGTCATCGAGACCCGGCCCGGCTCCGGGGCCTGGCCCGTGGACGACCCGGCCGATGGCTACGCGGCCCACTGCCGCGCCCTGGCCGAGCACCTCTTCCCCGACGAGGCCGCGAACGCCCATACGCCCGGGGACAACCCGGTCTCCTTCGAGCACGTCGGCGACCCCGAGGTGCCCACCCTGGCGGACGCGTACGCGGCGGGCGCCGTCGTCGTGCTGTCCAGCGTGGTCGAGGGCTTCCCGGTGGGGCTGGTCGAGGCGATGTTCTGCGGCCGGGCCACGGTCTCGACGGACGCGGGCGCGGTGTGCGAGGCCATCGGCGGCACCGGTCTGGTGGTGCCGCCGCGCAACCCCAGGGCGCTCGCCGACGCGTGCCTCGCGCTGTTGCGCGACCCCGAGCGCCGCGCCCGGCTGGGCGCCGCCGCGCGCGCCCGGGCGCTGGAGCTGTTCACCGCCGAGCAGAACGTGGTCGCCTTCCGGGGCATCTACCTGGAGCTGATGTCGCACTGCCCGGTGCGCCGCGAGGAGGTCGGCGCGGGCGGTGCGCCCCTGCCGTTCGCCCGCCCGGCGGAGGCCCACATCCCCGGCCGCTGGACCGCCGGTCAGGGGCTCGCGCACACGCCCCGGTGGGCGGAGGCCGGACCGCCGCCGGGCCGGACCATGGCCGCCCTGTCCGAGGAGGGCGCATGACCGGGCCCGCGCGCCGCGAGCAGCCCAGCGCCCCGGCGTCGGCCCATGAGCAGGGGCCGAAGGGGCGGCGCGGATCGGTGGACCCGGTGCGGGTGCTGATGCACCGCCACCGCGAGCTGTGCGCCCGGGCTGTCGATCCGCTGGAGATCGCCGCCGGTCTGGAGGCCCACGGGGTCACCGACCGCACCGCCGCGCGCTTCCGGCACCGCGATGTCTTCTCGCTCGCCGAGGAGCTGTACGCACGGGTCCCGCGCGACGGCGACGGTGACAGCGGGGACGACGCGCCCTGCGAGCCCCCGTCCCGGCCCTGGGCCGTACGGGCGGCGCTCGGGCTGCTCGCGCTGCTGCCGGGTGCGCTGGTCGCCGCGACCGTGATCGGTGCGTACCGGACCGGGACCCCGGTCGTCGGCGCGACCGGTGCCGCCCTGACGGCGGGCGCGCTGTGGCTGTGCCTGCGCCGGGGCCCGCTCGCCGTCGGCGGATGCGGCGGACGCGGTGGCACCAGTGGACGCGGCGCATGTAGCGGCACCAGCGGACGCGGCGAGTGCGGCGGCGTCGGCGGATGCGGCGGCTGCAGTGGCACCAGCGAATGCGGCGAATGCGGCGGCACCAGCGGACGGGGCGGCCGAGGCGGCCGGGGCAGGCGTGGCGAACGCGGGGGCTGCGGCGGCACCGGCGGACGCGGCGGCTGCTGCGGATGCGGTGGCACTGACGGACGCGGTGGCACCGGTGGCACCAGCGAATGCGGCGGCTGCGGTGGCACAGGCGTACGTGCCGGACGCCGCAGGCCCGGCGGACGCGGCGTGCCCGGCGGCACCGGCGGCCCTTCCGGGCGGCGCGCCCGGAAGGACCGCTCAACGGGGCGTAGTCCTGGCCGCCTCGCGGGCCTGCCGGGTGCGCTGCGCACCGGGTGGCTGCTCGGCTACGCCGCCTGCGGCGACTGGCTGTTGGGCGGGCTCAGTGGGCGTACGGCGGGCACCGGCGCCCCCGGGCCGTACGACCCGGCGGCGGCCGCCGGGGCCGCCGTCGTCCTCGGCCTCGCCGTCGCCCCCGCCGCGTGGTGCGCCCGCTGGTTCGCCGTACGGGCGCGCCGCAGGCTGGCCGCCAGCAGCGGGCTCGACGAGTTCGCGGCGGGGGTCCGTCCGCTGTGCGCGGCCACCGCCGTGGCCTTCCTGCTCACCCTGCCGCCGCTGGTGATCGCCGCCCGGCTCGCGGTGCCCCGCGCCGCCGCGGACCTCACCGCCGAGGCGGGCGTGGCCGCGCTGGCCGGGCTGCTGTTCCTCGCCCGGCTGCTCACCGTCCACGGCTTCCGCGCCGCCGCGGCCACCGGCACCGCCGCGGCCTGCGCGGCCGAGGCGGCCGTGCTGGGCGCCGCCGGGGCCGCCCGGCTGCCGGGCTGCGCGGCCCTCGGCGAGCCGGTGCGGCGGCTGGCCGCCGCCCACGGCACGGCCGCCGTCCCCGCCGTGGCCTGCGGGGCCGCCGCGCTCGCGCTGCTGGTGTACGCGTGCGCCGCCCTGTCCCGCGCCTCGGCCCACAACACCCCCACGACGCCCCCCACACCGTCACCCCCGCCCATCCCTACGAGGAGCACATCCATGAGCGACGAGACGACCGCCCCACACGCCATCCCCGGGGAGGCGCGACGATGAGAGTCCTGCTGCTCGGCTCCGGCGGCTACCTGGGCCGCTACGTCGCCGAACACCTGCTGGCCGACCCCGCCGTCCAGCTCACCGCGCTCGGCCGAGGCGACGACGCCGACGTGCGGTTCGACCTGTCCAACGGCAGCCCCGGCGCGCTCACCCGCTTCCTGAACGCGGTCCACCCCGGGGTGGTGATCAACTGCGCGGGCGCGACCCGCGGCGGGGCCCGCGAGCTGACCCGGCACAACACCGTGGCCGTCGCGACCGTCTGCGAGTCGCTGCGCCGCAGCGGCTGCGGCGCCCGGCTGGTCCAGATCGGCTGCTCCTCCGAGTACGGGCCGTCCCAGCCCGGATCGTCCACCGCCGAGGACGCCGTGCCGCGCCCCGGCGGCCCGTACGGCGTGAGCAAGCTGGCCGCGACCGAGCTGGTGCTCGGCTCCGGACTGGACGCGGTGGTGCTGCGGGTCTTCTCGCCGGTCGGGCCCGGCACCCCGGCCGGTTCCCCGCTCGGCCGCCTCGCCGAGGCGATGCGGCGCGCGATGCAGTCCGGGGACAGCGAGCTGAAGCTGAGCGGCCTCGGGGTGCAGCGCGACTTCGTGGACGTACGGGACGTGGCGCGGGCCGTCCACGCGGCCTCCCTGTCGGCCGCGCAGGGCGTCGTCAACATCGGCACCGGACGCGCCGTCCGGCTGCGCGAGGCGGCCTCCGTACTGGCCCGGGTGGCGGGCTTCGGCGGCACCCTGCACGAGGTCGACGTCCCGCCCGGGCGGAACCCGCTGCACCCGGGCGTCCATATCCCGGCCCCCGCGCACGCCCCCGGACACGCTCCGGCGCCCACCCCACACGCCCCCGGTCACGCCCCCGGTCACCACCCCGGGCCGGGCGAGCACGGCGGCGCCACCGCGTACCCCTACCCGGACGGCTGCGGCAGCTGGCAGCAGGCCGATGTGCGCACCGCGCGCGACCGGCTGGGCTGGCGCTCCCGCATCCCGCTGGAGGAGTCCCTCGCGGACATCTGGATGGAGGCCGCGTGTCGCATCTGATCTCCCCGGGCCCCCGGCGCCGCGCCCCGGCCGGGACCCAGCCCGCCGCCGGTCTCGGCCTCGGGGTGCCGGGCTGGGCGCACCCGCTGGTCGCGCCCGTCGAATGGGGTGAGCTGACCCGCCGCGGCACCCCCGTGCACTGGGCCGTCCTGGACGTCGCGCGCGGCCCCGGCTCGTGCCCCGACCCGTACTGCGCCGCCGCGGTGGCCCGGCTGCGCACCGCGGGCGTGCGGGTGCTGGGGCGGCTGGACCTGCGGTTTGGCGCCCGCCCGTTCGGCGAGCTGGTCTCGGACGCCACCCGCTACCTGGACTGGTACCGGCCCGACGGCTTCTATCTGGACCGCTGCCCGTCGGAGCGCCCCGGGCTGGCCGACGTCCGCCGGATCGTCACCACGCTGCGCGCGCTGCGCGGCGGGGCGTACACGGTGCTGGGCCAGGACACCCATCCGTACCAGGACTACGCGGAGATCGCCGACCAGCTGGTGACCTTCCGCGGCCGGTGGGCCGACTACCGCTGGTCCCAGGTCGCCGAGTGGACGGCGGGCTATCCGCCCGAACGGTTCTGCCACCTGGTGCACGGGGTGCCCCGGCCGCATCTGGACGAGGCGCTGCGCATCGCCCGCTGGCAGGGGGCGGGCACGGTCTTCCTCACGGACCGCACGACCCGCCCGGGCCAGCGCGCGGGCTCCGCCGCCCTCTGGGAGACGCTGCCCGGCCATTGGGACGATGTCGTCTCGCGCATCGGACCGTGTGTCATGGAATGAGATGGGGCGTGGCAGTGTTACGAGGAGACGAGAAGACAACCTCCCCGCTCACGCGGGGGTGAACCGTTTAGCCCGCTCCTACTCACTACGGAGTCCTTGTGTCGCTGCCACCCCTGGTCGAGCCGGCTGCCGAGCTCACCGTCGACGAGGTCCGCAGGTACTCACGCCATCTGATCATCCCGGACGTCGGCATGGAGGGCCAGAAGCGGCTGAAGAACGCCAAGGTGCTCTGTGTGGGCGCGGGCGGTCTCGGCTCGCCCGCCCTGATGTACCTGGCCGCCGCCGGTGTGGGCACGCTCGGCATCATCGAGTTCGATGAGGTCGACGAGTCCAACCTGCAGCGCCAGATCATCCACAGCCAGGCGGACATCGGCCGCCCGAAGGCGCAGTCCGCGCGGGACACCGTCCTCGGCATCAACCCCTACACGAACGTCGTGCTGCACGAGGGCCGCCTTGAGGCGGACAACGTGATGGAGATCTTCTCCCAGTACGACCTGATCGTCGACGGCACCGACAACTTCGCCACCCGCTACCTGGTGAACGACGCGTGCGTGCTGCTGAACAAGCCGTACATCTGGGGTTCGATCTACCGGTTCGACGGCCAGGCGTCCGTCTTCTGGTCCGAGTACGGCCCCTGCTACCGCTGCCTGTACCCGGAGCCCCCGCCCCCCGGCATGGTCCCCTCCTGCGCCGAGGGCGGGGTCCTGGGCGTGCTGTGCGCGTCCATCGGCTCCATCCAGGTCACCGAGGCCATCAAGGTGCTCACCGGCGCCGGTGACCCGCTGCTCGGCCGTCTGATGATCTACGACGCCCTGGAGATGACCTACCGGCAGGTCAAGGTCCGCAAGGACCCGGACTGCGCGGTCTGCGGCCCGAACGCCACGGTCACCGAGCTGATCGACTACGAGGCGTTCTGCGGTGTCGTCTCGGACGAGGCCCAGGAGGCGGCGGCCGGTTCGACGATCACTCCCAAGCAGCTCAAGGAGTGGATCGACGACGGCGAGGCCATCGACATCATCGACGTCCGCGAGCAGAACGAGTACGAGATCGTCTCGATCCCGGGCGCCCGGCTGATCCCGAAGAACGAGTTCCTGATGGGCACCGCCCTCCAGGACATGCCGCAGGACAAGAAGATCGTCTTGCATTGCAAGACGGGTGTCCGCTCCGCGGAAGTTCTGGCCGTCCTGAAGTCCGCGGGCTTCTCCGACGCCGTGCATGTGGGCGGCGGCGTGATCGGCTGGGTCAACCAGATCGAGCCCGACAAGCCGATCTACTGACAGCTGAGTGAAAGGGGCCCGGACCGTCGCATCGGACGGTCCGGGCCCCTCGTCGCTCATCCGCAGGTCTTGCCGCCGGGCGGCACCTTCCCGTCGAGCAGATAGGCGTTCACGGTCTTCGTCATGCAGGCGTTGCCGCTGTTGTACGCGCCATGGCCCTGCCCCCGGTACGTGACCTCGACGCCCACGCCCCGGCCCAGCTCGCGGGCCATCGTCCGGGCGCCCTCGTACGGGGTGGCCGGGTCGCCGGTGTTGCCGATGACGAGGACCGGCGCGGAGCCCTTGGCGCTCACGTCCGGGCTGTCCGTCTTCCCGGTGACCGGCCAGCCGGTGCAGGCGAGCAGGGACCAGGCCAGATAGTCGCCGAAGACCTTCGAGGTCGCGCGGAACCGGGGCAGCCGCTTCTTCACCTCGCTCACCGTGTAGCGCTTCTTCTCGTCGGCGCAGTTGACCGCCGTATTGGCCGCGTTGATATTGCTGTAGCGGCCGTTCTCGTCGCGGCCGGACATCGAATCCGCCATCGCGAGCAGCAGATTTCCCTTGTCGAGCGTCAGCGCTTCCTGAAGGCCCAGCGTCAGGTATTTCCAGCTGTCCTTGGAGTAGAGCGCGGCGGCGATACCGCCGAGCGCCCCTCCTTCGGTGAGCTTGCGGCCGCTGTCGGTTTCGAGAGGCTTCTTGTCGAGCTTCTTCAGCAGCGTGACGATTTTCTCGGTGCCCGCCTTCGGATCGTCACCGACCGGGCAGGAGAGCCCCTTCTTGGCGCAGTCCTTGAGATAGTTGTCCAGCGCGAGCTGGAACCCCCTGGCCTGGGCGAGGGAGCCCTGCTCCGTGTCCGCGGACGGGTCGACCACGGCGTCGAGGACCGCGCGCGCCACATGGCGCGGATACAGATGGGCGTAGACGCCGCCGAGTTCGGTGCCGTAGGAGATGCCGAAATAGGAGAGCTTCCGGTCGCCGAGCACCTGCCGCATGAGGTCCATGTCGCGGGCGGCGCTCACGGTGTCCACATGCGGGAGCACCTTCCCGGAGCGCTTTTCGCACCCGGCGATGTATTTCTTCGCGTCAGCGGTGGCCGCCTTGATTTCGGCGGCGTCGTCCGGAGTGCCGTCCACCGCCTCTGCGGCGTCGATCTCCTTGTCGCTCCGGCAGGTGACTCCGTCGCTTTCGCCGACCCCGCGCGGATCGAAGCTCACCAGATCGTAGCGGGTGCGCAGTTTGTCGTAATCCCCGCTGAATCCGGGCAGGGAGGAGACGCCGGAGCCGCCGGGGCCGCCGAAGTTGAACACCAGGGAGCCGATCCGCTTCTCCGGGTCGGTGGCCTTGGCGCGGATCATGGCGAGGCGAAAAGTCTCTCCGCCCGGTTTCGCCCAGTCCAGCGGCACCTTGAGGTCGGCGCACTCCCAGTCGTCGTCCGGCGCCTTGCCGGTGCCCTGGAGCGCGGTCGGCGCCGCGCAGCCCTTCCAGTGCGGCTTCTGGGCCGTGAGCGAGCGGGGCAGGCCGGAGGCGCCCGGGGGAGCGGCCGGGGCGGTGGACGAGGCGTCGGACGAGGGCCCGGACGACGCCTTCCCCTGGTCCTTTCCGCCGCCGCTGCAGCCCGCGACGGCGATGAGGGTGACCACGGCGGTCGCGGAGACCAGCGCCCTGGTCCGTATGGTGCGGCGGGAACTCGGCATGGTCGACATGGTCGGTGATCCTATGAGGATGGTATGAGCGGGACGTGCGCGCTTGGTCTCCCTACCGTCACAGCCGCGACGGCGGCCCGGCTAGGTGCAGACCTTGCCGTTCTCCGGCACCCGGCCGTTCAGCAGATAGGCGTTCACGGTCTTGCGCACACAGCCGCTGCCGCTGTCGTACGCCCCGTGCCCCTCGCCCTTGTAGGTGAGCTGGACGCCGACCCCGGGCCCCAGTTCGTCGGCCATCTTCCGCGCCCCGGCGTACGGCGTGGCCGGGTCGCCGGTGTTGCCGACGATCAGGATGGGCGCGGCACCGCGCGCGCTGACGTCGGGGGTGGTCCAGGCGCCGCGTACGGGCCAGTCGGTGCACTGGGTGAGGCTCCAGGCCATGAAGTCGCCGAACACCGGGGACGCCTTGCGGAAGGTGGGCAGCTTCTTCCGGATGTCGGCCAGGGTGTAGCGCTGTTTGAAGTCGGCGCAGGTGACGGCGTTGAGCGAGGCCTGCAGCGTGCTGTAGTCGCCGTTCTCGTCGCGCCCGTTCATGGCGTCGCCGAGGGCCAGCAGGATCCCGCCGTCGCCCTGCCGGGCCCCGGCGATGCCCTGGGTGAGGTACGGCCAGAAGTCGCGTGAGTACAGGGACTGCGCGATGCCCCCGTCGGCCAGCGTCTGGGTGAGCTTCCGGTTGCCGCTGCCCGCCACCGGATGGCGGTCGAGGCGCTTCAGCAGGGCCTGGATCTGGGCCTGGGTCGGACATCGTGCCCCGGCGGTGCCACGGCACTCCTTCAGGTAGTCGCCCAGCGCCAGCTGGAACCCCTTCGCCTGGCCGAGGGCGCCCTGTTCGGGGTTCTGGGCGGGGTCCACGACCCCGTCGAAGAGCGCCCGGCCCACCTTCTCGGGGTACAGATGGGCGTAGACGCCGCCGAGTTCGGTGCCGTAGGAGACGCCGAAGTAGTACAGCTTGCGGTCGCCGAGGACGCGGCGCATCACGTCCATGTCGCGGGCGGCGTTGGTGGTGCCGACGTACGGGAGCACCGCGCCGGACCGCTTCTCGCAACCCGAGGCGTAGGTCTTGACCCGGCGCACCAGGGACTTCACCTCGGCGGAGTCGTCCGGGGAGGCGTCGGCCGCGTAGTAGGCGTCGAGCTGCCGGTCGTCCAGACAGTGCACCCCTTTGCTGCGGCCGACCCCGCGCGGATCGAAGCTGACCAGGTCATAGCGGGTGCGCAGCTGCTTGTAGCTGCTCGCGAGGGCGGGCAGGGTGGCGACGCCGGAGCCGCCGGGGCCGCCGAAGTTGAAGATCAGGGAGCCGATGCGCTTGTCCGGGTCGGTGGCCTTGGCGCGGATCAGCGCGATGCCGATCGTGGCGCCGCGCGGTTTCGTGTAGTCGAGCGGCACGTGCAGGGTCGCGCACTGCCACTCCCGGCCCGGGGCCTTGGTGGTCGCCCCGTCCTCGCTGTCGGAGGGGACGGGACAGGCGGCCCAGTGGAGCTTCTGGCCCGCCGAGGTGTCCGGCCTGCCGGGGTCGCCGCCGCATCCGGCGGTGGCGGCGAGCAGCAGGGCGGCGGCGGACAGCGCACCGGTGCGCAGGGGTCGGGACACGGCGGCTCTCCCGGGGTGGCGGCGTACCGCCATCCTGCGGGGCGCGGCGGGGTCGCGCGCGCACAGCGCGGGCGTACGGGTGAGGGGCGCGGGGCGGGCCGTACGACCTACAGCGACTCTCGGCGGGTGAGATGGGTGAACGCCAGCCAGCCGGGCAGCACCGGCAGCCAGAAGACCATCAGCCGGAAGAGCAGCACCGCGGGCGCGGCCACCTCGTACGGCAGCCCGGCGAAGGTCAGTCCGGCGATCAGGGCGGCCTCGACGGCGCCGACGCCGCCCGGGGTGGGCGCGGCCGAGCCCAGGGCGTTGCCCGCGAGGAAGACGACCGCGATGCTCGCGTAGCTCAGCTCGCCGCCGAACGCGCGGATGGACGCGTCCAGGCACATCACGTTGGCGGCGGTCAGCAGCAGCATGCCGCCGATTCCGGCGAGCAGCTTCCGGGGCCGCTGGAGTACGTCCAGCATGCGCGGCACGACGCCCGCGAACAGCGACCGCACCCGGGTGGAGACGAACTTGCGCAAGGCCGGGACGGCGGTGACCACGAGGGTCAGCACGGCGCCCGTCAGCAGCCCGGCGATCACGGTCCGGGACGGGGAGAGGGTCGGGGTGCGCTCGGTGCCGGTGATGTAGCCGAAGGTGGCCAGCAGCACGATGTGGCTGGCCAGCCCGAACAGCTGCGACGCGCCGACACTCGCCACCGCGAGCCCCGGCCGCACCCCCGCGCGCTGCAGGAAGCGGGCGTTGAGGGCGACGCCGCCGACCGCCGCGGGGGCCACCAGCTTCACGAAGGAGGCGGCGACCTGCGCCAGCACCGTACGCCCGAACGGCACCTTCTCGGGGACGAAGCCGAGCAGGCTCAGGGCGGCGGCCACATAGGTGAGCGCGGAGAAGAGGAGCGCGAACAGCACCCAGATCCAGTTGGCTTCGGCGACCAGGGCGCCCAGCTTGACGTGGGTGAACTGGGACAGCAGGAAGTACGCGGCGAAGGCGCCCGCGCAGAAGCTGACCAGGGTGCGCGGCTTGATGCGCTCCAGCCGCACCGGCTCGATCGGCGCCTGCGGCCGCACCAGCAGCACCTGGCGGCGGATCTGGGCGAGCAGATCCTCCTCGCGGGCCTCCTCCAGGGCCTCGTCGATCGCCCGCTTCTCGGCCTGCTTCTCGGCCTTGGCCGTCTTGCGGTCGCTGACGGCGGGCTCGGCCTTGCGCCCGCCCTCGGTCTCGACCCCGGCCTCCTCGGCTTCCTCGGCCTCCCGCGCCTTGGCCTCCTTGGCGGCGCGGGACGCCTCCAGGACCGCCTCCCGCTGCCGCTGGGCGCGCTCCCGGGCGAGGTGGCGCAGCGTCGCCCGGGTGGCCCGGCCGAGGGCGAGGGGCTGCAGCAGGGGGAGGCTGTCGGCGACCGCGTCCGGGCCGATGACGTCGACCGCGACGGCCACGGAGCGCTCGGCGCCCACCCGCAGCCCCAGGGTGGTCAGCAGCTGCGCGATGTCCATCCGCAGCACCACGTCGCCCGCCGCGATCTCGCCGCCGCGCAGATCCGTCAGGATGACCGCGCCGGAGCGGTCGACCAGCAGGGCGTCGCTGTCCAGCCGCCGGTGGGCGATGCGGCGCGACTGGAGCGCCTGCACCTGGTGCCAGGCCCCGGCCAGCAGCTCGTCGGTGATCGCCTCGTCCGGCAGGGCGTGCAGGGGGCGGCCGCCGATGTGCTCGTAGACCAGCATCACGGCGTCCGGGCCCAGCTCGGAGGTGGCGATCAGCTTGGGCGCGTTGGCGCCCGCCGCGATCGCCGCGTACGCGAGCAGCGCCTCCTGCTCCAGGGCCTGGCGCAGCGACTGGAGGCTGCGCGGCGGGGTGATCGTGCGCAGCGTCAGCCGCTGCCAGACGCTGTAGAAGAAGCCCTGGGCCTGCTGCTCGCGGTCGACCACGGTGACGTCCAGCGGCGGCCCGTCCTCCAGGGTGACCAGGTAGCGGCGGCCGCGGTCGCTGTGGTTGCCGTGCTCGTCGACGGCCTCCTCGGCGCGCGCCGCGCTGACCGGGTTGAAGCCGACCCGGCGCAGCCCGGCGAGCAGGTTCTGGCCGGTGGGCCGGACGTTGGGGGAGCCGACCGCGTAGAGCGTGCCGTAGGCGACGGTCCAGCCGATGAGCACGGTGATGATGATCGCGAACGGGGTGGTGTAGCCGCCGACGAGCACCGCGAACGCGTCGAGCAGCAGGACGCCCCACATGGCCACCCGCCAGCGCGGGCGGCGCGCCATTCCGACAGCCGTCATATAGGCGATCACCGGGGCGAGGTAGCCGTGCACGGGATCGCTCAGGGCGCCGCCGGGCGCGGTCTGGGTGAGGGCCTCGCGGATCGAGTCGGGCGCGGCCCTGGCGACCCAGAGATCGGTGGCGAGGGAGATGCCGTGGGCGAGGACGGCGGCCAGGACGCCGTCCGCGATGCGCAGCCCGTCCCGTTTGACCAGCCGCTCGATCGCGAACGCGACCGGCAGGACGAGCACGGCGATGCTGGCCGTCAGCCCGGCGAAGTCGATCATCAGCGGGGGCGCCTGGTTGGCGCCGTGGCCGATGTCCTTCTCCAGCCCGGCGGTGGTGCCGTGCGCGAAGGCCGCGACGGCGAGGACGATGCCGATGCCCAGCGCGCCGAGCAGCAGCCGCATCAGGTCGGAGGGGCGGTGGACCCGGGCGGGCAGCAGCGGTTCGTCACCGGAGACGCGCTCGTTGTGTCCCTGCGGGCCGTCCGGATCGTCGTCGCAGCCGTCGGAGCACGGCAGCGCCTCAGGGGTGCGGGGCTCCTCTTCCGGAGCCTGCGCACCCTGCTGCTTCGCCGTCTCTTCTTGATCTCGTATCACCAGTCACCGCCCGGAAGATGGTGGCATGCCCGGGCTGCGGAGGAGGGCATCAGGGTGCATTTCGGGGATGTGAGCCACGGATCGTACGCCCCGTAGTGACTTCCCGCACCATGCGTGATCGAACCCCTGACGCCGTCCGCAGAGCCTTCGACGGTACCGCGCGGGGCGGGGGCGGTGTCGGCGTTGGTGTCGGCATGGGTGTCGTCGTCGGGGGCGGTGTCGGTGGTGTGCGGCAGGATGGGCGGG
Organism: Streptomyces sp. NPDC001700; assembly: GCF_053596435.1. NCBI lineage: Bacteria > Bacillati > Actinomycetota > Actinomycetes > Kitasatosporales > Streptomycetaceae > Streptomyces > Streptomyces sp. NPDC001700. The sequence goes on from NZ_JBSFGE010000013.1 coordinate 232,291, forward strand.
ATGAGCCGGGAGAGCGAGGAGCCGCAGGCCGCCGACGAGCTGCCCGCGTACGCGGAGCGGGTGCTGGATGTCGCCGAGCTGATCCCGCCGGGCCGGGTGATGACCTACGGGGACGTCGCCGAGTGGCTGGAGGAGGGCGGCCCGCGCCAGGTGGGGCGGGTGATGGCCCTCTACGGGGGCGCCGTGCCGTGGTGGCGCGTGGTGCGCGCGGACGGCGCGCTGCTGCCCGGCAGCGAGCTGCGCGCCCTCGGCCACTACCGCGAGGAGGGCACTCCGCTGCGCGCGGCGCCGCGCTCGGCCGAGGGCCATCTGCCGAAGATCGACATGCGCCGCGCCCGCTGGGACGGCGCGGAAGGCGCGGGCGGTACGGAGCGCGCGGGCGGCGCGGGCGGCACTGATAGCGGCACGGGAGCCCCTTAGCGGTTGTCCACAGCCATTCGGGTGACGGCCCATGGCACATGAGACGCTGTCCCGCACCCAGCCAACCCACCAGGACCGGCGATCCACGTGAGTTCCTCCTCCTCGTCCCTGCCGCGACAGCGGCGGGGACGGCAGCCGTTCGTACGGCCGTCGTCCCCGGGCACGTACCGCCTGGTCCGCCGTCGGCCGGATCCGGTGGCCCCTCCTGTCCTGGACGCACGGCAGCGCGCCGTGGTTGAGCATCCGGGCGGTCCGCTGCTGGTGCTCGCCGGGCCGGGCACGGGGAAGACCACGACGCTTGTGGAGACGGTCGCCCGGCGGGTGCGCGACGGCGCCGACCCGGAGCGGACGCTGGTCCTCACCTTCAGCCGCAAGGCGGCCGTCGAACTGCGCGACCGGATGGCGGCGCGGCTGGGCGGCGTGACCGGGCCGCGGGCCACCACCTTCCACTCCTTCTGTTACGCGCTGGTCCGCGCCCATCAGGACGTCGATCTGTTCACCGATCCGCTGCGGCTGCTGTCCGGCCCCGAGCAGGACGTCGTCGTACGGGAGCTGCTCGCCGGGCAGGCCGACCTGGAGCGCGCGGGGCGCGCCTCGGTCCGCTGGCCCGACGATCTGCGCGCCTGCCTGACCACCCGAGGCTTCGCCGACGAGGTGCGCGCGGTGCTCGCGCGCAGCCGCGAGCTGGGGCTCGGCCCTCGGGCCCTGGGCGAGTTCGCGGCCCGCACCGGGCGCCCGGACTGGGGCGCGGCGGCGGACTTCCTCGCCGAGTACCTGGACATCCTGGACGCCCAGGGCGTGCTGGACTACGCGGAGCTGGTGCACCGCGCGGTGCTGCTCGCCGAGCGGCCGGAGGTCGCGGCGGAGCTGGCCGCGCGCTACGACGTGGTGTTCGTGGACGAGTACCAGGACACGGACGTGGCCCAGACCCGGCTGCTGCGCGCGCTGGCGGGCCATGGGAAAACGCTCGTGGCGTTCGGCGATCCCGATCAGTCGATCTACGCCTTCCGGGGCGCCGATGTGAACGGCATCCTCGGCTTCCGGGACGACTTCCCGCGCGCGGACGGCCGTCCGGCGCCCGTGGAGGTCCTCACCACCTCGCGCCGCTCGGGCGCCCGGCTGCTCGCAGCGACCCGGCTCATCACCGGCCGGATGCCGCTCACCCGCCTCCCGGCGCACGCCGTGCGCGCCCACCGGGAGCTGACGGCGGCTCGCGACGGCGGCCGCGTCGAGGTGTTCACGTACCCCACCACGGGCGCCGAACTGGACAACGTCGCCGACATCCTGCGCCGCGCCCATCTGGAGGACGGGGTGCCTTGGAGTGAGATGGCCGTCCTGGTGCGCGCCGGGGGGCGCTCGCTGCCGGGTCTGCGCCGGGCGCTCACCTCCGCCGGGGTGCCCATCGAGGTGGACGGCGACGACATCCCACTGCGCCACGAACCCGCCGTGGCCCCCCTGCTGACCGCGCTGCGGGCCGCCGCCACGGCCGCGCTGCCGGACTCCGGCGGGCTGACCGCCGCCCTCGGCGTCGAGACCGCCCTCACCCTGCTCACCTCCCCGCTGGGCAGCATGGACGCCGCCGATCTGCGCAAGCTCGGCCGCGCCCTGCGGGAGGAGGAGCGGGCCGCCGGTCAGCCCGTGCCGCGCCCCTCCGACGTCCTGCTCGCCGAGGCGCTGGCCGCGCCCGAGCGGCTGGCCGTCCACGACCCGGCGTACGCGCGCGGCGCCCAGCGGCTCGGCCTGCTGCTGCGCAAGGCGCTGGAGTCACTGGCGGGCGGCGGCACCGCCGAACAGGCGCTGTGGGAGCTGTGGGACGGCACCCCCTGGCCCGGGCGGCTGGAGGGCGCCGCCCAGCGCGGCGGGGCCGGTGGGCGCAACGCCGACCGCGACCTGGACGCGGTGTGCGCGCTGTTCGAGACTGCCGCGCGCGCGGAGGAGCGCACCGGCGGCCGCGGGGCGCTCAACTTCCTCGACCAGCTCGACGCCCAGGACATCGCCGCCGACACCCTCTCGCGCCGCGTCGCCCGCCCCGATGCCGTGCGGCTGATGACCGCGCACCGCTCCAAGGGGCTGGAATGGCGCTTGGTGGTGGTCGCGGGCGTCCAGGAGGGGTTGTGGCCCGATCTGCGGCGCCGCGGCTCGCTCCTGGAGGCGGACAGGATCGGCCGGGACGGGCTCGCCGAGCCGCTGACGCCGGGCGCGCTGCTGGCCGAGGAGCGGCGGCTGTTCTACGTGGCGGCGACCCGCGCCCGGGACCGGCTGGTGGTCACCGCCGTCAAGGCCGCCTCCGACGACGGCGACCAGCCCTCCCGGTTCCTGACCGAGCTGGGCGTCACCCCCGCCGACGTCACCCAGCGGCCGCGCCGCCCGCTGTCCGTCGCGGCCCTCGTCGCCGAGCTGCGCGCCACCACCGTCGACCCGGACACCTCGGACGCCCTGCGGGAGGCCGCCGCCGAGCGGCTGGCGCGGCTCGCGGCGCTGCGCGACGAGGACGGGCGGCCGCTCGTCCCCGCGGCCCACCCCTCCAGCTGGTGGGGCCTGTACGAGCCCACCCACAGCGAGGTGCCGCTGCGTGACCGCGACCGGCCGGTGGCGCTGTCCGGCAGCGCGCTCGACCAGCTCGTCAACACCTGCTCGCTGCAGTGGTTCCTGGGGCGCGAGGTCAAGGCGGACGCCCCCTCGACCGCCGCCCAGGGCTTCGGCAACGTCGTCCACGTCCTGGCCGACGAGGTGGCGTCCGGCCGCACCCCGGCCGACCTCGCCGTCCTGATGGAGCGCCTGGACTCCGTATGGGACGCGCTCGCGTTCGACGCCCCCTGGAAGTCGCGGCAGGAGAAGGAGCACGCCCGGGCGGCCCTGGAGCGCTTTCTGCGCTGGCATGTGATGGAGCGCGGCGGCCGCACGGCGGTCGCCTCCGAGCACGGCTTCGACGTCACCCTCGAAGCCGACGCCTACCAGGTGCGCATCCGCGGCAGCATGGACCGCGTCGAGGCGGACGCCGAGGGGCGTGCGTACGTCGTCGACTTCAAGACCGGCAAGCAGTCCGTGACCCGGGGCGAGGTCGCCCACCACCCCCAGCTGGCGGTCTATCAGCTCGCGGTGCGCGAGGGCGCCGTCGACGGCCTCTTCGGTGACGCCCGCCCCGAACCGGGCGGCGCCGAACTGGTCCAGCTGCGGCAGGCCGCCCCCAAGAAGGAAGGGGGCGAGGCCGCCCCCAAGGTCCAGGCGCAGGACCCGCCGATCGGGCCCGACGGGGAGTGGGTCGGCGACCTGCTCGCCACCGCCGCCGGGCGCGTCCTGGACGAGCGCTTCGCCCCGAGCACCGGGGCGCACTGCGAGCGCTGCGCCTTCCGCGCCTCGTGCAGCGCCCGCGCGGAGGGCCGCCACGTGGTGGAGTGACGGGGGATGAGATGACTTGGGGGTCATGTCCCTTATCGGTGGCGGGGGATGTGGGGGCTTGTCCCCCTTGTGGGCCCTTGTGCGTGGCTTGTCAGTGGCGACCGATAGCCTCACTGGAGTGTCAGCCCGCATCACCGATCCCGAACAGCTCAAGGAGCTGCTCGGGATTCCCTTCACCCCCGAGCAGACGGCGTGCATCACCGCGCCGCCCGCCCCGCAGGTGATCGTCGCCGGAGCGGGCTCCGGCAAGACCACGGTGATGGCCGCGCGCGTCGTCTGGCTGGTGGGCACCGGCCAGGTCGCGCCCGACCAGGTGCTGGGCCTCACGTTCACCAACAAGGCCGCGGGCGAACTGGCCGAGCGGGTACGGAAGGCGCTCGTCAAGGCGGGCGTCGTGGACCTCGACCCGGATCCGGGCGCCGCCGAGGAGGCCGCGGGCGAGCCCGGCATCTCCACGTACCACGCCTTCGCCGGACAGCTCCTCAAGGAACACGGGCTGCGCATCGGCCTGGAGCCCAGCGCCCGGCTGCTCGCCGACGCCACCCGCTTCCAGCTCGCCGCGCGCGTGCTGCGCACCGCCCCCGGCCCCTACCCGGCGCTCGTCCGCCCCTTCGCCGACCTGGTGACGGATCTGCTCGCGCTCGACGCCGAACTGGCCGAGCACCTGGTCCCCGCCGAGCGGCTGCGTACGTACGACGCCGAGCTGCTGGACACCCTCGACGGCGTGAAGCTGACCAACGACACGCTGCGCAAGGTGCCCGAGGCCGCCCGCGCCCGCCGCGAACTCCTCGAACTGGTCGAGGAGTACCGCGCCGAGAAGCGCCGCCGCGATCTGCTCGACTTCGGCGACCAGATCGCGCTGTCCGCCGCCCTGGCCCGCAGCGGCCCGGAGGTCGGCCGGATCCTGCGCGAGCAGTACGCGGTCGTCCTGCTGGACGAGTACCAGGACACCTCCGTCGCCCAGCGGCTGCTGCTGTCCGGTCTGTTCGGCGGCGGCACCGGACACCCCGTCACCGCCGTCGGCGACCCGTGCCAGGCCATCTACGGCTGGCGCGGCGCCTCGGTGGCCAACCTCGACGACTTCCCCGCCCACTTCCCGCACCGCGACGGCAGCCCCGCGCGCCGCTACGCGCTCAGTGAGAACCGGCGCAGCGGCGGCCGCCTGCTGGACCTCGCCAACGGGCTCGCCGCCCCGCTGCGCGCGATGCACCAGGGCGTCGAGGCGCTGCGCCCCGCGCCCGGCGCCGAGCGGGACGGCCTGGTGCGGTGCGCGCTGCTGCCCACCCACGCCGAGGAGCTGGCCTGGCTCGCCGACTCGATCGCCCATCTGGTGCGCACCGGCACCCCGCCCGGCGAGATCGCGGTCCTGTGCCGCACGGCCGGTGACTTCGCCGAGATCCAGGGCGAACTGGTGGAGCGGGACGTTCCGGTGGAGGTCGTGGGGCTGTCGGGGCTGCTGCACCTGCCCGAGATCGCCGACCTGGTGGCGGTCTGCGAGGTGCTGCAGGACCCGGGGGCCAACGCGGCGCTGGTCCGGCTGCTCACCGGCCCGCGCTGGCGCATCGGCCCCCGCGACCTGGCGCTGCTCGGCCGCCGCGCCCGCGCGCTCGTCTCGTACGGTGGCCACGGCGACCCGGAGGACGACCCGGACCGGCGGCTCGCCGAGGCCGTCGAGGGCGTCGACCCGTCGGAGATCATCTCGCTCGCCGACGCCCTCGACACCTTCCTGGAATCCGGTGGCGGCCCGGACGACGGACTGCCCTTCTCGGCCGAGGCCCGGGTGCGCTTCGCCCGCCTCGCCGCCGAACTGCGCGAGCTGCGGCGCTCGCTGGCCGACCCGCTGATGGACGTCCTCCACCGGGTGCTGGCCACCACCGGCCTGGAGGTCGAGCTGTCCGCCTCGCCGCACGCCCTGGCCGCCCGCCGCCGCGAGACGCTGGGCAACTTCCTGGACGTCGCCGCGTCCTTCGCCACCCAGGCGAGCGCTGCGGTGGACGGCGAGGCCACCCTGCAGTCGTTCCTGGGCTTCCTGCGGACCGCCGCCCAGTACGAGAAGGGGCTCGACAACGCCCTCCCGGGCGGGGAGAACACGGTCAAGGTGCTCACCGCGCACAAGTCCAAGGGGCTGGAGTGGGACGTGGTGGCGGTACCCGGACTGGTCGAGGGCCGGTTCCCGAGCGAGCAGAGCCGCGAGTCCTGGACGGCGAACGCCAGGGTCCTGCCGCACGCCCTGCGCGGCGACGCCGACACCCTCCCGGAGGCCCCGGACTGGGACGCCAAGGGGCTCACCGCCTTCAAGGGCGCCATGAAGGAGCACCAGCGCACGGAGGAACTCCGCCTCGGCTACGTCACCTTCACCCGCCCCCGCTCCCTGCTGCTGGGCTCCGGCCACTGGTGGGGCCCGACCCAGAAGCGCCGCCGAGGCCCGTCCTCCTTCCTGCAGGCGCTGCGCGCCCACGGCGAGGCCGGGTACGGCGAGGTCGAGGCGTGGGCGGACGAGCCGGAGGAGGACGCGGAGAACCCGGCCCTGCGCGAAAGGTCCACCGACCGCGCCTGGCCCCTCCCCCTGGACCCCGCCGCCCTGACCCGCCGCCGCCAGGCGGCGAACACGGTCCTGACCCACCTGGCCCGCCTGGAGGCGGCGGCAGGTACGCAGGCCGCGGACGGGCACGCAGCGCACCCGCACGGCCCGGTCCCGGACGACGCCCCGGTGTGGCCGGAGCCGCTGGACGACGAGGACTGGCCGGAGCCGCCGGACGGCCTGGAGCCGTACCCGTACGAGGACGACGTGCCGCCCGACGCCCCGGACCCGTACGGCGACGAGCGCGCGTACCCCCATAACCCGCCCCCCACGCCGGATGGCGACCTGGCTCCCGAGGAGGCGCGGCTGGCCGACTCCTGGGACCGTGACCTCGACGCGCTCGCCGGGGAGCTGCGGCGCGCTCGCGAGAGCGTGCACGAGGTGCCCGTACCGCAGACCCTGACCGCCTCCCAGCTGATGCGGCTCGCCGCCGACCCGGACGGCTTCGCGCGGGAGCTGGCCCGCCCCATGCCGCGCCCGCCGCAGCCCGCCGCGCGCCGGGGCACCCGGTTCCATGCCTGGGTCGAGTCGCGCTTCGAGGCGCTGCCGCTGCCGTTCCTCGGCCCGGACGAGCTGCCGGGCGGCGCGGACGACGAGCCGGAGATCGCGGACGAGCGGGAGCTGACGGCGCTCAAGGAGGCGTTCGCGCGCACGCCGTACGCCCGGCGCACGCCGCACCGCGTGGAGGTGCCGTTCCAGCTGACCCTGGCGGGCCGGACCGTGCGCGGCCGGATCGACGCCGTATACCGGAAGCCCGGAACAGACGACGGGCACGGCTACGAGATCATCGACTGGAAGACCGGCCGGTCGGACGCCGACCCGCTCCAGCTGGCCATCTACCGCCTGGTCTGGGCCGAACAGCACGGCCTGCCGCTGTCGGCGGTCTCGGCGGCGTTCCTCTATGTACGCAGCGGGGAGATCGTGCGCCCGGCGGACCTGCCCGGCCGGGCGGAGCTGGAACGCATCCTGACCGGCGAGGCGGACGAGGGGGACGAGGCGCACGAGACGGACGAGACGGACGAGCCCGAGGATGTCCGTAACGCGTTCACCGACGTCGAACCGTGACCGAGCGCGACCGCGGATGAGCGGCCCGGAGACCCCGGCTCTGGCACTTCCGCGCGCCGGATAGGCTCACATCCATGAGCACCACCCCGGACACGGACAACGCCGTCCGCGCCTTCGTCGACGGCCACTACACCGCCTTCCTCGACGACCTCGGCGCCTGGCTGCGCATACCCTCCGTATCCGCCGACCCCGCGCGCGCCGGTGACGTCCGCCGCAGCGCGGAGTGGCTCGCGGCGCACCTCACCGCGACCGGCTTCCCGGAGGTCGAGATCTGGGAGACGCCCGGCGCCCCGGCGGTGTTCGCCGCCTGGCCGTCCGGCGATCCGGACGCCCCCACCGTGCTCGTCTACGGGCACCACGACGTCCAGCCCGCCGCCCGCGAGGACGGCTGGCACACCGACCCCTTCGACCCGGTCGTCAAGGACGGCAGGCTGTACGCGCGCGGCGCAGCCGACGACAAGGGGCAGGTCCTCTTCCACACCCTGGGCGTGCGCGCCCATCTGGCCGCGACCGGCCGCACCGCGCCCGCCGTGAACCTCAAGCTGCTGATCGAGGGCGAGGAGGAGTCGGGCTCCCCGCACTTCCCCGAGCTGATCCAAGCGCACGCCGACCGGCTCGCCTGCGACACCGTGATCGTCTCCGACACCGGCATGTGGTCCGAGGACACCCCGACCGTCTGCACCGGCATGCGCGGCCTCACCGACTGCCAGATCGACCTGTACGGGCCGGACCAGGACATCCACTCCGGCTCCTTCGGCGGCGCGGTGCCCAACCCGGCCACCGAGGCCGCCCGGCTGGCCGCGGCGCTCCACCACGACGACCGCACGGTGGCCGTCCCGGGCTTCTACGACGGCATCGTGGAGCTGACCGACCGCGAGCGCGAACTCTTCGCGGAGCTGCCCTTCGACGAGGCGGGCTGGCTGCGCACCGCGCATTCGCACGGCCTGCTCGGCGAGACCGGGTACACCACCCTGGAGCGGCTCTGGGCCCGCCCGACCGCCGAGGTCAACGGCATCGCCGGGGGCTACCAGGGCCCGGGCGGGAAGACGATCGTGCCGTCCGCCGCCCAGCTCAAGCTGTCCTTCCGGCTGGTGGCCGGTCAGGACACGGAGCAGATCCAGCGGTCCGTACGGGAGTGGGTCGCGGCATCCCTCCCGGCCGGGATCCGGCACGAGATCACCTTCTGGGGCGCGACCCGCCCCTGTCTGACCCCCTTGGACCACCCCGCCCTCCAGTCCCTGGTACGGGCCATGGGGCGGGCGTTCGACCAGAAGATCCGCTTCACCCGCGAGGGCGGATCAGGACCGGCGGCCGACCTGCGGGACGTCCTGGGCGCTCCGGTGCTCTTCCTGGGCATCTCGGTGCCGTCCGACGGCTGGCACGCACCCAACGAGAAGGTCGAGCTTGACCTGCTCGTGAAGGGCGCCGAGACGGCCGCCCACCTCTGGGCCGACCTCGCGGAGAATGGACCCGTATAACCCTCGTATGTACGTAAATCACCCGTTTCACAGGGGAAGTTGGAAGCAGCCGTGACCACCTGGACCGAGCGCGCCGCCACCCGGCCGATCACGCTCAGCGCCCCGAGCGGCATCGACCGCGCGGCGCACCACCGACTGGACGAGGCGTGGCTGGCCGCGGCGTGGAGCCACCCGACGACGCGGGTCTTCGTGGTCTCCGGAGGCCAGGCCCTGGTCGACGACACCCCGGACGGCCGTACCGAGCTGGTCATGACCCCGGCCTTCGAGGCCCCGCCCACCGAGACCCACCGCTACTTCCTGGGCACCGACGAGGACGGGGTGCGCTACTTCGCGCTGCAGAAGGACACCCTGCCGGGCCGCATGGACCAGTCGGCGCGCCCCGCGGGGCTGCGCGAGGCGGGCTCGCTGCTGTCCGAGCGCGACGCGGGGCTGCTGGTGCACGCGGTCGCCCTGGAGAACTGGCAGCGGCTCCACCGCTTCTGCTCCCGCTGCGGCGAGCGCACGGTGATCGCGGCGGCGGGCCACATCCGCCGCTGCCCGGCCTGCGGTGCCGAGCACTACCCGCGCACCGACCCCGCCGTGATCATGCTGGTGACGGACGACCTGGACCGCGCGCTGCTGGGCCGCCAGGTGCACTGGCCGGAGGGCCGCTTCTCGACGCTCGCGGGCTTCGTGGAGCCGGGGGAGTCGATCGAGCAGGCGGTGATCCGCGAGGTGTTCGAGGAGGCGGGCGTCCCGGTCGGCGAGGTCGAGTACGTCGCCAGCCAGCCCTGGCCGTTCCCGTCCAGCCTGATGCTGGGCTTCATGGCCCGGGCCACGTCCTCCCTGATCCAGGTGGACGGCGAGGAGATCCACGAGGCCCGCTGGTTCTCCCGGGACGACCTGCGCACCGCGATCGAGTCCGGCGAGGTGCTGCCCCCCTCCGGCATCTCGATCGCGGCCCGCCTGATCGAACTCTGGTACGGCGAACCGCTACCGCGCGGCTGACCCGTCACCCGCGCGAGCGGCTGCCGCCGGACGCTCAGGCCGAGGTGGCGGGAAGAGCGGTGAGGAACGCGCGGACGTGCTGGAGCCAGGTCGCCCGGTCCGCCTCGTTCAGAATGTGGGCGGCGCCCGGCAGCTCGATCAGCTGGGCGCCCGGAATCCCGGCCGCCAGGCGGTACGAGCTTTCGGGCAGCACCAGCCGGTCACCGGTCGGCACCACCACCAGAGTGGGTACGGACACCTTCCCCAGGTCGGCCCGTACGTCCACGCGGGACACCAGGTCGAAGTGGTCCAGCATGCCCCGCGGCATCGTGGACAAGGTCTGGGCCACCGGCGCGTCGAGATCGGCCGGTTCGAGGTCCGCCAGGTCCGCCGGGGACATGCAGGACAGGAGGGCGAGCCGTGCGACGTCGTCCCACTGGCCCGCGGCCGCGAGGGACTTGATCAGCTGGGCGGCGAGCGCCAGGACGGGGTCGGTGGTGGGGAAACCGGCGGTGAGGACGAGGGCCCGGACCCGGTCGGGGTGTCGGGTGGCGATCCGGACGGCCACGGCGCTGCCGAGGGACTCCCCGAGTACGGCGAACGAGTCCTGACCGGCCGCTACGGCGGCCGCGACCAGGAGGTCGGCGAGATCGTCCAGCTCCAGAGGCTCGACGGCCACGGCGGAACCACCCGCTCCGGGGTAGTGCGGGCCGACGAGGGTGTAGTCCCGGGCGAGGTCGTCGAGGACGAGGCCGAAGTTTCCCTCGATGCTGCCACCGGCACCGTGGGCGAGCAGCAGCGCGGGGCCGCGCCCCCGCACGAGGACGTCGAGGTGGGCGGCGGGAAGCGCGTGATCAGTGGTCATGCCGCCGACGCTAAACTCCGACACCGGTGTCAGAGTCAAGTCGCGGCGTGCGCACGGGGGCGGGGATGGGGCGAGTGGTATGCGCATGAAGGAGATGGTGCGGCGCACCAGGGTCCACGAGCGGCTGCTGCGCTACTACGAGCAGCAAGGACTGCTGACCCCCGAGCGGCTGCCCAGCGGCTACCGCGTCTACGGCGACGCGGACGTCGAGACGGTGCGCCGCATTCGCCATCTGCTGGCGGCAGGCCTACCGACCGCTCTCATCGCCCAGGTCCTGCCGTGCGTCAGCACGGACGACGAGCGCCTCGTCCCCACCTGCCCGGACCTGCTCGCCCAGCTGCGCCGCGAGGACGAGCGCATCACCCGCGCCATAGAGGATCTACAGGCGTCCCGCACGCTGCTCAACACCATCATCGCCGCCGCCCCTCCCGCCGCCCCCGAGCCCCCGAGCCCGCCCCAACCGGATACCGCCGAGCCCCGCTGACCCGCGCCACCGGCTCAGCCACCCACCTCGGAGTGCACCGGGGCGGGTGGCCGAACGCCGGTGAGCGCCTCCGCGCGCGCGAGGAGGCGTGGTGCCAGGTCCGGGTACCAGCCACGGGCGACGGCCTGCAGCATCTCCGCCAGCGCCGCGAGTTCCCCGGCCCGGCCGTCAGGAGTGTCCAGCACCGCGCCGAACTCCTGCCGGACCCGGTCGGCCACGTCAGGCACGAGCAAGCTGTTGGCGTGGAGAAGGCCCGCGTCGTAGCCGAGGGGCACTAGCCCCCACCGCTCCCAGTCCAGCAGGGTCAGGGGCGCGGTCGTGAGGTTGCCCCAGTGCAGATCACCGTGACCGGTCACCCGCTCCACCCGGCCGGGGGCCGGGATGCCGAGGAACTGAGGGAAGGCGCGCTCGATCCACCCGTCCCGGACAGTCGTCCTCACACCCTCCGCCTCTGCGAGGAGATCAAGGGCTCGGCGGAGGTCCGCCCACCACTCATCAGGCAATCGGGGGTCGCGGTCGAGGTCCGCCCGCTCCGGGGACACGACGGGTTGCGTTACGTAGTCCAGGACCTCCGTGTGGAAAGCCCAGTCCCCGTCGGTCCAGTCATGCACCCCGTGCAGTCGTGGGCGAGGGACGCTCTCCGGCACCAACCCAGCGGCCCCCGCGACGCCCTCTCCCCGCCTCCTGCCCGCGTTCCTCCTGGCGGTCCGGCTCATCCGCAGCCACCGGTCGCCTGCCCGCCGTCCGAGAGTGACACCGAGGTACCCCCACGTCGGCGGCCCAGCGCAGACGAGCCCCAAAGCCTCGGCCGCCCGCCCGTGAGCCGCCTCCATCAAGCTCCGCACGTCCTCATCCGGCGGCGAGTTCATCGGTCACCCTCCTCAGTTCCCCCGACGTCAGCGGCGCCGCCAGAGCTTTCGCCGCATCGTCCCAGTGTTCGCGGGTACTGGCGGAGACCAGGACCACGTCGAGGCCGGGGCACGACCCGGCGGCCAGCAGGGCAGCGGCGGCGGCCGACAGGCCAGGGCGGATGAAGTTCACCAGTTCAGGTGTCATGGCATCCAGGAGTCCGCCGCCGTGCAGGGGAGCGGAGCCGAATGTGATCAGCCCGGCGTCCTTCGCCTGTACCAGTGGTCCACCGCCGTCGAGTGCCTGCCTGATCAGGTCGTCCATGATCAGGCTGACGGGCATCTGCAAACCCGTGAAGTGATGCTCGGCGGACCCCGCAGCCTGCCGCGCGAGCGTGATCGACTCGGGAACACTGAACGCTCCGGAGCGCAGGCCCGACCACGTGGCGACGCCGTATCCGCCGATCTTTCCGGCATGGGTGAACTCTTCCAGCGTTGCGAAGGCTTCCCGCACGGGTTCGTGCAGAGCCGCGCGGGCGAGGCCGTACCCGTCATGCTCCGGGTTGTGTACGAACACCAGGTCCACGCGGCCGAGCGCGGCCAACGAGCGCTCCGTCTGCCAGCGGATGAAGCGCCGCCCAAGGCTGTGCCCGCTCACTGCCTCTTCCCGGGTGAGCACGCCTTCGGTCAGGGCGGCGCGGCCTTGCCCCTCCGTGAAGAAACCCGTCTTGGTGGCTACCCGAACAGTCAGGTACTCCCCGATAACCGGACGTAACTCCGCATGCGCCCTGCCGTGGACGTAGTGGGGTGCGGTGTCCAGCCACGGGCTACCCGCAGCCAGGGCGGTGCGTGCTGCCTGGCCGACGCCACGCACGCGGTACGTCCCGAGAGAGAGCGCGGCGGTCACAGCGCGGCTCCCACGACCGCGACGGCGTGGCCCTCGACAAGGACGGAGATCAGTTCGGCTATGTCCAGGACCTCCAGCCCGGCGGAGTCGGCGAGTTCGCCTAGTGTTGTCGGCCGATTGGCCAGCAGCGCGCCGAGAGCGGGCGCGGCGGACTCGGCGAAGTCCCAGGCTGTACCGGCCGCTGAGAAGGTGACCGTGCCCTGCGCGCGGTTTGGTGTCAGGCGGCCCCTCGGGGCGGTGAGCTTGACGGCGATCTCTCGCCGAGCGGGGAGCCCATCCACGTACGGCAGGGACGGGACCGGATGTCCTGGGTCGGTCGTGTCGATCGACTCTGCCCATCGCTCCACCAGGCGAGGGGCCGCCAACATGTCGGCTACCTCGTGGCGCATAGCGCCGATGAAGTCCGATTGCTCCGTCGGCGAGCCGAAGCGGGGGATGTCCTTGCGGAACGCGAGGGACCCCCGAAGCTGATCCACCACCCAGAGCATCAAGTCGGCTCCGGTGTGTGGAACCAGGCCGAACGTCAGATGAAGGGACTCCATCCCCTGGTCGGCGGTGACCGCGTGCCACCAGCCGCGCGGCAGGTAGAGCATGTCACCGGGAGCCAGGACGATGTCCGCCACCGGGTCGCCTTCGGGCCTCTCCGGCGACTCCACGTCCCGGAAGGTGGGAGCCTCACGGGTGACCCCGTATAGACGCCACCGTTTCGAGCCGTGCAACTGGACCACGACGACATCGTGGTCGTCCCAATGCAGGCCGAAGCCTTCCCGTTCGGTCCACGACGCGTAGACGTTGGCCTGCACGGACGTCCCGACGAAGCGTTCGAGCCCTTCGGCAGCCATGCCCACAGCCGGGTGGATCTTCTCCACCGCGCCGAGGACCAGCGTCGCCCCGTCCTTGAGCTGGGTGTGGAAGTCGGCTGGCTGGATGCGGGACCAGGTGACCGCGCGGCGGTTCGTGGTCGGTATCGCGTAGCGGTGAAGGGGGACCATCTCGCCATCGACCGATAAACGCAGCCGTGGCGGCTCAAGGCGTTGCGTCGCGATGATCCGGTTCAGGTCGTTCCAGGAGAAGAGGCATGCCGTGTCGGTAGTGCCAGGGAGGTACGCGTAAGTGCGGTGGTACGTCTGGGCGAGGAACGTGTCCCCGCCCAGACGTCCCGCCCACAGGGCTGCGTCGAGCATGGTGGGCGGCCCGGTCAGTCGTTGCCGTCAGAACGGCCACTGGTGACGTCGGACTCCTGCTCGGCCCGGGTACGCGCGGCGACGATTCTGCGCTTCGCGACGAGCAGGCCGTCGCCCGCCGAGCCGACCGGTCCGGTGTTTTCTTCCGCCATCGGATTACCTCTCTTCTCGGGAAACCTCACCGAATGATGACCCCAGAAGGCGGTGGCGGTGCAGTTCTTTCCCGTTACCGACTAAAGATCATGAGCGGCAGGCGGCAGACCATGACGCCAGCAAGGCCCTGGCTTCCTCGCCGAAAAGTGCGTAGCCCTCCAAGGTGGAGAACAGCTCCAGATGCATTTCGATGTCTCTTGGATCTCTCAGGATTACGACACCGGTGGTGTTCTCCACGGTGGCCAGCGTGTTGTCGTAGACGGTGAAGGTGTCCATGGGAGCCATGGGCTTGTATCCCGCTATCGGGACCACGCCGAGCTTTACATTCGTCAAATGGGTGAGGGAGGTCAGTCGGTCGATCTGCAACGCCATTGCAGCTGGCGGCAGGAGCGGCCACCTGACAGCCTGCTCAGTGAGGAGGAAGGTGAACCGCTTTGTTGAGTCGTAAAGGATCTCCTGTCGTTCCAGCTTCCGCGCTATCGTCCTGGTGAGGTCGACTGGAGAGTGGGCAAGGCTGGCCCGGATATACCCAGGAGTGGACAGCAGTCCTGTGATCATGGATAGCAGAAAGAACCGGAACTCTGTAGACGAGGCTTCTAGAGCGGCAAGTTCGGACTGTTTCTTCTCCAGGCCTCTGCGGCGGAGGGAGCGAAGGTCTTGCCACTCGGTATTGGCAAGTCTGGCGAGTGTAATGGCCTCCTCGATGACTTCCGGCGGAGCGGCCACGGCGCGGAGGATTCTCTCCAGGTCGAGCAGGTTTGGCTGGACTTTCCCGTTTTCAATCCGGCTGATCTTCGATTGGGACATGCTGCAACGCCAAGCGAGCCGGTCCCCAGTGAGACCGGCTCGCTTGCGTAGCTCTTTCAGTAGAGCAGCCAGTTCCTGCTGAGGCCGCCCAAGCTGTTCAGGGTCCAACGTCACTCGCTCACGTACTCCAGGAAGGGAACCGATTCGGCCACCGCGATCCGCTTCCACTCCCGGTACGGTCGCGGGTCGCCCGCGTACAGTTCCCGGCTGATCTGCGTTCCGTCCGCCCGGTAGTTCATCAGGGCCACCTTGGACTCGTCGAACATCCAGAAATCCTGATCAGGAAGGCCGGGGTTCTTCCGGTCGGTGAGGTCGAGGATGCGGATATCCTCGCCCGCCTTCACGTGATGCCGATAGTAGTACTCGAACTCGAACCGAAGGTAGTCCGAGAGAGGCCGGGTCACGATATGTACGCGTCCGACGCTCTTTCCTTCCGAAGTCCATCGCCGAACCTCGTCCATCCACTCCGATGCGTAATCGTCCGGCGACTTCTCCCCGGCCAGGAAGCGCTTCAGCTTCTCCGCTTCCTGCGGCATGGTGTAGACGGGCAGCGTCTCCAGCCGCCACGCATCGTGCTCCATGGAGTCGAAGCAGTCATTCCACGCATCACCATCCAAGAGCACGGACGGCCTCCCTCAGAACGCGCTCGGGAATCTTTACTAAAGCCTCACCGGCCGGTGGCTGGAACGCGGTGCACTGGTCGCCCTGCACGATGATTCCGCCATCCGCCTCGTCGCGGTAGACGTTCGGGCAGTCCTTCTCCCCGCATTCCCCCGTGCCCGTGCCGGTGCCCGTGAGCCGAGTAAGCGCCGCACGTTCAGACATGCCAACCCCCTCGCCCCGGCCCTGTTGGGCCGACTGAGCATGACGGTAGAGGCGTCATCTCCGAGCCGTCTATGCACACTCGCGACTATGCGCGTTGTCGCATAAACCAGTCGCCACGGAGGCGGCGTGGGACTTCCGTCGCGCCTTCCGGCAACGAGTAAGCCCCCTGCTGCGGGGCGCGGCAGGGGGCTTCATGCGGCAGGGGGTCAGGCACTCTGAAGGGCCGCCTTGACCTGGGCGAGGCTCGGGTTGGTCATGACGACGTCCTCGCCGCCGTTGGGGGGAATTACCAAAACGGTAGGCACCGTCTGGTTGCCACCGTTCGCCTTCTCGACGAAGGCCGCGGACTCCGGGTCGTGCTCGATGTTGATCTCGGTGTACGTGATCCCCTCGCGGTCCATCTGGCCCTTGAGGCGGCGGCAGTAGCCGCACCAGGTGGTGCTGTACATCGTCACAGTGCCGGACATCGGTCTTCGCTCTCCTCGGGGTCGTGGGGTGGGCAAAGGGTGAACGTTCATCTTCCGTCGCTCATTCCCGGCGTTCATATGACCGCATGGTCACGGCTGTGGACAACCTGCGCGGTGGTCCCGAGGGACCTGGCAGCATGGCGGGGTGACACCAGCAACGCACTCCACTCTCTTCCCGCAGGCCTCCACGCCGGGCGGCTACGCGGCCACGCCGCGTGACGCCGACGCGGTGCTGGAGGGGCTCGACCCCGAGCAGCGCGAGGTGGCGACGGCCCTGCACGGGGCGGTGTGTGTGCTGGCCGGGGCGGGCACCGGCAAGACCCGGGCGATCACCCACCGCATTGCCTACGGGGTGCGCGCGGGCATCCTCCAGCCCGCCAGTGTGCTGGCCGTCACCTTCACCAACCGCGCCGCGGGCGAGATGCGTGGGCGGCTGCGGCAGCTCGGCGCGGGCGGTGTGCAGGCGCGCACCTTCCACTCGGCCGCGCTGCGCCAGCTTCAGTACTTCTGGCCCAAGGCGGTCGGCGGGGACGTGCCGCGGCTGGCCGAGCGCAAGGTGCAGCTGGTCGCCGAGGCCGCCGCGCGCTGCCGCGTCCGGCTGGACCGCAACGAGCTGCGGGATGTGACCGGCGAGATCGAATGGTCGAAGGTCACCCAGACCGTGCCCGAGGACTATCCGGCGGCGGCCGCCAAGTCCGGCCGGGAGGCTCCTCGGGACGCGGCCGAGATCGGCCGGATCTACGCCGGGTATGAGCAGTTGAAGCGCGACCGTGGCGTGATCGACTTCGAGGATGTGCTGCTGCTCACGGTCGGCGTGCTGGAGGAGCGGCCGGACATCGCGGATCAGGTGCGCAGCCAGTATCAGCACTTCGTCGTCGACGAGTATCAGGACGTCAGCCCGCTGCAGCAGCGGCTGCTGGAGCTGTGGCTGGGCGACCGGCAGAGCCTGTGCGTGGTCGGCGACGCCAGCCAGACCATTTACTCCTTCACCGGCGCCACCCCCGACCATCTGCTGGACTTCCGCACCCGGCACCCCGGCGCCACGGTGGTCAAGCTCATCCGTGACTACCGCTCCACCCCTCAGGTCGTGCACCTGGCCAATGGGCTGCTGTCCCAGGCCCGTGGCCGGGCCGCGGACCACCGGCTGGAGCTGGTGTCGCAGCGCGACGCGGGCCCCGAGCCGGTCTACAGCGCCTACGCCGACGAGCCCGCCGAGGCCGAGGCCACCGCCCGCCGGATCCGCGAGCTGATCACGCCGGTCGCGCAGGGCGGCGCCGGTGTGCCGCCCAGCCAGGTCGCGGTCCTCTACCGGGTCAACGCCCAGTCCGAGCTGTACGAGCAGGCGCTGGCCGACGCCCAGGTGCCCTATCAGCTGCGCGGCGCCGAGCGGTTCTTCGAGCGGCCCGAGGTCCGCGAGGCGGGGATGCTGCTGCGGGGCGCGGCCCGCGCCGGAAGCGCCGACCCGGTGCTCTCCGACGACGACCTCCCGTCCCAGGTGCGGGCCGTGCTCGGCACCCGTGGCTGGACGCCCGAGCCCCCCGCCGGATCCGGAGCGGTCCGCGACCGCTGGGAGTCGCTGGCCGCCCTGGTGCGGCTCGCCGAGGACTTCGCGCGGGGCAGGCCCGGGGCCACCCTCTCCGATCTGGTGGCGGAGCTGGACGAGCGGGCGGCCGCCCAGCACGCCCCGACCGTGGAGGGTGTGACGCTCGCCTCACTCCACGCCGCCAAGGGCCTGGAGTGGGACGCGGTCTTCCTGGTGGGGCTGACCGAGGGCATGATGCCGATCACCTACGCCAAGACCGATCAGCAGATCGAGGAGGAGCGGCGGCTGCTCTATGTGGGGGTCACCCGGGCCCGCCGCCATCTGAGCCTGTCGTGGGCGCTCTCCCGGGCGCCCGGCGGCCGCGCCTCCCGCAGGGCCACCCGCTTTCTGAACGGGCTGCGGCCCGGGTCCGCGGCGCCCGCGGCCCGGATGCCCGGCGGAGGCGGCGGGATCGAGCGCGGCGCCGCTCCGGGCGCCCCGGTGCGCAAGCGGCGCACCCCGGTGCACTGCCGGGTCTGCGGCAGGACGCTGACGGACGCGGGCGAGATGAAGCTGATGCGCTGCGAGGACTGCCCCTCCGAGCTGGACGAGGCGCTGTACGAGCGGCTGCATGAGTGGCGGGCCGAGCAGGCCGGGCTGCTGGGCCAGCCGGCCTTTTGCGTCTTCACCGACAAGACGCTGCTCGCCATTGCCGAGGCCGTGCCGGGAACCGAATCGGAGCTGTCGGGCATCTCTGGTGTCGGAAGACGGAAACTCGGCAGGTTCGGCGCCGACGTTCTCGCCCTCTGCGCGGGCCGGGAACTGCCCGGGGCGCACGACGGTGACGAGGGCGTCGAGGGCGGAGGAACCCAACCGGGTGACCCTGCGGAAAACTCGACGGAAAAATAGTTTGCGCGCGCGGACGGCATACCCATAGCCTTCCGAGCACGGAGACAACGGCCCTTCCGGGAACCGAGGAATCCGTGTTGTACTACGTAAGTCCGGACCGGTTCGCACTGGTCCCCTGAGACGCCGAGAGGAGGCGGAGACCAATGATCAGCTTCATCGAGACCATCAAAATGACCGATCGCTCGGTCCTCGCCACCTGCCCGCTCGGCTCCTCGCTTCCCGGCACCGGTATGTCCGGCGCCAATGAAGCGCGTCTCAGCGAGCGCAGCGAGCGACCGACCGAGGCACCTGCGGTAGCGGCAGCGGCACGGGCATTCGCCTATGCCCTGGCGGCCAATGGTGCCGGAACCCGGACGACGCAGCAGCACCACAAGACGTGGGCCCTCCGCAGGCTCGAACCCTGGAGTTATCCAGCCTGATTCAGGATCAGGTCGGCACCTTCCAGGGCCGCGGAACCCACACCGGGATCCGCGGTCCTTTTGATTTGCCAGAGCCCGGCCACGAGCCGGACCGACAGACGAGGAACACACCACCGTGCAACTCAACGCACACGCCCCGTCCGCAAAGACCGACCTGAACCGACCGCCTGACTCCTCGGAGGACCCCTTGACCCCCCTCACCGCCCTCACCGAGCTCGATGACGCCATCGAGAACCTGGGCGAAGCCGTACCGTGCCGCTCCTACGACCCGGAGGTCTTCTTCGCCGAGTCTCCGGCCGACGTCGAGTACGCCAAGTCGCTGTGTCAGACCTGTCCGCTGCGCGAGGCCTGCCTCGCCGGGGCCAAAGACCGCCGTGAGCCCTGGGGCGTCTGGGGCGGCGAGCTGTTCGTCCAGGGGGTCGTAGTGGCCCGCAAGCGGCCGCGTGGCCGCCCGCGCAAGAACCCGGTCGCGGCATGAGCACCCCCGGCACCATTGATCGCCCAGCGACGCACGACCCCATGAAGCAGGTCCAGACGATGACCACACCGGTCTCCGACACCCCGACACGCCATCACTCCAGCGCGCCCGAGTCGCGCCAGAACAGGACCCGAGAAATGCAACTCATCCCAGAAGCCCTGGCGCGTGCGCATATGCGCCTGCAGCGCCGTGCGGAGCGGGCCTCGCTCCGCGCCCGGAGGGCGCTGGCCACCGCCGTCATGTCCTGACGCGGCGAGGCTTCGAGACGAAGGGCCGGTCCGACGCGGACCGGCCCTTCCGCCGTCCCGGCCGTCAGGCCGAGGTCTCCGCGCCCTTGCTCGCCCCGGCGGCCGCTTCGGCTTCGTCGGCCGCTTCGCCTGTGTCGCCTTCGTCGCCTTCGTCGGGCTCGTCGCCTTCCTCGGGCTCGGCGGGCTCGGCGGCGAAGCCGGTTACCCAGGCCTCCAGTTCATCGCGCAGCCGCACTGTGGCACCCAGCTGGCACAGCACTCCGATCGTGCTCAGGGTCACCCGGTGGATCAGCAGATAGGCGGGCGGCAGATTGAGCTGGTTGCCCAGCTCGTAGACGGCTGAACCGCGGTCGGCCATCCGCGCCGCCTGGCCGCGTATCCACTGCCTCTCGAAGTGGAACGCGTCGACCTGGGCCGGTTCCAGCATCGGCAGCAGGAACTCCAGCAGCGCGTCCGGGTCCAGCTCGATCGTCGGCTTGACGAATCCCTCTCCCCGCATCAGGTCGTAGACCCCCGCGGCGTCGCCCTCCAGCGCCATCCGCAGCGCGATGCCGATGGGCTCGGGAAGCCCTCCGGGGAGCCGGTCCACCGAACCGAAGTCCAGGACGCCCAGCTTCCACTCCTCCGGCGGCCCGTCCGGGGCGTGCTCGGTGAGCAGCCGGAAGTTACCGGGGTGCGGATCGGCGTGCAGCAGGCCGGTGCGGGACGCTCCCGAGAACAGGAAGCGGGCCAGCAGCTGACCGGCCCGGTCGCGCTGCTCGGGCTCGCCCTCGGCGATCACCTCGGAGAGCGGTATGCCCTCCATCCACTCGGTGATCAGCACCTGATCGCTCTGGTGCACCACCTCGGGCACCACGATCTCCGTGTCCTCGGCGTACTCCACCGCATGGGCGCGCTGGGACTCCGCCTCCAGCTCGTAGTCCAGCTCCTCGGCCACCCGGTCGCGCAACTCCGCGATCAGCGGCTTGATGTCCATGCCGGGCACCAGCGGCCCCAGCACCCGGGCGAACCGGCTCAGCTGGCTGAGGTCGGACAGCAGCGCCTCGCCCGCCCCCGGGTACTGCACCTTGACCGCGACCTGCCGCCCGTCGTGCCAGACCGCCCGGTGCACCTGCCCGATCGAGGCGGCCGCCGCCGGTTTGTCCTCGAACTCCAGGAACAGCTCCCGCCACTCCGGGCCGAGCCGCTCCTCCAGCGCCGCGTGGACCGTGCCGCTGGGCATGGGCGGCGCTGCCTCCTGGAGCTTGGTGAGAGCCGCCCGGTAGGGCTTGGCGATCTCCTCGGGCAGCGCCGATTCGAAGACCGACATCGCTTGCCCGAGCTTCATCGCCCCGCCCTTGAGCTCGCCGAGGACCTTGAACATCTGCTCGGCGGTGCGCGTCTGCATCTCACGCGCGACGATCTCCGCCGGTCGTCCTCCTATCCGCTTCCCCAGCCCCCAGGTGGCGCGCCCCGCGAATCCCAGGGGCAGCGCCGCCAGTTTGGCGGTGCGGGTGATCGCCTTGCGCGGCAGATCGGACATGCGCCCTCCAACTACAGCTGAGCCATCCCGGGAGCAGCCTCCCGGACCCCCGTCGCCCACTCCGCGGACGTCGGTCACCCGCACATTGTGGCGTGCGGTCTCTCCGCGGCCGAGGCGTATACCGCATCATCCCGCTCGGCCGCTCCGCACTCGCATCCGGGATGCGCATCGATCCGTTCGGCCTGCCAGGAGAGGGCGGGCAGCACCAGCTCCCAGCGGGCCGCCGCGCCTCCGGGCAGTCCGCCGTCGAGGAAGGCCAGCGCCCGGGAGGCGGTGAGCCCGGCCACCACCGTGGCCAGCGCCGTGTCACAGGCGGGCGCCGCACCACGGCGGCCGGACCGCCACTGGGCCAGCATGCGCGGCCACACCGGCTCCCGCTCGGCGCGCGCCCGGGCGGCGCAGCCCGCACAGGGGGTGAGGCCCGGCAGGACCAGGGGTCCCACCACCCCGGTGTTCTCGATCACTCCCGTGTACACATGGGGTGTGCCGGAGGCGAGCAGCGGCTCGGCCGTCGCCGGATCCGGTGCGTACGCCGCGAGACCGTCGCGCGGGGCGATCACCACCAGGGCCAGCCCCGGCTCCCCGCCGGATGGGGGATCCCCGGCCCGTGGGCGAGGCCGCGGGCCCGGTGCCGCCCGGCGCACCAGCCTGCGGGCGGCCGCCTCCCGCCGCTCTCCGATCTGCTCGGCCGACAGCCCGCCGGGTGTCACGTCCCACGGCTCGACACAGCCGCCGTCCACCACATCGACCTGCCCGACCCCGGAGGAGGAGAGCACCGCGGCGACCGCCGCCCCGACCCGGCCCGCGCCGCGCACCTGCACCCGCGTCGCCCGCCGGGCGGCGAGCAGCCGCGCCGCCGCCCCCGGCTCCGGACGCAGCACCGACAGCGCCGCCGCGTCCGGCCGCAGCCGGTCGAGGGCCGCACCGGGGACGCTCGCCGTGGCCCCCGCCGCGCCGCCGGGTCTCGTATCGTCCAGCAGCCCGGCCGCCGTCAGCCGGTCCAGCAGTGCGTCGGCCCGCCCCTCCGGCAGCCCCAGGGCCTGGGCCTCCTCCCGCAGCAGGGGCAGCCCGCGGGTGCCGTCGAGCAGCTCCAGAAAGCTGCCCGTCGCCGTATCCAGCGGGCCCACCACCACCGCGTGCGCCCGGGCCACCCCGAACTGCACCGTGTCCCGGCTCCGCCAGCCGCGCCGCAGCGCGGGCTTCAGCATGGGATGCATCGCCGTCCCCCTTCGTCGATGTACCGGACGATGTGCCGCCCGACATGCCGCCCGGCGAGCCGCACCACGTGCCGGGCGATGTGCCGCACCCGCCGATGCCGCATCGCCTCGTCGAACGGTTCTCAGCATGCGCCCCGCCGCCCACCCGCCGCCGAAAGTTATCCACAGGCTGTGTTGATAGTCGTACAAGCCGTGCACGCCGAGGGGTGGTTCGCCCCGCAACCGCGTGCGAGGGCAGGACTTCCCCGGCTGCCAGCGGGTAACGTCGGGGCGTGCCCGCCGATCCTTCACCGCGCACCGCCCCGAGTCCGCCGAGCCCGCCGAGCCCGAAAAACCGAGGCTCGGGCACCAGCGCGGTCGAGGTCCGCCGCAGTTCGCGCCGGCGCAGGACCGTCTCCGCGTACCGCGAGGGCGACCGCACCATCGTCCTCATCCCCGCCCGGATGTCCGAGGCGGAGGAGCAGCGCTGGGTCGGCGTGATGCTGGACAAGCTCGCGGCGCAGGAGAGCAAGCGCATGCTGGGCGACACGGAGCTGGCGGCGCGCGCCGAGTGGCTGTCCGAGCAGTATCTGGGCGGCCGGGCCCGGCCCGCCTCGGTCCGCTGGGTCACCAACCAGAACACCCGCTGGGGGTCGTGCACCCCGGCCGAGGGCAGCATCCGGCTCTCGCACCGGCTCAAGGGCATGCCGGAGTACGTGGTGGACTACGTCCTCGTCCATGAGCTGGCCCATCTGCTGGTGCCCGGTCACGGCCCCCGCTTCTGGGAGCTGCTGGAGGCGTACCCGCGCACCGAGCGCGCCCGGGGCTATCTGGAGGGCGTGGTGGCCGCCGGGCGACTGCCGCATCTGCCGGGCGCCGGTACGGAACCGGGCTGAGGAACCACACCGCCCTCCCCAGCGTCGTTTTTTGTCAGCGGCAGCGACTAGCCTGGCGCAAAAGCATTCATCGTTCGGGATGGGGGACGGTCGTTACGTATGGCCAGGGAATTCCAGCGCGGCCACAAGGCCAAGATCAGCGACCTGACGGCCGGGAGGGATCTGTACGTCGGCGTGCAGATCGCGGGACCGGGGCTGAGCTTCGACATCAGCTGCTTCGGCCTCGACGCGGATGAACGGCTCTCGGACGACCGCTACTTCATCTTCTTCAATCAGCCCAAATCGCCCGAAGAAGCGATACAGCAGCTCGGAGCGCAGGCGGGTGACACCGAGTCGTTCCGGGTCACGCTCGACAGCATTCCGCCGTCCGTCCAGAAGCTCTCCTTCACCGCGACCATCGACGGCGCGGGCCAGATGTCGCAGGTCGGCCCCGGTTACATCCGGATCGTCGCGGGCGGCGAGGAGGTGGCCCGGTACGCGTTCACCGGCGCGGAGTTCAGCACCGAGCGCGCGGTGATGCTGGGCGACTTCTACCTGAAGGACGTCTGGCGCTTCGCCGCCGTCGGTCAGGGCTTCGACGGCGGACTCGACGCGCTGCTCAAGAACTTCGGCGGCGAGGTCGCCGAGGAGGAGCCCGCGCCCGCGCCGGAGCCCGCGCAGGGCGCCGCGCCCGGTTTCGCGCCGCCCGGCCAGGCGGCTCCCGCCCCGGGCTTCGCGGCCCCGGCGGCGCCAGCGCCCGCACCGGCCCCCGCCGCCCCGCCCGCAGCGCAACCGCCGCAGCCCGCCCCCGCCCCCTCCTTCGGCGCACCCCAGGGCACCCCGCCCCAGGGCACGCCGCAGCCCCCGGCCCCGCAGCCCGCGCCGGGGTCGCCGCAGGTGCACGCGGCGCCGACGCTCGCCGCGCCGGTCGTGCCGCCGGGTCAGGCACCGCCTCCCGGCCCGCCCGGCCAGGTGCCCCCGCCTCCCGGTCCGCCCGGGCAGTACCCCGGCCAGCAGCCGCAGTTCGGCCAGCAGCCTCCCGGGCAGCCGTACCCCGGCCATCAGCCGCCCGGCCAGCCCGCCCCGTACGGTCAGCCCGCCCCGTACGGTCAGCCCCCGGGCGGGACCGTGCCCCAGGGCATGGCCGCGCCGCAGGGCGGCGGCGCCCCCGGTGTGCAGGCCGCGCTCGCGCAGTACCGCGAGTCGGCCACCGGCCAGCGCTGGACGCCGCAGAACCCGCGCATGATGCGGGTCGACCTCGGCGTCGACGGTCAGCCGGTGCTCGCCCGCCAGGGCAGCATGGTGCTCTATCAGGGGAAGGTCGACTTCAGCTACAAGGGCGCGGGTGCCCGCAGCCGGATCGTCGGCAACGCGACCGGCCAGGAGATGCAGCTGATGCGCTGCAGCGGCCAGGGCCAGGTCTTCCTCGCGGAGAACGCCGCCGAGCTGCACCCGATCGAG
Organism: Streptomyces sp. NPDC001700; assembly: GCF_053596435.1. Classification (NCBI taxonomy): domain Bacteria; kingdom Bacillati; phylum Actinomycetota; class Actinomycetes; order Kitasatosporales; family Streptomycetaceae; genus Streptomyces; species Streptomyces sp. NPDC001700. The sequence goes on from NZ_JBSFGE010000013.1 coordinate 257,370, forward strand.
CTGCAGGGCGACGCGATCTGCGTCTCCGCCGAGAACGTGCTCGCCTTCGACGAGTCGCTGCAGCACGAGGTCCGCCGTATCGAGGGCCACGGCATCCCCGGCGGCGCGCTGTTCACCATGCAGTTCCAGGGCACCGGCACCGTCATCGTGAAGACCCAGGGCACCCCCGTGGTGCTCCCCGTCACCCCGACGACCTTCGCCGACAGCAACGCCATCGTGGCCTGGTCCGCCGGTGCGCAGGTGATTATTTCCAGCCAGGTGCGGCTGCGCCGCAGCGCCTACCCCGGCCACAGCGGGGAGACCGTGAACCTCCAGTTCCGCGGTGCGCCCGGCAACTTCATCGTCGTCCAGCCCTACGAGGTCTGAAGGAGCCCGTCATGGACCAGCAAATGATCTCGGGCTTCGCAGCCACCCCGGTCGCGGCCCGCATGGAGAACCACGGCAGCAGCATGCTCAAGGTCGCCATGCAGAGCGGCCAGGACCTCTTCGCCCGCACCGGTTCGATGGTGGCGTACGAGGGCTTCGTGCAGTACGAGCCGAACCCGCCCGCGGTGCGCCAGATGGCGTCCCAGTGGCTGACCGGCGAGGGCGCGCCGCTCATGCGGTGCAGCGGTGACGGGCTGCTCTACCTCGCCGATTACGGGGCGAACGTCGTCTGCATCAATCTCAACGGCGACGCGCTCTCCGTCAACGGCACCAATCTGCTCGCCTTCGACGCCCACCTCCAGTGGGGCGTCGAACGCGTCAAGGGCATCGCCAAGTTCGCCGGGCAGGGCCTGTTCAACGTGGGCGTCTCCGGCACCGGATGGGTCGCGCTGACCTCCCGTGGCACCCCGATCGTCGTCGACTGCGGCCGCGGCGAGGACGAGACCTATGTGGATCCGGACGCGCTCGTCGCCTGGTCCAGCGGTCTCAAGGTGAAGGGCAAGCGCAGCTTCAAGGCGTCGTCCCTGATCGGCCGGGGCAGCGGCGAGGCGTACCAGCTCGGCTTCTCCGGGCAGGGCTTCGTCGTCGTACAGCCCAGCGAGGACAGCACCGACCGGCTCCGGGCCCGGGGCTGAGGGGGAGAAGGACAATGCAGAGCCCGCTTTTCGCTTTCACCGAGGCCCAGACCGAGGAACGTTACGCGCTGCAGAACCGCAAGATGCTGCGGGTCGCGCTCACCGGCCATGAGGACGTGCTCGCCCGTAAGGGCAGCATGGTCGCCTACCAGGGGCTGATCGAGTTCGACGGCGAGTACCAGACCCCCGGGCAGCAGCGTGCCCGCGCCCGCACCGGCGAGGGCCTGGACCTGATGCGCTGCTCGGGTCAGGGCACGGTCTACCTCGCCAACCTCGCCCAGCACGTCCATGTGGTGGACGTGGACCACGACGGCCTCACGGTCGACAGCGCGTACGTCCTGGCGCTCGACTCGACGCTGCACTACGAGTCGATCGCGGTGGACAGCCAGTTCGGCATCACCGGCTCCGGCAAGTACAACCTCAACATCTCCGGCCGGGGCAAGGTCGCGCTCATGACCTCGGGCAAGCCGCTGATGCTCCAGGTGACCCCGGACAAGTACGTCAACGCCGACGCGGACGCGATCGTCGCGTGGTCCAGCTCGCTGCGCGTCCAGATGCAGGCGCAGACGCATTCCTCGGGGGTGTGGCGCCGCCGCGGCAGCACCGGGGAGGGCTGGGAGCTGAGCTTCCTCGGCCAGGGCTACGCCCTCGTCCAGCCCAGCGAGCTGCTGCCGCCGCAGAACGCGACGATCGGCGGCGGCGCGGCCGCCCAATTCGGCATGGGCCAGCAGGGGGCCCGCGGGCAGAACCAGGGCAACATCTTCAGCAACTGACGGCCGTCAGGCGGTCACCGACGACGCCACCCGGTCCGTGCCCGCGCGCTCCTCAGACCAGCGCGCGGGTACGGGCCACCAGGTGGCGCACCGACGCGTCGGCCACGTCCGCCACCTCGTCGTACCCGAACCAGCGGAGGTCCAGCGACTCGTCGCTGATCGCCGCCACCGCGTCCGGCGGGGCCACCGCCGCGTACTGCACGTCCAGATGCCAGGCGCACGGGGTGTGATGCCGGTCGAGCCGCACCGGCCCGCCCGGCAGCAGGGTCAGCCCCGCGATGCCCGACTCCTCGGTGGCCTCCCGCAGCGCCGCGTCCGCCAGGGTGGCGTCCCCCGGCTCGCAGTGGCCGCCCATCTGGAGCCACATCCGCAGCTTGCGGTGGAGCGTGAGCAGGACGCGCTCCCGGGGCGGGTCGATCACCAGCGCGCTCGCCGTGAGATGCCCGTCGCCGCACGCCTTCCACATGCCGTCGGGGTACGCGGCCAGATGGTCGCCGTACGCCCGCCGCAGCCGCTCCTGGTCGGCGTCGGGCGCGGGCCACTGCTCAAGGACCCGCGCCGCTTCCTTATGGAGGCTCACTTCTCGCCGTCGCCCCGCTCGTCCTTACCGCCACCGTCGTCAGAACGGTTCTCGGAGCGGTTCTCGGAACGGCCCTCGGAGCGGTCGTCCGAGCCCTTCGTACGGTCCTGGTCGCCCGCCGCCTCGCCGAGCATCTTGTCCAGCTCGGAGAAGTCCAGCTGTTCGCGGTGGACGAAGCCGTCCGGGTCGTCGAGGTCTTCGGCCGTCGGCAGCATGTCCGGGTGCTCCCACAGCCCGTCGCGCCCGTCCACGCCGCGCGCGTCGGTGAGCGACGCCCACAGCCGCGAGGCGTCCCGCAGCCGGCGCGGACGCAGCTCCAGGCCGATCAGGGTGGCGAAGGTCTGCTCGGCGGGTCCGCCGCTCGCCCGGCGGCGCCGCAGCGTCTCGCGCAGGGCGTCCGCGGACGGCAGATGGGGCTTGGCGGCGGCGTGCACCACGGCGTCCACCCAGCCCTCGACCAGCGCGAGGGCCGTCTCGAGACGGGCCAGCGCGGCCTTCTGCTCCGGGGTGTCCTCCGGCTGGAACATGCCCTGCTGCAGCGCTTCCTGCAGCTGCTCGGGGTGGGTCGGGTCGAGCTGGCCGACCGCGTCCTCCAGCTTCGCCGTGTCCACCTTGATGCCCCGGGCGTACCCCTCGACGGCACCGAACAGATGCGAGCGCAGCCACGGCACATGCGAGAACAGCCGCTGGTGGGCGGCCTCCCGCAGGGCCAGATACAGCCGCACCTCGTCCTTGGGGACGCCGAGGCCGGAGCCGAGCGCCGCGATGTTGACCGGCAGCAGCGCGGCCTTGCCCGCCGGGCCCAGCGGGAGCCCGATGTCGGTCGAGCCGACCACCTCACCGGCCAGCACGCCCAGCGCCTGCCCGATCTGGGTGCCGAACATGGCGCCACCCATCGAACGCATCATCCCGAGCAGCGGGCCCGCCATGGCCTGCATCTCCTCGGGCAGGACGTCGCCCATGGCGGCGCCGACCCGCTCGGCGACCGGGTCGACCAGGTCCTTCCACACCGGCAGCGTCGCCTCGACCCACTCGGCGCGGCTCCACGCCACGGCGGTGCCCGAGCCCGAGGGCAGCGAGGTGACCCCGTCCAGCCACAGGTCCGCCAGGCGGACGGCCTCCTGGACCGCGGCGCGGTCGGCGGGGCCGACGCTCTCGTCCTTGGTGCCGTCGGCGGTGCCGCGCGCGACGGTCTGCCGCGCGATGTCCTTGGCCATCTCCCAGTTCACCGGGCCGCCCTCGTACGAGAGCATCTGCCCGAGCTGCTGGAAGGCGGCGCCCAGGTCGTTCGGGTTCAGCGAACCGAACATCGCGGCGAACGGATTGTCCGCGCCGCCCGCGCCCGCCGGGCCGCCCACCCCGCCGAACCCGAAGGGATTCGCGGGGCCCTGCTCATCGCCCTGGCCGCCCTTCTTCTTACCGTCGTCGCCGTCCTCCGGCTCCTCCGGCGGAAGGCCGAATCCGAATGGGGTGTCACTCACGGGGTTCCTCGGCTCGTTGGGCCACCGGCCACTAACCGGCGGCGGATGCCCGACATCACCACCCAGCCTAGACACCTCGCCGGTTTACGGGCTCAGTGCTTCGCTGATCGCCGCGCTGCGGCAGGATGGGCGTTACCTGGTACGTACGTGTGCACGCGCTGCGTACTGAAGACAACCGCTGGAGACGCCCGGTGAGTTCCCCAGACCGAGAAGTTCGCGCTGCGCGAAACGATACGGCCCGTACCGCACGACGACCCGTCGTGGCGGTCACCGGTGCCGCCTCGGGCCCCGGCGCCCTGCTCACGCAGCGGCTCGCGGAGTCCGAAGAGATCAAACAGGTGCTGGCCCTCGACGAGCGGCGCGGCGAGGTGACCGAGGCGCAGTGGCATGTGCTGGACGTGCGCGATCCGGCCATCGCCGAGAAGCTGCGCGGCGCCGACGTCGTCGTGCATCTCGCCGTCGACCTGGACCTGGAGACCGACCCCGCCGCGCGCACCGCCTACAACGTGCGCGGCACCCAGACCGTGCTGACCGCGGCCGCCGCCGCCGGAGTGCACCGGGTGGTGCTGTGCACCTCCGCGATGGTCTACGGCGCGCTCCCCGACAATGACGTCCCGCTCGCCGAGGACGCGGAGCTGCGGGCCACCGCCGAGGCCACCGGCGTCGGCGACCTGCTGGAGATCGAGCGGCTGGGGGAGCGCGCGCCCCGGGCGCACCCGGGGCTGAATGTGACCATCGTGCGTCCCGCCGTCCTGGTCGGCGGCACGGACACCGCGCTCACCCGCTACTTCGAGTCGCCCCGGCTGCTGGTGGTCGCCGGATCCCGTCCCACCTGGCAGTTCTGCCATATGGAAGACCTGGTCAGCGCGCTGGAGTACGCCGCGCTGGAGAAGGTCGAGGGGGAGCTGGCGGTCGGCTGTGACGGCTGGCTGGAGCAGGACGAGGTGGAGGAGCTGTCCGGAATCCGGCGCATGGAGCTGCCGTCTGCGGTCGCCCTCGGCGCCGCCTCCCGGCTGCACCGGCTGGGCCTGACGCCGTCCCCGGCCGGGGACCTCGCGTACACGATGCACCCCTGGGCGGTCAGCGGCAGCCGACTGCACGCGGCGGGCTGGCGGCCCCAGTGGACCAATGAGGAGGTGCTGGCCGAGCTGCTGGACGAGGTCTCCGGGCGGCATACGGTCGCCGGGCGGCGGCTGGGCCGCAAGGACGCCACCACGCTGGGCGCCGCGGGCGCGACCGTCGCCCTGGTGGGCACCGCCGCGATCGTGCGCCGCGCCCGCAAGGCGCGCCGCCGTGGCTAGCCGCCGCGGCTGAGGGATGCCCAGGGGATACGGCACGATGGACGACATGGCACATACGTACGATCACCCCGGTGAGGGCGCGGCAGCCGACCCCATCCGGCTGCTCGCGGTCCGCGAGACCCCGCTGTCGGTGGACGAGGTGTTCGGGGCGGTCGGCGACGCCGCGGCGGGCGGTACGGCGCTCTTCGTGGGCACCGTCCGTAATCACGACGGGGGCGCGGACGTGGGCGCCCTCGGCTACTCCGCCCATCCGAGCGCCGAGGCCGAGCTGCGGCGGGTGGCCGAGAAGGTCGCGGCCGACTTCCCGGTGCGCGCGCTGGCCGCCGTCCACCGGGTCGGCGATCTGGTGGTGGGCGATCTGGCCGTCGTCGTGGCGGTCTCGTGCCCGCACCGCGCGGAGGCCTTCGCCGCCTGCCGCCGCCTGATCGACGACCTGAAGAGCGAGGTCCCGATCTGGAAGCACCAGACATTCGCCGACGGTTCCGAGGAATGGGTGGGGATCTAGAGGGCACGCGATACGGACAGCGTCCGGTGGGGCGGGATAACGGTTACGCCATGGAGTCCACTCGGAATGGTGTACTCCACTTGCGTAACTCCCACCCTGCCGCGAGCGTTGACCTCGCAGAGGGTTAATCTGCTCATCTGTCAGTCGCGGTGCTTAAAAGGGGTCGGGAGGCCGCTATGGGAGCGCTTCTCTGGTTGCTCATTCCCGTTCTCGCGGCGATAGCCGCGACGCTCTATGCCGGTTGGGCCGCGCGCAACAACCGCAAGAACGTCGGGGACGTCGAGGAACTGGCCGGATATGCGCGGTTCCGTGAGGCCATGGAACGCGGGCCTTCCAAAACGGACGCGGCCGCCTGACGTCCGGCCCCTCGTACGGACGGCCCCGGGAGTGGACTGACGGACCCGTCCCGTACTGTCGTTCCATGCCACGCCGCACCGCGACGATGCTCGCCTCCCTCCTGATGCTGATCGCGCTGCTGTGCGCCGGTGTGCTGATTCCGGTGCCGTACGCGGAGATGTCGCCGGGGCCGACCTACAACACGCTGGGCGAACACAACGGCGAGTGCGTGCTGCAGATCTCGGACCACAAAGGCTGTGAGACCGCCGGGGGCCACCTCAATATGACGACGGTCCGGGTCACCGGATCCGAGTACCGGATGAACCTCGTGGAGGCCGTTTACGGCTGGCTCTCCCACGACAATGTGGTGGTGCCGCACGACACCCTCTACCCGGACGACAAGACTCCGGACGAGGTGAATCAGCAGAACGCCGAGGAATTCAGCCAATCTCAGGAGAGCGCCAAGGTCGCGGCGCTCCGGGCGCTGAACCGGAAGGTCACCTCCCAGGTGATCGTGGGCGCCGTCGTGAAGGGCAGCCCGTCCCAGGGCAAGCTGCACGCGGGCGATGTGATCAAGTCGGTGGACGGCACCGAGGTGCGCGAGCCCGGCGACGTCGCCAAGCTGGTCACCAAGCACAAGCCCGGCGAGCGGGTGTCCTTCTCGATCGTCCCGGCCAAGGAGGCCGCGGCGGCGGAGAAGAGCGGCAAGAAGCCGACCGGGCAGAAGCTGATCTCGATCACGACCAAGAAGGCCACGGGCGGCCGGGCCATCGTCGGCATCCAGGCCGGGATCGACTACACCTTCCCGTTCAAGATCGACATCAAGCTGGCCGATGTGGGCGGGCCGAGCGCCGGGCTGATGTTCGCCCTCGGCATCGTGGACCGGGTGTCCAAGGAGGGCGACCTGACCGGCGGGAAGTTCATCGCGGGCACCGGCACCATCGACGACAAGGGCGTCGTGGGCCCGATCGGCGGGATCGAGATGAAGACGATCGGCGCCCGCGAGGCCGGGGCCCGCTTCTTCCTCACGCCCAAGGAGAACTGCGCGACGGCGGCCCGGGACGTGCCGGACGGCCTGCGGCTGGTGAAGGTGCACACCATCGACGACGCGCTGAAGGCCCTCAAGAAGATCCGCTCGGGAGACACCGCGGACCTGCCGCGGTGCGCCGCGAGCTGAGCTGTTCCCGCTTACGGACTTACGAACTTACGAAGACGACGCGCGAGGCGGCCGCCGGACACCAGGTCCGGCGCGGGGCGACCGCGCCCGTGGCGAAGGCGGCCAGCAGCTGGGTGGTGATGCGCG